>JAZQMO010000022.1:0-3291 GCA_045543495.1 Eubacteriales bacterium | reverse complement strand
ACAGAAAAACACCCAAGCGGCGGGGCCGCTTGGGTGTTTTTCTGTTTTGTATTGTCCTTAGAACAAAGGCACTTCCACTCCAACCTCGGGAGCGGTTCCCTTGCCGGGAGTCACAATCGAAATGAGAAGGGTCTCTTCCGTCTCAAACTTAACCTTTTCCATCAAAGGTGCTTCATATACTTTCTTCATTATTCTTCACCTCCGATTAAGCTGCCTGAGCGGCCAGGTAATTCTGAGTTGCCTGAATGAAATTCTGAGTTGCCTTAACTCGAGCATTTGCAGAGGACAGCGCCATTGCAATGGACTTCACAGACACACCATTCATAGACATACACAAAGCGGCATTTTCGCCTTCACCGTAGGAAATCTCTACGGTCAGGCCCTTTGCAAGGCTCTCGGCGTTTACGAAGAAATCAAGGGTTCCTGCCGCTACATCAATAACACACTTTCCTTGCTGAACCAAATCTTCTCCGGCAATGATCACCTTAAACAAATTCTTGTCTAAGCTTGCATCAGGAGTAAACTTGAAGCGGATGCCAATGGCATCACCCATCAGAAGGGTTATTCCATTGAACGAAACGGGGGTTGTTTCAGGCTTGCTGAATTTACCGGTCAAAGACTCTACATCATTCTCATCGATTTCAATACCGTCATACTGCAGCGTTGCATCCTTGTTGATCGCAGTCAACCCGTAATCGTACAAGGCTTTGAATAAATCTCCATCAACGCCCGTGTATACACCGATACCATTCTGACAAATCTGCAAGATCGTCGTTCCCTGTACAGGAATGGAATTAAAGCTTACCGTAATATCATTGCCAAAGCTTCCCGCTCCCACAGCATCCAAATCAATATAGCAGTAGTCGGTTTCACCAATCGCCTCAAAATCATTGAGATCCAGGGTGCCTGTTGCAAGATCACCTACATTTTCCATATTGACCAGACAAGTGATCGATTCTTCAACAGCAAGATACTGTTCAATTTGCGCCTTGTTGAAATACAGTCTCAGCATTGTTCTGGTATCTACAAAAAGCTTTGCTTGGGCATCGATCATTCCACGAAGCTGATAACCCTTATTCATAATGACAGGGAGTCCTGTTACACCGTCACCATTCACAACCGTGATCTTTTGTGCTGCATCGGCGGGAGCAGTTACATAAACCGTATCAAAAGTGCCCCAAGCATCATTCTTGGTAACGGTAACGTTTGCACCAACGGTATCCGCATTGATCTGACCGCCTTCCAGAATGGAAACATTGCCATTCAAGGCCACGCTATCGCCATCTACAACACCCTTGAAGGTACCGCCGGTGATGGTAACATCGCCGCCGGTTACGGTGCTTCCGAAGGTACCGCCTTGAATGTCAATTTTTCTGCTTCCGGTAAAAGTGACATTGGATATATCACAAACGGCGCCGCTGTATGTACCATCTAAGAAAATTACCTCCATATTACAATTTGCAACAAGAGGGTAACTTGCGGTTTTCGAGCTTTTCATAGGATGCACAATGCTGGATATTTTATTCCCACTGCGGAAAGTAAATTTGTAATTACCGCCGAGAATCGCTTTTCTCTGAGTTGAGTTTGTCCGGTTAGAAGAAACGAGACTAAGAGTTGTTGCAGTGCATGTAAACTTACCAATATCATACTCAACATCACCATAGAGCTTCATTGTTCCGTTAATAAATAAAAATGTTGCATTGGTTGCGCTGCAATTGTATATTTTGGTGAAAATCTTTGAACCGCTGTTTGCTTTAAAATCTGTCATTGCGGTTCGGAATGTGTTGGAAAGCTTAACATTGCTCACATCCACATTGAGCCGACCATTCAAAACAGGAGTACCGCCATAAGAACCACAAGAACCAATAAAATTGCCATTCATAGTGCCGCCTGACATTTTTATTGTAGCAACACCGTTGACAGTGGTATTACCGGAAAGCAAAATAGCGCTGGCAATACTGCCACCGGTAACATTGATCTCGATTTCACCATTGATGGTTTCACAGGTGGTATCTGTAACGGTGGAAGAATAAAGAGGTTGGTTGTTGCATCCGGAAATGACGGAATTCTTATCAGGATTATTCGTCTCTTTATCTAGGGCACTCAAGGTTCCACCTTCCCAATTCAAAACGGTCTTTACATTTTCTGCTACCGTATAACCGCCGTCAATCAGCGAAAAGTAGCAATATGTATAAGTGCCGGATTTCACGGTTAAGGAAGAATTTTTATCAACATTCCCGTTATTCAGAAGAATGGTGCGAGGAGCAGCGCTGGTACCGGAAATTCCGAAATTATCAAACACAACGTTGCGACAACCGAGGTTCAATTTCGGAGCATCTGTAGTGAACGAAATGTTTTCAAAGGTAAAGTCGTTCGTAGTGGTAAGAGCTTCACTTGTGTTGATGGTAATAGCATTGCCGTTCCCTCGAATGGTGATATCCAATGCTTCGCCGCCAATAGCAATCGTATCTTTGCTAAAAAGATAACCTTCGCCATCGGGTGCATCAGAAATATTCGCAACCACATCGATCAGAACAGGGCCTTCGGTAATCGTACCGGCTTCTACTGCGGCGGCAATTTCAGACATAGCGGCAGTAATTCCGTTGTCTGAATCAACCGTATAGGTCTCGGCATAGATCGCCTCCCCTTCTGCGCTGGCGCTGAAGATGAGCATACCTGCGACACAGGCGCAGAGAAGCACAGCGGCCAGAAGAACAGAAAGAAGACTCTTTTTGTTTTTCATTTTGTTTTCCTCCAAATGAATTATTTCGGGGGCAAGGAGGGTTTGTTTGTATGTAGCATACTACTACATACAAAGGCAGGGCCCTGCCTTTTCGCCCGATTGGGCATTATAAAAATACCTGTAAGATATTGTAGCACAAGGCAGAGAAAAAAGCAAGTATTATTTATAAAAAGATTGAAAGCGGGTGAAAAGGTGCAAAAGGTGGGGAGGCAAATTCCCTTGAAATACCTTGGAAATTGGATTTTCGGCAAAAACGTTTTTACCAAATTGTGCAAATTATTCGTGCGTTTGTGCAAGCGTTTATTGGTGGGGCGGGGGTTTAATCCCGCCGTTTTGATTGAGGTTTGGCGGCAGCACAGAGGCACCGCCCCAAAAACAAAAGACATTTTTCTGCGCAGAGCCGAAGGCGGAAATAGCCACGGCTTGCGGGCCGTCGGGGGGAGCGATGGGAGCGCCGCCGGGGGGCGAGGCTCTATGGTGCGAAATCTTTTCTTTGTGCCACAGACCGAAGGCAGCGAAGGCCACGGCTTGCGGGCCGTCGGGGGGGA
>JAZQMO010000021.1:0-42379 GCA_045543495.1 Eubacteriales bacterium | reverse complement strand
GGGGGAGACGATCCAGTTTGAAGTCTTCCTTTTTTTCCTTCTTTTCTTTTTCTTCTCCCAGATACTCCTCTACCAGCTCGTGACAAAGGGAAACGCAGGCATCACAGATGTATGCGCCCTTGGGGCCGGGGATCAGAAGTCCTGCTTGCTCCTGGGTGCGGGAGCAGAAGGAACAGGTGGGAACGTTCTTTTGATTTGCCATATTCACTCCGATGCTTTTATTGAGATGAAAAGGCCGAGCAAGGCAAACTTGCTCGGCCTTGGCCTTGAGGCGAATTTATGCTCTCTTTTCCAGAACCTTGTCGATCAGTCCGTATTCCAGTGCCTCCTTGGCAGACAGGAAATTGTCTCTGTCGGTATCTCTTTCGATCTCCTCCAGACTCTTTCCCGTGCGCTCGGACAAAATACGGTTGAGCGTTTCTCTGGTGCGGATAATGTGATCGGCGTGAATCTTGATATCACTTGCCTGACCCTGCATACCGCCCAGGGGCTGATGGATCATAATTTCGCTGTGGGGCAGGGCAATACGCTTACCCTTTGCACCGGCAGCCAAAAGGAATGCACCCATACTGGCAGCCATTCCGATACAAATGGTGGATACATCGCACTTGATGTAATTCATGGTATCGAAAATTGCCATACCGGCTGATACGGATCCGCCGGGGCTGTTGATATACAGGCAAATATCCTTTTCGGGATCCTGTGCCTCCAGATACAAGAGCTGAGCCACCACAAGACTTGCGGTGGTGTCGTTGACCTCGTCGCAGAGGAAAACCACTCTGTCGTTCAGAAGACGGGAATAAATGTCATAGCTTCTCTCGGAGTGTCCGGTCTGTTCCACGACCATTGGTACCAATGCCATAAAATCACCTCCGTGAATGGTTCTTTGGCTTAATTTGCTTACTTTTCTTCTTTCTTTGCAGCGCTCTTCTTGGCGGGAGCCTTCTTAGCGGCGGGCTTCTTTTCAGCTGCGGCCTTCTTGGCGGGAGCCTTCTTGGCAGGAGCCTTTTCGCCCTCTTCCTTCTTGGCAGGAGCCTTCTTAGCGGCAGGCTTCTTGGCAGCGGGCTTTCCTTCCTCTGCCTTCTCGGTGATCTCGGCGCTTTCCTTGATCAGTTCCACTGCCTTGCGGGAATTTACATCCTTTACGATGATATCCTCGGGGATGAATTCCTTGGCCTTCTCCACATCGATCTGATAGGACTCGGCAACTCTTGCATACTCAGCCTCGATCTCCTTGGCGGAAACCTTGAATTTCTCTGCCTTTGCGATGGCTTCCAGAGCCAAGGTAGCCTTTACCTGACGCTCGGCCTGAGGCTTGAACTCTTCCATCATCTTTGCCTTGGTCATACCGGTGTACTGCAGATACATTTCCATGGAAAGACCCTGCTGCATCAAGCGGTTCTCATAATCACGGTACATATTCTCAGCTTCGTTGTCAAACATACAAGCGGGAATGTCACCCTCAATGGAATCGATGATGCCGGTGAGAAGCTGCTCTTCTACCTGATGCTCGGCTTCTTCTGCATTTCTCTTTTCTATTTTAGCCTTAATGTCCTTCTTATATGC
Source organism: Eubacteriales bacterium (assembly GCA_045543495.1). Lineage (GTDB taxonomy): Bacteria > Bacillota > Clostridia > Oscillospirales > SIG627 > RGIG5579. The sequence continues at coordinate 40,813 of JAZQMO010000021.1, read as the reverse complement.
AGCCAAGGTATCAAATTCAGATACATCTTTTGCAAATTCGTCATCCAGCTCGGGAAGCTCAACGTTTTCAATCCCGTTGAGGCTTACCTTGAATACGGCTTCCTTACCCTTCAATTCCTCTGCGTGGTAATCCTCGGGGAAGGTAACGGTCACGTCAAAGCTCTCGCCGATCTTGCGGCCTACGATCTGCTCCTCAAATCCGGGGATAAACTGACCGCTGCCCAGCTTCAGCTTGTGAGCCTCGCCCTTGCCGCCTTCAAATGCCTTGTTGCCTACGAAGCCTTCGTAGTCAATGATGGCAATGTCATCCATTGCGGCAGCTCTGTCGGTGATCTCCAGAGTTCTAGAGTTTCTCTGACGAACTCTTTCCAGTTCGGCATCCACCTCAGCCTTGGCAACCTTCTTCACGGTCTTTTCAGCCTTCAGGCCCTTGTAGGAGGTAACCTTGATTTCGGGCTTGGTATAATACTTTGCAGTCAGCTTCACACCGTTTTCATCGATGTCACCCAATTCCAGATCGGCCTGGCTGACCACCTCGATACCGGCCTCCTTCACAGCCTCCTCCAAAACAGAGGGCAGAAGGTTATTCAGAGCATCTTCATAGAAAATGCCCTTTCCGTAAAGCTTCTCCACGATGGAACGGGGAGCCTTGCCCTTACGGAAACCGGGAACGGTGATCTTGGGAGCCTGCTTTTTGTAAACCTTGTTGACTTCGGCTTCAAAATCCGCCTTGGGAATTTCGATCTCCAATACAGACTGATTTGTTTCGCCACTTTTTACGCTTTTCAAACTCATTTTCTTCAACTCCTGAAAGTCATTTGATATAGATAAAATCTATCTTTATAATTATATCCACGAAGCCATTTTTTGTCAAGGCACAATGGAAAAAAAGGCTATTTGCACGAAAAGATGAAAAAAATCGGGAGAAATTGGTAAAAAGCGTAAAGAAAGATGGGAATTCGGTTGCGAAAAAGGGAATAAAATGATACAATGAGATAAGAATGAAAGAAATGAGATGAGGTGTTTTTTATGACGGAAAAAGAAATTTTATCCCATGTGGATCATACCCTTTTGGACCCTATGTCCACCTGGCCCCGTATTCGTGCTGTTTTGGAGGATGCCATGGCATACGGTACCGCCTCTGCCTGTATTCCGCCCTCCTTTGTGAAAAAGGCCAAGGAATATGTGGGCTCTCGGCTTTCCGTTTGCACCGTCATCGGCTTCCCCTTGGGGTATCACACCACCGAGGTCAAGGTGCAGGAGACACGCTGTGCCGTCTCCGACGGGGCCGATGAAATTGATATGGTCATTCATCAGGGCCTTGTGAAGGAAGGGGAATTTGACCTTGTGGCAGAGGAGATCGCCGCCGTGAGAGAGGCCTGCAGGGGAAAGATCTTGAAGGTGATCGTGGAGACCTGCAATCTGACAAAAGAGGAAAAGATCCGCCTTTGCCAAGTTGTGGGAAAAGCGGGTGCCGACTATATCAAAACCAGCACGGGCTTTGCCTCGGGCGGCGCAACGGCCGAGGATGTGGCGCTGTTTGCCGAATACGTAAAAGCACCCCTTCGCATCAAGGCGGCAGGGGGCATTGCAAGTCTTCGGGATGCAGAGGAATTTTTAAGGCTTGGGGCCGATCGCCTCGGCACCAGCCGTGTGGTGAAGATCGTCAAAGAGATGAAAAAAGGAGAAACGAAATGAAAGCATATCCCACCCCTCATATCAACGCCTCTCCCTCGGATTTTGCCGAGACCGTTTTGATGCCCGGTGACCCCCAAAGAAGCCGCTTTGTGGCGGAGAATTTTTTGGAGGGAGCCCGCCTTGTAAACGATGTCCGTGGCGTGCAGGGCTATACCGGCACCTACCGAGGACTGCCCGTTTCCGTGATGGCAAGCGGAATGGGAATGCCCTCCATGGGGATCTATTCCCACGAGCTGTTTCATATTTTCGGAGTAGAAAACATTGTGCGGATCGGCTCTGCGGGAGCTATGCAAGAGAATTTGAAACTCTTGGATGTGGTCATTGCCATGGGTGCCTGCACCGATTCCGATATGGCCAAAAACTTCCATCTTCCCGGTACCTTCAGCGCCACCGCCTCCTTTGAGCTTTTGCGTGTTTCCGCCGAGGAGGCCGAGAAGGCGGGGATCCGCTATCAGGTGGGAAATGTGCTTTCCAGCGACCTGTTTTATCGGGATGAGGCCGATCTTCGCCCCGAGGAAACGGGCCTTGCCCGCTGGTCGAAGATGGGGGTTCTTGCGGTGGAAATGGAAGCGGCCGCTCTCTATATGAATGCAGCTCGCCTCGGCAAGCGCGCCTTGGCGCTGGCCTCTATTTCCGACCATTTGATCACGGGGGAAAATACCTCCAGTGAGACCCGCCGTACCGCCTTCTCCAATATGATCCTTCTGGCGCTGAACAGCGCCCTGCGATTCTGATATGAAAATGAAATTTCAGCGTGTATTCCTGATCGTTCTGGATTCTCTGGGCATTGGCGAATTGCCCGATGCCGCCCTGTTCGGGGATGAGGGATCCCATACTCTCCGCAGTGTTTCCCGTTCGGAGAAATGCGTTATTCCAAACCTTTTGAAAATGGGTCTGGGAAACATTGAAAATCAAGACTTTTTGCCCTCGGAGCCTTCTCCCACGGCGGCCTTTGGCCGTATGGCAGAGCGCTCCATGGGAAAGGATACCACCGTGGGCCACTGGGAGTTGGCGGGGCTTATTTCACCCTCCCCGCTGCCCACCTATCCCGAGGGCTTCCCCGATGAGATCCTTTCGGCCTTTGCGGAAAAAACAGGCCGAGGAGTCCTTTGCAATAAGCCCTATTCCGGCACCGAGGTCATTGAAAAATACGGGAGAGAGCATCTGGAAAGCGGCAAGTGGATCGTGTATACCTCTGCCGACAGCGTGTTTCAGATCGCCGCCCACGAGGATTTGATCCCGCCTGAGACCCTGTATGAGGCGTGCCGCATTGCAAGGGGAATTCTGCAAGGAGAGCACGGCGTGGGAAGAGTGATCGCCCGCCCCTTTGTGGGGGAAGAGGGGGCCTTTACCCGCACCGCTAACCGCAGAGATTTTTCCTTGGAGCCACCGGGAAAGACCCTCCCCGATGCCGTGAAGGAAGCGGGGCTTGACAGCATTTTCATCGGAAAGATCACCGATATTTTCGCCTCCCGAGGGGCCACCAAAAGCATCAAAACCAAGTCCAACCGCCACGGAATGGAGGAGACTCTTCGTATGGCGAGGGAGGATTTTCGTGGCCTTTGCTTTGTGAATCTTGTGGAATTTGATTCCCAATACGGCCACCGAAACGATGTGGACGGCTACGCCGCCGCCCTTTCGGAGTTTGACGCCTTCTTACCCTCCCTGATGGCGGAATTGAAGGCGGGGGATGTGCTTGTGATCACCGCCGATCACGGGTGCGATCCCGCCACCCCCTCCACGGATCACTCCCGAGAGTATGTACCCGTTTTGGTATGGGGCGACGGTATTTTGCCCCGTGATTTGAAGACCCGAGAGAGCTTTGCGGATCTCGGCGCTACGGTAGCAGAGCTCTTGGGGCTGGGAAATCGTTGGGAGGCCGAGAGCTTCTTCTCCCGTATAACCGAAAAGGGGGAATAATATGTACCATATCATTACCAAGAAAAAAGAAGGGAAAGCCCTGTCTCGGGAAGAGATCGCCCACTTTGTCAAGGGCTATACCGAGGGCAGGATTCCCGATTATCAAGCCGCCTCTCTCCTGATGGCCATTTGCCTGAAGGGGATGAATGAGGAGGAGACCGCCATCCTCACGGAAGAAATGATGAAATCGGGGGATGTGGTGGATCTTTCCCGCTTCGGCACCCGCTCGGTGGATAAGCATTCCACAGGGGGAGTCGGAGATAAGACCACCCTCATCGTAGCCCCCATTGTGGCCGCCGCAGGGGCGGTGATCGCCAAAATGAGCGGCCGAGGCCTTGGCTTCACAGGCGGCACCGTGGATAAAATGGAGTCCATTCCGGGAATGAAGACCTCCCTTGGCTCTGAGGAATTTTTCCGCCTTGCCGCCCAAACGGGAATTTGCGTCACAGGGCAAAGCGGAAACCTTGCCCCCGCCGATAAAAAGCTCTACGCCCTTCGGGATGTGACCGCCACCGTTGACTCCATCCCCCTCATTGCCGCCAGCATTATGTCAAAGAAATTGGCCGCAGGCAACCAAAACATCGTTCTGGATGTCAAATACGGCTCAGGAGCCTTTATGAAAACTGCCGAGGAGGCCACCCTTCTTGCACAGCGGATGGTTACCATCGGCAAAAATTTAGGCAGAAGGGTGATGGCCTTTGTTACCGATATGGATCTGCCCTTGGGAAAGACCGTGGGAAATGCTCTGGAGGTTCGGGAGGCCATAGAGATCCTCAAGGGGGAAGGGGATAAGGAGCTTTCTTCTCTTTGCCTGTCTCTTGCCGCCGCCATGCTCTCTCTGTCTCTTTCTCTCCCCGAGAAAGCGGCACGGGAACGAGCGGAGGAAATGCTGAAAAGCGGCGCCGCCTTGGAGAAAATGCGTGAGTGGATCTCCTCGCAAGGGGGCGATGCCGCCTGTCTTTCCAATCCCGATCTTCTCCCCTTGTCTTCCTTGTCCCGCACCGTTTCCTCTCCCGAGGACGGCTATCTCTTTTGTATGAATACGGAAGAGATCGGCTTTGCCGCAGGGGAGCTTGGTGCAGGGCGAAAAACAAAGGAGGATGCCATTGATTTCGGCGCAGGGATCCTACTGCATAAAAAAACGGGTGACAGGGTGAAAAAGGGCGAGCCCCTCGCCACCCTATACGCTTCCACCGCTGAAAAGCTGGATCGGGGAGAAGCTGTCTTTCTCTCTGCTCTGCAATTCTCGGAGAAAAAGCCCGAAAAACGAAGCCTGATCCACACCGTGGTACAATAAAAGAAGAAGCCGACCCAAAAGGTCGGCTTCTTCTTTGGCGAATTTTATTCGCCCAACATATTCATTCTATCAAAAAGAAAGAAAAAAATCAAGTGTTAAAATAACAAAAAAATAACACAAAATTTTGTGCAAAATGTGAATTTACAAATAACTTAACATATGCTATGATGTAGGTGCAAGGAAGAAGTAAGAAACAAACAGACAAGAGTCTGACAGTTCAAAAAAGGAGGTACAGTCCCAAGATCCAAATACAGTGACCCGTAAAATACGGAGGAATGAAAAAAGAAACAATCGGAGGTACGGTCCAAAGAGAATCAGACCTTGACCCGAGAGTTCGGAGGAACCAAGAAAGTACAAACCTGAAAGAATCACAGGAGGTACGGTCCCAAGGAAAAGAGAAAGTGACCCGAGTGCTTCGGAGAAACAAAACAAGTACAAGCCCGTAAGAAATACAGGAGGTACGGTCCCAAAGCAAAGTGAAAGTGACCCGAGTGTTTCGGAGGAATCTTCTTTTGAGATCAAGGATCCGACCGCTATGCGGAATGCCTGAATACAGGAATTTGTTTGAATCGCAAGAGATCGAAAGAAAAAAAGTAAATTCACCAAGGAGGTACGGTCCCATGAACAGTGAGGGACAGTTTTAATACCCCGATCCGTAAAAAAGAAAAGCGGATCGGGGTATTTTGTTTCATTGTTGCATTCTTTTCGGCAATTTTTTGATTCTACTTGATTTTTCCGTGAAAGATGCTATACTTGAGGGGAAGAATATCTTCAACACAAAAGAATAACCACAGTTCATCGGCAAAGCCGTTTCTGAAGCCGCAAGGCAGAGGGGATAAGGGAATGCGGTGCAAATCCGCAACAACAGCCATTACCGTGAGGGGAAGCCCAAGTCGGAATGCTTATCGTTCTGTGGACCGATAAAAGTTCTCTTGGGCAACGGGGAGAAGAAGGTCAGGTCAGGCAGAGGACCGCTTTTTTTCGCACCCGAGAAGGGTGCTTTTATTTTATCCTTTTTGTGTCAAAACAAGAAAGGAATTGAAAAAATGAAACAAACCATTCGCATCCTATCTCTTCTGTTCGCACTTCTCACCCTTACCCTTTCCTTTGTCGCTTGCGGCGAGACCGCTCCCGCTACCACGGCGGAGGAGCCCGCATCCGTAACTGCTACCGCTCCCGCCACCGAAGAAGAAAAGGAAAGTGAAAAAATTGCCAAGGAAGGCCTTTGGAAGGATGCTCTCTATGTAGAGAAAACCACCCTCGGTCAAGGCAAGACCGCCATTGATTTTGCTGTCAGCGCAGACGGAAAAAAGGTAGAATTTGTAATCAATACCGATAAGGAGACCCTGGCCGATGCCCTCGTGGAGGTCGGCCTTGTAGAGGGAGAGGACGGCCCTTACGGTCTCTATGTGAAAAAGGTCAACGGCATCACCGCCGATTATGACAAGGATCAGAGCTGGTGGGGCCTGAATGTGAACGGCGAAAGCTCCATGACCGGTGCCTCCGAGGTAAAGGTCAAGGCGGGAGACAAATACGAATTCGTGTACTCCAAATAAGCCGCAATGAAAAAAAGCTTTCTTTCCGTGCGGGAGATTGCCCTGTTTGCCATGCTGGGCACGCTGGTGTTCTCCGCACAGGTAGCCATGGAGGCCATTCCCAATGTCCACCTGACGGCATCCTTTCTGATCCTGTATACGGTTCTGTTCGGTAAAAAGGCCCTGATCCCTATGTATCTCTACGTGTTTTTGGTGGGGGTGCGCTGGGGCTTCGGTCTTTCCTGGATCCCGTATCTTTACATCTGGCTTCCCCTTTGGGGCGGTACGATGCTGGTTCCCCGCAGCCTTTCTCCCAAATTCCGTGCCCTTCTCTATTCTGCCATAGGGCTTTTGCACGGCGTTTTGTTCGGAGTGATGTATGCACCCGCTCAGGCACTTCTCTTCGGTCTGAATTTTCACCAGACCCTTCTTTGGATCTCGGCGGGACTTATGTGGGATCTGGTTCACGGGATCGGAAACCTTGCGGCTTGCAGTCTGATCCTGCCGCTGGAAAGGATCTTGAAACGCATCGTATAAAAATACATCGCAAAAAAACGGTTCGCAAATTTGCGAACCGTTTTTTATGCTCGGATCAAATGAAGCTTCTTCAAAAGCTTTAAGATACGCTCCCCCTTGGGCAGAAGCAAAACATCCTGTTCGCTTACCGCACGGCTACGGAACAGGAGAAGGACATACACCGCCGCCCCTGCCGCAATGCTCAGAACCGTTGCCAATTTGGGAGAGAGAAGGGGGTGAAGGCCCCAAAATGCCACCATGGCACATACCCCGCAGGCCAAGGCGCAAAGTGCGGGCTTCAGGAGCATTTTTCTGAAATCGGGACGGTACTGCATATCCTTTGCCAAGAAAAACATATTGCAGGCAAACATCACCAAATAGCAGATCAGGGTGGAAAGGGGAATTCCGTACAGCCCGATGGAGGGGATCCCCACCAAAACATAGGTGGAGACGGCCTTGGCCGTTACACCGAAGCAGGTGGAAAAAATGCTTTTTTGCTCGAAGCCCCCTGCCTGAAGCACTGCTCCGCTGACGCTGACAAGCCCTGAAAACACGATAGCGGCCGCAAGGAGGGACAGCATATTGGCGGCCACGGCGTTGGAATATACCGCCACCCCGTCCCCCCGCAGGAAAACGGGGTGATTTTCCGTAAACAAAAGATCAATGATAGGCCTTGCCAGAATCCCGAGTCCAAAGGCGGCGGGCAGAGAAATGGCCGAGGTAATGCGGAAGGTATAGTCCACCGTGCTTTTGGTGCCCACCGTGTCTCCCTTGGCTCTTGCGGCGCTGATGGCGGGAATAATGCTGATGGCAAAGGGATAGATCAGGGTGGGGGTCAGGTTAAACAGAGTCACCGATTTTGCCATATAGGCTCCGCAAAGGGTCAGGGCAACAGGAACCGCCGAGGAGATGGGAAAATAAGCCGTTCCCACCACCGCCTCATTCAGCCGTCTGACCGCCAGCATGGAATCGATCACGCTGGTCAGGGAGAGAATACTGGAGGAGACGGTAATGGGAATGGCGATCCCCATTAATTCCTTGGCAAGGGCTGTGCCCCTTCTTTTTTCTCCCTGTGAAAGGGCTTTGTTTTTTCTGTCGTAAAGGGCTTTGGAAAGGGTCATAAACAGGGCAGAAAGCACCACCCCCAAGGTGATCCCGCCCAAGGCCCAGGCGGCAATAGCGGCAGGGGAGAGCCCCTTTTTGGCCGCAAGAAGTGCCCCCGAAAGGCCCAAAACGAGCTTTCCCATCACCTCAATGAGCTGGGAGACGGCGGTGGGGATCATATTTTGGTGTCCCTGAAAGTATCCTCGGATACAGGCCACAAGACAAATGAAGAACATAATGGGGGAAATGGCACGCAGACAGATCCCAAGCTGTGGCTCTGCGGGAATGGCGGCCAAAAGATCTGCACCGAAAAAGAGAAATGCCGTGCCCGCAAGACCGATGCACAAAAACAGAAGGAGACTGATCCGATAGATCTTCTCCACCTCGCCCGTTCTGCCTGCGGCACGGGAGGAGGCGATCATACGGGAAATGGCCACGGGAAGCCCTGCGGTGGAAATGAGAAAGCACATGGAATACACCGAATAGGCGGTGTTGAAATATCCCATGGCCGTATCGCCGATGAGGTTGGAAAGGGGGATCTTGAAAAAGGCCCCTACCGCCTTCACCACGATTCCCGCCAGCATCAGGATCAGGGCACCGTGCACAAAGCCTTGTTTCTTTTCAGACATTAGTCAATAAACTCCCGTAACACAGAATGAGTGGGTACGATATCCCTTGGCAGGGAAGAAAAACAGGATAGCTTTTCCTTTAATTCCTGCGCCTTTTTGTAATGAGGGGAAACGGGCGAAACCGATTCCAACAGGGGGATCGCCTGATCCCGCTCCACGCCGATCTCATAGGAAAAGCCCGTATCCAAAATCCGTTTTGCATTTTTTCGGAAGGGAAGCAGAATCTCCTTCTCTGATCGCATCACGCTTTCCCACAGGGTAAAGGTCCATTCCGCCGAAGCATTCCGATGCTTGGCATCACGGATCAGTCTGCGGCAAAAGCGGATCTCGTTTTTTTCAAGGCTTGCTTTCCCGTTTTCGGTCTCAACCCCGTTCTGAACCTCCAAATAAAAGCAAACAGGAGGGGAAAGGGGCGCTAAAAAGTCCACAAAACGGCCATTTAAGGCGTGGATCCCCTCCAGAATAAACAGGTTGTACTGTGCCGAGGAAATGTGCCTCGTTTCCTGTTTGCGGTTTCCCGTTTGAAAATCAAAAATGGGGATCTCGGTGTCCTTCCCCTGAGCCATATCCTTCAGAGCGGCGCAGATCCCGTCGGGATCGGAGTGCTCAAAGGCTTCGTAATCGGGGGAGCCGTCGGGATTGAGAGGAGCGTATTTCCGATCACGGAAAAAATCATCGGTGGAAAAAATAAAGACTTTCTTTCCCGCCTGCTCCAACTTTTCGGTCAGAAGCCCCGCCGTGGTGCTCTTTCCGCTGCAGCTGGGCCCCGCCAAAAAGAGAAAACGATAGCCTCCCTGCAGGGTCAGGCGAGCCGCTTCGTCCACCCTGTTTTCATACAGGGCTTCCTCCCGCTCTGCCGTAAGAGATGCCATCTCCGCATTTTCCTCAAAGATTTTTTTATTCATACATCGTCTCCAAACAGTTTTGGATCTCCTTCAGCCTCTCTTCTGCCTTATGAGGCTGATTTAAGTACTCAAAGGGGTATTTGAAGCCCGCAAAACGGCGGATCTTATCCCCCGTGGAGGAGGGAAGAAGCTTTGTGATCCCGCCCGCTCCGCAGGCGAATACATCGCAAAGATCCTCCATCATAGCAAGGTTATAAACCCCGATTTTTTCTTTTTTGGCAAAGCCAAGATTTTCCAGATCCAAGGCACTTTTCTTTTGTCTGTACAAATAATATGGCGCAAGGCCTTGATTTATACAGCTCTCGTATGCCTTTTCCACCGCTTTCCGAAAGATGGGATCAAAATTCTTCTCACTTTGATCCTCTGCCGACTTTTTTTGGCACAGAGCGTGGATGGTAACGCTTTCGGGATCGTAGGAAAGCACCCTTGTGACCGATTCCAAAAAGGTCTCGCCGCTTTCCTCGGGCAGGGCGCTGATGAGATCGCAGTTGATTCCGAAGGAATAGGGGGCGGCCAATTCCATAGCGCGGAAGAAATCCTCGGCGCTGTGGCTTCTGCCGATCCTTTGTAGGGTGGCGTTATTTGTGGTCTGGGGGTTGATGCTGATACGATCCACCCCGTGAGCGGCAAGAACCTCCAATTTTTCCTTGGTAATGGTGTCGGGGCGCCCCATTTCCACGCAAAATTCCCGCAAACGGGAAAGATCAAATTCTCTTCTGACACAGCCTAAAATGCGATCCAGCAGCTTCGGGGAAAGGATCCCTGGAGTGCCGCCTCCCATATAAACGGCAATGGGCTTTTTGCCATAAGCCGCAAGGAGGCGTGCCGTCTCGGTCATTTCCCGTTCCAGCGCCTCTGTATAGGCGGGGATCAGGGCAAGATGAGAGGGAGCCGCCGAGGAAATAAAGGAGCAATAGGAGCATCGGCTGGGGCAAAAGGGAATGGAAAGGTACAGAAGACAATCCTCGGGAGAAAGGGAGCGGGAAAATTCCGCTTCCCCTGCGGCAAGACTTGTCAAAAGAGATGCCTTTTCGGGAGAGACAAAAAAATCCTCCTGCAAAATGCGCCTTGTTTCTTCCGCAGAGTACCCCTTTTTCAGATAAAACAGAGGGACTTTCACGGGACGGACGCCAACGAGGGTTCCGTAAGGGGGCGTGTAGGAGGAAAAACGGGTTGCGGCAAGGTGAAAGGCCGCCCCAAGGGCGGCGCTTTCCCCTCGCTTTGCTTCTTGGTGCAACAGGAGATTGACCACGGCACTTTGGCAGTGCTTTTTGTCTCCCTCGGAAAGGGTTACCGTTGCCAAGCCGTCCGAAAGGGTGGCTTCCAGGGAGAAGTTTTCTCCTCTGCCGTGAAAATAGCTCTCCAAAAGATGGTGGAAAAACAGCCTTCCCGCCTCGGTTTTGTATCGGATCTGCATTACATCTCCTCAGTATCCAAAATAATGGTAATGGGGCCGTCGTTTACGATCTCCACCTTCATATCTCCGCCGAATACACCCGGGAACACCCTTACTTTTGCTTCGGTGGCGTTTTCATCTGCCACCTGTTGCATTTTTTCCAAAAAATAAGTATAGAGCTTTTGGGCGGGCTCGTATTTCATGGCACGGGAAAATCCGGGGCGGCGGGAGGAGGTATCCGCATACAGGGTGAAATTGGAGACCACCAAAATATCCGCTCCCACATTCAGCGAGGATAGGTTCAATTTCCCGTTTTCATCGTGGTAGATCCGCATTTTCAGGATCTTATCAATGACCCGATCGGCCTCGGCCTCGGTGTCGCCCTCCTTCAGGCCAAGGAGCACGCACATTCCCTTTTGGCAATCGGAAATGACCTCGCCCTCACAAAGAAGACGGGATTTTTCGGTTAATTGGATGACCGCTCTCATACGCCGCCTCCTACGGTGATCTTCAAAATATCCTTGTTTCGCTTCAGCTTTTCCAAAATGGAATTCAAATGATCCCTGCCTCGAATGGCAATGGTCAAGGTCAGAAGCGTGGTTTTTTCATTGGTGATCTGGGTGTTAATGGCGGAAATGGGGATCCGCATTTCTGCCAAGGCGGTGGAAATGGAAGCCAAAACGCCGATGTTATCCACCACGAAAAGCTGCAGGGTGGCGTTGTAGGAATTGCTTTGGTTTTCTCCTGCGTTTTTGGCCCAGGTGGCGTGCACCCAGCGATCCTTTTCCGTGCTGTTCAGACCATGAATGGCGTGAGTACAGGTGAATTTGTGTACCGATACCCCGTAGCCGCGGGTAATATAACCGATGATCTCGTCGCCGGGAAGGGGAGAGCAGCACTTGGCAAATTTCACCTGACAGTTCTCCAGTCCCTCAATGATGACACCGCTCTTGGACTTCTTCTGCTCCTTCTTTTCCGCCGTGGTCTGGGTGACCTCCAGTGAGGCGGGGGTCTTTTCCGTTACGGTGCGCTCGATCTCATCCCGAATCTTCACGTGGATCTTGGACAGCGCAATGCCGCCGTAGCCGATGGAGTTATACAGATCGTCCAGACTTTCCAGACCGTGTCTTTGTGCAATGGTGGACATGATCCGATCCTTGGTCTCATCGTCCAGCCCCTTGCGGATCTTTTCAAATTCCTTGTCAACCTCGGCACGGGCAATCTGAATGTTCTCTTCTCGCTTTTCCTTCTTGTACCAGCCTCGGATCTTGTTTTTGGCCTCTCCGCTCTTGACGATCTTCAGCCAGTCACGGCTGGGACCCTTGGCCGAGGAGGAGGTGAGCACCTCCACGATCTGACCGGTCTGCAGTACCGTGGTAATGGGGGCAATGGCACCGTTGATCTTCACGCCCACCATTTTATTTCCCACGCCTGAGTGAATGGCGTAGGCAAAGTCAATACCGCAGGAGCCCGTGGGCAGGGTTACCACATCGCCCTTGGGGGTAAAGACAAAAATTTCATCTTCAAAAATATCGATCTTCAGGGGAGTCAGATATTCATCGGAGTCCATGGATTTCTGCTCGCTCTCCAGGAGCATATGGATCCATTCCAGCTTCTTGTCCAGATTTTCCCCGCTCTTGGAGCCGGATTTATATTTCCAGTGTGCGGCAATACCGTATTCTGCGATCTGGTGCATTTCCGCCGTGCGGATCTGTACCTCGAAGGGAATCCCGTCCCGACCGATGACCGTGGTATGAAGAGAACGGTAGTTGTTGGGCTTGGGGGTGGAAATATAGTCCTTGAAGCGGCCGGGCATGGAGTGATACATCTCGTGCATCAGACCCAGTGCCGTGTAGCAGGCAATTTCCGAATCCACAATGATTCGCACGGCGTAAAAATCATAGATCTCGTCAAAGCTTTTGCTGGAGCGGTACATTTTGCGGTAAATGGAGTAAATGCTCTTGACTCGGCCCTTGATGGAAAACTCCATTCCTTGTTCCTCGAGTTTTTCTCCGATCTCCTTTTTCACCCGCTCAATAAAGCCGATGTTTTCTCCGTACTTGGTTTCGATCCAACGGTTGATCTCTTCATAGCCGATGGGATCCAGATACTGCAGGGCAAGGCTCTCAAGCTCCTGCTTGATCCTTTGAATACCCAAGCGATGGGCAAGAGGAGCGTAAACGTGCATGGTCTCCAGCGCAATGGATCTCTGCTTTGCCTCCACGTGGGAGGAGAGGGTGCGCATGTTGTGCAGTCGGTCGCAAAGCTTAATGAGGATCACTCGAATGTCACGGCTCATGGCGAGGAACATTTTTCTCAGGTTCTCAATGTGCTCCTCCTCCTTGTCCTCAAAGGGGATGGAAACCAGCTTTGTCAGCCCGTCCACCAAAAGCTCCACATCGTGGCCGAACAGCTCCCGAATTCCCTCCAGGCTCTTGTCGGGGCAGTCCTCCACGATATCGTGCAAAAGGGCAGCACAAATGGCCTCCGTGTCCAGATTCAGCTCCGCGCAGATCTCAGCCACCGCAAGAGGATGATAAATGTATTCCTCTCCCGATTTTCTGAACTGTCCACGGTGTGCTTCCTCTGCATACAGGAAGGCTTTCTTGATTTTTTCCGTGTCGTATTTGTTTGCGCTTTCCTCCAAAATGGAAAAAAGTCTGCCGGTGTCCACAGCCATCTTGTTGTTCCTTTTCCTTTTGTGGGTATATAAAACCTATTGTAATACTTCATTATACATCAAAGAAATCAAAAATACAAGTAGGAGAAGGATTTTCCGTTTCTTTTGCTTCTCTTTGCTTTCCGGCGGGGGGCCCCCGGGGAGAAAGAAGGGCGGATCCCTTGATTGTTGCACAAAAGTTCACAGCTTTTTTTGTGGAGAAATCACCTTGCGGAAAGGGAGGACGGTATAGTATAATAACCGTATCAGATTGCGATTTTACCAAGCAAAAGAGGTTTTATATGAATCACCTTGCCACACAGGAAGAGATCCGTTTTTTGGAAGCAAAGTATGAAGGGCGAAGAGCCTACCACGGCGAGCTTCACGATCACAGCTCCACAGGCGGCACCAGTGACGGTCACCATACCCTCACCGAGTGGCGTGGCTTTTTGGCCGAGCTGGAGATGGATTTTGCCACCCTTTTGGATCACCGTCAGGTGCGGCATATGTACCTGCCTCAGTGGGATGATTCTATTTTCATCGGTGGCTCCGAGGCCGCCGCTACCATGCTCTGGCTGAATTTGGAAAAGAGATCCATTCATTACAATATGGTCTTTGCCGAGCCCGAGGGGCTTCTTCGGGTTTTGGAGGAATTTCCCGAAATGGAATTTACCGGTGGCATAGAGGGGCATTTTAACTACAAAAAATTTGAAAAAGAACGGTTTTTTCAATTGGTAGAGGCCATCAAGCGGGCGGGGGGCGCCTTTGTCCACGCCCATCCCAAGCAGAACCTGCGATCCGAGGATCCCGAGGATTATTGGTTCGGGGACGAAACGGGCCTTGAGGTCTTTTATATGGATATGGCAAATTCCCACAGCGCCGCAAACTATAAGCTTTGGTGCGACCTGCTCGAGAGAGGCAAGCGCATTTGGGCCACCGCAGGCTGTGACCGTCACCGTATGGCGCAGGATACCGCCCTTTCCACCATCTATGCCGCAAGGCAGAAGGCTTCGGATTTTGTTTCCCATTTGCGCCGTGGGGATCTGACCTGCGGCGGTATGGGGATCCGTATGGTACTGGGAGATGCCGTTACAGGGGGCATCCACCCCTTCGGGAAGGATCGGCTTTTGGTATCCGTAGGGGATTTTCACCGCAGTGTGAAAAAAGAGAATCCCCGCTATGAAATGCGCCTGATGGGAAAGACAAGGGAGCTCTTCCGTCAGGAGATCGATTGCTCCGAAATGCGCTATTTTTCCTTTGAGACCGACCCCGAGGAGGATCTTTATCGAGTGGAACTCCACGATCCTGACCGAGAGGCCACTCTCATCGGCCTCGGCAACCCCATTTGGAACGAAAAAAAGGAGAACTGATGATGAAAAAAATCCTGTCCCTTCTGCTTTTTACTGCCCTGATCTTGTCTTCCTTTTTAGGCTGCGCCTCTCAGCTTCCTGCGGGGTCTGATCCTACCCCCGAGAACCCCAAGACCACAAAGGAAGAAAAAGAAAAAATCGATGGTACGGCCACAGAGGATGACATTGCCGCCCTTTTGGCTCTGTATGAAGATCGGGTGGCCTTCCACGGAGATATGCATGACCACGCCGATACCGGTCCCCGCTCCGACGGTCACGAGACCCTTGCCACCTGGAAAACCAATCTTGCCGCTCTTGATATGGATTTTCAGGCCATTCTGGATCACCGTCAGGTAAAGCATATGTACCTTCCCGAGTGGGATGACAGCCTTTTCATCGGTGGCACCGAGGCCGCCACCACCTTGAAGGATAGCAAGGCCAAAAAGAGCGGCGTTCACTATAATATGATCCTGCCCGATCCCTCGGATCTGGTGGAGCTCCTGCAGGCCTTTCCCCGGTATAATTTTAGTGGCGGAAAGGATGGGGTCGCCATAGAGGATGGGCTGTTTGACTATCCCCGTTATACCGTTTCCGAGCTTCGCTCCATCATTGAGATGGTGAAGGAAAAGGGTGGCTTTTTTGCCCACGTTCACCCCAAGCAGAAAATGGAGTCCGACAATCCTTTAGATTATTGGTTCGCCGATTATACGGGGCTTGAGGTCTTTTATATCGATTATTCCAATACCGACAGCAGAGAGAATTATAATCTTTGGTGCGACCTTTTGGCAGAGGGAAAGCGGGTCTGGGCCACCGCAGGCTGTGACCGCCATCGTGTGCCCGATGCCAAGGCGCTCACCACCCTCTATTCTGTGGATACTCACGATGATAACCTCATCTCCCTTTTGGCCGAAGGGGATTTCACCTGTGGCTTTGCGGGGATCCGTATGGCCATCGGGGAAACCAAAATGGGGGCTGCCGCCGATTTTCAGGATCAAAGGCTGGTGTTCTCCGTGGGGGATCTGTATTCCTCGTTTCTAAATCCCAAGCACAGCTACCGTGTGGATCTCATTAGCGATCAGGGCTTGGTGCAGTCCTTTCCCATGGATCCCGAGCAAATGAATTATTACGCCATCGATGCCGATGAAAACGCCGCCTTCTATCGGGTGGAGGTGCACGATGCCACCCGCAGAGCCTCCCTCATTGCCATCGGCCAGCCCATCTGGAATGACTGAGGTGCCAAATGAGACTTTGTGTTAAGGCCGCTGCCTTGCTTCTGCTTTTGCTTTCTTTGAGCGGATGCTCTCTTTTGCCGTCCTCTGTGACAGAGGAGGGTACTTTGCAAGAAACGGTGGAATCCTTTGAGAGAGAAGTAATGGGCGAAGCCCTTGCCACTGAGGCGGACAAGGCCGATCTGGAGAAGCTCTACGGCAGTCGCATCGCCTTTCACGGTGATATGCACGATCATTCCAGTGTGGGAGATGGTCACGAGGATCTGACCACCTGGAAAACCAATTTGGAAGCCTTGAATATGGATTTTCAGGCCATTTTGGATCACCGTCAGGTGAAGCATATGTATCTGCCCGAGTGGGATGATACGCTTTTTATCGGCGGTACCGAGGCCGCCGCAGGCCATCTGCACTATAATATGATCGTTCCCGATGTGAAGGTTTTGGAGGAGATCCTGCAGACCTTCCCATCCTATGAGTTTACCGGCGGAAAAGAAGGCGTTGCCATGGAGGACGGCCGCTTTGATTATCCTTCTCTCGGACGGGAGAAGATCCAACAGATCATTTCCATCCTGCGGGAAAAGGGCGGAATGTTCGTTCACGCGCACCCCAAGCAGTCCTATCATTCCGCTCCCTCCAACTATTGGTATGCCGATTATACGGGACTTGAGGTCTTTTATAAGGATTATTCCTCCAAAGACAGCAAGGAGAATTACGAGCTTTGGTGTTCGTTGCTTTCCTTGGGGAAACGGGTCTGGGCCACCGCAGGCTGTGACCGCCACCGAGTGCCCGATGCCAAGGCCCTTACCACCATCTACGCCGAGTCCACCTTGGACGATCACCTGTTATCTCACGCCTCCCAAGGGGATTTCACCTGTGGGTTTGTGGGGATCCGTATGGCCATCGGGGAAACCAAAATGGGCTCCTCCACCGACTTTAACGGAAAACGGCTTGTGCTTTCCGTCGGAGATTTTTATGAAAGCTTTGCGCGGGAGGGAAGGGCGTACCGTGTGGATATCATAGACGATAAAGGGGTGGTGGCAAGCCTTAAAATGAGTGATTTTTCTACCCATTACTATGCCTTAAACGCTTCTGAGGAGGCGGCCTTCTATCGGGTCGAGGTACACGATGATATGCGAAAGGGTGCCACCCTCATTGCCATCGGTCAGCCCATTTGGAACGATTGACATAAAACAAAAAAGAAGAACCAATTTCAAATCGGTTCTTCTTTTTTGTTTACATTTGCTCGGCAAGGGTTTTTCTCTTTTTCCAGATTCCCGATAGAAAATAGACCGTTGCGGGGATAGCGAAGCCGTAAGGAGCAAGGCCATATCCCAAAACGAAGCCGTAAAAGCCCATATTCAGGAAAATTCCAAAGAACCAGCTCAGCCCGATGCGAAGGACCACTCCGTCCAGCATGGCAAGCACCATACTGAATTTGGCGTTTCCGATCCCCTGAACAAAGGCGTTGCTTCCTCGCATAATGGCAAAGGCGGGGAACATCCACAGAATAGCACGGATGAAATCACCGCTCATTTCGTGTACCAGAGTATCATCGGAAAAGAGCATGAACAGTTCCTTCCCGAGGGTGATATAAAGGATCATACAAACGGCGGTGAAGGCTGTGGAAAAGATCCACGCCTGATAGACCACCTTCTTGGCACGGTCTACCTTGCCCGCTCCGATGTTTTGGCTGATCATGGGGATCGCCGCATATTGAATTCCCATGGAGATCTTGTTGATGATATCGTCAATGCGAACGCCCACGCCAAAGGTTGCCGAGGCCACCACGCCCACGGAATTGATCATGGAATTGACAAAGAGCATGGAGAGGTTGATACAGCCGGATTGAATGGCCATCGGCGTTCCCAGTCCTGCGATCATTCGGATGAATTTCAGCTTGGGAACAAAATCCTCCTTGCGGAAGGTAAAGCCGAAGGCCTCTCTGTGACGGAAGAGGTAATACAGAGAGAAAATAAAGGAGACTGCCTGGCCCAAGATGGTGGCCCAAGCCGCACCTGCCACACCCCAGCCCCAGAAGCCGGTGAAAACAATGTCCAAAACCAAATTCACAAGAGAGGCAATGCCAATGAACAGGAAAGGACGCTTGGCATCTCCCATTCCCCGCAGAATGGCGGAGATCAGGTTATACCCTGCGGTAAACAGCAGGCCTGCCGCACAGATCACCAAATAGTCCCGAGCCATTTCATAGGATTCCTGAGGGATTTTCATCCAGTCCAAAATCCGGTTTTGCAAAAACAGGATCGCCCCTGCCAAAACCACGGCCAAAAACGAGATAAAGGCAAAAAGAGAACCGATGATATCGTTCATTTCCTTCTTTTTCCCTGCTCCCATGGCCTGTGCCAAAAGCACCTGCCCCGCATTGGAAAAGCCCAGGCAAACCATGGTGGCAAAGTTTACGATCTGACTGCTCTGAGAGACTGCCGAAAGCCCTGCCGTGCCTACGTATTCTCCCACGATCACCATATCAATGGTGCTGTAAAGCACCTGCAAGGCGTTAGAGGCCATAAACGGCAGTGCAAAGAAGAACAGCTGCTTTGCGATTCCGCCCTTTGTAAAATCCTTGGATAAGCTTTTTTCTTTCATTTGAAACCCTTTTTTGATCGTTTTTCTAACCTTGCTATTGTATCACTTTAAGCTCCTTTTTTCAACACTTTTTTTCGATGTAGCAAAAACAGTTTGCAATCATTTGGTTTTGTGGTACAATAGAGAAAAGAAAGGGAGGAGAGAATATGAGAAAGAATTTTGGTGCAAAGACCTGGCTTTATCCTATGCCTGTTTTGATGGTTTCCGCTTATGACGAAGAGGGAAAGCCCTGCTGTATGAATGCGGCTTGGGGCGGCATCTACGATACCGACCAAATTATGATCTGCTTGGATGAGGGACACAAAACCACAAAGAGTATCGTTTCCTCCGGTGCCTTTACCGTGGGCATTGCCGATGAGGAGCACGTGTTGGAGGCAGATTTCGTCGGCATCGTTTCAGGAAACGATGACCCTTGCAAAATGGAAAAGGCAGGCCTTACCTGCATCCCCTCGGAATTTGTTTCGGCGCCTGTGGTGACGGATTTTCCCATGACACTGGAATGTGAGCTTATCAAATTCAATGAGGACGGAATCTGCATCGGCAGGATCGTCAACGTCAGCGCCGAGGAAAGGATACTGGACGAAAAAGGAAATATCGACCCCGCAAGGCTTCGTCCCATTACCTACGATCCCGTGGGTCACCGCTATATGGGTCTTGGCAAGGTGGTGGGCCGTGCCTTTTATGATGGGAAAGGGCTGAAATGAAATTGAAAATTGCCTTTTTGCAGATCACTCCCGCCTCCACTCTGCAAGAGAATCTTGTTTTGGGGGAGAGGGCCTGCCGTGAAGCCAAAAAAAGGGGAGCGGATATCGCTCTGTTTCCCGAAATGTTCAACTGCGGGTACGATATTTACGACCGACCCCCTGCCTTATGGCAGAAGGATGCCGTTTCAAGCGACGGGGAATTCGTCAGAGCCTTCGCTTCTTTGGCAAAGGAGCTTGATATGGCCATTGCTATTACCTATTTGGAGGCGTGGCAGGGCCCGCCCCGCAATACCGTCACCCTGTTTGACCGCCACGGAGAGAAAAAGCTTTCTTATGCCAAGGTGCACACCTGTGATTTTGGCCCCGAGAGGAATCTGACCCGCGGGGAGGATTTCTTCGTAACGCAATTGGACACGGCAAAAGGCCCTCTTTCGGTGGGGGCTATGATCTGCTACGATCGGGAATTTCCCGAGAGTGCCCGTATTCTGATGCTTCGGGGCGCAGAGCTTGTTTTGGTGCCCAATGCCTGCCCGATGGAGATCAATCGCCTTTCCCAATTGCGGGGCAGAGCCTATGAAAATATGATGGCCATTGCCACCTGCAATTACCCCGTCACCGTGCCCGATTGCAACGGAGGCTCCACCTTGTTTGACGGGGTGGCCTACCTTCCCGAGCTTTCCGGCTCACGGGATACCATGGTGTTTTCCGCCCCCGAGGAGGAAGGGGTCTACGTTGCCGAGCTTGATGTATCACAGCTTCGCTCTTATCGGGCCGAGGAGGTTCACGGCAACGCCTACCGCCGTCCCAAGCTCTACGCTCCTCTCACCGAAGAGAAAATCCAAGCCCCTTTTCTTCGCTCCGACCGCCGCAAATAAAAAAAAGACGATTTCGTGAAATAGTATAATGATGGCAGACACTTTTTTTGTGTCTGCCATCATTATATCACTTCGGTATTTTCCTCTTTTCTTTTTTTTACAGCCCTGTTTTTTGTAAAATGATCTGCCGAATTTCCTTCTGCTTTTTCTCCGCTGCCTCTCGGCTTTCCCCGCGGATGCAGTAATAAAACTTGATCTTGGGCTCCGTGCCCGAGGGGCGGGCGGCGATCCAGGAGCCATCCTTCAAATAAAACTTCAATACATTGGAGGGGGGGAGCGAATCCACTCCCTTGGAGTAGTCAAGCGCTTTCTCGATCTCGGGCAAAAATTCCTTGTCCGAGCGAATTTCCTTCATAATTTCGGCGATCCTCTCCTGCCCCTCTTTTCCTTGCAGGGTAAAGGCCTCCACCCGATCCAGATAATAACCGAATTCCTTGTAAAGCGCCTCCAGCGCATCCACAAGAGTTCTTCCCTCCGATTTGTGCCAAGCCGCCATTTCCGCAATGAGCATGGCCGCTACCACCGCATCCTTATCTCTTGCGTGGGTGCCTGCCAAATAGCCGTAGCTGTCCTCATATCCCAACACAAAATGGGGAGCGTTGGCGGGATCAGTCTTGCGCTGTGTTTCAAAGGAGCTCACCTTTTCTCCGATAAACTTAAAGCCCGTCAGCACCTGCATCACGCCGCACCCTCTGCCACGGGCAATGGCACTGCCCAGATCGCTTGTCACAATGGTGCTGATCACCACGGGATTTTGCCCCAAAACGGTTTTGTTTTTCAGCAAAAAGTCGCAAAGAAGAGCGCCCACCGTGTTGCCCGTCAAAAGAACCATTTCATCCTTATGCTTGACGGCACAGCCGATCCTGTCGGAGTCGGGGTCGGTTCCGATCACAAGATCGGCCCCCTCCTTCTGCGCTAATCCAATGCCCATTTCCAGAGCGCCCCGCTCCTCGGGGTTGGGGCTCTTGACCGTGGGGAAATTGCCGTCGGGCAATCTCTGCTCCTCCACCACCTTGACCTCACGGAAGCCGTCCATTTCCAAGATCTGCAAAACAGGGATCTGCCCCGAGCCGTGAATGGGGGTATAAACCAGACGAAGGGCCTTCTTTGCCTCAGCATCACGGAAGGTGGATTGGGTCAAAACGGCTTTTGTAAAGGCGTCAATGAGATCCTTTCCCACCATGGTCAAAAGTGCATCATTTCCTTGGGTGGGAAGCTCATTCCATTGGATCCTGCCGATTTCCGCCAAAACGCTTTCGGCCTCTTCAATGCCGATCTGGCAGCCCGTTTTGTCGTAGGCCTTGTAGCCGTTGTAAACGGGAGGATTGTGACTTGCGGTCACCACTACACCCGAGATGCACCCCAAATGCCGCACCGCAAAGGACAAAAGGGGAGTGGGGGCGCACTGATCCATCAGATATACCCGAAAGCCGCAGGCGGTGAAAACCTCTGCCGCATCCCTTGCCAGCGTGTCGGATCGGTTTCGGGTGTCATAGGCGATGGCGATTCCTTTTTCCTTTCCGTTTTTCTCTGTTTTTTCCAGATGACGGCAAAGCCCCAGAGTGGCCCTCTTTACGGTGTAGGAATTGATGCGGTTGGTGCCTGCGCCCATAATGCCTCGCAGGCCTGCCGTACCGAATTCTAGATCCTTATAAAAACGCTCTTCGATCTCTTTTTCGCTCGTCAGCGCCAAAAGCTCCTTTTTTGTCTCTTCATCAAAGGCAGGATCGGAGCACCAGGTAAGATATCGTTCACGGTATGAATTCACTTTTTTTCTCCTTTCGGTTGTTACTTATAGTATACCCGTATTTTTTTCATCAGTCAAGGAAAAACCGATACACTTGACAGAATGAAAAGAGAATAGTATAATATCAACAGTTTCAAGAAAGGAGATGATTTGTTACCTTATGGATACGGACAGTCACAGTTGTCAGAAAAACGATAAGCCTCCCATACGGAAGATGGTTTTGAATAGAGTTTTTGTATATCGGCATCACCTATCCTATTATATTCGGGGATAGGCTGTGCCCTTTTGTTTTGCTCATTCAAAATTAATTTTTTGTAAGGAAAGGAATTTTTAATTATTATGAAATACATAGGTCCCTTAGCACTGCAGCTTGTGCTTATTCTGCTCAACGCCATTTTTGCCATGGCAGAAATCGCCGTTATCAGCATCAGCGAGGCAAAACTCAGTCGCCTTGCGGAGCAGGGCAACAAAAAAGCCCGCCGCCTCATCAAGCTGAAGGGCGATCCCGCCAAGTTCTTGGCCACCATTCAGGTTGCCATTACCCTCTCGGGCTTTTTGGGCTCGGCCTTTGCCGCCGATAACTTTGCCGCCGATCTTGTGATCCTGTTGCAAAAGCTGCTTCCCAAGGTCAGCGTAGGGGTTTTGGATAGCATCGCCGTCATTCTCATTACCCTGATCCTCTCGTACATCTCCCTGATCTTCGGTGAGCTTGTGCCCAAGAGAGTGGCTATGAGAAAGACCGAGAGCACCAGCCTTGCCTTGTCCGGCTCGGTGTCCTTCGTTTCCCGTGTGTTTGCTCCCATCGTGTGGTTTCTTACCGCCTCCACCAACGGCGTTCTCCGCCTCGTGGGCATTGATCCCAATGCAGATGATGAGGAGGTCAGCGAGGAGGATATCCGAATGATGGCCGATCTGGGTGCCGAAAAGGGCGTGATCGAAGAGGAAGAGCGAGAGATCATTGAAAATATTTTTGAGTTTGACGATCTGACCGTCGGCGCTCTCACGGTGCACCGCACCGATGTGGTTCTCCTTTGGATGGAGGAGACCGATGAGGAATGGGCCAAAACCATTCGCTCCAGCCGCTTTACCATGTATCCCATCTGCGACGGCAGTATTGACAATGTGGTGGGTGTTCTGGATACCAAGGATTATTTCCGTCTGGAGGATCAATCCAGAGAAAACGTATTGGAAAAGGCCGTTCGCACCCCTTATTTTGTTCCCGAGGGTGCCAAAGCGGATCTGACCTTCCGCAATATGAAGGAAAACCGTGTTTCCTTTGCCGTTGTGCTGGATGAGTACGCAGGCTTCTCAGGCATTATTTCCATGAAGGATCTGATCGAAGAGATCGTGGGTGAAATGCAGGAGGAGGCCGATCCCGTAACGGAGGAAGAGGAATTGACCCGTCTGGATGAAAGAAGATGGCTGGTGAACGGAAACATTTCCCTGTCTGTCATTGAGAAGGAATTGGAGCTTGAATTCCCCGATGATTACGAATCCATCAGCGGTCTGGCCATGGGTCTTTACGGCTCCGTCCCCGAGGACGGAAGCACCTTCAGCGTAGAGTGGGAGGGCATTACCATTCAGGTCAATCTGGTGCAGGAGCACTGCGTTGCCGAAGCGGTGATCATTCTTCCCGAAAAGAAGGAGCCCGAAGAAGAGAGTGACAATTAAAAAAGAGCCGAAAGGCTCTTTTTTCGTTGTCTTTGGATTCTCAGTTTTTGTTTTGGGTTGCCACAATGTCTGCTCCGAATACATCGGAGATCAAAACCTGCCCGATGCGAATGGGAAGGGTGGCGGTGGCTTTGTTGATCCGCTCCATACATTCCTTCATCTTTTCCTTGGGAATGGGCTTTGAGGTCTTGACCGAAACCATGGCACCGTTTTCGCATCTCATGGTAGAGGTGACGGTGCGGATGGGGTGGGTGCACTCCGAAACGGCGTAATCCTTTCCGCGGGGGCAGGTGTTGCCGGCAACGGAAAGAACTTTTCCGTCCTCCAATTCCACCTCCAGACCGCAACCGATGGGGCATACGATACAGGTTAAATTACGTTTCACGCTTGCACCTCCAAACCGATTTCCAGAGTTTCTTTTCCTGCAAGGAGCTCTTTTTTCAATACAATGGATTCCATTTCGCCGGGAGCCAGCTTTTTCTTTTTCTTGGACAAGAGGATCTCGTTTCCGCTCTTGACTTGAATGGTGGCGTCCTTGTAGATCTGATTGACACGGAAGTAAACCGTCACATCGTCAAGACGGGTAATTCTCTGAGGAACCGTGTAGCGGACACGGCCATCCGTATGAATGGGAAGGTCGATCTTGTTTTCCACGGTGCCCGCAACGTATTTTGCGGCGGCAACGCCTGCCAGATGGGCTTCCTCGGAAACATAGTCCACCAGATCATGCACATGCAGAACATTTCCGCAGGCAAAAACACCTTCCACCTCGGTCTGTCTGTCCTGATCGACCACAGCGCCGCCCGTAATGGGGCTCAGGCCGATCTCGGCACACTTGGTCAGTTCATTCTCGGGGATCAGTCCCACGGAAAGAAGCAGAGTGTCGCAGGGGATCACCTCTTCCGTTCCGGGAATGGGATTTCTCTTTTCATCCACCTGTGCAATGGTAACCGCTTCCAAGCGGCCCTTGCCGTGAATATTCGTCACCGTGTGGCTCAATTTCAGGGGAATGTTAAAGTCATTGAGGCACTGCTCAATGTTTCTGGCAAGACCGCCGGAGTAGGGGAGCACCTCGCATACGGCGTGAACCTTTGCTCCCTCCAGAGTCATTCTTCTTGCCATGATCAGACCGATATCACCGCTTCCCAGGATCACACAGCTCTTACCGGGCAGAATCCCCTTTTCATTGATGAGCTTCTGTGCGCTTCCTGCGCTGTAAATGCCTGCGGGACGGTGACCGGGGATATTCAGCGCTCCCTTGGGTCTCTCACGGCATCCCATGGCAAGGATCACGGCCTTTGCCTGAATTTCAAAGACACCCTCCTTGGCGTTGGTGGCAAGAACCTTTTTGTCCTTTGTCAATTCCAGCACCGTGGTACCGAGCTTGATTTCAATGCCGGTTCCCACCAATGCATCCTGATATCTTGCGGCGTATTCGGGCCCTGTCAATTCCTCACCGAAGCGGTGCAGACCGAAGCCTGCGTGAATACACTGCTGCAAAATGCCGCCTGTCTGCTCCTCACGCTCTAAAATGAGAATGTCACGGCATCCGCTTTCATAAGCCGCCAGAGCGGCACTCATACCGGCGGGGCCACCGCCGATGATCACGATCTCTCTCATTGCTTCCCCTCTTTCGTTTTTCCGATTGCCATATACGAGCCCTTACCGTTTTTGGTTACCTGCTCGGTGGGCAGATGAAGCTCCTTTGCCAAGATCTCCATAATGTTCGGTCCGCAGAAGCCCCCCTGACAGCGACCCATCTGGGCACGGGTTCTTCTCTTGACACCGTCCATATCCACGGCACCGGGGTTTTTGTGAATGGCCGCCAAAATCTCGCCCAAGGTCACTCTCTCACAGCGGCAAACGATCTTGCCGTAGGCGGGATCCTGTTGGATGATGCGGTTCTTTTCCTCGGGGGAAGCCTCACGGAAGGCGTGCATTGCCTCACGGTGGGGATCAAAGCTTTCATTTTTGATCAATTCCAGACCGTCCTCGGCCATCTGCTCTACCAAATACTTTGCAATGGCGGGGGAGGCGGAAAGCCCGGGGGATTCTACGCCGCCTGCATTGAAAAAGCCCTTTTGGGGATGGGTGAGAATAAAATCACCCGTGCTGCCCACGGATCTGAGACCCGTAAAGGAGGTGATCACCTTCCCGAAGGGGATCCCTTCTGCCATTTCCTTGGCCTTTTCCACTACCTCAGCCAGACCCTCACGGGTGGTTTGGGTGTTTTCCTTATCGCTCATATCCACCGAGGTGGGCCCCAGGATCAGGTTTCCATCCACCGTGGGAGAAACCAAAATACCCTTGCCCATTTTGGTGGGGGTGCGGAAAATGGTGCGGTCTACAACACCGCCGCATTCCTTATCCAAAAGCATATATTCGCCCTTTCGGGGGGTAACGGTAAAGCTGTCGTCCCCGATCATGCGGGCGATCTTATCGGAATAGAGACCGGCGCAGTTTACCACAAAGCGTGCCTTCACACTCTTTTCGCCGCTGAATACGGTATAGCCGTCTTTTTCCGTTTCAATGCGGTCTACAGCAAATTCACGGAACAATTCAACACCGTTGTCCATGGCATTTCCCATGGCGGCAACGGTCAATTCATAGGGGCACACAATGGCGGAGGTGGGAGCCACCAGCGCACAGGTCACATTCTGAGAAAGATTGGGCTCAAGCTTGAGAAGCTCCTCTTTCTCGGCAATGTAAAGCTCCTTGACACCGTTTTCCACTCCTCGCTTCAACAGAAGCTCCAAAAGCTCACGGTCTTCCTTATTGTAGCCGATGACAAGGGCGCCGTTTCTTCTGTACTTGACCCCAAGCTCACGGCATACCTCTTCCATCATTTCACTGCCCAAAACGTTCAGCTTTGCCTTCAGGCTTCCTTCCTTGGCATCAAAGCCGGCGTGGACAATGGCAGAGTTGGCCTTGGAGGTTCCGCAGGCCACATCGTTCTCCTTTTCCAGGACACAAATCTTCAGACGGTACCGGCTTAAGGTACGTGCCGTTAAGGCACCCACCACACCGCCGCCGATGATCGCAACGTCAAACATTTTTTTCACCTCGGTATTGACAAAACATAAAGTTAATATTATATTTATACAATAAAACGATCAAAAGTGATTGTCAATGACTGGCTGTATTTTTGACAAACGATCAAAAACGATCAAGGAGGATTTCGGATGAAAGAAGAGCGTTACGACAGAATTTTAGACATTCTGGAGGAAGAAAAGTTTATTTCCGTTCAAACCCTCAGCGACAAGCTGTTTGTCAGCTTGCCTACCATCCGTCGGGATCTGGGAGAGCTTCAGAGGAGAAATCTCATTGTAAGAAGCCACGGCGGAGCCAAAAAGGTTCAGGGAGAGCATATCGTAGCTCCGCTGAATTTCAGAAAAACGGTTCATGTCAACGAAAAGAAGAGACTGTGCCGTGCCGCAACCCGCCTGATTTCCGATAACGACATTTTGTTTATCGATGCCTCCACCACCACCATGCAGATTGCGGAATTTTTGGGGGAAAAGAAAATGCTGACCGTGGTGACCAACGGCATTACCTTGGCCTCCCAGCTTGTGAAAAAGGGCATCAAAACCTATTTGACGGGCGGTGAGATCTTTGAAAACTCTCTTGCTCAATTCGGCCCCTTTGCGGAGGATTTTCTCCGCCGCTTCAATTTTGATCTGGTGGTGTTCTCCTGCCACGGGGTCAATGAAAAGGGCCTCTTGACCGACCCCTCCCTGCCGGAAACGCAGATTCGCAAAACTGCCTTGGCCCAAACGAAAAAAAGCGTGTTTTTGTGCGATGAAACAAAGCTCGACCTTTCCACTCCCTATAATCTCCTTCCCATTTGGGAGGTGGATTATGTGGTGACCGACAGCCCGCGCATCCATCAGTATTTCCCCGAGGGAGCCAAAACCAAAATTTTTGTGGTATGAATTTGTAAAACAAAAAAAGTCCGTCGATCTGATCGGCGGACTTTTTTGCAACAATTTGTCCCTCTCGGCATACAATGAGAAAAAGCCATTGTAAGGGAGGGAAACAAATGGAAATGGATCGGGACTTGCTGGGAAAAATCCATCAGCTGGACGATGAAGCCTTGAAAAACGCCATTTTATCCGTGGCGGGGAATATGGGCATTGATCCCGCACTTGCCGCAGGGTATCTTTCCGATATGGGGAAGATCAAGGAAACGGTGGCGGGCTTGACCCAAAGTGATCTGGATCGGGTGGAGGAGGCCATTGGAAAAGAAAACACCACCCGCCTGATGCAGGAGATTCGCAAGGAAGTGGACGGATGAACGGAGATTTTTCGGAAAAATTGAAAACGGTTCTGTCTGATCCTGATGCCATGGCCACCATTGCCGGTCTTGCGAAAAATTTTGCACGGGAGGAGAAGCGGGAGGAGAAGCGGGAAGAGAGGCCCCCCGAATCGCCGCCCGCACCCCCTCAGAGCCCTGCCTCGGGCTTTGGAGAGCTGATGCGTCAGCCCGCCATTGCCGAGGCTCTTCGGGTGCTGGGAGACGGCAGTCGGGAAAGGCTGAATCTCCTTCGGGCCATGCGCCCCTTTGTGAAGGAGGAGAAAAAGGAAAAGCTGGATCGGATCATTCAAACCATGCAAACGCTGGATCTTTTGGTCTCGGCGCAAAAACTGTTGTGAGGAAATGATGTATACGGGAACATTGCACCACGCCCCCTTCCGCCCCGATGAAAGCAATATGCTCCATCACCAAAAGCGGGAGGAATACAGCCGCAGGCTCCGTCAGGGGCAGGAGGGAAAGGCGCCCTTGACCGAGGAGCGGGAAAGAAAAGCCCCCGAGACCCTTCAGGAACTTTTGAGTCTGGTTTCCCCCGAGGACTCCGCTCTCATTTCGCTGATCGTATTTCTTCTGTGCGACAATACGGATAATGATGTGGTCCTCTTGGGGATCCTGCTGTATGTTTTGCTGTCCAAATAAATCACCGCAAAAAAATCACACCGAGAGGTGTGATTTTTTCGTTTATTCTTTTTCTTTCTTTTCTCTTTCCATTTCTTCCCGAACTGCTTTTTGAAGCTCCTGCTTGTGGTGCTCCTTTTTCTGCAATTCATCCAATCGCTCAGGATGCTTGATGACACCGCTTCCCTCGCGGTTGGTCTTGCTTTTGGAAAGGATCACAAAGTCCATCACCGTAACGGCAATACCAATGACCAAAATGAAAAATGCGGTGCGCACATTGTCATTGGTGAACATAACCGCGCAAATGCCGAGCAGTGCGGAAATCGCATACAGGATCAAAACGGAGGCTCTTTGGGAAAAGCCCATATCGATCAATTTGTGATGCAAATGCCCACGGTCGGGAGAAAAAGGACTCTTTTTGTGAAGGAGCCTTCGAATGATGGCAGTCAGAGTATCGCTGGCGGGCAGACCCAAAATCAAAAAGGGAACCAAGAAGGAAACCAGTGCATTGAATTTGAATACACCCAAAATGGAAATGGTGCTGAGGGCATAGCCCAGCATCAGAGCACCCGTATCCCCCATAAACATTTTGGCGGGGTGAATGTTGAAGGGCAAAAAGCCGAGACAGGCACCTGCCAACAGAAGAGACAGGAGCGCCAGAGAGGATTGAGAGGAGCTGATGATGGCGGTCAATACCAAGCAGAAGGAGGAGATCACGGAAATACCGCAGGCCAATCCGTCCAGCCCGTCAATGAGGTTGATGGCGTTTGTGATTCCCACGATCCAGAATACGGTCAGGAGAATACTCATCCATTCCTGAAAATGATAGGGCTCGCCGAAGATCATAATAAAATCGATTCGGGTTCCCGTCAGAACAGGGAAGAGGGCTGCCACGATCTGCCCCAAAAGCTTTTTCTTGGCACTCAATTCCCGCACATCGTCCACAATACCAAGGCACACCATCACAAGCATGCCCAAAAGAAGACCGATGATCTTCAGATCGATCTGCTCCAAGAAAAGCAGGGTAGAAACGGAAAAGGAGATGAAAATGCCAAGCCCTCCGATGAGGGGAATGGGCTCCTTGTGCATTCTTCTTGCATCCTTTGGGACATCCACCGCCCCGATCTTGAAGGCCAGGACACGAACGGCGGGGGTCAGTGCAAAGGCCAGAAGCACGGAGAAGAGAAAGGCCAAAAAGCCGTAGATCAGATCGTTTGCCGTCAAGGTGGACAGCTCAAAGCCGGTGGAGCTTGAGATGGCACCGAACATTGGAAACAGTTTCATAACTCAGCGTGACTGATAAAAGCCAACCTTTCTGTATACTTTTTGCATAGTCTTTCTTGCAATGTAGCTTGCTTTTTCGGTACCCTCTGCAAGGATGGATTCCAGATAAGCCTTATCCTTGGTAAGGCGGTTGAACTCCTCCTGCACGGGTTGCAAAGCATCGGCACAGGCCTCACCTACGGCAAGCTTGAAATCGCCGTAGCCCTTGCCCTCAAATTCCTTTTCGATCTCATCGCTTGTCTTGCCGGTCAGGCAGGAGTAAATATTGACAAGGTTGTATACACCGGGACGCTCGGGATCAGCGGCAACTCTTGCCTCGGAATCGGTCACCGCTCTCTTGAATTTGCGGATGATGTCATCCTTGGAATCCAGCATAAAGATCGAAGCGTTTTGGTTGGGGTCGGATTTGGACATCTTTCTCTCCGGCTCCGCCAAGGACATAATTCTGGCGCTGGATTTGAGAATGTAGGCCTCGGGCACCGTGAAGGTGGGGGAGTAAGCGCTGTTGAAGCGCTGAGCAATGTCACGGGTCAATTCCACGTGCTGCTTCTGATCGGAGCCTACGGGCACCAGATCCGCCTGATACAAAAGAATGTCGGCGGCCATTAAAACAGGGTAGGTGAAAAGACCTGCGTTGATGTTGTCGGCGTGCTTTTGGGATTTGTCCTTAAACTGAGTCATACGGCTCAATTCTCCGAACATGGTGTTGCACCCCAAGACCCAAGAGAGCATGGTGTGCTCCGGCACGTGGCTCTGCAAGAAGAAGGCGGCCTTCTTGGGGTCAATGCCGCTGGCTAGGTAAAGAGCCAGCGTATCCAGACTCTTTTTTCTTAAAACTGCAGGCTCCTGACGCACCGTAATGGCGTGCAGGTCTGCCACGCAGTAAATACATTCAAATTCATCCTGAAGATCCGCCCAGTTTTTCAGAGCGCCCAAATAATTGCCCAGGGTCAGGTTGCCCGAGGGCTGTACCGCAGAGAAGATTCTCTTTTTCACGGTGGCTTGTTCCATAATCCATTCCTTTCTCAAGGGATCTCAAAAGAGAGTATTTTTCGTTTATCTATCATCATACCACATTCTCCCATACATTTCAAGTGCACCGGAAAAATTTAAAAAATAGAGAAAAAGTCGATTTTTTTGCCGCTTTGCACAAGTTTTTGTCAAAAGATTATACAAGCTGTCCCTTGCTTTTTCCGTTTTTATATAGTATAATATGATTTAATGAAATTCATTTACAAGGAGTTGGTTTTTTCTTGGACAGTAGCAGTATAGGTTATCTTATTATTTTTCTCATTTCAATTTTGCTCTCGGCATATTTTGCCAGCAGCGAAACCGCTTACGCAGCCGTTTCCCGCGTTCGTCTCCGTACCATGATGGAGAAGGGGAATAAAAAGGCGAAGACAGCCCTTTGGATCTGTGATCGCTTTGACAAGACCCTTTCCACCATTCTTATCGGAAACAACGTGTTTCACGCCGCCTGTGCATCGGTTTCCACCCTGCTTGTGATCCGTTCCTTCAGCGAGGATCTTGTAGGCGTGGGCACCATTATCACAACCTTGATCGTGTATCTCTTTGCGGAAATGATCCCCAAGAGTCTTGCCAAGGTGCGGTGTGAGGAATTGGCTCTTTTTTATGCCCCCAGTATGCGCCTTTTGGTTCGGGTGCTGACCCCCATTTCCTTCATCTTTTCCGGTATTTCCGGTCTGATGTCAAAATTCTTCTCTGTTGGCGAGCAAAAAACCGTAACGGAGGAGGAGCTCATCAGTATCATTGAAACCATTGAGGATGAGGGAGTTCTGGAGCCCGAAAAGCAGGCCTTGGTGAATTCCGCCATGGAATTCCGTGAAAAGCTGGCTGAGGACATTATGATCCCCATGGATCAGGTGGTTTCCGTTCCCAGCTCCGCCTCGGCCAAGGAAGTGGCTGAGCTGGTTCGCTTCTCTCCCTATTCCCGTATCCCCGTTTACGAGGGCGGGAAGAACAATGTGGTGGGGATCCTGCCCGTGAATTCCTTTATGAGAAGCTGGGCTGCCAAAAAGCCGATACTGCTCAGGAAGATCCTGTTAAAG
This sequence comes from Eubacteriales bacterium, assembly GCA_045543495.1. Lineage (GTDB taxonomy): Bacteria > Bacillota > Clostridia > Oscillospirales > SIG627 > RGIG5579. The sequence continues at coordinate 8,692 of JAZQMO010000021.1, read as the reverse complement.
CCCTATGTCTTTGATTCCAAAACGGAGATCTCCGTTTTGCTTCAGAGAATGAGACTGAATAAATTACATATGGTCTTTGTTACCGATGAAAAGCGGAACAAGATCGGTATGATCACCATGGAAGACGTTCTGGAAGAGCTGGTTGGCGAAATTCGGGACGAAAGCGATGCAGGCGAAGGCCTGGATCTGATGTAAGGGGGTGTTGGTATGCAGTTTTTACCTTACATCGGCATCATTGTCTGCCTCTTCGGTTCTGCCTTCTTCTCCGGTACGGAGATCGCCTTTACGACCCTCAGTAAGATCCGTGTCAAGAAGGAAAGCGAAAATCCATCTTCTCCCGTTTGGAAATTGATCTGCTTTATCTACAACCACTTTGATTTCGCCCTTTCCACGGTTCTGGTGGGCAACAATCTGGTGAACATTGCTGCTACCTCCATTGCAACGGTGATTGCGGTAAATTTGGCAAAATCCTCGGGCCTTTCCGAAAATGTGGCCTCCAGTATCGTTACGGTGGTTATGACCGTGATCATCCTCATTGTGGGTGAGATCACCCCCAAAATGATCGCCCGCCGTATGAATGAGCCCTTTGCCAAAATGGCCTCCTATCCCTTGATGGTTCTTTTGATCCTTTTCTTCCCCGTGGTGTATCTCACCTCGCTGATCGTAAAATTCTTCTCCATTTTCTGGAAAAAGAAGGATGAAAAGCAGGTCACCGTTACGGAAGAGGAATTGGAAAACCTTTTGGATACCGCCGAGGAGGAAGGCGTTATCGAGGAAAGCGAAACCGAGCTTTTGCAGTCTGCTCTGGAGTTTACCGATATGCAGGCCTCCGATATTCTCACCCCCCGTATTGATGTGGTGGGCTTTGAGATCTCGGATAGCAAGGAGCATATTTTAAGTGTCATTGAAGAGACCCAGTTCTCCCGTTTCCCCGTTTACGAGGGAACCGTGGACCACGTGGTGGGTATCCTTTATGTGAAGAACTACTTAAAGGAATTGGTAGAAAATCCCGACCTGTCCCTGCAGGAGATGCTTCTGCCCCCCGTCTTCATTCCCAAGACCATGCACCTGCCTGACATTATGAATGAATTCCGTCGCCATCAGACCCATATGGTAGTGGTGGCAGATGAATACGGCGGCATCATGGGTATCGTCACCATGGAGGACGTGTTGGAATTCTTGGTGGGCGAGATCTGGGACGAAAATGACGATATCGTCAACGAATGGCAGGAATTGGACAAGGGCCGCTTCGAGTGTGCCGGTGAAATGAACCTGACTGAGTTCTTCGATCATCTGGAAATGGATGATGAGGAATTGGAGACCGATTGCGCCACCGTTGGTGGCTGGGCAACGGAGAACATCGGTGCCATGCCCGTTCCCTTTGATTCCTTTGATTACAAAAACATTACGGTTCTGGTTAAACTTGTGGATGAGCACAACCGAATCGCAAGACTTCTCATCCTAAAGCATTCCTTTTTCGAGGAAGCCGAGGATCGGGATTAAAGAAAAAGCGTGATGCACAGCATCACGCTTTTTCTTTGAATTCCTTGAAATATTCCGTTAGGAAGCGGCGGAATACCTTGGATAGACGGTTGGGAGTATTCCACTTGGAGCGGTAGAGATTGGTATCACGGAGCATAGGCTCCTTCAAGGGTAAAAATACGATTTTATCCGTGGCAAACTCCCGCCAGGAAAGACGGGGGCCAAGGGTAATGGCAAGGCCTGAGGAAATGTATTTCATCAAGCAACCCAGGTCCGGGCAAACCACACTGACCTTCGGCTCAAAGCCTGCCACCCTACATCGCAAAAGGGCTTGCTCCCAAAGGGTGGAATTGCGGTGAATGACGGCAAATTCCTCCTTTGAAAGATCCTTGAAATCCACCGCTTTTTTCTTGGCGAGAGGGTGAGAGGCGGGCACCACCGTCACCACCTCCTCCGTAATGAGGCAGTCAAGAAAGGTCCAGCTTTTATCGGGAGCCTTTCCTGTTATAACAAGGTCAAAATCCGTTTTGTTCTGATTTTCCACCTCGTAAAAAATACGAAAGCTTGCCTTGGGGTATTTCATCTTGAAGGCGGAAATGCAGTCAATGACCGTTTGCCTATGCTGCCGCACCAAAAGGGTCAATTCACCTTCAATGGATTCAGGGCTTTTTTTCAGGCTCTCCACTCCCTGATCCAGAGAAAACAGCCCCGTTTGCACGGCGGTGAAAAACTGCTCTCCCTCACTTGTGAGTCTCAGGCGGTTTTTGCTGCGGTCAAACAGCTTGGTGCCCACCTCCTTCTCCAAACGGCTGATGGTGGCACTCATGGCGGGCTGTGGGATCCTGTGCTCCCGTGCCGCCTGTGAAATGTTCAGGGTTTTGGCAACGGAAAGAAAATAGCGAAGCTGTAGCAGTTCCATATAAACTCCTGTATTCTTTGTTTCTTTCCTATATCATACAATATATAATCCGAACTTGCAAGAAAAAAGCCCCGATTTCTCGGGGCTTTTTTTGTCAATTCTTTTTGCCGCTGAATTTTTGGATCAATACCGTGGTCAGAATGATGATCCCGATGATCACGAAGATCACCAGCATTCCGATTCCCATATGGGGAAGCATATCCAAAATACGGGCGGGATTAAAATCCAGAACCTCCAGCTCCTTTTTTAGTTGATCCAGGTAGCTGGCAAATACGTAAAGCTTTGTGAAAAACATCTCTGTCTCCTCCTATCAACCGAAAATGTTGAGAATGATACCGCCTGCAATAACAGAGGCGATCTGACCGGAAACGTTGACACCGATGGAGTGCATCAGAAGGAAGTTCTGAGGATCCTCGGCAAGACCCATCTTGTGAACGATTCTGCCGGACATGGGGAAGGCAGAAATACCGGCGGCACCGATCATGGGGTTGACCTTGTTTTTCATAAACAGGTTCAAGAATTTTGCGAAGAGCACACCGCCTGCCGTATCTACGATGAAGGCGATGAGACCCAGACACATAATGAGAATGGTCTGAGGACGGAGGAACTGCCCTGCGGTCATATTGAAGGCAACGGAGATTCCCAAGAAAATGGTAATGAGGTTGGCGAGAACCTTCTGTGCGGTTTCGGAAAGCTGATCCAAAACACCGCATTCACGGATCAGGTTACCGAACATCAAAAAGCCGATGAGTGCGGTTGCCTGAGGAATGATGGCGCTTGCCACCAGAGTGATGATAATGGGGAAGAGAATACGGGTTCTCTTGGAAACGGATTTCTGCTCGTAGGGCATACGGATCATACGCTCCTTCTTGGTGGTGAGCAGGCGGATCACAGGGGGCTGGATCACAGGCACCAAAGCCATATAGGAGTAAGCGGCTACGGTGATGGGGCCTACGAATTCGCTCTTCAGGGCGTTGGCAACGGCGATGGAGGTGGGGCCGTCTGCCGCACCGATGATGGCGATGCTGGCGGCGTCGTTGTCACCGAAGAAGATAGAGGCCATGCACAGGGTAAAGAAAATACCGAACTGTGCCGCCGCACCGAAGATCATCAGCTTCGGATTGGTCAGCAGGGGGCCGAAATCGATCATGGCACCGATTCCGATGAACAGCAGAAGAGGGAAGAGCTCATTGGCGATTCCCGCCTCGTAAAGCTCCTTGATGGGGCCTGTGAGTGCATCGGAAAAGGGAATATTTACCAAAATGGTACCAAATCCCATAGGAAGCAGGAGGGTGGGCTCCATTTCCTTGGCGATGGCAAGATAGATCAGAAGTGCACCGATACAGAGCATAATGACCTGGCCAACACCGAATTCCAAAAGGTTCTTATACAAAATATCCATTGTCGGGCTCCTTTATAAAAAAATCAACGCCCTATTTTAACACGAACAAAGTAAAGTTGCAATCTTTTTTTAAGAAATTCTTTGCATAAAATGCGAAAAATTTGCTTAATTTTTATACATTTCTTTCGTTTTTTCTTTTTAAAGTAAAAAAGCCAAGTGCCGAATGGCACTTGGCGGAAGGGAAAATGTATTACAGGTCGATCCACTCGCCGTGCTTGGTAGTGATAAAGGTTCCGTCGGGCACCCTCTTTAAGAATTCCTCACGGAAGGGAGTAAGGGCCTCGGGAGGATCGATCTCTCTGAAGTCGTGGTGATGGGGGATCAGCACCTTGCAGCCGATTGCGGCGGCAAACGCTGCTTTCTTGGCGGCTGCCTCGGGCTTTGTGGAGCGCTGAATAATGGCAATGTCGGGCGCCAAAGCCTTGCAAAGATTCACCTGCTCAGGGGTGGGATCGTTGCCCCACAGAAGGATCTTAGTGCCGTTTGGCGCAGTGAAAAGGTAGTTGCGGTATTCAAAGCATCCGATCTCCTGCAGACTCATCATACCGGGATCCTTTTGGCAAAGTTCATTTTTGGCGATCCTATCCCGAATCAGATCGTTCAGGCCGGAGCCAAGATTGGTGTGTCTGCCGTAAAGGGAGCGGATCTTTACCTTGTTAAAATCGAGCTCCGTGTCGGGATACATGGGATAGACCACGGTGGGGGAACAGTTCAGCCAGCGGGTCATGGGCAGGGCGGTCATTTCTCCGCACATCAAAATGGGATTGAATTTTTTCATCAGTCTGGGAATGTCTGTCACGTGATCCCAGTGTGCGTGGGAAAGACAGATGGCATCGCACGCCTCTACATTTTCCCAAGTCAGATCGGTGCCCTTGCATTCGGTGATGTAAGGGTCACTCACCACGGTAAAGCCGTCAAATTTGATTTCAAAGCTGGTGACGGCAAGCCACTTGATCGATACGCCGTATTTCATTTTTTTCTCCTTTGTTTTTTTACAGTATACCACAGCCGTATTTTCTTGGCAAGAAAAATACGAAAAAACCTTGTAATTCCTTTCTTTTTATAGTATAATGCCTCTCGGTGCCACCGGGTATCAAAATGCGTTCGCATTCTCACTTATCGTTAGGTCTTGGAAGATAAGTGTGAATGCTTTTTTTATGGAGGCTATATGGATCGGATCAAACGGTATTATCATTATTTTACGAAAGCGGAGCGTCTCATTTGGCTTTGCTCCGTTCTCTTTATCGTCCTTTCCTTTTTTCTGTTCGGGTGTCGGGAATATGCTACCCTCATTGGCTCCGTCATTGGTGTGACCGCCATTTTATTCGTCGCCAAGGGAAACCCCTTCGGACAGGTGCTGATGATCCTGTTTTGCCTGTTTTACGGGGTGGTTTCCTGGAGCTTTCGCTATTACGGCGAGGTCATTACCTATCTTTGTATGTGCTTGCCCATGGCTGTTTTCGGCCTTGTTTCCTGGCTTCGCCATCCCTTTCAGGGCAATCGCTCGGAGGTGGAGGTTAGCCGCCTGAAAAAAGGGGAGCCCCTTTTTCTTTGGATCACAACCCTTCTGGTGACCGTGCTGTTTTATTATCTTCTTCGCTCCTTGCACACGGCAAATCTTCTTCCCTGTACGATCTCTGTTACCACAAGCTTTCTTGCGGCCTATCTCTCCTTCCGCAGAAGCCCCTTTTTTGCTTTGGCTTATGCGGCAAACGATGTGATCCTCATTGTTTTATGGATCCTTGCCTCCACGGTGAATTTCTCCTATGTTTCCGTTTGCATCTGCTTTGCCGCCTTTCTTATAAACGACCTGTATACCTTCTTTTCTTGGTACAGGCGAGAGAAAAAACAGCGCAGTTTGTAAAAAAAGAACCGCTGCCGCGCATCGGTTCTTTTTTTATTCCAATTCCGCCAAAACGGATTTGACAAAGGGAATGTTATTGACAAGCAGGCCATCGGGCTTTAGCTCCATAAAGCGCTCGAGGCTTTTGCGGTCGGGCCTGCCTACGGGAAAATCCGTTTCAGGGCCTCCGGTCATGATCCAGAATTCCGCACCGGTTTTTTTCACCCGATCTATATTTTCCTTCGTCAGCCATCTTTCCCACAGGCGCATAAAGTCAGCCCCGTTTTCGCCGAAGGCTTCAATCTCAACGGGATCCCGCATAAAGGCGAGAACCTTGGCATCGGGAAGGCGGGAACGGATCAAGGTAAGGGACTCCACATCCCCCACGCCGAAGAAAACCTTGTCCCCGTAGTTGTATTCCTCCACAAGCTCCAGAGTAGCGGGAACGATGTAGCGAGGCAGATGAAGCAAAATGGGGGCAATGCCGCACTGAAAGAAATGATCCAAAAGATGGGTGGGACAGGCGGGATCCTTGGTGTTTCTCAGGGATAAAAACTCCTCTGCCGTCACCTCTCGGCATTTTCTGGGATCTCCGAATTTTTTCATCAGATCCGAATCGTGAAAAACGGCAATGCGCTTGTCTTTGGTGAACTGCAGATCAAGCTCCACCAGATCCGCTCCGTTTTTCAGAGCCTCTCTGGCAGAAAAAATGGTGTTGGAGGGATAAACGGTAGGGCCGCAGCCGTGAGCGATCAGTCTCATAATAAGCTCCTTTTTTTCGGATACTCCATTATAGATAAAAATCTGTCAAAATGCAATCCCATAACAGATAGAAATAAAAAAATCCAAGCCGATTGGCTTGGATTTTTTTGGCTGCCGAACTAGGATTTGAACCCAGACAAACAGAGTCAGAGTCTGTCGTGCTAACCGTTACACTATTCGGCAATATTTTTTTCAGCGACGATTATGTTAACATATTTCCTCCCTTTTGTCAAGAGAATTTCGGGAGTTTTTTTCTCTTTTTTCAAAGTTTTTGTTTTTTGTTAAAATTTGTTGAAATATAGGAAAAACCGTGATAAAATGAAAAAAACAAAAGTAATCAGAAAGGATTTTAAAAATGAAAAAATTTATTGCAGAATTTAAGAAATTTGCCCTTCGCGGAAACGTTCTGGATATGGCAGTCGGTATTATTGTCGGCGGTGCCTTTACCGCAATCGTTACTGCTCTCACACAGAACTTTATCCAGCCTCTTCTTACCGTTATTCTTACCTGGGGATGGAAAACGGTTACCCTTGCCGGTATCGGCGCAGCAATTGCAAACTTCTTGTCCGCAGTGGTCAACTTCCTTCTCACGGCTTTGGTGCTGTTCCTCCTTCTCAAGGGTGTAAACAGTTTGATGAGCCTCGGCAAGAAAAAGGAAGCTCCCGCACCTACCACCAAAAAATGCCCCTACTGCAAGAGCGACATTGCCATTGCCGCAACCCGTTGCCCTCACTGACAGACCGAGCAGAACCTGCTCAAATCGTTCGCTGGCGAGAGCCAAGCACGCACACGTTACACATTCTTCGCTTCGCAGGCCAAAAAAGAAGGCTATGAGCAAATCGCAGCTATCTTTATGGAGACCGCCGAGCAGGAGAAAGAGCACGCCAAGAGGTTCTTCAAGTTCCTCGAAGGCGGTATGGTGGAGATTACCGCTGCCTACCCCGCAGGCGTAATCGGCGACACCGCAGCCAACCTCGAAGCAGCAGCCGCAGGCGAGAACGAGGAGTGGAGCGAGCTCTACCCCCAATTCGCAGCTATCGCCGACGAGGAGGGTTTCCCCGCAATCGCAGCCGCTTGGCGCAACATCGCCAAGGTGGAGGCCTACCACGAGAAACGCTACCGTTCGCTCTACGCTCGCGTAGCTGACGGCGAGGTGTTCCTCCGCAAGGACGAAATCACTTGGCAGTGCCGCAACTGTGGCTTCATCTATGTAGGCAAAGAGGCCCCCAAAGCCTGCCCCGCCTGCTTGCATCCCCAGGCTTATTTCGAGCCCTTGAAGGACAATTTCTAAACAAAGTTTTGGCGTTCCTATGGCGTGGTGGTACTAATCACCACGCCTGGGGCTGCGCCTAATACACTTTTACATTCCCCCTAAATCCCCCTTTGAAAAAGGGGGACTTAGTCGGCCAAGGCCGAAGGGCATATTTCGAGCCCTTGAAGGACAATTTCTAAACAACAAAAACGCCTCTCAATCGAGAGGCGTTTTTCTTTTGTCAACCGTCAACCGACAACCGTCAACCGTCAACCGACTTATATTTGGCGTGGGCGGCACACACAATATGTGCCATTTTATAGTATAGGGAAGGTTTACAAAAATAATAGGCTGCCCAAAAAGACAAAGACCGCTATCATCGACAAGCACCCCGAACTCTGCGTGTCGGGTTTATCGTTAGGGTCATCGGGGAAATAGAGCAAGTCAATAAACGACAGTTCCTTATCCAAAATAGGCTTGATGGCTTGGCTGCGAAGGTGGAGGTTTACAACACCCTCATTAACATTAAACCAAACCTTCCAATCACACCACGTTCGATGAAAAAACATCTCTCCACCACTTCTCAAACGGGGGTAGTAGTCCTCAAAACTCATTTGTGTTTTACCCTCGTCATCGGCCCCAAATAACGCATATAGCGCATTCCAGAATATTACGGTGGCATTGGATATAACGGCGGTATTGGTAGCAGCCCCCGAAAAAACTATGTTGTATTCTCCATTCTCAAAGAAAATCACTCGCACATCCGTAAAGTAGTGGGCTAAATCTAAAAAAGTACCATCGGGGGATATGTATCGAAATTCACGCACGGCATGTCCGGTCGGTTGCACTTCTTCCACCTCTAAATCTGTGTAGGTGTCGAAATCAGCGAGAGGGAAAGCGAATAGTTTTTGTATGGTCAAAGTTTTAGTCATACATACACAAAGGTTAGGTGTATCTATCAATAGACAAATGTAGCTCTATTTTTTGCAAACCACAAACCACTTGTCTCTTTTTGGCAGGAGGTAAGGGAGG
>JAZQMO010000020.1:0-8115 GCA_045543495.1 Eubacteriales bacterium | reverse complement strand
TGATCGTTTACCTCACGGATCTCGCCGCATACATTGCAGTCCTTATCGCAGCCGTGATCGTACTTGTGGTCATTTACCTCGCGGATCTCGCCACAAACATTGCAGTCCTTATCACATCCGTTGTCATACTGATGATCCTCTGCCTGACGGATCTCGCCGCACTTATTACAGGTGGTGTCGCAAGCGTTTTCGTAAGCGTGACCCTCAACCTCACGAATGGCACCGCATTCGTTGCAATCGGTGTCGCAATCGTGATCGTATTTGTGAGGCTCTACCTCACGAATGGCACCGCACTCGTTACAGGTGGTATCGCAAGCGTTATCGTACGTATGAGGCTCCACCTCACGGATCTCGCCGCAACCGTTGCATTCGGTGTCGCAAGCGTTTTCGTAAGCGTGATCCTCGGCAACACGAAGGGTTCCGCAGGTATTACAGCTTGCATCGCAGATGCCGCTGTAAGCGTGCTCATCGGCAGTACCGATCCACTGCGTTGCGCTCTCCCCAACGGTAAGCTTCACATTGCCCTGTACGCCCTCGCTCTTTACGAAGGAAATCGTATTGGAATCCACACCGGGAACCTGAATGTAGACACGATCCTGTGTCCACGCGTTGTTCTGCTGAACGGTCAGGGGAACCTTATCATATTGCGTTGCGATCACACCGCCCTCTGCGGAAAGAATGATCTTCTTGTCTCCGCCGGAAAGCTTGATGATCTCATTTTCTCCACGGGAGGAAACGAGCTTGTTGAGCACGATGTCTGCCGCCGTAGGAGCAATGGTGAGGGTAGTGGTGGAGGTGTTGTAGCCCTTGGTCGGATCATCATTCAATGCACCGGATCCGGCATAAACCTGATTGAACACACCGCCGTTGATGGTCAGCGTACAATTGGTCACATCGCCGGCGTTACGGCATGCTGCATAGAGCTCCTGCTCAAAGGTGCCGCCCGTGATCACGGAGTGACAGGTATCTATGAGCTTCTGAGTTTGAGAGTTATTGAGTACGCAGGAGGCAAGATAAGCATTCCCTTTAAAGGTACCGCCCGAGATCTCGTTCTTCACGGGGTTATTCTCTCCCAAGGCAGGAGAACGGGCGCCGCCGTTATAAAGATCCGTAAAGATGCCGCCTGAGATCACATTGCAGACACCGCCGGCCAAGGTGCCGGCATTACCGCAAAGGCTGGCATTGAAGGTCTCGCTGAAGGTACCGCCGCTGACAAAGTTTACAACGCTGTAAGCCTCATAGCCGGGAAGGTCGACCGTTCCAATGGTCATGCCCTCGCAGATCTTGAAAGCAAGGCCTGCAATCACCTTATGGAAAACGCCCGCTTCAATATAGTTGATAACACCCTTTTCGGCAACGCCGTGGTGGCCTGCGCCGATAAGAGCAAAGTTTTTGCCGTCGGGGGTACCCAAGGAAGGCTCCTTGTCCCCTACCTTGCGAATGCGGTTGGTCACCGTACCCTTGCAGATCAGATTCACATAGCTGCTTGAGGTGGCAGAGGCCAGACCGGATATACCACTGGTAACGGAAATATCGCCCTCAATGATATTGGTTACATCGCCGGTAACGGTACATGTTTTGGAGTTGCCCACAAAGCCGCCTGCAACATTGGTATAGGTTCCGTGGGTCAGGGTGTTGAATACGCTTCCCTCCAACGTGGTGTTCTTAGAGGGAGCCTTGGTCACACCGCAGAAGGTTTCGATGTTGCCGTTTTCCACGATATTGGTCACATCGCCGGTAACGGTACCCCAAGTGGTAGCGCCGACGTAATCCACCGCTGTCAGATTCTTGGCATCGGTATAAATAGAGCCGTGCACCGCACCGTGCTTAGAACCGCCGCAGAAGGTAGCGCCAACCGTGAGACCTTCGATCTTGTTGTAAACCGCAAGGGTCATATCCTTGCCGTTCACCTTCACGGTACCGCTGATCAAGCCGTTCTCCAGATTTGCGTAGTGGTTGTAATGTGCGCCGTACCAGGAGCCCTGAACGGTAACATTCTTCATATGGTTTTCAATGGGGCCGATGCTGTAATTGAAGAAATGACCTCCGTGATAGTCCTCGCCAATGGTCACGTTCTCCAAGACATTCTTGATCCCATTGCATTTGCCGTTTCTTGCGGCAAGGAATTTGCCAGTGATGTTACAGTTCTTCACCGTTGTGGTAATACTGCCCGAGGTCGCACAGCCGGACAAAAAGTCACCGGGGATATCCACATCACGAACGGAAACGGTAACGTTACCCTCCACACCGTGGGAGCTCGAACCGATCAGGAAATAATCCAGCAGGGTGGCCTTTTCATCATCGGAGGAAAAGTCGAACTTCACGTCGCCCTTGATGTAGCAGTCGGCAATACCGATGATCTCCTTTCCCACACCGCCGCCGGTCATAATAACATTGACGTTGCCGTAAACATAAGGCTCGTTGCCCTTATCCACCGCCAGATTATTGAAAACACCGAGGTTGACGGCACCGCCGGATTTCAAATGCAGAGTCGCTTCGGCAGGAGAGCAGCCGCCGATGGCAAACTGTCTGCCGGCCGAGCCGCCGTCAATAATAAGCTTTGCGTGGGTATCAACAGGGCGCACATCGGCAAGCCCCTCCATACCGTCTGCCGAAAGGAAGCGAACCTCACGGGCCTCTTCCTCGGTCATATGTCTCTTCCCCACGGGGCTTTCATCCAGATATGCTTTGGCATACAGGCCGTTTGTCATAATACAGCCCTCGCCCAAGGTCACGCTTGATACGATCTTGCCGCCGCCCAATTCCTTTGCCTTGGCAATGTGCTCCTCGGTCCAGCCTGCAAAAGCGGCCTGGGTGCAGTTATCACCGGAGAGTCGACCCAGATTTCCCTTGGAGGGACCGGGGAAGGTAAGAGGATGGGCACAAACCTCGTACCAGTAGTACTCGGCGCTCTGCAGGGCACCGTCGTTCCAGTTCCAGATCCAGTTGTAGAGATCGTCTGCCTTTTCAGCTTTCGCCCAAGTCTTATCCCAACTATCTTTATTAAGGCCGTTGGAGGACTGATAGGTTACGATGGCATCCCATGTGTAAAGGGGAAGCACATCGGTAATCTTCTGGCCACTCTTATCAGCTCTTACCCCATCGTACATGGTGTATAATTTATAGGAACCGTTGCCATTTTGGATCCAGGACCACTGTTCACTCAGAAGAATACCGGAGGAATAGGCGTGGCAAAGTCGGATGTCAACGCCCGCTGCCCGGGCAATACCATACACCTCCTGGTGAAGATAAGCGTTGTTACTGCTTCCCAGAATGAGAAGGTTGATCACGCCGTCATCCCCTAAAATATCGGTTCTGGGATTCTGAAAATGCTCCTCACCGTAAATGGCAAGAACGGCGTTGTGGGCCTGCACCTGCAAAAATTCACGGGTGGCAAGAGGCAGATCGTAATCGGGCTCCCAGGTATTTCCGATACAGGACTTCCCTGTGAGTACCTCAAAATAAACGCAGCCGTTCAGGTACTGACCGCCGCCCACGTCACCGTCGTGCTTGTAGTCGCCGTAGTAGTTGGATACGGTACCGTTGAGCCCCTGACCGATGTATTCATCGTTCTGACGGGCTAGCTCCCACGCATCTCCCGCAGGAACGATCTCGACCTGAGGCAAAATGGCATTTTCCACATCGTCAGCAATGGCGTGTGCCATACGATTGGTGATAGCGTGGAATTCGAGCTGATCCTCACGGGTATAGCTCTCTTCATTGTCTGCCGTAAAGGATACGTTTTCAAAGCTGATCTCACCCGAGCCGGCATAGAACCTTGTAGCCTGATCTCCCATGGGGAGGGTCAGATTAACAAACTTGTAGTCGTTTGCGCAGGCGTAATAGCCGCCGATGGGATCCAAAAAGATGTTGGCATCCCTCGAGGCCGTGGTATCCACGCCGCGCAGGGTGATGGGAAGCTTGGTCTTATCCTTGCGGAATACGGTGGTCTGACCGAACAAAAGTCCGTCCTGCGCACCGCCGAGAATGGTGCCGGAGAAGCGGATCTCCACGGAGTCTCCGTTTTCCCATTGGTTGTTCTTTTCGCTGATTCGTGCGAGTGCTTCACTGAATTCCGATACCACCACGGCCCCGTCCACGCCCATGTCGCCGACGGTATAGATCACGGTGGCCTCCTGTGCCTGAACACCGGTTACCAATACACCGGCAACAATCGCACAGAAAAGAACCAAAGAAATCACTGCGGAAAAAATTCCCTTTCTTTTCATCATATAACCTCCTAACAAAAGCTAATTGTATTATACCAAAAAAGCAACGAAAAAGGAACTTGTCAATTTTTACGAAATATCACAAATAATTTAGTAAAAAGTAACAAAAAAAGACTTCACATCAGCGAAGCCTTTTTAATGTGCTTGATTCTATTGTTTTATTTTACCACTTCCACGGAAAGAGTTACCTTTTCTCCGTTGATATCCCATTCCTTGGCATTCTCGGAAAGGGCATCGCTCAAGGCGGTGGCAAGGGTATCGGAAGCGATCTGCTCCATATTGGACTGTGCCAGCGCATAGAGCTTTTCGTTTCCTGCAAGGCCGATACGGATGCGGTCGGTCACATTGAAATCCGCTTCCTTTCTCATGGTCTGGATCTTGCTCACAAGCTCACGAACGAAGCCCTCGTTCACAAGCTCCTCGGTCAAAGCGATATCCAGTACCACAACGGTATCCCCCTCGGAAACGGCAAAGAAGCCTTCCTTCTGCTCGTTCTGAATGATCAGATCCTCTCTCTCCAGAACCACTCGGCCGGAGGGAAGCGCAAGAGCAATGGAACCATCCTCATTCAGCTCCTTCATGGCGGCGGCGCCGTCCAATTCGGGAAGAGCGGCACGAATTTCACCCAGAAGCTTGCCGAATTTGGGGCCGCAGGTCTTGAGTTGAGGCTTGAAGGAATAGGACAGATACTCTGCCACCTCGTCCGTCAGAACGACCTGCTTGACGTTCAATTCCTCACGGATGATGGCCTGCATATCCTCACTCAGCTCTGCCTGACACTTCACAAACATTTTCGCCAAGGGCTGACGGTTCTTTCTGCCGCTGCCTGCACGGGCGGCTCTGCCGCTTACCACAACGGCAAGAACCTGCTTCATCTGCTCCTCCAGCTCGGCATCGATCCACTCGGTCTTCACCTGAGGGAAGTCGCACAGATGCACGGATTCGGGCTCCTCGGGAGACACGGATTTCACCAAATTGCGGTAAATATCCTCTGCCATAAAGGGAACCATGGGAGCGGCGGCCTTGGCCACCGTAACCAGCGCGGTGTAGAGGGTCATATAAGCATTGATCTTATCCTGAGGCATTCCGCTGACCCAGTAACGCTCTCTGCCGCGGCGTACATACCAGTTGGACAGATCGTCCACAAAGCTCTGCAATTCTCTGCAGGCCTCGGGGATACGGTAATTCTCCAAATTCTCATCCACACTCTGCACGGTGCTGTGCAGTCTGGACAGGAGCCAGCGATCCATCACGGAAAGCTTTTCGTAATCCAATTCATACTTGGTGGGATCGAAGGAGTCAATATTGGCGTAAAGAATATAGAAGGCGTAGGTGTTCCACAGGGTACCCATAAACTTTCTCTGTCCCTCTACCACAGCCTTACCGTGGAAACGGTTGGGCAGCCAAGGAGCGGAGTTGGTGTAGAAATACCAGCGGATGGCATCGGCACCGTAGCTTTCCAATGCATCGAAGGGATCCACGGCGTTGCCCTTGGACTTACTCATTTTCTGTCCGTTTTCATCCTGCACGTGGCCCAAAACGATAACGTTCTTATAGGGAGCCTTGTCAAAGATCAGGGTGGAAATGGCCAAGAGAGAGTAGAACCAGCCACGGGTCTGATCCACCGCCTCGGAAATAAAGTCTGCGGGGAACTGCGCCTCAAAAAGCTCCTTGTTTTCAAAGGGATAGTGGTGCTGAGCAAAGGGCATGGCGCCGGAGTCAAACCAGCAGTCGATCACCTCGGGCACACGGTGCATTTCCTTGCCGCAGTGAGGACAGGGAATGGTCACCTCGTCAATATAAGGACGGTGCAATTCAATTTCCTCGGGGCAATTCTTGCTCAATTCCTTCAATTCCGCAATGGAGCCGATGGAATGACGGTGGCCGCATTCGCACTCCCAAATGTTCAGGGGAGTTCCCCAATAGCGGTTACGGGAAATACCCCAATCCTGCACATTCTCCAGCCAGTCACCGAATCTTCCCTTGCCAATGCTCTCGGGGATCCAGTTGATGGTGTTGTTGTTGGCAATGAGTCGGTCTCTCACCTCGGTCATACGAATAAACCAAGACTCTCTTGCATAATAGATCAGGGGAGTATCACATCTCCAGCAGAAGGGATAATCGTGCTCAAACTTGGGGGCATCAAAGAGAAGCCCGCGGGCGGAGAGATCCTTCAGAACCTCGGGATCCGCATCCTTCACAAAAAGGCCTGCAAAGGGAGTGGACTCTGCCATACAGCCCTTGGCATCCACCAGCTGAACGAAGGGAAGATCGTACTTTCTGCCCACTCTGGCATCGTCCTCACCGAAGGCGGGAGCGATGTGAACGATACCCGTACCGTCGGACATGGTAACATAGGTATCGCAAACCACAAAGTGGCCCTTCTTGTTCTGCTTCTTGGCAAGCTCGTCGGCAGCGGCATAGAGAGGCTCGTACTCCTTGCCCTCCAGATCCTTGCCTTCATATTTTTCCAGTACCTCAAAGGCACTGCCGCCCTCCTGAGCCAGAGGCGCCAGAACCGCATCGGCAAGCTTTGCGGCAATGTAGTAGACTCTGCCGTCGGCAGCCTTTACCTTATAATACTCCTCCTCGGGGTTCACACAAAGTGCCACGTTGGAGGGAAGAGTCCAGGGGGTGGTGGTCCAGGCGAGAATGAAGGCATCCTCTCCCACGACCTTGAAGCGTACCACCGCACTCTTCTCCTTCACGGACTTATACCCCTGTGCTACCTCGTGGGAGGACAGAGGGGTTCCGCAGCGGGGGCAATAAGGCACGATCTTGAAGCCCTTGTAAAGAAGGCCCTTTTCATAGATCTGCTTCAAGGCCCACCATTCGGACTCAATAAAGTCGTTGTGATAGGTAACGTAAGGATCGTCCATATCCGCCCAGAAGCCAACGGTGCCGGAGAAATCCTCCCACATTCCCTTGTACTTCCAAACGCTTTCCTTGCATTTCTGAATGAAGGGATCCAGCCCGTATTCCTCGATCTGCTCCTTGCCGTCCAGACCCAGAAGCTTTTCCACCTCCAGCTCAACGGGCAGACCGTGGGTATCCCAGCCCGCCTTACGGGGAACCATATACCCCTTCATGGTGCGGTAACGGGGGATCATATCCTTGATCACTCGGGTGAGCACGTGCCCGATGTGGGGCTTACCGTTTGCCGTGGGGGGGCCGTCGTAAAATACATAAGGCTCGCCCTCTCTGCGGCTTTCAATGCTCTTCTCGAAGATCTTGTTTTCCTTCCAGAATTCGCCCACCTTCTTTTCGCGCTGGACAAAATTCATATCGGTATTTACTTTTTCGTAGATCATATTGACCTCCTTCTAAAATAAAAAAGCCTCCGCCCCAAAAGGACGAAGACAAGCTTCGCAACCACCTTTTCGCCTACACTCACAATGTATCGGCCCGATAACGGGGGCACCGTCGCCTGCTACACCCAAAAGGGTTCACTGCGCTGCTCCGAAATGATTTTCCCCCGATCGGTACTGCGAAGCTCACACCGCCCTCCGCTCGCTGAACGCCCGTTTTCAGGGTACTCGTTTTCATCTACGCCTTTCACACCTTGTAATGTACCATAGAAAAAGAAAAAAGTCAAGAAAAAAGAACTTTTTTCTCGATTTATCCTTGACAAACTCCTTTTCCTTTGCTATAATAATTCCCGCAAATGAAATACGGTGCCATAGCCAAGTGGTAAGGCCACGGTCTGCAAAACCGTTATTCCCCAGTTCAAATCTGGGTGGCACCTCCAAAAAAGAACGAAGCGATTGCTTCGTTCTTTTTTTATCCATTGCGAAAGCAATGGTATATCATCAACACGGCGTTGCCGTGTTGTATCTCATCAGTCCGTTAGGACTGTATATCATCACGCTTTAGCGTGTATCAAAAA
>JAZQMO010000019.1:0-104699 GCA_045543495.1 Eubacteriales bacterium | reverse complement strand
GTTTGTATATAGTGAAGATTTGAAGTGATTACACTACTTTTGGTCTTTCTTACCCCTTATTACACTACTTTTAGTCGCTCTTCCGCAGAAAAGAACCCACATTTGTCTACGACAAGTGTGGGTTCTTTTCAACTAAATCCGTCCTATCGGACGGGATAAATCCACCTGCGGTGGATGAAATCACTCCGCGATGAAATCCGACTTCGTCGGAAAGTAAGGACGGATTTAATTTCATCTGCGTTAGCAGATTTCATCCGAACGGAGTGAGGATTTCATCGCGCTTGCGCGATTTCATTGAAAAGTTTGCAAATGTGTGGTACAATCGGAGTAAATGAGGTGATAGTATGGCTGAAAACAAACTTGCTGGTATGTCAACAGAATTTGCGATTCAAATCCTAAAACTGACAGAAAACATAAAAGGACATTATTCTCTGTCAAATCAGCTTGAACGAAGCGGAACGAGTATTGGAGCAAATATCCGCGAGGCGAAATATGCGCACAGCCGTCCCGATTTTATCGCTAAATTGCAGATTGCTTTGAAAGAATGCTACGAAACAGAATACTGGATTGAAATCGCACAAAAAGCGAGCATTATCTCTGATGATGTCGCAAAAACTGTATTGCACGATTGCGGATCGATTCGCAGAATACTCATCTCCTCCATCAACACTGCAAAGGAGAATAGCAAGTGATAAATATAACAAATTGGATAGATTCCTTTCAAGTCAAGTTGAAGGAAGTCTTTGATCATCGCGTTTGGTTTTTCGGTTTGCAAGGCAGTTATGGCCGAGGAGAAGCAACAGAAACGAGCGATATTGATATCGTTGTAATTCTGGATGAATTGTCCGTTGCAGACATCGAAACATATAATGCAATGTTGGATACACTCACTCACAGAGAATTAGTTTGTGGTTTCCTCTCAGGCAAGAATGAGCTTTTGAATTGGGAATCCTCTGATCTGTTTCAATTTTGCTATGACACTACTCCGATCCAAGGAAACCTCGATGAAGTATTATCGTTGGTTGATGAGAGCGCTATAAACCGAGCAATCAAAATCGGTGTGTGCAACATCTATCACGGCTGTGTGCACAATATGCTCTATGAAAAAAGCGAAGATTTTTTGCGTGGATTGTATAAATCCGCTTCTTTTGTTATACAGGCAATCGTCTTTAAACAAACCGGAAACTATATCAAACAACAGAAAGAACTGCAACGTTTGGCATCAGCAAACGAAAAGGTGATTGTAGATACTTTTGTATATCTCAAAAGTGGTGGCAAGGTTGATTTTATCAAAATGTCTGAAACATTATTTGCTTGGTGCAAAAATCAGCTTGCAAACAACGGATAATCACACTACTTTTGCTTACTTTTACCTCAATTCTGCTCCGTTAAGGTAGTCTTTCGCAACAAAAAAGTCTCTTTTGTCTACCGACAAAAGGGACTTTTTTGAGTGATGCGTTCCTGCGGAACGAGATGCGCCCTGCGTGCGTGATGCAGGCTTCGTGCGTGATGCACGCCGAAGCGCCGGCAAAGGAGCATTCCCTACGATGGCGCCGACTCCTGCCTGCAGGATCTGATAAGGAAACTTGAGAAGGGCATATTCCGGCGTACTGTAAAGAAAGGCTCTTCCGAGGGAATAGCCCACCACCATAATGACGGCACCGATGCTGACCCCGATTCCCGAGGATAGAACGGGGTGCTTTTTCATAACACGGTGTGAAAACAGCGAGATCACAACGGCCTGCAGACCGTGGGTCACAAGGGAAACGAACATGGGAACCGGATAAAACAGCAGATCTCCCAAAAAGGCACCTACGCCGCCCACCATAAATGCCGCAAACGGATCAAGCAGGATGGCGGCCGTGCAGATCACGATGTCGTTCATATACAAATGACCTCCCGGAACCGGAACCCCGAAGGAGCTCATTGCAACGT
The DNA here is from genome assembly GCA_045543495.1 of Eubacteriales bacterium. GTDB lineage: Bacteria > Bacillota > Clostridia > Oscillospirales > SIG627 > RGIG5579. Next base: position 102,764 of record JAZQMO010000019.1, on the reverse strand, counting down.
TCATCGCCATAAACAGCGAGGTGGTGCAAAGCCATACTATTTTTTGTCTCTTGGAAATATTTTTACTCATTTTCATTCCTCCATTGACGGATCGATGAAGATAGTATACAATAAACCTGATAATATAAAAATACTCAGAAAGGTATAATTTTATATAACCAGATGAACGATTTATTTCAAGCCTCCCCCAAGGCGCCCGCTTATCTGCGGCTCTACAAGACGGTTCGGGAGGACATTGTCGATCAAATATACCCGTTCAACACAAAGCTCCCCTCCAAAAGAACGATGGCAGAGGCGAGCGGAGTCAGCACGGTCACCGTTGAGCACGCTTATGCTCTGCTCTGTGACGAGGGCTACATTGAGGCTCGGGAGAGAAGCGGGTATTTCGTGATCTTTCGCACAGACGATGGCTTTGCCGCCTCCTCACGGGCGGAGCAGGGGCACAGCATTTCGGCAAAGCCTCATTCGGGAACGGTGACGGAATTTCCCTTTTCCACTCTTGCCAAAACCATGCGCTCCATCATCAGCAATATGGGGGACTCCATCCTTGACCGCTCTCCCAATTCGGGAACCCTTGAGCTGAAGGAAGCACTCCGCCGATATCTTGCCCGAAGCCGAGGGATCACCGCCAAAGCCGAGCAAATCGTCATCGGATCGGGCTCTGAATACCTGTACGGCTTGATCATAGAGCTTTTGGGCAGAAAAAAGCGCTATGCCATTGAGTCCCCCTCCTACAAAAAGATCGAGCAGGTCTACCGTGCCGCTGATGTTTTTCCGGAAAAGCTCCCTCTCGGGCCTGACGGCATCGAGAGCGCCTCCCTTCGGAATTGTAAGGCGGATGTTTTGCATATCTCCCCCTACAGAAGCTATCCCAGCGGGGTTACCGCTTCTGCCTCCAAACGGCACGAATATTTGCGGTGGGCGGGACAAAACGGCAGATTTCTCGTGGAGGACGATTTTGAATCGGAATTTTCCCTTTCCAAAAAGCCCGAGGAAACCCTGTTTTCCCATACCTTTCAGCATAACGTGATCTATATGAATACCTTTTCCATGACCGTATCCCCCTCCTTCCGTGTTGGGTATATGGTATTACCCGAGCCCCTTGTTGCGGAATTTGAAGAACGGTTAGGCTTCTATTCGTGCACGGTCCCCACCTATATTCAGCTCGTTTTGGCAGAGCTGATCTCAGGCGGCAGCTTTGAGCGGCACATCAACCGTGTCAGACGGGCAAAGCGGAAGGCATCAAGCAAGTAACAAACGCACCGTCTTATTTTGAAAAGCGACCCGTCAGGTCAAAAGCGTGGTTCAAGGGGCCTGAGCCTTTGCCCAGATCAAGCTGTGCCGCAAGGGCATCGGAAATATAGTCCTTGGCTCTCTGTACGGACATAGCAAGGTCAAAGCCCTTTGCAAGGTTTGCGGCAATGGCACTCGACAGCGTACAGCCCGTGCCGTGGGTATTGGGATTGTTGATTCGCTTTCCTTCAAACCATACCATTTCACCGTTTGCATACAAAAGGTCGTTAGCATCGTTGATGCTGTGACCGCCTTTGAGCAGAACGGCACAGCCGTATGTATCACCGATGAATTTTGCCGCAGAAAGCATATCTTCTTTGCTTTCGATGGCCTTTCCCGAAAGCACCTGTGCTTCGGGGATGTTGGGCGTAACGAGGGTTGCAATGGGCAGAAGCTTCTCTACTAAAGTCTGCACCGCATCGGTCTTCATCAAAGAAGAGCCGCTGGTTGCCACCATAACGGGATCTACCACCACGTTTTGTGCCTTGTGATACAGGAGCCTGTCTGTGATCACACAGATCAGATCCGAAGAAGCTACCATACCGATCTTGACGGCATCGGGGAAGATATCCTCGAACACCGCATCTAATTGCTTACTCAAAAAATCCGGTGTTGACTCCTGAATCGCTCTTACGCCGGTCGTGTTCTGTGCTGTCAGCGCCGTGATGGCACTCATAGCATAAACACCATTCATCGTCATTGTTTTCAAATCTGCTTGAATACCGGCGCCTCCACTGCAGTCACTTCCTGCAATGGTCAATGCTGTTTTCATATTCGCCGTATCTCCTTTTTATTTTCTATGGGGAAGGTCGCAGGGCCTTCCCTATTTTGTCCCCACAAGGCCAAGCGCCTTTGCTCGATTCTTCAGTTCCTCTGCCGCCACTCTCGGATCGGGGGCCTTCATAATGGCAGATACCACGCAAATTCCCCCAATGGGGATCCCTCGGAGAACATCAAGATTGTCCTTGTTCAGACCGCCGATGGCGTTTGCGGGAATGGGAACGGCTCTGCAAATATCACGGAGGGTATCGGTAGAAGTCAAAACGGTCTTAACCTTGGTGGTGGTGGGATAGATGGCACCCACGCCGAGATAGTCTGCCCCCTCTTCATAGGCTTTTTTTGCCCAAGGAACCGTCTTTGCCGTTGCGCCAACGATCTTATCATCACCCAAAAGGCGCCTTGCCATAGCAATGGGCATATCCTCCTTCCCCAGATGCACCCCCTCTGCGCCAACTGCCAACGCCACATCCACACGGTCGTCAATAATCAGCGGCACGTTGTAGCGCTTGGCGATGGCGTGAACCTTTTCGGCAAGCTGGATATACTCCCGTGTGCTCTTATTCTTCTCCCGAAGCTGAAGAAGGGTTGCACCGCCTTTGAGCGCCTGTTCAACACGATCAAGGAATTCTTCCTCGGTGTAGCCCGTGCTGTCGGTGATAAAATATAAACTTGGATCAAACTTTTTCATTCTCTTTCCCTCACACATACAGATAATCGTTCAAGACAGGTTGTAAGCCTTCCTCGGCAATATCCTTATACATTTCATCAAGACTGCGGTTATCATCAATTTCAAACTGCTCGTCGCCTTGTACGTCGTCCGTTTCTTTGCCCGTATATTTGCTTTCGTGATCGCCAATGCCGGTGGAAACACCTGCCGAAACCTTGGTAGCCGCAATCTTCACAATACCGTTTCTAAACTCGGCACTCTCTCGGGAGGACACCGTGATCCCCACGAAAGGTAAGAAAATACGGTAAGCGCAAAGCACCTGACAAAGCTGTTTTTCGTGAACATCCAAGGGGTTTAACTTATCGTTATTGATGATCGGTCTGAGTCTCGGACAAGAAAGTGACATTTCAGCGTGAGGATATTTTCTCTGCAAAAAGTACACGTGCAATGCACTTGCAAGAGCATCCTTACGGAAGTCCGAAAGGCCGAGGAGTGCCGAAAAGGCCACGCCTCGCATACCGCCACGTAGCGCACGCTCCTGTGCATCAAAGCGGTAGGGCCAAACACGCTTGTGACCGAGCAAGTGAAGCTGTTCGTACTGATCGGTATCGTAGGTTTCTTGGAATACGGTTACATAGTCCGCACCGCATTCGTGAAGGTATCGGTATTCCTCGGTATTAACGGGATAGATCTCAAGCCCCACCATACGGAAATATTTGCGTGCCAGCTTGCAGGCTTCCCCGATATATTCCACGTTGCTCTGTCCTCGGCTTTCACCGGTAAGGATCAAAATTTCTTCCATACCGCTGTCGGCAATGACCTTCATCTCTTTTTCAATCTGCTCCATACTAAGCTTCATACGCTTAATGTGGTTATAGCAGTTAAAACCGCAGTACACACAGTAGTTTTCGCAGTAATTGGCTATGTAAAGAGGGGTAAAGAGATACACGGTGTTACCAAAGTGCTTACTTGTTTCAAGTCGTGCTCTTTGAGCCATTTGCTCAAGGAACGGCTCTGCCGCAGGAGATAGGAGTGCCTTGAAATCCTCGATGGAGCAGGTGTCGTGCTCCAAAGCAGTTTTCACATCAGCGGCAGTGTATTTTGAATCGTCATAGGAGTTCATCTGCGCCATCACATTTGCGCACACATCCGATTCGATCACTTCCATCCCCGGCAGATATTCCATATGGTTCTTGCGAGAGGACGGATCCGTTTCAAGGCGATGTTTTTTTGCAAGTGCTTCGGGAGACAAATGCCTTGAGTCCACAAAAAATTGATTTTCCATAGCTTTCACCTTAATCTCTGAGGAAGCCTGTCAGGGGATCGGAGGCCGAGGCGCCACGGGTGAGCACTCTCCCAAGGCCTGCAAGGTATGCCTTGCGCCCCGCTTCAATGGCATTTTTGAAGGCTGAGGCCATCAAGGGAAGATCCCCTGCCGTGGCAAGGGCGGTATTTGCCATAATGGCGGCGGCACCCATTTCCATCGCCTCGCAGGCCTGCGAGGGTCTGCCGATGCCCGCATCCACAATAATGGGAAGATCGATTTCATCGATCAAAATTTGAATGAACTCCTTGGTGGCAAGGCCCTTGTTGGAACCGATGGGAGAAGCAAGAGGCATAACGCTTGCGGCTCCCGCATTCACAAGGTCACGGGCCACGTTCAGATCGGGATACATATAGGGCATTACCACAAAGCCTTCCCTCGCAAGGATCTCGGTGGCCTTGACGGTCTCCCCGTTATCGGGAAGCAGATACTTGGAGTCCCTCATAATTTCAATTTTCACAAAATCCCCGCAGCCAAGCTCACGGGCAAGGCGGGCAATTCGAACCGCTTCCTCGGCATTTCTTGCCCCTGAGGTGTTGGGCAGCAAGGTGATCCCTTTGGGGATGTAATCCAAGATGCTTTCCTGTTCCTTTGTGTTGGCACGGCGCACCGCAAGGGTGATAATTTCTGCACCTGCATCCTTGACCGCCGCTTCAATGAGCTTCATAGAGTATTTACCGGAGCCGAGAATAAAGCGGGAGCAAAATTCGTGTCCCCCGATGATCAGCTTATCGTTTTTCATATTGTTACCTTCCTTCATTCGGTTTCAAATCGTTCTGCTAAAATTCTGAGTACGGTATGTGCCTGATGGGAGGCACAAAGCATTACACGGGAGGAAACGAGGCTCCCTTCCCGCTTCACATCGCTTTTTCCATCCCCGCAAAGATAGAAATTCCCCGCTACTCTGCGGGTCTGAATGGTATTGGCACTGCCAAAGCCCGCCATTCCCGAGGAGGCCACAAGGTATTTTTCGGGCATCCGTTCCAGGACAAAATTCGTCAGCATTGCCTTGGCTTCGGCATCGTCAAAGGCCTCGCAGATGATATGGGCCTTCTGTAAAAGCACGGCGGCATTTTCCTCGTTCAGGCAAGCTGTATGAGCTTCCAATTCCACATACGGTGCAATTTCCTTCAGGTTTTCCGAAAGCGCCTCGGTCTTATATCGGCCGATCTGATCGGCTTTATACTGCTGACGGTGAAGGTTTGTGAGATCCACCCGATCAAAATCAATCAGGATCAGCTTTCCGACACCTGCACGGGCAAGGGATACGGCGATATTTGAGCCGAGACCGCCGAGACCGCAAACGGCAACGGCGGAGGCCGAAAATTTTCTTTGCAGATCCGCTCCGTGTCGGTCACACAGGGCCTTGATCCATTCTTCCTTCGCGGGGATCATTCAGCCACCTCCCACAAAGCTGACCACCTCGATGCAGTCGCCGTCTTGAAGCACCGTTTTGTCGTATTGCGCTTTGGGGACAATCTTGCCGTTGCGCTCCACTGCGATGCGCTTGGGATCGTAGTTTGTAGCCCGAAGGTATTCCGCTACTGTCTTACCTGCAAGATTCAGTTCCTCGCCGTTGATCTTTACCATAAATTTACCTCCAAAACAAAAAAGGAAGCTACCGATTCGGTAACTTCCTTCATTTACTTCGTTCTTCCCGATATCCTTGTATCAGGCATCCCTACGTTGGCATTATCCAAATCAGGTTCTCGGTCGAAGGTCACACCTTCCTCTCAGCCTGTCATACAAGCTCCCGTTTATTCTATTGTTAAAGCTTTCTGCAAGATTTTTGATTACATTTCGTCCGCACAGCAATCGGGGCAAACCTTGACATAGGTATAAAAGGCTTCCCCTTTTTTGATGGCCTTGGGCAGACCCTCGGGAAGATCCCCGAATTTCAAACGCTGATATTCGTTGGGCAGATGGGGGCACCCCTCCTTATGGATGGTGTGGTAGCCCTGCTCGTCTTCATTCTTTGTCATATAGTAAACCATATTCATTACGCTCCTTTGGGAAAGTTTCTATACACCATATTAGAGAAAAAATCAGGATTTGTCAAGAGAAACGGCATGATTATTATAAAAAAGGATCTTCCTTTTCAAAAGATCCTTTTTTTCTTCTCTGCTTATTTCTTGGGACGGCGAAGAAACGCTCCCACCAAGATGATCACCGCAAACAGGATGAGATAGAAAAGCACGGGGCAAGAAAAGCTGCCCGCTTCCTTGGCGGCAAGGTACGGAGTGATGCCGTGAGCATAAACAGCGGCAAAGACCATAAACAGGCACGCCACAATGGACAGGGCGGGAAGCAGGAAGCGCTTGACAAAGCCCTCATCCTTTTCCTTCTTCATCCAAACGATGAACATGGGGATATACATGGCGTAAATGGTGACGATGGGAAGCTCGGAGGAGTCAAAATTAAACAGGCCGAACCAGCCGGTGGAAAGATTGGCGCCGTAGAAATACAGAAGCCACAGGCCGCAAACGAACAGACCCCAAAGGGAGGAGTTGGTCACCATATTGGTTTCCTTATCGATCTGACTGAAGAGTTTGGGATTGGGGCCCTCGCCACGGGCGGCGATGGCATACATACCGCGGGTAGCGCCTACCATCAATCCGTTGAGCGTACCGAGACAGGAGACCACAATGCAAATATTCAACAAGGTGCCGCCCACGGAGCCGAAAATATTGGAGAAGGCGGTGGTGGCTCCCTCTTCCATCAGAACCTGATTGGAGGCGCCCCCTGCCACGCCCACATAATACAATACGTATGCAGCAACCACAATAATGGCACCGATCACCAGCGCCAAGGGCAGATTCTTCTTGGGATCCTTCAATTCCGCATTGATGGAGGTGGCAACGATCCAGCCCTCATAGGCAAAGACGGTGGCAACCACGGCGGCAAAAAGGCCGGTTCCCGTGCTTCCGCCCACCGCTTCGGTCACCACGGTGGTAAAGTTTTGGCCAAGGGTGCCGTTGACAGCGCCCACGATGGTACCCACAATGGCCATCAGAACAATGGGAATGAGCTTAATAAAGGTAGCGCTGATCTGGAATTTTCCCGCAATCTTGGGGGACAGGGCATTGATAACATAGGAGGAAATCAGGAAGAAGCCCGCCAGGATCATAACCTCGGGGCCCACCATACTCCAGCCCAACAGAACGCCGAAATAGCGGGCAGAGACCCAAGCCAAAACGGAGGTCATACCGGGGTAATACACATTGACCATAAACCAAGCCAGATAATAAGCATATTTTTTACCGCAGGTGGCCTCGGCATAGTCCACCACGCCGCTTACCTTTTCATACTTGGTGGCCATCACCGCAAACTGTGCAGAGCAAATGATCATGATCAGGCCCGTGATCACCCAAGCGGCAATGCCAAGGGGCATATTTCCGCCGGTGCGGTTCAACACATCCTGCGCCTTGAAAAAAACGCCGGAGCCGATAACGGTTCCCACCACCATACAAATGGCAGTAACCAGGCCGTATTTACGAGTTAGTTTTTCCATAATGAAAAATCCTTTCTGTTTTTGAAGGGCAAAACGGCAAAATATTAACCGTTTCTGAATGAATATTATCATATTTATGAAGAAAAGTAAAGACAATTTCTGAAAAACCGTATCTTTTCCGAAAAAAGTCCTCTGAAAAAAAAAAAAATAGGGATAAAAAAGCCGACCCTGAAAAAGGCAGGGTCGGCAAAAAAGAGACGGATCAGTCTTCCTGCTCCATTTCCTTCTGGATCTCGGGATCGTAGGAAAGGATGGGGGCGATGCCCTCTTTGTTCTTGATCTTTCTGTCCACATAGTTCTTGGTGATCTTGGCAACCAAGGGAGAAAGAATGATCACGGCGATGAGGTTGGGGATCATCATCAGAGCGTTGAAGGTATCGGAGATGTCCCAAGCCAAGGAAGAAGTCATAACAGCGCCGGAGACGGTCATGAGAACGAAGATCACCTTGTAGATCTTAGCACCCTTTTCCCCTGCCAGATATTCCACCGCCTTGGCACCGTATTGGCTCCAGCTGAGAACGGTAGTGATAGCAAAGAAGAACATGGCAACGGCAACAAACATTTCACCGAAGGAGCCGAAGGTCTCGGCAAAGGCACCGGAGGCAAGGAGCGAATTTTTCTCCACGGCGGAAACGCCGGTCTCCAGATCCACAAGGCCGGAGGAAAGAATAACCAGTGCGGAGCAGGTGCAGATTACGAAGGTATCCATAAATACCTCGAAGATACCCCACATACCCTGCTTCACGGGCTCTTTTACCTGAGCGGAAGCGTGAACCATAACGGCAGAGCCGAGACCCGCCTCATTGGAGAACACGCCTCTCTTACAGCCGTTGACCACAACCTTGGTCACAAGACCCAAAATACCGCCGCCCACTGCCTTGAGATTGAAGGCAAAGGAGAAGATGGAGCCGAACACGGCAGGGAGAGTCTTAATATTCATACAAAGAATCACAAGAGCGCCGGCGATGTAAAGAATTGCCATAAAGGGAACCACCTTTTCGGCAACGGCGGCAAGTCTCTGCAGACCGCCTACCACGATCAGGCCCACCAAAACCATCAAAACGGCACCGATGATGTAGTTGATCACGGGAACGCCGCCGAGGGTGCCCAGATCCACATTCTTGAAGAAGGCGTTGGACACGTTTTCGGTAATGCTGTCCACCTGGCTCATATTACCGATACCGAAGGATGCGAGAATGGTGAAGACGGCAAAAAGAACGGCCAGGATCTTGGAAATGAGCCCCAAGCCCTTTTTCTTGCCCACGCCGTCGGTCAGGTAGTACATGGCACCGCCGGACCACTCGCCCGACTTATTGCGGCGACGGAAATAGATCCCCAAAACGATTTCGGAAAACTTCAATGACATACCGAGGAAGGCGGCGATCCACATCCAGAAAATGGCACCGGGGCCACCTGCGATGATGGCGGTTGCCACACCGACGATATTACCGGTTCCTACCGTAGCGGCAAGAGCGGTACAAAGAGCCTGAAACTGGGTAATGCTACCCGCTTCCTTTTTGCCCTTTGCTTCCTTCTTAAACAGGGAGCCGATGGTGTTTTTCCACCAGTGTGCAATGTGGGAGACCTGAAATACCTTGGTGCAGAGGGTCATGAGAATACCCGTACCCAAAAGCAGCACCAGACCGATCTTGACCCACGCAAGATCGTTGATCACATTGTTGATTTCTGTGACCTTGTTGAGAAATGCTTCCATATTTTCCTCCTGAAAAAAGAATACAAAATAAAAAAACTGCGCAACAAAGCGCAGTCCTTCTTACGGGATACACTTTGTCCTTTTGCCTGAGAGATTCGCTTTCGCTTTGCCCCTTCGGCACTCAATTCAATGAGATTCTCCAAAGCTCTGTCAGATTGCAGTCTTCATTCCTTGCGGAAAACCTGAGAGCGTTACTCCTTCGGTGGGGAAACCCCTTTCCTGCAACCGTCATACAGAAATACCTTACCATTATACTCAATTTTTTTGATTTTGCAAGTGTTTCTTGACAAAAAATGTGTCTTTTTGCAAAAAACACTGTTTTCCACAAAAAGACACACGGTTTTTTCTGTTTATTTTGTGTTTTCGTCCACTTCCCCCTCGGGATTTTCGGGATCGGAGAACTTTTTCAGACCCGCTACCTCATCCACGGGAACGGAAATGACCATACCGTGGGCATCGGAATGGATGCCGCAACGGGAGGAAATGGCGTTCATAATGGCGCTCTTTCTCTTTTTGGAGGCCAGAATAAGAACGATCTCACGCTCCTCCTGAATTCGGATGCCCCAAAATTCCAAGGCCTGATCCCCTGCCACACGGCGGGAATGGAATACGGTGCCGCCGCCGGCGCCCGCCTCTCTTGCCGCCTCCATTACCTCTTCACTGAAGCCTTGGTTCACGAAGGCAAAAATTACGGAATAATCACTTTTCATGGTTTGATCCTCTTCCCATTTGGTATGTTTGGAATTCTGTTCCATCATTTTCACAAGGCCGAGTCCTGCACCGTTCAGGGGAACGGTAAAGGCAACGCCGCTGCCGGGGGTACCTAAATACAATTCCTCCCGCAGAAGCTGGAGCATACGGTCTGCCTCCCCTGCGGAAAGCAGGGTCAGGATCACATCCTTATCCATTTCACCAAGACCCAAAAGATCCTGCCACTCGCTGGTGGCGGTACCCTTGGCGATGGTGTGCAAATGCTCCGTGATCTCCTCTCGGCGGAAGATCTTCTGTGCGATCTCTCCCAGCTTGGGAGAAGCAATGAGGAAGAGAATTCTGAAATCGTATTTTTTCTGCTCCATTGTTACTCCTCCTCAAAATCAATGATGCGATCGTACTCGGCAGGCACGGTGCGAAGGACCTTTTCGTCCTGACGGTCACGGGTCTTGATCTGATACAAAATTCCCATAAGCTGAATGGCAATCAAGGGGGTCAGGGCAACCAGCGCCACCACCCCGAAGGCATCGGTCATCAGATCCCCGCCAAGGGTGATACAAGCACCGATGGAAAGGGGAATGAGAAAGGTGGAGGTCATAGGGCCGCTGGCAACACCGCCCGAGTCAAAGGCGATACCCACGAAGATCTTGGGGGCAAAGCGGCTCATCACAAGGGCCAGAGCATACCCCGGAAGGATGATCCACACAATGGGGATCCCCAGAAGCAGGCGCAGCATGGCAAGACCCACACTGACGGAAACGCCGATGGACATGGCTCGGTTCATGCTCTTGACGGAAATGGCGCCGTCGGTCACGCTTTCCACCTGCGCATTGAGCACCTGAATGGCGGGCTCCGCCTTGACGATATAGTAACCGATGAGCATTCCCAAGGGAATCAGGATCCATTTATACTCCACAGAGGCAAGCTCCTCTCCCAAATGGGCACCCACGGGAGAAAAGCCCACATTGACCCCGCACAAAAACAGCACAAGACCGATGAAGGTAAAGATCAGTCCCATCACGATACGAAGGAGCTGACGGGGATGGAATCGGCGGGTGAAAAGCTGAAAGATCACAAAGACCGCAAGAATGGGAATAAGAGAGAATAAGACCTCCTCGGCATACAGGCCGATGCCGTCCAAAAAGGCGTGGGCCACATCCATGGTGTTTTCCACGGGAGGGATCCGATCCAAGGCGTAATCGGCTTCCTCGGGATGGAAGAAGAGGCCCAAAATCAGAACCGCCAAAATGGGGCCGATACTGGAGAGAGCCACCAGACCGAAGGCATCGCTGGAAGCATTTTTATCGGCACGAACGGAGGCAAGACCCACACCCATTGCCATAATAAAGGGAACGGTCATAGGCCCTGTGGTCACCCCGCCCGAGTCAAAGGCAACGGCGAGAAAATCCTTCGGAACAAAGAAGGAAACCAGAATCAAAAGAAGGTAGGAGGCCATTAAAAGAACGGTCAGGGGCACCCGATAGCGGATACGAAGCACCGCCAGAGCAAGAAACACGCCCACTCCCACAGCCACGGTAAGGATCAAAACCAAATTGGGCACGGCGGGCACTTGATTGGCAAGCACCTGAAGATCGGGCTCGGAAACGGTGATGATCACGCCCATCAAAAAGCCCACAAGGCCCAAAAGAAAGGCCGAGCGGGTATGGGACAGGGTAACGCCGATGCCCTCTCCGATGGGGGTCATGGCCATTTCGGCGCCAAGCTGGAAAAAGCCCATTCCCACGATCAGAAGCACCGCCCCGCTGAGGAAGAGGCAAATGCCGCCAAGCTCCATAGGAATGAGTAAAACACTGATCAGCAAAACGATGGCGGTAATGGGAAGAACCGCATAGACGGATTCCAATATCTTCTCTTTTAATTTGGGATTCATTCCGTTTTTCAAATCGGTTCCTCCTTTCATCCTCTTATTCTATGCCATTGTACCACAAAAAAGGCCGCTTTGCAAGGAAAAAGACCGCTTTCAGGAAAGCGGTCTTTTTCCATAATATTTACAGTCTCTTCTCAGTTTCTTCACGGATCTTGGCAAGGAAGGCCTCAAGAGACATGGTCTCGGTCTCCAGCGTATCACGGTTTCGAACGGATACGGTTCCCTCCTCCATTTCCTTGGCACCCAGGATCAACATATAAGGAACACGGTCCACGGCCTGTGCCTCACGGATCTTATAGCCGATCTTTTCGTTGCGGTCATCCAGCTCACAGCGGATGCCTGCACCACGGACGGCATCGTAAACCTTCTGAGAATACTCCAAGCTCTTTTCGGAAACGGGGAGCACCTTCACCTGAACGGGAGCAAGCCAAGCGGGGAATTTTCCTGCAAAGTGCTCGGTGATGATACCGATAAAGCGCTCAATGGAGCCGAAGCATACACGGTGGATCATAATGGGCTTCTTTTTGGCGCCGGTCTCATCCACATACTCCAGATCAAAGTTGATGGGCATCTGGAAGTCCAGCTGAATGGTACCGCACTGCCAGGTTCTTCCCAAGGTATCCTCCAGATGGAAGTCGATCTTGGGGCCGTAGAAGGCACCGTCGCCCTCGTTGATCTCATAGGGCAGGCCAAGCTTTTCCAAGGCACCCTTCAGGCCCTCGGTAGCGGCTTCCCAATCCTCGTCACTGCCCATGGAGTTTTCGGGACGGGTGGAAAGCTCGATGGAATACTTAAAGCCGAATTTGGTATACACCTCGTTGATCAGGTGCACCACACCCATAATTTCATCGGTGATCTGATCGGGGCGCATAAAGATATGAGCATCGTCCTGCGTGAAGCAGCGCACACGGAACAGGCCGTGGAGAGCGCCCTTCAATTCGTGGCGGTGCACCAGACCCAATTCCCCCACACGGAGGGGAAGCTCACGGTAGGAGTGGGGCTGAGAGCGGTATACCATAACGCCGCCGGGACAGTTCATGGGCTTAATGCAATAGGTCTCCTCGTCAATGGTGGTGGAGTACATATTGTCCTTATAATGATCCCAGTGACCGCTGGTCTCCCAAAGGGCACGGTTCATGATCAGAGGAGTGGATACCTCTACATAGTGATCTCTGTAATGAATGTCTCTCCAATAGTCAATAAGAGCATTCTTCAGGGCCATACCGCGGGGCAGGAAGAAGGGGAAGCCGGGGCCCTCCTCGCACAGCATAAACAGACCCATTTCCTTGCCGATGCGGCGATGGTCACGCTTCTCGGCCTCTTCCATCAATTTCAGGTATTCCTCCATTTCATCCTGCGTGCGGAAGGCGATACCGTTGATACGGGTGAGCATTTTGTTGTTCTTATCGTTCTTCCAGTAAGCGCCGGACTGCTGGGTGATCTTGAAGGCCTTGAGGGCCTTGGTATACATCAGGTGAGGACCGACGCACATATCGATGTACTCGCCCTGCTGATAAAAGCTGATGGGGGCGGATTCATCCAGATCGCCGATGTGCTCTACCTTATATTTCTCCTGTCTCTCCTCCATAAGAGCGATGGCCTCTTCTCTGGGAAGGATGAAGGGCTTAATGGGAAGGTTTTCCTTCACGATCTTCTTCATTTCCGCCTCGATGCGGGCAAGATCCTCGTCACCAAGCTTGGTTTCTCCAAGGTCTACATCGTAAAAGAAGCCCTTGTCCGTTGCGGGGCCGAAGGCAAAATCCGCCTCGGGAAACAGTCTCTTAATGGCCTGTGCGCAAATGTGTGCGGCAGTGTGACGGATAACGTGCAGCTCCTCCTCGGGAGACAGATCTTCCTTTACCGTTCCGTCAAAGCAAATAACTTTCATAACTCCTCCTTTTTCGGGGAAAAAAATAACACCCCGAAAGCAATTGCTTTCGGGGTGAGAGTATCCCACGGTTCCACCCGAATTCAGACATTTCGTCTGCTCTTTTTGACCCTTGTTTCGCCAAGGGAGCGCCGCCATTTCCTGCGGAACTTGAAAAGGACGGTACAACGTAAGACCGAACGGCGGCTTTCACCCCTCCGCCTCTCTGAAGAACGGCTCCTTACCTTGCTTGTTCCTAATCCTTATTATAGCTTCTTTTTTTGCCCTTGTCAATCCCCGTTTTTCTTTACAAAAAACACTTCTTGTGATAGAATAAGGAAACGGTACATAAACTGAAAAAAAGATGGGAGGCTTTATGGCTGAAATTTTAGAATATTTGAAGGTTTTGTTTCTCGGCATTGTAGAAGGGATCACCGAGTGGCTTCCCGTCAGCAGTACGGGGCATATGCTTTTGGTGGATGAATTTTTGCAAATGGATCAATCGGAGGAATTCAAGGAGCTGTTCTTCATTGTGATCCAGCTGGGTGCCATTTTGGCGGTCTTGATCCTCTTTTGGGACAAAATGTTCCCCTTTCAGTTTCAAAAAAAAGGAGAGAGCATCATCCGAAGGGATGTATTCTCCCTGTGGTTCAAGGTGGTGGTGGCCTGTATCCCCGGTGCGGTGGTGACCCTTGCCTTTGATGACTTTATCGATGCGCACCTGCACACCCCCACGGTGATCGCCTTGGCGCTCATTCTTTACGGCTTTGCCTTTCTCTTCATTGAAAAAAAGAATGAAAATAAGGTCTATCGGGTCAACTCCCTTCAGGAGATCAGCTACCGAGACGCCCTTTTCATCGGTCTGTTTCAGGTGCTTTCCATCATTCCCGGCACCTCCCGCTCCGGCTCCACCATTGTTGGAGCGCTCCTTTTGGGGGTAAGCCGTGTGGCGGCGGCGGAATTTACCTTTTTCCTTGCCGTCCCCGTGATGCTGGGCTACTCCCTGTTAAAGCTCGTTGGCTTCGGGCTTGATTTTTCTCTCACCGAAATTGCCATTCTTCTGGTGGGCTGTGCTTCTGCCTTTGTGACCTCCTTCTTCGTGATCCGCTTTTTGATGGACTTTGTGAAAAAGCACAGCTTCTCCGTCTTCGGCGTATACCGTATTTTTCTGGGCGCCGCCGTTCTCATATACTTTGCCTTTTGTTAAAAACGGGGCTGCCATCAATGGCAGCCCTCTTTTTTTATTCCTTTTTCAGGTAAATGTATGTTCCGTCGGAGGCGGGGATCGCCAAATAGCGCACCGTGGAGCGAAGACGGTTGGCCACGGGGCCCAGCCAATCCTCGGGCATTTCCCCCGATTCAATGCGAACCAAGACCCACTCCTCTCCCGCCGAGCGGATTAGCTCCGTCAAGCGGTTTGCCTGATCGGGAGTATGATAATTCTCAAAGCTTTCTCTCACGGGGATGATATTTTCCGTAAAGGAAGGGAGCAAATCCCCATAGGCAACCTTGGAAACCTCCAAAAGCGCATCGGAAAAGGCAAAATGGAGGGGAAGATCATTTTCAATTTCCGATCTTCTTGCCTCCTCAGACAGGGAGCAATCCACATTGTACCAAGCCCCGTCCAGCAAAATACCGTTCCAGGTATGCCCCTCCTCTCCCTCGGGGGGATCATCCTTTTTCTCCAGCACCTCGATCCCCTTCAGGCGGGCAAGGAGGGCGTAGGCATTGGCAAAGCCGTCGCACTGGGTGGCATTTCCCACGATGCCGTCATAGAGATAATGGCAGACCTCGCCCTTGGGGTACTCCCCATAGGACTTATTTTCCAAAAAGCTTTTGTACAGATAGAGGGCATCCTCCCTTTGGGTCCCGTGCTTCGGCATATTTTCAGCAAGCCTTTGCGCCTCGGCGAGGGCCTCCTCTTTCTTTTGCAGGCGATCGGCGGAAAAATTCTTCACCTCAAGGCTGAGTCCCTGCCGCTCAAAGGTAATGTGTTCGTAAAAATAGGAGAAGGTATAGGAGGCATCGGAATAGGAATAGGATACATTTTGCTCCAGCATGGGAGAATCCAGAGAATAGAATTTGATAATGTCCCCAATGGGGCGCCGGGTCCCCGCCATCAGGGCTTCATCGAAAAACAGATGGGTTTTTCCGTTTTCCATGGCGTATTCCAAAAGGCGGTAGATGGCCTTTTCGGAGTCATTGAGGGCGCTAAAATACACATTGCTGCGAAGATGGGCAAAGCGAGGGGCATAATCCCGCACCGTTTCGTAATCCACAAGGGAAACATCCTCCGTTTCGGAAAAGCCCACATAGGTAATCCGCCGATCCGCCTCAAATTCCTCTTTGGCGTCATAATACTGTGTGCCGAAATAAGACAGCGGCCCTATGGCGCACACCAGCACGATAAAACAGAATTTCAAAGCGCCGCCAAATGCTTTTTTCATCCGCTCCTCCCCCTTTCTTCTTCGGTTATACAGGAAATATAAGCTCTTGTCAAGAAAAAAAGGGGAGAACACCTTTCGTGTCTCCCCTTTTGTTTCTTTTTCTTAATACATTCCGCCGCCTGCGGCTGCTGCGGCCTGTGCGGCCATAGCGGCCTGTGCATCGGCCTTTTTCTCGGCAACCAGAACCTCGGTGGTCAGAACCATTGCGGCAACGCTGGAAGCATTTGCCAGAGCGGAGCGAGTCACCTTGGTAGGATCGATGATACCGGCCTCGTACATATCCACATACTCCTCGGTATAGGCGTTGAAGCCATAGGCGATCTTGCCGGAATTCAAGATCTTGTCAATGATGACGCTGCCCTCAAAGCCTGCATTGGCAGCGATCTGACGGGCGGGATCCTCCAGAGCACGGAGCACGATCTGAACACCGATCTTCTCTTCGCCCTGAGTGGTTTCCAAAAGGGCCTTTACGGCGGAAACGGTATTGAGCAGTGCCACACCGCCACCGGGAACGATACCCTCCTCTACAGCGGCACGGGTTGCGTTGAGCGCATCCTCAATGCGGAGCTTCTTATCCTTCATTTCTGCTTCGGTGGCTGCGCCGACCTTAATCACGGCTACACCGCCTGCCAGCTTGGCCAATCTCTCCTGCAGCTTTTCACGGTCGAAATCGCTGGTGGTGGTCTCAATGCCTGCACGGATGGAGGCAATGCGATCCTGAATGGCCTGAGGATTGCCCTGACCGCCTACGATAATGGTATTTTCCTTGGTGATCTTCACCTGCTTGGCTCTGCCCAGCATATCCAAGGTGGTCTCCTTCAGCTCCAGACCCAGATCGGAGGAGACAACGGTACCGCCGGTGAGAATGGCAATGTCCTGAAGCATCTCTTTTCTTCTGTCGCCAAAGCCGGGGGCCTTCACGGCGGCGCAGGTAAAGGTGCCGCGGAGCTTGTTCACAAGGAGGGTGGAAAGGGCTTCGCCTTCTACATCCTCACCGATGATCACAAGCTTGAGGCCGGACTGCATGATCTGCTCCAAAAGGGGCAGGATCTCCTGAATGTTGGAGATCTTCTTATCGGTAATGAGAAGCACCGCATCGTCAAACACGGTCTCCATCTTATCGGTATCGGTCACCATATAGGGGGAGAGGTAACCGCGGTCAAACTGCATACCCTCCACGACCTCGCAATAGGTCTCGGCGGATTTGCTTTCCTCTACGGTAATCACGCCGTCAGCGGAAACCTTTTCCATGGCGTCTGCAATGAGGGTTCCCACCAATTCATCGCCACCGGAAATGGTACCGACTCTGACGATATCCTCCTTGCCGGAAACGGGCTTGGAGTTCTTCTTCAATTCGGCAATGGCAACCTCAACGGCCTTGGAAATACCCTTCTTCAGCACCATAGGATTAGCGCCTGCGGTGACGTTCTTCATACCCTCACGAACGAAGGCCTGCGCCAGAACGGTAGCGGTGGTGGTACCGTCACCTGCGGCATCGTTGGTCTTCACGGCAACCTGACGGATCAGCTGAGCGCCCATATTTTCAAAGGGATCGTCCAATTCGATCTCCTTGGCGATGGTCACACCGTCATTGGTGATGAGGGGTGCGCCGAATTTCTTTTCCAATACCACGTTTCTGCCCTTGGGGCCAATGGTGGATTTGACTGCATCGGCCAGCTGGTCGATACCGCTCATCAATTTGTTTCTGGCTTCAATGCCATAGATCATATCTTTTGCCATATTTTCCTCCTTAGTCTACAATGGCCAGAATGTCGCCCATTCTGACGATCACATACTCGGTACCCTGATATTTCACCTCGGTGCCGGAGTACTTGCTCATAATAACCTTGTCTCCAACCTTTACATTCATTTCTACTTTATTGCCATCCACCACACCGCCGGGGCCCACTGCAATAACCTCTGCAACCTCGGGCTTTTCCTTTGCGGCGCCTGCCAGGATGATTCCGGAGGTGGTCGTCTCTTCGGCTTCCACCATTTTCAGCACTACTCTGTCGTTAAGGGGTTTTAACATTTCTTTTTCCTCCTCAAATTCCTTTTTCTCGTTTTAGCACTCTCGGTTCGGGAGTGCTAAACCTTGTATTTTTATTATAGCCAAATACAGGAAAAATTCAAGCAGTTGGCTTTATTGTTAACACTTTTTTCACATTCTCCCCTTCAGGAGGGGCCGATGGTGTCATTCTTCTTACGGGAAAGAAGCCCCGCTCGGGAGATGGCGCCGAAAAGCTTTGCCTTGATATCGGGGTTTTCCTTGGCCAGACCCCGAAGCAGCACCTTCACCTCTTCTCTTGTGGTGAAATGGTCGGCGGGACAGCCCGAGGGGCAAACGGGCATGGGGTTTTTATTGGCAAAATACACCAGCTCCTTCTCCTCTGCATAGAGGAAGGGGCGGATCACCGTGACCCCTGTTTTATCCAGCTCCGTCACGGGAAGGAAGGTATCGATCCTGCCTGCATAAAACAGGTTCATCAGAAAGGTGTCGATCAGATCGTCCCGATGGTGGGCAAGAGCAAGCTTTGACGAGCCCATCTCCTTGACCGCATCACACAGGATGCCACGCTTCATTTTGGCGCAAAGAGAGCAGGGATTCTTTTCCTTTCGCACATCAAACACGATCCTTCCGATCTCGGTCTTCACCACCCGATACTCCACGCCAAGCTCCTCCAGATAGCGGGCAATGGGGGTAAAATCCGCTCCCTCAAAGCCAAGATCCACCGTCACCGCTTTGACGGTAAAATGCTTGGGGTGATAGCGGGAAAGGTGGGCAAGAGAGGTGACCAGCGCAAGGGAATCCTTGCCGCCGGAAACGCCCACCACAATGCTCTCCCCCTCCTCCAGCATTTGAAAATCGTCAAGAGCCTTGCGGGTGATGCTCATCAATTTCTGTACGGTCACAGGGCCCTCCTTCCTTTTCATCACAAATGCCGGAAGCGCCGGCTTCCTGTTCTTGCTGTTCTGCCTCTTCTGTTTCAGGCTCTACTGCGGGAAGTGGCTTATCCCGAAACAGGCGAAAGCCCTTTTTCTCCCCGTACCAAAGGCCGATCCACAACAGAAGGGATACAAGAGAGATCACAAGTCCCTTCTCAAAGCCCAAGGGGGAGTAGGAAAAGTCGATACGGTGCTCTCCCTCGGGAACTACAAGTCCCACAAAGGAGCCTGCAAAGGGATAAGTCTCCACCACCTCGCCGTCCACCCGAACGGTCCAGCTTTCCTTCATTTCCCAAGGAATGGAGGTGTAGAGGAAGCCTTCCTCCTTGGCGGTCACAAAGCCCTCCAGATAGGTATCCTCAAAGCGGGTCAGGCGAAGGGTCTCATCCTGAATCAGAGCAAGGCCTTCCTTCCAAAGCGCCTCGTTGAGCACCACCACATCAAAGGAACAGCGGGAGGAATATTCCTCACTGCTCTCCTCCTGAAGCACCACCCGAAGGTTAAATTTCTCCCCTTCTCCAAAAAGACCTGCGGAAAAGAGATTGGGATAATCCTCAATGCAGTGCCAGGCATTGTTCACCTGCACATAGTTTTCACCGGGGACATCGGCATAGATATATACCATAGAGCGGGCGGGAGACTGATAGGTAAAGCGGAGCACGGGGCTTTCCGCCTCCTCCTCTTCCACGGGAGCGGGGACGGTGTATTCATACTGATCCCCTCCAAGCTCGGTCACCTCAGCGCCCTTGTATTCTCCCTCCAGAGCGTAAAGGGGTGTGAAAAGCTCACCCTCAAGCCCCGTAATGGCAGAAAACAGTGCGTTTTGCCGCTCATAGGGCTTTTGGGAAAGATCAAACTGAAAGCCCGCCCCCTCGGCATCGATCATAAAGCCGAGGCCGGAAAAGCCGTTACACTCATACAAAGCAGAGGTAAATTCGTTGGAGGAGGGGGAAATACAGGTCAGATCCGTGTCGGACAGGTACCCCGTTTTGCTCACCAGATACTTCACTCCCAAAAGGGTATTGGAAAGAGGGGTGCCGTGAACATACACGAAGCGGTTACTGCCGGGATCGGCAGGCATTCCGAGGCCCTGCAGGAAGCGAGCCACATTGAGATTGGCGGCGCTGGAAAACTGGCTGATGCCGGGGTAGCCGTAGAAGCAGGAATCATTGAGGCTTCGCCACTCGGTGGTCTCCATACGGTAGAAGGAATCCCCCTCCTTCTCTTTCACCTGCTCCACCAGAGCCATCACCTCTTCCCCCGTTTCCAGATCAAAATAGGCCTCGTGGTCACTCACGCCCACTGCGGTGGTGCCAAGCCATGCGGAGAAGGTCATTTCCACCAAAAGGATCAGGCAGACAAGGAAAGAAAAAAGGCGCTTTGGGATGAATTTTCCCGCCACCAGTGCCACAAGGATCAGGGTTATGGCAAACACCGCCACCGTGGCAAGGATGCTCAGATCGGGATACAGACCGTAGGCGCAGAAGGCCACCACGGCAGAAAAGATCACCATTCCCACCGCATCGATCCAGTCAAACTCCTCCACCGCCACCCGATAATAGCGATAAGCCATAAGAACCACCACAAAGGCGAAGAGATAGGCGAAGCGGTAGGGGATCATATTGGTATAATGAAAGCCGTGCCAAATATAATTGAGGACACTGAAATTCATGGAAAAGACCAAAAAGACCACCACGAAAAAGGCCACCAATTTTTCCTTCAGGCTGATCTTTTTGGCCCAAAGGAAGCTGAAGGCAAACAAAATGAGAATGGCGGCGGTGGCAAGATTGGGAAGTCCGTCCATCACCACAGGCTCGTGGAAGGAGGCAAGGGGTGCCACAAGATCCCGCACGGATTCATAGAAGGAAACATACATTGGGGTTGCCTCTCGGGTGGAGGCGGTATTGAGAAGCCCGAAAAAGGCGGGAAGCAAAATCACCGCCGAGACCCCCGCGCCCAAAAGCGTGGTCACAAGAAGGCGAAAGCCTCTGCGAAGAAAATCGGAAAAGCGGATCCGATCCAACACGCAAAGGGAAAAGAATACGATAATGGTGAACACACAGCTCATAAAGCCAATGTAATAATTGGAAAACAGGCTCAGGGACAGGGCGAGAATGTAAAGGGAGCATTTCCCCTCACGGAAGAGCATAACCGTGCCGAGGCACAAAAGAGGATACAGAGCCACCGTATCCAGCCACATATTGTTCCAATAATAGCCCATCATATAGCCGCACAGGGCATAGCCCAAGCCGAAGAAGGCCACAGACCAGCCGGGAGAGCGAAAGACCTTTTTCAGAAACAGGGCGCAAAACAGGCCCGCAAGACCGATGCGAAGGGCCACAAACAGGGTAAAGAGCAAGCGGAATTCCCTTGCGGGAGCCAAGATCAAAAGAAGGTTTAGGGGGCTTGAGCCGTAATAGGAGAGCATGGAGAGAAAATTGGTTCCCATTCCCATGGACCAATCGTACAGAAGGCTTGATCCCTCCTTGAAATGATCCCACAGCTGCAAAAGGAAGGGATAGTACTGGTGCCACCCGTCATAATTGATGATCTGCCCCGTTCCGAAGGGGTACACCCCCTGAAACACAAGGCACAGGGAGAAGATCAGAAAGGGCAAAAGAAAGGACAGCACCAAGGGCCAAGGGCCCTCACGCTTTTCCTCCAGCCACCCGAGAAGGGAGGCGACGGCAGGGGGGATCTTTTTCTTTTGGACTTTTTCCGAATCACAGGAAGGGGTCTCCTCCTGCTCCAAAATGAGCTTTTCTTCCATATATTTCCTTTCCCTTTTGAAAAGAAAAAGGAGGTTTTCGCCTCCTTTTTTTATTTTACTGATAGATCTGCAACATGGCCTTCGCATTGGAGGAGCCGATGTTATAATATCCGTCCTTGGTGGAGCTGCCGGGAATCCGACTGAAATTCTGTGCGTAGCCCGTGAAATTGAAGATCACCTCACCCAAGGTATTCAGATCCATCTCTTCAAAATCCGTATCCACGTGATAGATCACGTTATACAAAATGGACTTGGCACGGGCCAGATTTTCGGGGGTCAGAAAGCTCTGACAGAACACACGGGCAAAGCCGATCTGCGTTTCCTCACGGGTCGCGTTTCCGTTGGGATAGCCACGGAAGGCCACGAGCTGCACCGCCTGATCGCCCGTAAGAGTCTGAGTGCCTGCCTTCAGGTTGATCTTTAGATTTTGGGTGGGATCAAAATAATACATATTCTGAGGAACCTTATACTGAATACCACCGAGAAAATCAATGAGGTTGGCAAGGCCCGACATGGTCATGGCCCCGTAGTAATCGGGCATCACGCCCGTTTGCTGAAAGACAAATTCCTTATAGAAATTGGGGCTCTTGGTGCCGTAAAGCTCGCCCAATTTATAGTGCTTAGCCCCTTCGGTCACAATGGTGTTGGAGGGGATCAGAACCACCTGCGCCTGCTTTTGGGTGGCGTTGATGCAAACCAAAAAAATGGCATCGGCATTTTTTTCGCTGTGATCCAGACCCATCAGAAGGAAGGTTGCCATCGTATCCGGCACCTTCTCCGGCTGAGGAGTGGCGCCCGCAGGCGTGCTTTCCTGTGTGCTCGGGGTTTCCAGGGTTTCGGTCACCTCTTCCTTTTCCGAGCCGATCTTGTGAACCACATCGCCCATAAGGCCCTCGCCTGCACGAATCAAAAAGAAGGCGACAACGGCAAAGATCACCAATGCAAGACACAGAGTGATCACATAATCACGCAAGGATTGCTTCATCATCCTTCCTCCTTTTTCATTTCTTTTTTTAGTATATCCCAATTTCTTGGGATTTGCAAGAGATTTTTTTGATTCCCCGTAACTTTAAGATCTCTTTTGCATCACGATCAGGCCAAAATCCGCTTCCGTTTCCAATTTCTCCAGCTTTTCCAGCTTTTTTCTGTCCTCGGGGCTTGTTTTGTGAGCGTAGGGGGTCATATCAAAAAGGCTTCGGATCTCCTCCTGCGACTTCAGAAGCAAGGGATAGGTCAGGCGCTGTTCCGACAGAATGGCAAAGCCCTCTCCCACCTTGGCTTTTCCTTGGTTTAAGGTGGGGCTTTCATACACCGCCTCCTTTAAGGAAAACAGGTGCTTTTCCAGCGCCACGGCACGGATCAGATACCCGCCGGGGCGAAGGACCCGCAAAAATTCCGCCTCGCTGTACGGGCTGAACAGGCTCATGGCCACTGCGATGCTTTCTGTTTCAATGGGGATATGAAAGGTGCTGGCTACGAAAAAGTGCCCCTTTCCTCCCATACGGCTTGCGGTCATTTTCACCGCATCCTTGGCAATATCAAAGGCAAACAGCTCCGCCCCTTTGCCGCTTTCCCAAAGATGACTCATTACCCTTTGGGTATAGTACCCTTCCCCGCAGCCCGAATCCAACAGGCTCTCGCCGTGGGGCAGAAGGGAGGCAACGGTTTGGGATAAAAGAGAAGCCAGGGGCTCATAATGCCCCCGCTCCAAAAAGACTCGGCGGGCACGGAGCATAGCCGCATCGTCCCCGTGGCCCCTTTGGGCAGAATCCATCAGGAGATTCCAATACCCTTGACGGGCACGGTCAAAGCTGTGCCCCGCTCGGCAAGCGGCACTTCTTTCCCCCTCGGAAAGAGGCAGGGCGCATTTCGGACAAATGAGCATATTATCCCTTATAATCCTTCCCTAAAGAAACGTACATTTTGGCGTTTTCCGCAAGGCCCTCCCGAGCCGCCTCGTCCATTTCACGAACGATCTTGGCGGGAATTCCCACGCAAAGGGAGCCGTCGGGGATCACCTCACCCGCCTTCACAAGCGCTCCTGCGGCGATCATACAGCCCTTGCCGATCTTGGCTCCGTCCAGCACCACGGCGCCCATTCCCACAATGGTGCCGTCTCCCACCTGACAGCCGTGGATCACCGCATTGTGTCCCACGGTCACATTCTCTCCGATCTTCACGGAAAAGCCGTGGCCGGTGTGAACGGTGGCGTTATCCTGCACATTGGAGCCTTTTCCGATCTCAATGGGGCCCTCGTCTCCACGGAGAACGGCGCCGTACCAAATACTTGCCTGCTCCCCAATGATCACATCCCCGATGACAGCGCAGTTTTCTGCCAAAAATACATCCTCTGCAATGACAGGCTTTTTCTCCTTATATTCCCGAATCATTCCTTCGATTCCTTTCCTTCTTCCGATCTTTCTTCCGTTTTTTCTTCTGCTTTTTCTTCCCCTTGGAGACCCCTCTTCTTTTTCTCCCAAAAGGAAAGAACAAGCGACACGGCGCCAAGCACCAGCCCTGCGGCAAGAAGAGAGCCGCCCCGGCGCATCAGCGCCCTCATAACCTCCATGACCTCATAGCGCACCAGACGTTTCAGATACTCAGGCTCAAGACCCAAACGGGAAACAAAATCCACCCGATACACCCACCACGAGGGAACGAGCATCAAAAAGCCTGCAGAGGCAAAAGCGGTATAGAAGCACAAAAGTACCCTTTTCTTCCAAATTTTCATCAAAAGAACAAGGGAAAATCCCAATACAAACAGGGCTCCCCAAAAAAGATAGGGTCTCACCCGCTCCACAAGGCCGAGGGCAGAACCGAGGACGGAATACACCCCGCTGAGCTGCACCGAGGTGCGGATCTCCTCCACGAAATAGGAGGCGGTTTCGGGGAAGCCTTTTTTCATTTCCTCCCATTCCTCGTCGGAAAGGGGCATTTGACCGCTTTCCCGAAGGGAGGCGGCAAAGGAGGTGATCTTCTCCGTCAGGGAGGCTTTCATGGCATCGTAATCCACCGCCTTGGTCTCAGCCGTTCCCATCATTTGATGAATGGGAAAATAGGCCACGCTCTCCACCACCTGCTCCTCCACGAAATCGGCAATGAGCTCCTCGGGAATTCCGCCGGTCAGGCAGAGGCTCTTGCAATCCTCTCCAAGGCTTTGCTTCATTCCCTCCAGATACCCCGTTTCCTCCAAGGCCGACAGGATCCCCTCGGGGGAGGCGGGCTTTTGGATGCTATTGATTAGAGAAACGATGCACAGCGAGGTAGCACAAAAAACAAGGAGAATGGCGGTGGCGACCCACCGCACCGTATTTTTTACCATAACAAGCTCCTAATGAAGGACCTCCGGACCGGAGATCTTATCTGCATATACAAAGTAGCGGTCGTTTGTGATGCCGAGCATATAAAAGGGGTAGCAGGTATAAAGGATCAGTTCCTCTTCCTCTTTTTGCAGGTTCACGGCACTTTCATCCGATGCCTTTTTAATGGCAATTTCCCGCACCTTGTATTCATAAATGCCGTAATTGGTGGTGATCTTCACCACATCCCCCACCGTCACGTGCTGCAGGGCGTTAAAGACCCCGTTGTTGTGGCCGCAGATGAGAATGGGGGTGCCGTAGCCCGGGATACGGCTCCCGTAATACTGCCCGACCCCACCACGGGACAGGGCTTCGTCCGAATCGTCATAGAACACATTGGTATCCATTCCGATCCGCTCGATCTTCAAATTGGCATACAGGTCGCCGCGGGAGGGATACACGATATCGTTCCCGTCTACCACAAGGCCACTCTCGCCTCGCTCCTGATAGCCCTCAAATACGTTTTCATACCCCTCGCTGACAGGCGTGCTTTCATCAAACAAAAGCAAATTGACAGCGGAAAAGAAGGGGGAAAGTGTGTTTCCCAATAGAAGGTACAACAAAAAAATGACGCCTAACGATAAAATCAGTGGCGATATTGCTACCGCCACTGATTTTACCACTTTATGGTGCTTTTGCATTTCCTGACGGCCTTAGAAAAGTTCAACCTTCTTGGAAACGAAAGCAACAGCGCACAGAACGGTGATGGTGCTCAGACCAACAACGATCATGCTCTCGGCGCCGAAGCCGGTCTTCTTTACCAATTGATCATTGGTAACGATGGTCTTACCGGCAGCATCCTTTACTTCGATTCCGCCCTTAGCGTCGGCAACTGCAGTACAGCCAACAACCTTTGCAGCGGCATCAATCTTAGCAAGGATCTCAGACTTGGTCTTTTCGGACCACTTGGACACTTCACCGGTGTTCTCTGCCTTTACGGCAGCGATAGCAGCAGTAACCTGTGCACGGATCTCGGTGATCTGCGCGGGGGTCAGAGCGGCTGCCAAGGAAGCAACATAGTTTTCGCCCTGAGTTACAACATCTGCGGGCAGATAGAACTCGCCGTCTGCTACTGCGATGTGTGCTCTCAGCTCATCAAACAATGCCTTTTCCTCAGCGGTGAGGGTTCTGGCGCTAACGCTCATAGGAATCAGGGAAACCACGAGCACCAGAGCAAGAACAAGAGCCATAAGCTTTTTCATGATGGGTACCTCCTAAAAAAATTTACGTAAATTTATCTGGAAACGACACCGTCTTTTCCCGGTGGCGTACCATTCAGGTAAGAAAGATTTTTTTCTTGGCCCTTTCATTGGCCAAGGGGATCAGATCAGGCGCCTTTTGGCGGATTCGGCAAAGAAGATCCTTGCGGTCCTTCCCGCAAATGACCTCCCCGTGAACATCCTCTCCGAAGAAATCCACAAGCCCCATACGGGCAAGGCGGGCAAGGCGGCCTCTTAAAAAGAATTTGGACCAAGAGACAAGATTGGTTTGAAACAAGCACCCTACATCCCGCAGCTCCAACAGGATCTCGGGATCACGGGTCAGAAAGGAATACCGATCGATATGAGCCAAAACGGGGGTGATCCCGTAATCCTCCACAAGGCGGGTCAGTCTTCTGCGGGTGGAGGAGGTATACAGATCGCCGTATTCCAATTCCGTCAGCATCAGATTGGTGCCGGTATAGCAAAGGGGCTTCAAATCATCGTAATTAAACAGGGGCTCGGTGAAATAAACCTCTGCACCCAAAGAAAGATGAAACTGTTTTGCTTCGGGCATTTTGAGAAGAGCCCTGTATGAGTCTTCCCTGCGAGCCAAAAAACGGTGCATCGGCTTGCGGGAGGGATAATAGTGAGGGGTCAGCGCCAAATGGGTCACCCCTTCACGGGAAAGGGCGGCAAGGGCACTGCGGGTCACCTCAGGCTTGTGGGCTCCGTCATCGATCCCGCAAAGAATGTGGGAATGGATGTCGGTCTGCATGGCTTATTCTTCCTCTTCGGAATCTTCTTCCTTCTTTTCCGGTGCGGGAGCGGCATCGGTGCCGTACTGACCGTAGCTGCCGTAACGGCCGTATCTGCCGTAGCGGCCATAGCGGCCGTATCTGCCGTAGCCACGCTTCTCATCCTGCACGCCGTTGGCGATCACGCCCAGGATCTTTCCATCCACAAAGCGGATCTGATCAATGGCACTCTGCACCTCCTTGCGGGCGGTATAACGGGGACGAACCACCAGTACCACACCGTCGGAATGCTGAACCAGATTCAATGCATCGGATACCAGATTGATGGGGGGTGTATCCAAAATGATGAAATCGTAGGATTTCTTCATTTTAGCCAAAAGATTTGCCATTCCCTCGCTGGCGATCATTTCCGCAGGATTGGGGGAAATGGTGCCGGCGCAGATCACATCCAGATTGGGGAAGATCTCCTTGTGGACCACATCCTCCAGAGTATTAAAGCCGCTGAGAAGATTGGTCAGGCCGGGGGCATTGGGCTTTTTCACCAAGCGGTGAATGTGGGGGTTACGAAGGTCCAGATCCATCAAAAGCACCTTTTTGTTGCTTCTGGCAATGGAAAAGGCTACATTGGCAGAGGAGGTGGTTTTGCCCTCACCCTGAATGGAGCTGGAAAATACGATGGTCTTACATCCGGGATTTGCCACGGAGAACATCAGATTGGTTCTTATGGTGCGATAGGCTTCCTTTGCGGCGTAAAGGGTGCCGCCGGCTTCGTTTCCGTAGCCGTAGCCGTACTGACTCTTTTTCATTTCTGCGCCCCTTTCTTCTCCCCTGCGGAGAAATCAGGTACTACGCCGAACACAGGGAGACCGAACAGGGCTGTAATCTCGTCGGCGGTTTTGATGCGATTGTCCAGCACCTCACGGAGCACCACGATGGCCGATGCCAGAACGAAGCCCAAAAACAGGCCGATAAAGGTGTTGGTCAACACGTTGGGCGAGGAGGGAGCGGTGGGCATCACGGGGTTACTCAATACCTCCAGTGCGCCTACGTTCTGGAAATTCTGAATCTGCAAGGGCGCCATTTCCGCAATGGAAAGGGCGATGTTGTAGGACAGGTTGGCATCGGCCGTGCTGACCGATACGAAGAAGGAGCTGGTCTCCTGAATCACGGCAGAAAAGCCCACGGTGGCGGCGATCTCCTTGGGAGAAAGCTCCACGCCCACATCGGCCTTCAGATCCTGGGAAACGCTCTCATAAAACTCGTTTACATTCAAAAATTCAATGTACTGAGGAGCAACGGACTGTGCGCTCTGCAAAGCCTGCAGGCTGTTTTCCGATCCGCTGGCGTAAAACTTTACGCTGGTGGTATAGGTGGGCTGCATAAAATACTTGGTCAAAACGAATGCGCCCGAGCAGAACACCAGGGTGATCACCAGCACGAACACAATGCTCTTCATGATCCAATCGAAGAGGTTTTTCAATGAAATTTCCACTTTTTTCGTTGTCCTTTCTCTCAAACAGAAGTGCGCTCTACGCCTTGGCGATACTGCGGTTGATCTCCTGCATTTGTTCCAATTTATCCTTCATATCCAGCGCCAAGGAAAGCTGGCTTCTGCCACGCTCCAGATTGTGCAAAGGATGATGAATCTTAAAATACCGATCCGAATTGAGATAATCCTCCAAAAAGCGGGCCGCCAATTCAAAGCTCATGGTGACGGCACCGAGCGCCAGACTTTCCAATTCCGCCTCCCCGCAAAAATCACGGCAAACGGAAATGAAGCCCTCCGCAAAGGCACGGTAAAGCTCAAGATTGAGCCCCACCTTGCGAAGATCCGGCTCGTCCTCTGCGGCAAGATTGGCGGAAAAGCGAACGGCATCTCCGAAATCGTAGGCGCAAAGGCCGGGGGTCACGGTATCCAGATCAATGACGCAAATGGCCTCGCCGCTGTCACGGTCAATGAGGACATTGTTGTACTTGGTATCGTTATGGGTGACACGGAGAGGAAGCCTTCCTTCTCTTCGGTCCCGCTCCAATTTCGACCAAAGAGGCTCGTTCTCCGAAAGAAGAGCGATCTCCTGTTCGATCTCACAGCGCCTTCCCGCCTCATCCCGCTCGCAGGCAGAAAGAAAATTCTTCATTCTGACGGGGGTATTGTGAAAATCGGGCACGGTATCCAGAAGCTCCGCCATGGGAAAATCGCAAAGCTGCTTCTGAAAGAGGCCGAAGGCGTGACCCGCGCTCCGCAGGATCTGAGGATCCTCCGCCTGATCGTAGGTGATGGAGTTGGGAATGTAGCGGTAGGCCCGCCAGAAGTTGCTTGCATCCTCAAAGAAATAATTGGTGCCGTCCTCCCGACGGAGGAATTCCAGCACTCTCCCCGCAGGATCTACCCCATCCGCAAGAAGCTTTCCTCGGATGTGGCCCGTCACAAGCTCAATATTCTTCATAATTCCCACGGGATCGGGGAATACATAGGTATTGATCCTTTGCAGAACGAAGCTTGCGCTCTTTCCTCCGGAGCGGACATCCACCTTGTAGGTGGAATTGATGTGACCGCTGTGGAAGGTCTCTACCTTATAGGAATTAAATTCCACGCCGAAGCGGCGCAGAATGGAAGGGATCTTTTGATATTCGTCGTAGGCCATGGATAACCTTTCTGACTCTCCTTACGGATGAAATGATCAAACTGTAAAACATACCACGATAGCACCTTACAAAATTATAGCACCGTGTCAAAAAAAAATCAAGTGTTTTTTTCAAAAACAATCGGTGCGGGAGGTGCCCATCCTTGCACGCTCCCGCACCGCAGGTGCGTTCTTCGCCTCTTTTTAATTGTAGAGAGAAAGGATTTTTCCTGCCTGAATCAGGGTTTCATCCATCTCTTTTTTCATTTGAAGGGCCTCTTCCAGATCCAGATCCGTCACACAGTCTCCCTTCATGGCCACCGCTCTGCCGAATTTTCCCTCGGCCAAAAGCTCCACCGCTCTGAGTCCCATCAGGCTTGCGGCCACACGGTCCCGCACGGTGGGGGAGCCGCCCCGCTGCTGATGGCCCAAAATGGTGGTGGTGGTGGAAATGCCCGTCAGCTCGGTGATCTTCTCGGCAAGGGACATGGAATTGCCCACGCCCTCGGCATTGATGATGATATAGTGATTTTTTCCTGCGTTGCGACACTTGAGAATGGGCTCGATCACATCCTTTGCCAGATCCGGCTCTTTTTCGGGAATGATGCAGGCCTCCGCACCTCCTGCAATGCCGCAATGAAGGGCAATGTGGCCTGCGCCCCGTCCCATGACCTCCACCACGCTGCATCGCTCGTGAGAGGAGGCGGTATCCTTAATGCGGTCAATGGCCTCCTTGACGGTGTTCATGGCCGTATCAAAGCCGATGGTGTAATCCGTAAAGGCCACGTCGTTGTCAATGGTGGCAGGGATCCCGATAACGGGAACGCCCAAGCGGTGCAGATCTCTCGCCCCCCGAAGGGACCCGTCTCCCCCAATGACCACAATGGCATCCAAACGGAAGATCTCAGCCATGGCCTTGCCCTTTTCCACCCCCTCGGGAGTGGAAAATTCCTTGCTTCTTGCCGTCAGAAGAACGGTGCCGCCACGGCTGATCACATTGGAAACGGAGTGATTGTCCATTTCGGCAATTTCTCCCTCCAGAAGTCCCTCGTAGCCACGCTTGATGCCGAATACCCGAAAGCCGTAATGCAGACCCGAGCGTACCACGGCACGGATGGCCGCATTCATACCGGGAGCATCTCCTCCCGAGGTGAGAACGCCGATTCGTTTGATCTTCCTTTCCTTCGTTGCCATCTTTTTTCTTCCTCCTTCGGCGGGCAAAGCCCTTCTGTTTCTGTTTCTATTATATTCTCTTTTTTTCGCTTCTGCAAGAAAAAGATGTGCTTTTTACAGATCCTGACCAAAAAATTCACGAATGAGGCAAGCCAGCTTACTGTCTCGGGTCTTTTTCTCGGTGCCCAAGAAGAAGGCCGCCTGTCGGGTGGTGCGGGGCAGAGACAGGGATATCCGGCAGACCCCCTCCCGCACCTCCACGGAAAAGTCCAAGCCCTCCTGACGGAAAAAGGAGGCCAGAGACAAAATGGGCGGGATCCCCATGGCAGCGGGAAACAGATCCTTCTTCTCCTTTCCCTCCCCCGTCATCAGCCGAGAAAAAGCCCCGAACAGATCCTCCCGATCCCGAACCGAGGCGGTGAGGATCACCCGTCCCGAGGTTCTTTGCGCCGTGAAGGAAAGCTTCGTTTCCCCTTCGAAAACAGAGGCGAACTGCACCAGATGCAGAAGGCAGAAAACCAGATCCTCAGGGGAGAAAAGCACCCGCAGTGCTCCCATATTCTCGAACATCAATTCCATACGGAAGGCGGTAAGCTTTTCTGCCAAAGCCGAGAAAAAAGCCTCCAGCTCACAGGGCACCCTTTCTCCACGGGGCCTTTGCTGCTCCAAAAAGCGCTGGAGGAGCTTGCCCTCCTCCCGAAAGCGACCCGCTCTTGCCAGCACCCGATCGGAAAGAGCCTTTTCACGGGAGGTCGGGCCGTTTCCCGAGACCCGAAAGCGGGAAAGCTCCCGCACAAGCTCCATTCCCTCCTGCACGAAATAGGCATCAAAGCGGGGATGAAACAGGAGAAAATGCTCCATCAAAACCACCATACGCTCTCGCTTTTTCTCCTCGGGCTTCAGGAAAAAGGCGTAGTAGGAAATGTGATCCAAGGTCAGGCGGAGCATCCTTTCTTCCCGAAATAAAACACGGGAAAGAGCCTTTTTGACCCGCGGGGCGGCGGGGAGCAGGCGCATTGCCTGACGGTTGCGATACAAAATCTCTCCCCCGTCATCCACAAGGATTACGGGAGACGGGATTAGATCGGCCCGAGAGCGCATTTTGACAGAGGGATGAACTTTCACAGACATACACGATTCTCCTTTGGTTTTCTCCATTTTACCACAAATTTCGTTCCAAGAAAAGACTCTCGAAAAGTTTTAGGAAAATATGCAAAAGGGATTTCCTTTTTGAAAAAAGTGTGCTATTATATTGTAATAATGGTTTTTTATACCCTATTGTTATGTTGAAAGGAAACCCCCGCATGCTTTACACCGAAAAACTCGACCGAGTCGCACTGCCCGTCATTGCTTTAAGAGGCCTGGTGGTCTTCCCCGGGATCGATACCAGCTTTGAGGTGGCCCGTCCCCAGACCGTCAAGAGCACCGAAATGGCCCTGAAGGCAGACGGCTTGGTTTTTCTCGTAGCACAAAAGGACGCCGCATTGGAGAGCTTTGCCCCTGAGGATCTGTATCGGGTGGGCGTGGTCTCCCGCATCAAGCAGTCCATTCGCCTCCCCGATCAAAGCTTCCGCCTCATTACCGAGGGGCTTGACCGTGCCGAGGTGCAAAACTATTTCCGCTTGGAATCCGGCGCCGTCACCGCCGAGGTGATCCGCAAGAACATCAGCGTGATGGATGACATTTCCGCCGATGCCTACCGCAGAAGCATTCTTCACAGCGTGGAGGATCTGTCTGCCTATTTGCCCAAGCTCTCTCCCGATGTGACAAGCGCCCTGCAGACCATTTCCGATCCCGCCTTCCTCTCGGACTTTGTGGCGGCCAACATTCTCCGCCGTCCCGAGGACAAAATGGAGATCCTGACCCTGTTTGATCCTGCGGAACGGGCCTTAAAGCTCAAGGAGATCCTGAACCGTGAGATCCAGGTGGCCTCTTTGGAGAGCCGTTTGGAGCGGAAGGTGCAGGCTCATATGACCGAGCAGCAGAGAGAAGCGTATTTAAGAGAGCAGCTCCGTGCCATTCAGTCGGAGCTTTCCGGTATGCCTCAGGAGGAGTCCGATGCCGATGAGGACGATCTTTTGGGCAAAATAGGCCGCACCAAAATGCCCGATGCCATTCGGGAGAGGCTGACCCGTGAGGCCAAAAAGATCCGTCAGATGCCCTTTGGCTCCTCGGAATCCGCCCTCCTGCGAAACTATATTGACACCTGCCTTGAAATTCCGTGGGAGCGCTATTCTGCCGACACGGTGGATCCCCAAAAGGCAAGAGAGATCCTGGATCGGGATCACGACGGGCTGGAAAAGGTGAAGGAGAGAATTTTGGAATTCCTGGCCGCAGGCGTTCTGCGAGGCAAGGTACAGGGACAGATCCTGTGTCTGGTGGGTGCCCCCGGCGTGGGCAAGACCAGCATTGCCTCCTCCATTGCCGAGGCGCTGGGAAGAAAATACGTTCGTGTGTCCCTCGGCGGCGTGCGGGACGAGGCCGACATCCGAGGCCACAGAAAGACCTACATCGGCGCCATGCCCGGCCGCATCATTACGGCGCTGACGCAGGCAGGCACCATGAATCCCCTCATCACATTGGATGAAATTGATAAACTGACCCGTGATGCTCACGGAGATCCCTCCTCCGCCCTACTTGAGGTATTGGACTCGGCGCAGAACCACGCCTTCCGTGATCATTTTATCGAATTGCCCGTGGATCTGTCCTCCTGCGTCTTTTTGGCCACGGCCAACGAGACCTCCACCATTCCCCCTGCCCTTTTGGACCGAATGGAGATCATCCGCATCAACGGCTACACCGAAAGTGAAAAGTGCGACATTGCCAAGCACCACCTGATCCCCAAGCAATTGAAGGAGCACGGTCTGAAAAAGGATCAGCTTCGCATCAGCGACGGGGCCCTTCGCAAGATCATTCGCTCCTACACCCGTGAACAGGGCGTGAGAAAGCTGGAGCGGGAGATCGCGGGCATCTGCCGAAAGAGTGCCAAGAGGATCTTGGACGGAGAAGCATCCGTTTCCGTCACCGTCCATAACACGGTGGACTTTCTCGGAAAAGAGAAGATCCTGCCCGAAAAGATCGAAAAGGGCGGCAGAGTGGGCGTGGTCAACGGCCTTGCCTGGACCATGTCCGGCGGCGAAATGCTGGAGGTGGAGGCCTTAAAGCTTGAGGGAACGGGCAAATTGGAATTGACCGGCTCTTTGGGAGACGTGATGAAGGAATCGGCCAAGGCCGCCCTCTCCCTTCTTCGTGCCCGCCACGAGGATTTCAAGATCGAAAGTCCGCAGTTTTATAAGGAGTGCGACCTTCACATTCACCTGCCCGAGGGCGCCATTCCCAAGGACGGGCCCAGCGCAGGTGTGACCTTGGTGACCTGTCTGGTTTCTCTTCTGTCGGGCAGAAGGGTTCGCTCGGACGTTGCCATGACGGGAGAAATCACCCTCCACGGAAAGGTATTGGCCATCGGCGGTCTGCGGGAAAAGGCGGGCGCCGCTCTGCGGGCGGGAATCCGCACCGTTCTTATTCCCGAGGACAACAAAAAGGATTTGGAGGAAGTGGATCCCAAGGCATTGGAGTGCATGGAATTTATTCCCTGCCGCACCATTGACGATGTCTTGCGGGTGGCACTGGAGTCGGAATGAACAAAAACAACATTACCCTGACCATTTCCGCAGGCAGGCGGGATCAGATCATTCGGGACGGCAAATGCCAGATCGCCCTTTCGGGCCGAAGCAACGTGGGCAAAAGCTCCGCCCTGAACCGTCTGTTGGGAAGAAAGAGCCTGGCGAGGGTATCCTCCTCTCCGGGAAAGACCGTGACCATCAACTTTTTCCATTTGGACAACCGCTGTTATCTGGTGGATCTGCCGGGCTACGGCTTTGCCCGTCGCAGTGAAAAGGAAAAGAAGGCTTGGTCGAATCTCACCGATTCCTATTTTCAGGATCACGAGGATCTGGCGCTGGTGCTTCAGCTCATAGACCTGAAAACGGGCCCCAGCAAGGATGACGAAATGATGATCTCCTTTTTGCGGGAGGTGGGCATTCCCTTCGTGATCGTGGCCACCAAGCTGGATAAATTAAACAAGACCAACCAAAAGAAGAATTTACAGGAGCTGGAGGAGAGAATGTTCCCCACTCCCGTTTTCCCCTTTTCTTCCCTGACGGGGGAAGGAGTGGAGAGCGTTTGGAATCTCATTGAAAAGACCGTAGAAATTTCCGAACAGGAATAACGGCGTATGCTTTTTGCCCATCGGGCCATACTATCCCTACGAAAACAATCGCAGGGGGGATCGTATGAACATCGGCATTTGGGAATCCCTGCCTCTGATGGAGTCAAGACTGCGGGGGCTTTTTGCCCGACAGGGCTTGGATCCGAGGCAGATCACAAGGGCACGGGATGCGGGGCAGGATCTGATCCTGTCCGATCGGGAGCCCTTTTGGGGGCATCTGTTGCCTCCCGCCGACCTGTACCTGATCTCGGGGCTTCTTTTGCCCCGCACCCTCCCCGAGGAGGGGCTGGTTCTATCGGGCGGAATGGGGCAGGAGGATGCCGTGACCCTCTCCAGCATCGGAGAGGAGCGGGCTATGCTCTGCCTTCAGCGGGAGATCACGCTGGGAGGAAGGGTCGTTGGCCCCTTTGAAAACAGGATCCCCTTTGACCGAAATTTCAATTTGTATAAAAACCTTGCCATGGGCTTTGCCCTGTCCTTGGCGCAGATCTTCAGAGAGGAGGAACGAGGCTGTGACACAGTACCCCTTGAATTTGGATGACGTGCTGGATCTTATTATGCCCTTTGCCCCGGGAGACGAAAAGCAAAAGAAGTGTCCCTCGGCCGAGGAGCGAAAAGAGCTGTTCGGTACGGAAGCGGCCCGTTATCCCGACACTCCCCTTACTCTGACGCTGAAAAGCGGGGAGGATGAGATCCGCCTGCGGGGCGTGGCCGATGCCGTTCACATCGAACATGACTTTTACGCCGTGGAGGAGGAGATCCTCACCCAATCGGCGGGAGAATGCGCCGCCTGGCAGGAGCGGGGGCTTTTGCGGGCAAGATTTCTTGCCTTGGCTCTGTGCAACACCAAGGCTCTTGATCGGATCCGGATCCGTCTCTCCTTTTTCTTTCAGGGGCGAGTGGAGACCCAAACCGCCGTGATGGAAAAAGCAGCGCTTTCCGCTTCCCTGACCCCCTACATACAGAAGATCCTCTCCTTGGCTCCCCTTTGGAAAAAGGCGGAGTCCGTCATTGAATTCCCCCACAAGGCTCTGCGGGACGGGCAAAAGGATCTCATCCGTGCCGCTTGGGGTGCCATTAAGGCCGAATCCAAGCTGTTCGCCTGTGCCCCCACGGGCATCGGCAAGACCTTGGCGGTGCTCTACCCTGCTCTGAAGGCATTGGAAACGGGAAAGGCCAAGCGTATTTTTTACGCCTCGCCCAAAAACCCTCTGAAGCTTCAGGCCGCCGCCGCCGTGGAGGATCTGCAAAAGGTCAGAGGACTGAGAACTTTGATCCTCAGTGCCAAAATGAGCCTGTGCCCCTCTCACAACACCGAGTGCCTGATGCGGGACTGCCCCCGAAGGGAGCTGTTTGGCGAAAAGCTTTCCGATGCCCTTTCTTACCTTTCGGCCTTCCCCTGTGTCAGCGCAAAGGAGCTTTCGGCCGCCGCCGAGAGCTTTGGTCTCTGCCCCTTTGAATTGGCCTTAAAATACGCCGACTTCTGTCAGGTGATCATCGGGGATTACAATCACATTTTCGATCCCAAGCGCAGGGTCATTTCTCCCGACAGGGAAACGGTTTGTCTGGTGGACGAGGCCCACAACCTGCCCACCCGTATTCGGGAGAGCTACACGGAGTGTCTTGCTCCCTCGGATCTTGATTTTCTCTTCCGTGACAACGGTCACACCGCCCTTGCTCTGCGGGAGCATCTTTCGGCTCTGACGGGGCATTTTGCCCGCATTGACAAGGAGCGAAACGAGAAAAAAGAATATTTTTCCCTCACCGTGCCCGCCGAGGTGGCAGAGAGTGCCAAGGCCCTTGCTCCAAAGCTTGGCTTTGCGCTCCACGGCGGCTGGGGCGAAATGGACGAGGCCTTTGAAAAGAGGCTGAAGGAGCTTTTTTCCAAGCTGAAAAAATTCTGCGCCTTGGCCAAACTGTACGACGATCATTTTGCCACGGTATTCCCCCCCTCGGGCGGGGTGAAGATCTATCTGGTGGATCCCAGAGACAAGATCCTGGAGGCCACGGAGCAGTTCCGCTCCACCCTCTTCTTCTCCGCCACCCTTCAACCGGAGGAATACTATTTTCAACAGCTGGGCGGCAGAGAGTGTGACGATTTTCTCACCCTCTCCTCCCCCTTTCCCAAGGACAATCTTTTTGTGGGCATTTGCCCCGTGGATGTTTCCTATTCCAACCGTGCCACCACCGCCGGTCAGCTTTGCAGTATCATTCACAGCGCCGTATCTGCCAAGGAAGGGCATTATATGGTCTTTCTCCCCTCCTTCGATTACCTGAATCTGGTATCACAGGAATACAAGCGCCGCTTCTTCGACCATCGGGTCCTGATCCAGAAGCGGGTGATGAACCAAAAAGAGCGAGTGGAATTTTTGCGCACCTTTGAAGAAACAAAAAAAGGAACCCTCATTGGGTTCTGCGTTTTGGGCGGCATCTTCTCCGAGGGTGTGGACCTGAAGGGAGACTCCCTTTTGGGCGAGATCCTGGTGGGAACGGGCTTCCCCCCGCCAAGCCCCGAGGCAGAGGCGGAAAGCGCCGCCTATTACAAGCGGGAGATGGACGGCAAAAGCTTTGCCTATACCCTGCCCGGCTGGAGCCGAGTGCTTCAGGCGGCGGGCCGAGTGATCCGAGACGAGGAGGATCGGGGTGTTCTCCTCCTGTGCGATGCCCGCTACCGTGGGGAGGATATCAAGGAGCTGTTCCCCGAAAGCTGGGAGGAAGCCGTTCTTTTGGAACGGGATGCAGACTTAAAACGGGCTCTTGCCCAATTTTGGAAATAAAGCAAGGAGGCTGTATGTTCGGCAACAGAAAAGAATACGATGACGATTCCTACCGCAGTGATTTCTTTTTGGGCGAAATGGAACAGAAAAGCACCTCCCGAGAGTCCGAAAGAAAAGAGAAATCCGAAAAACAAGAAAAAAAGGCAGAAAACAAGGCACCAACGCCCCAAAAGCCCTCGGATGAGGCACCTTCCCTCCCCCCGAAAGAAAAAAAGGATCGGCTGAAAAAGGCGAAGGCCGCCCTCACCGAAGCAAAAAAAGAGCTGCAGGAGGCGGTCAAGGCATTCCTTCAAAAGATAGAAGAAGCGAAAAAAAAGAAGGCCCTTGCCGAAGCAAAGAAAAAAGGGGCAGAGCAAAAAGCCCCCGAGGCCGAAAAGAAGCCCGAAGGGCAGGAGGGCCACGGAGAAAAAGCCCCCGTGCCGAGGGTGAAAAGACCGATGCGGGCACGGCGTGACATTGCGCACACCCCGCCGAAGAAGGAGACACCCGCACAAGAAAAGGACCCCGCTCTCCCAAACAAGGAAAGCGAGATCCTGAAATCTCTCGATGGCATGTACGGGGTGTATACCGACCCCGAAAAGGCCCCGAAAAGAGCCCTGACGGGGGCTGATTATGCGCGCTACGGCGTTCTGTTCGTGTGCATTTTCGGCTTTCTTTTGGCGGGCTGGTTCGTTTTCGGGAAGCTTTTTGAATATTACCGCTCCTATGTGATCTATTCGGGGCTGCAGGAAATGGTCAGCGAAAAGGATCGCTTTGCCGAGGAATACCTGAAAAAGGCTCAGCTTTCCCAAAAGGTTTTGACCCCTGCGGACATTCTGGCGGGCAAAACGGGAGAGGAAACGGAAATTTCGGGCACCTTCTCTGAGGAGCAGGAGACTCTCGTTAACAAGATCGCTCAGCTGAAAAAGATCAATCCCGATACGGCAGGCTGGATCACCATTGACGGCACCGTGGTCAACTACCCCGTGGTATGGTCTGCCACCAAGAATTATTACCTCAGGCGGGACTTCTACGGAAAGAAGCTTTCCAGCGGCACTATATATATTGATGAAAGAAATTCTCCCAACCTGACGGAAAACCGCAACACCGTCATTTACGGGCACAATATGACCGACGGCAGTATGTTTGCCTCCATTCACGATTTTGCCAGCTCCACCATGTTCTACAAAACCACCATTCAGATCGCCACCAGCGAGGGTGTTTTCATTTACACCCCCTTCTCGGTGCACGAATCCAACGCCTTTGACAATTACTTTGAAACGGATTTTGTTTCCGATGAGGACTTTTTGGACTTTTGTCAGCAAATGGCCTTCATTTCCATTTTCCAAACCAATGCACAGTTCACCAAGGACAGTCAGATCATCACCCTGTCCACCTGTATGGATAACCAAAGCGAATCGGAACAGCGCTTTGCCGTTCACGCCGTTTTAACCAAGGTTATACGATAAGGTCAATGGAGCTTCTTCCCTCACGAAGGGGCCCCATAAAGGCGCCCACGGCCTTGTGATCGGGATGAACGATGTAGGCATCCAGCGCCGCCTGATCGGCAAAATCGGAAATGAGGATCAGATCCGCATTTTCGGGATTGGTGCCCTCGGCGTTGATATGGGTCTCGCTGTGGAGGATCAGGTCAATTTTTTTAGGCAGGGCGGCAAGCATTTCACGGGTCAAGCGAACGTTTTCCGCCTTGCTTCTTCCTTCGGCGCTTTCCTTGAAGCGAAACAGTACGATGTGACGAATCATAACAATTCTCCTTTTACTCTTTTTTGTACCTTATTGTAGCACAGCACTCCCTCGGGTGCAACAGAGTTTTGTGTGAGATTGTGTATTTTTTGACGAAACGTAAGAATTTCTACAAAAAAATGTTTCATTTTTGTTTATTTTTATTAAAACACTTGACATAATTTTTATTAGATGCTATAATGCATTTTAGGTAGAACTATGAAAGAGGTACCTATGAACGAGAGCACCACCGATCTTTGTGAGCTGGCCCTGTTGGCGGGGCACGGCGACGAAGAGGCTTTTTCCCGTTTGGCGGAGCATTTTCTGCCCGCTCTCGGTGCTATGGTCTCCCGCTTTACGGTGTCTGATGCCGATCGGGAGGATCTTGTGCAGGAGGGTCTCATCGGTCTTTATAAGGCCGCAAGGCTCTTTGACCCCGCCCTTTCTTCTTTTGCCACCTTTGCCCGCATTTGTATGCGCTCCGCCGTTTTGGACGGCGTCAGAAAATGCGGCAGTGCCACCCCTCTCCCCTCTCTGGAGGAAATGGAGGAGGAGGTCTCCGCTCCCGACCATCTCAGTCCCGACAGGATCCTGATGGGCAAGGAGGAATTGGCCCGCCTGATGCAGCAGGTGGAAGAAACGCTCTCCCCTATGGAGCGCCGTATTTTCGGCTTGAAGCTTCAGGGCAAGAGGTGTGAGGAGATCGCAAGGCTTGTGGCAAAGGATAAAAAAAGCGTGGAAAACACGCTCTACCGTTTGCGGAAGAAGCTTTATTCCGCTCAAAATTAGTCAATATGCCCGTGTAGCTTAAAGCAGAGCGTTTTGATCGGCAACGATCTAAAAGGGTGACGGTGCAAGTCCGTTCTGGGCAATAATAAAAAAATGTAGAGGTATGGCAAATGTACGAAGACAAGACACTGGTATGCAAGGATTGTGGCAACGAATTCGTATTCACCGCAGGTGAACAGGAATTCTACGCCGAGAAAGGTTTCCAGAACGAACCCCAGAGATGCAAGCCCTGCAGAGACGCAAAGAAGAACGCTTCCAGACAGGCAAGAGAGTATTTCACTACGACCTGCGCAAACTGCGGCAAGGAAGCTAAGGTTCCCTTCCAGCCCACCAGCGATCGCCCTGTTTATTGCAGCGATTGCTTCGCAGCAATGAAGGAAAACAACTAATTTAGTTGGATCAAAAAAGCAACGGTTTATCCGTTGCTTTTTTCTTTTTTATGCGTAAACGGGGCGATAGGGGCGGCTTTTCTGCCGTGCCGTCAGGGTGGCGATGCTGCGGGAGACCCGATCCGCCTCATAGCTTTTTCTCCGAAGCCTTGCTCCCGCACGGAAGCGATTGGGCGGGATCCTTCGGATCTTGGGGCCCACCTCACGCATGGCCTCCTCCATGGCCTTTTTGGCCTTTTTGCCGTGGCGGTACACGGTTCTCACGCTGTAAAAGCTGGACTCTGCGATCTCCTCGTGGGTCAAGCCGTACAGATAGTGAAAGGTGGCGTATTCCTTCCACTCGGGCACTCGGATCCGATCAATGGCACGGGCAAGGCGCAGGGCGTATCGCCGGCACAGGCGCTCTCTTCGCTCCATTCTCTCCCGAAGCTCCCCTTCCGATATCACCAGCCGAGACAGACTCTCTTCTCCCGAATCGGCAAAGCGGGAGTAAAACTGACGGTAGGTATTTTTTTGCATCAGGGCAAGGGTTCGCCCGTCCTTTTCTAAGGCGTGCTGCAAAAGCCGAAACCGAACCAAATATTCCTCAAAGGTCATAATAGCACTCTCCTGCGGGGATTTCCCCGTCGGCCCGAAGGGCCATTTTGTTTTGCAAACGCATCAGCTCCTGCAAAAGCTGACTGCGGATCCAATTCAATTCCTCTGCCGTATCCGGCAGCGCTTCCTCCAGCACATCCACCGCTTCCGCAACCTTTTCCTTGGCGATCAGGATGGCCTCCTCCTTTTCTTTGTCATACTGAAACTGCATAATTGCTCCTTTTTTCGTAACTTTCTCATTGCTTGATCGGATTATATCACGAAATTTCGTAATTGTCAACGGTTTTTACGAAATTTCGTTCGTAATTTTGCGAAAGGAGGTGACGACGTTCGTATTTGAAAAGTTTTTCCCCTTTTGAGGGGTGGAGGGTATTGCAAAATCCGATCCATTTTGGTACAATAGATTATCTGTAAAAACAAACACGCTCTCCCCTCTTTTTCCCGAGAGGCGGCAGAAAGGAAGCACTATGACCATCGTCATTCCCGCATACAAACCGGACGAGAAGCTTCTCGGTCTCATCGGGCAGCTCAAAGAGATCACCGATGCCACCCTTCTCGTGGTGAACGACGGCTCCGGCGCAGCCTACGATGAGGTTTTTCATCAGGTCAAAGCCCTTGGCTGCACCCTGATTTGTCACCCCGAAAACCGTGGCAAGGGCGCCGCTATGAAAACCGCCTTTCGCTACCTTTGGGAAAACGGCGGAGAAAACGAGATCATCTGCACCGCCGATGCCGACGGTCAGCACCTTCCCAAGGACATTGTGCGCTGTCTCGAGGAGGCCGAGGCGCACCCCGACTCTCTGGTGATCGGCGGCCGCTCCTTCCAAGGGAACGTGCCCTTCCGCAGTCGCTTCGGCAATACCGTGTCCCGCTGGACTTTCTATTTTCTTATGGGCACTATGGTGTATGACACGCAGACGGGCCTTCGCGCCTTTCACGGCAGCCTCATTCCCCGTATGCTTGAGGTTGCGGCCGATCGGTACGAATATGAAATGCAGATCCTCTGCAATGCGGCACGGGATCACCTTCCGCTGCGGCAGATCGAGATCGAGACCGTCTATATCGAGGAAAACAAATCCAGCCATTTCAACCCCTTGAAGGATGCCATGCGGGTTTACAGCATTCTGATCCGCAACGCCTCCGGTAAGCTCTATCAGATCGCCTCCTTCCTGTTTTCCTCCCTGTTGGCCTTCGGCATTGATGTGGGAGGGTATGCTCTCCTGTTCAATTTGGTCTTCCCCCATTTGTTTGCGGGGCTTGAAACGGTGGCCTTCGCCTCCCTTTTGTGCGCAAGGGCTCTTTCGTCCTTGGCCAATTATATGATCAATCGCAAGGTGGTCTTTCACAGCTCGGAAAACCCCGTCAAGACCCTTTTCCTGTACGCTCTCTTGGTGGTGGCTATTTTCTTCGGCAATCACGAGATCAACACCCTGTTTCTCATTCATTTTGGCTTCCACGAGGTGCTCTCTCTGATTCTGGCGCAGACCATTTGCTTCCCCATCAGCTTTTTGATTCAGAAATACCTTGTATTCCCTCAAAAGAAGAACAAAAATAAGGAGACAAAATGAGCAAAAAATCCCGATTGGTTCTGTTTTTTTCTCTGGATCTTTTGCTTCTCGGCATCACCCTTTGCACCTTCGCCCTCTTTCATCACGTTCTGCCCCGCAGCATCGGCCATCTGTACGGCGCCACAGGCTCGGGAGAGATCGAGGATTGGGGAGAAAAATTCCCCGACCGCTTCACCGAGGATGGAAGCGTAGTCAAGAAAGACGGCTTTTATATGGACTCCGAGATCAACCTCACGGTGAAGACCGTGGAGGAGGACGGGGTCACCTATCACCTGGCGGATTTTTACATTCGCCGTATCACCTCCCTTCGCACCGCCATGGCCTCGGAGGAGTTTGCCACGGGCGTGGCCGCCTCCACCTTGGAAATGAGCCGTGAAAACAACGCCCTTTTGGGGGTATCGGGAGATTATTTCGGGATTCGGGACCGCGGCATCGTCATTCGCAACGGTCAGATCTACCGCAAGACCAAGGCCCATCAGGTCTGCGTTTTGTATTACGACGGCACCATGGAGACCTATTCCTACGGCTCCTTTGACGTGGAAAAGGCCATTGCGGGAGGTGCCTGGCAGGCTTGGGACTTCGGCCCTGCCCTATTGGATCAGAACGGAAGGGCCGTTGGGGAATTTCAAACGGGAATCGCAGGGGAAAATCCCCGCATTGCCATTGGCTATTTTGAGCCCGGTCACTATGTTCTTTTGGCGGTGGACGGTCGGCAGAGCCATTCCAAGGGAATGACCCTTGTTCAAATGGCAGAGCTATTCCGGTCTCTCGGCTGCAAGCGAGCCTATAATCTGGACGGCGGCCACTCCGCTGTGATGACGCTGGAGGGCGAAATTTATTCCTCCCCCAGCAAAAAGGGCGGGCGTGACATCAGCGACATCGTCTATCTGTATACCGACACTTGGTCTTATTCGGGAAAGGAGCAACCGTGAAAGCACCCCTTCGATTTTTTTGGCGGATCCTGCCGCACATCACCCTGATTTTAAGCCTTGCCCTTCTCACCTTCTTTACCATTGATCTGTTCAATGAATCCATGGCCTTTTTGAACAATTCCATCACCAAGAGCATGGTGGCGCTTCTCTCTCTTTTCAGCGCCGTTTTATCCGTGGTCACCGTGATCCGAAACGAAAATAAATAAGCTTTTTTCAAAGGAGCGTAACGCAAGAAATGAAATACGATCGCAAGCTGTTCCGCATCATTTTTTACTTTGTGGCGATTTTGGCCGTGCCCGCCATTGCTTTGCGGCTGATCACCTACTGGACGGAGCTGGAAATCAACACGGGCTTTTTCGCAAAGGAGCCCACCGCCTGCCTGATCTACAACGGTATGGGCTTTTTTGTGTTCTTTTTGTGCCTGTTTTTCTCCGTGCAGAAATTCATTCGCACCCGTGAGAAAAAGAAGAAAAGGGCGGAAAACGATCACACCACCGTTGCCCCCGGCATCGGTGCCAACACCCTGTTGATGCAAAATCAAGAGGTTCACGAGGTGGAGGAGGATCTGCCTCACCTGTTTTTGCAGGGCTTTGCCCGCAA
Source organism: Eubacteriales bacterium (assembly GCA_045543495.1). Classification (GTDB taxonomy): domain Bacteria; phylum Bacillota; class Clostridia; order Oscillospirales; family SIG627; genus RGIG5579. The sequence goes on along the minus strand of JAZQMO010000019.1, from coordinate 58,131 downwards.
GAGCGCCGTTTGGGAGGGAACCCTGTCGGCCTTTGCCACCTTCCTCCCCGGCTTTGGCTTTTTGGCCTATGCCCTCTCCTTCGTATTCAATCCCGAAATTGAGCTGAACGCCTATTATCTTGCCTTTTCCGTTCTGTCGGCGCTGTCGGGCGCTTACTTTATTTTCACGGGAATCGGCAATTCCTCGCAGAGATCCGCCTCCCGTCCCTTTTTCGCCCTGCTGCCCGCCCTGTGGTGCACCGTAAGAATGGTGGTGGAATATCGGGATCTGGCCCGCTTTGTCAACAAGACCCTTTACATCGGCCAGTTTCTCTTCATCATATCCGCTATGATCTTTTTCCTGTATCAGGCTCAGCTTCTTTTGGGCGAAAAGGCCATGTTTGCTCCCGCCTCCTACTCCTTTTCCGCCCTTGCCACCGCCTTCTTCGGAGTGACGGGCCGCCTGCCTCAGCTCTTTGCGGTGATGGGGGACCGGATCTCTATGGATCTGGTGGATTCCTCCACTCTGGTCATTGATCTTGCCATTACCCTTTTCGTTTTGATCAAAATTCGTTCCGTATCCTTAAAATCCCGCAGATAATTTCGTAAAAATCCGTCCTCCCTCTTTACAAAAGAGGGAAAGTTATAGTATAATAGGGCGGTTAAGCAAATACAAAAACAAAGAATTGGAGATGAAGAAAATGGAAAAGAAGGTACTTGTTGAAACTTCTGCCCGCCACGTTCACCTTACTCAGGAGCACATCGAAGCGCTCTTCGGCAAAGGATATCAGCTGACCCACAAGAAGGATCTGTCCCAGCCCGGTCAGTTCGCTTGTGAGGAGAGAGTGGATCTGGTAGGCCCCAAAGGCACCATCAAAAACGTAATCATTCTCGGACCCGCCCGTCCCGCTTCTCAGGTAGAGGTTTCCGCTACCGATGCCAGAAGCCTGGGTGTGAAGGCTCCCATCCGTGAATCCGGTGATGTGGCAGGCTCTGCCGGCTGCACCATTCAGGTTGGCGACAAGAGCGTTGAGCTGGCTGAGGGTGTCATCGTGGCAAAGCGTCACATTCACTTTACCCCCGCCGATGCTGCTGCCTTCGGTGTGAAGGACAAGCAGATCGTAAAGATCCGTGTGGAGGGCGACAGAGCCCTGATTTTCGATGAGGTCGTGGTCAGAGTCAGCGAGAAGTTCGCCGCCGCTATGCACATCGATACCGACGAATCCAATGCTGCCATGGCTGCTCCCGGCACCATGGGAACTCTGGTGGAATAAGAAATCAGAAAGGATAACAGATCATGACAATGTTTACCGAAGACGTAGAAAACATGTGTGTTGTGGCCAAAGGCCCCAAGCACGGCCCCGCTCCCATTCCCGAAGAAGGCAGATGGGTCAAGGCTTATGACGTAACCGATATCTCCGGTCTTTCCCACGGTATCGGCTGGTGCGCTCCCCAGCAGGGTATGTGCAAGCTCACCCTGAACGTTAAGAAGGGTATCATCGAAGAGGCTCTGGTTGAGACCAGCGGCTGCTCCGGTATGACCCACTCCGCTGCTATGGCAGCTGAGATCCTCCAGGGCAAGACCATTCTGGAAGCCCTGAACACCGACCTCGTTTGCGACGCCATCAACGTGGCCATGAGAGAGATCTTCCTGCAGCTGGTTTACGGCCGCACCCAGACCGCTTTCTCCGAGGACGGTCTGCCCGTCGGCTCCACCCTCGATGACCTTGGTAAGGGTCTGAGAAGCCAGGTTGGTACCATCTTCGCTACCAACGCCAAGGGCGTTCGTTATCTGGAAATGGCCGAGGGCTACATTCTCTCCCTGGGTCTTGACGAGGACAACGAGATCATCGGCTACAAGTTCGTTCACCTTGGAAAGATGATGGAGCAGATCCGTCACGGCAAGGATCCCAAGGAAGCTTACGAGACCAATGTAAAGACCTACGGAAGATACGATTCCGCTGTCAAGTACATTGATCCCCGTGAAGAATAAGGAGGCATAAGATGGTTAAATTTGAAGGATACGAAAGAAGAATTGGTAAGATCAACGAGTGCCTCAAGGAATACGGCATTGCTTCTCTCGAGGAAGCACAGAAGATCTGCCTGGATCTGGGCGTGGATGTAGACGCTCTGGTCAAGGGCGTTCAGCCCATCGCATTTGAAAACGCCGCTTGGGCTTACACCCTGGGTGCTGCCATTGCAGTAAAGAAGGGCGTTAAGAGCGCCGCTGAGGCTGCCGAGGCGATCGGTATCGGCCTGCAGGCATTCTGTATTCACGGCTCCGTTGCCGAGACCAGAAACGTCGGTCTGGGCCACGGTAATCTGGCTGCTATGCTGCTCAGAGAAGAGACCAAGTGCTTCTGCTTCCTGGCAGGTCACGAGTCCTTCGCCGCTGCAGAGGGCGCAATCGGTATTGCAAAGACCGCAAATAAGGTTCGTAAAGAGCCTCTCCAGATCATCCTCAACGGTCTGGGTAAGGATGCCGCTCACATCATCTCAAGAATCAACGGCTTCACCTATGTGCAGACCGAGTTTGATTTCACCGAGAACAAGCTGAACATCATCAAGTCCAAGGCTTATTCCGACGGCGAAAGAGCCAAGGTTCGTTGCTACGGCTCCAACGATGTTCTGGAAGGCGTTGCCATTATGCAGCACGAGTCTGTTGACGTTTCCATCACCGGTAACTCCACCAACCCCACCCGCTTCCAGCACCCCGTTGCAGGTACCTACAAGAAGTGGGCCATTGAAAACGGCAAGAAGTACTTCTCCGTTGCTTCCGGCGGCGGTACGGGCAGAACCCTGCATCCCGATAATATGGCTGCAGGCCCCGCTTCCTACGGTATGACCGATACCATGGGCCGTATGCACGGCGATGCTCAGTTCGCAGGCTCCTCCTCCGTTCCCGCTCACGTGGAAATGATGGGCCTCATCGGCGCAGGTAACAACCCCATGGTTGGTATGACCGTTGCCGTAGCCGTAGAAATCTCCATGGCTCTCAATAAGTAAGATCAAGCTTATATAGAAAAAGAAGGTAGTCAACTGACTGCCTTCTTTTTATTTTTTTGTTTTTCGGGAAACCCTTTTTCGGCAAAAAGTGTTTCCCATCCCCTTCCCAAAAACCTTCAGGGTTTTATAATGAAAGCCTTGCTGCTTCCACAATAGGCAAGGAGCATTTTTTTGATTCCAAGTCAACGGATCTCTTGCTCCAGATCGGAAAAGAGCGAGGAGTCAAAAAAGTCCCCGATTTCAATTTCCAAGCCGTCACAAAGCTTTTTGATCGTAGACACCGTGGTGCTTTGATTTCTGCCGCCGACAATATTCGCAAGGGTGGATTGCGTTACACCGCAAAGATTGGCAAGGGCATTGGTGGTAAGCCCTCTTTCCTCGCATAGTTCCATAATTCTCAAACGAACCGCCTCTCCAACCCTCATACATTCCTCCGCAAAAATCATCTTTTTTCTAATGGTAACTTTTTTGAGTTAAAAAGTTTAACTCTTTTGAGTTGGCTTTTGAGAAGTCTTGTGCTATGCTATGACCAAAGCAAAAAAAGAGGAGCAACAATGAAAAAGAGACTGAATACCTTGGGAAGGATCGGGATCCCGAAAGAAATACGAGAAGATATGGGCTTAAACGAAGGCGACTTTCTTTTCATCGACTATGATTCGAAAGAAAAGAAAATCACACTGACAAAAGAAAGCACCCACTGCGCTATTTGCCAAAGCCCTGAAAATCTTTTAAAATTAAAGCCAAATCTATTTCTTTGCCACAATTGTCTAGAAAAATTAAAAAGGCAGCTCCCGTAGCCACCCCGTTTCTGTGGCTCTGAACAAGTAAGATTGATTTACAAATAAAAAGAAGGTAGTCAACTGACTGCCTTCTTTTTTGTTTTTAGTGTTTTTTCGGAACCCCTTTTCTTGTCACAGCGTTTGTCGGCTTTTTTCGGATTCCTTTTGATAGCGATGGGCAGCGCTGATCAAAAACTGCATTGCAATGATAACTCCCACCATAAGGACAGCGCAGAAGATAAAACCGGGGTTATAGCTTTTGCACAAGTCAAAAATGAAATTGATCATGGGTGCGCCCACCGCATAACCCGCAGTATTTACAGAAACGAAGATACCGAGAATTTTATTGTATGACTTCTGACCAAAAAGATCGCCTGCATAGATGGGAAGCATAATGGTTTCCAAGGGAAGCGCAAGAGAGGAAAGCACGCCATAGATCATAGCGAAGACCTTTCCTGCAAAGGAATTGGTAATCAAGGTAAGGCTGATCATAACGATCACCGCAGCAACGGTACACATATTCACCGTTGCTCTGAGACCGAATTTGTCGTATGAGACGCCCAGGAAAAATTTGCAGCCGGTCAGAACCAAAGAATGGGCACTGAGCACAAGGCTGACATAGGTTGGATCAAGCCCGGAATCTCTCATATGGGCAGCGGCAACACCGTTGACGGACTGCAAAGCAAGACCCGTTAAGAAGATGCAAACAAGGGCACAGTAAAAATAGGGCATTTTCACTGCCTTGCTATATTCAATGCCCGACCACTCGTGGCTGCGAGACTTCTTTTTTTCCACAGGGATCGGTGCCGTATCCTCCTTTGAGGGGCTGTTTTTAAAGAAGATCATAAGAAGCACAAAAAGAACGAAAAGGGCTATGGCGATCATTCTGTATGCATTGCGGTAGCCAAAGACTCCGCTTTCTATTACCGGTGTTACCACCTGAATCGCAAGGGCACCTCCGATGCCATTGGCCGCAAGAACGGCTCCCATTATGGTTCCCTTGCTTTCTCGACACCACTTGTTTATAATTGCGCCAACCATTGTGGTGGTAGTCCAGGAAAGTCCCAGCCCCAAAAAAACACCGCCGATGCAGAAAACAAAAACATTGGTTGCAAAGGAGTAAATGAGCTGAGAAAGGATCAAACAAAGAACGCCCGCACCAATGAGTTTTTTTGTACCGAAACGCTGGATCAGTGCACCAAAGAAAATGTTGATGACCGCAGTTGAAATAAAGCGCACGCTATCGTTGATGGAAAAAAGTCCTCTGTCAATCCCGAGGGCTTGTGTTACGGGAGCGATAAAAAGGCTTTTTGGCGAACTGCAAAAGCCAAGGCATATCATAACCATCAAAAAAGACAGAACGACAATCACCCACTTGTAATCAATTCGTTTCTTTTCCTGTGTAATCTCTTTCACTTTCAAACAAATCTCCTCTTTTCTGAAAACGCAGTTTCCTTATAATCACTTGCTTCACCATTGTAGCACAAAAGCAAGAAGACCGCAAGAGACGGTGGGTGGAACAAAACATTCTTTATGCTTTATTTGAAAACGCCTTCCCTTTTAATAAGGGATGACAAATACGCCTAAAAAGGAAAATTGCTCTTGCCCGTTGCTTCATCAAAAAAACGCCCTCCTTCTACAACCGCCTCTCCCATTGCCTCAATTGATACTTTCTTTCCCTCTTTTCTTGACAGTACCGAGACAATTTGGTATATTTATAAAGCAAAGGAAAATACTGATTCCTTTCCCGAAAAGGGACAAAATAATCTGACAAAAGGAAGAGATACCATGCGCTACTTATCACAGGATCATATTTCCACGTATGCGGGAAATGTACTCCCCTTGATGCTTCTTGGGGGAGAGAGTGAATTCAATCAGGATCCCATTCGCTGGAGCACCGACAACAAAGAGGTGGTTCAGATCACCACCTTTGCCAAGGATTACCACTACGGCGGAGAATTTACAAACGGCGTTCTTTTGACCTTTCTCAGTGCAGGAAGCGCCAAGGTGTTTGCCAAATACGGCAAAAAGACCTACACCTGCACCGTGGAGGTTCGCCAAATGCGCCACACCGAGCCCTCTGCCGAGCTTTGCTATTTCGTGGGGGATATGCACGATCACACCTACACCAAGCACAAGAGAGCGGAATTTGCCGAGCGAGATGTTTCCTTTCACCACAGAAATCACTATATGAAGCGAATGAAGGAGGACGGAAGGCTTGATTTTGCCGTGGTTTCCGACCATTCCAGCTGTCTTACGGCACAGGATTTTTACCGTGGCTATTCCCACGCCGAGGAATTTGCTCCTCACATCACCTTCTTTCCCGGCTCCGAGGGACAGGTGACCATCATTGAAACAGACCGCTACGGGCTGGAGCATATGCACGGCGGCGAGGTTTTGACCTTCAATGCCGACACGGCCTTTACCGCCCGTTCCTGGGACAAGTTTTTCAAAATGTTAAAGCACAGCCCCTTTGCCTTCTGCGGCTATCCCCATCCTCAGGCCATTGGCTTTTCCGTCAAGGGCGTGTGGGATTTCAGGCACAGAGAAAATAACTCCCCTCGCTTTCAAAAGCTCTTCCGCTTTGTGGAAATGGGAGACGGCACCTCCCGTTCCGGCAATACCCTCAATGAATATGTCTATTCCATGGCGCTGGACGAGGGCTTTCACGTATCTCCCACCTGCTCCAGCGACGGCCACGGGCCCGGACGTTGGGGCTACGAAAAATTCCCCGGCAAGACCGTCATTTTGGCACCCGAAAAGAGCAAGGAAGCCTTCCACGATGCCATTTTGTCCAACCGTATGTACGCCAGCTCCACAGGCAATGTGAAGCTGTTTTATACCGTCAACGGGAAGGTGGCTCCCACAACGCTGGATAACGAGGGAGAATACTCCTTCCACGTGGAATTGAGCTATTTCCGCTTGGGTGAAATGGATACCCACATTAAAAAATGCAAGGTCGTGACCGACAAGGGCTGTGAGATCTTGGAGCTGAACGATACGGGCGACTGCTTTGATTTCACCCTGAACGCTCCCGACTCTCACTATTTCTACCTTTGCCTGCTGGATGAAAAGGGCAGAAAGACCTGGTCCTACCCCGTTTGGACGGGAAAAGAATTCCAAAAGAAGAAAAAGGAAAAGGCTCTTTTCCCCATTTCCAAGGAAGGGGTTTGTGTATGGGACCGCATCAGCGACAAGGAAATTCCCGAGCTGATCAACGATACCCCTCTGGAGCCCTGGCAGTCCCAGCACGGAACCGCCGATCTGATCTTTGATCTGGGGGAGGAAAAAGAAGTTTGCGCTCTGAGCCACTTCCCCTTCTGGATCGACCGTGTCCGTGATACCGAAAAGAACAAAGAGGAGGCCCTGTTAAAGCTCTTCCCCGCCAAGTACCGCATTTCGGTAAGCCCTGACGGCGAGACCTTTACCCCCGTTGCCTCGGGGCGCTTCCGCATCTTCGGATGGGAGGAAACGGTGCGCTTTGCCAAGGTGAAGACCCGCTACTTAAAGCTTGAGATCCTCTCCACCATCGGGAAGGAATGGGCAAGAGAAGAAACGGCAGACGCCACCCTTCGCATTGCAGAAATCACCCTCTGGAACGATAAATAAAAAAGAAAAAAGCAGAACTGTTCGGGGAACAGTTCTGCTTTTTCTCTCAAATTCAAAGTCATTGCCGCCTCGGATTCACTGTTGGCAGGCAAAGCTCAAGCTTTTTTCTTCTTTGAAACGGAATCGTTGGTTAATCCCAAGATGTAATCGGTGGAGGTATTGTAAAACCTCGCCAACCGAATGACAAAACGGGTGGGAATTTCCCTCTTCCCGGTTTCATAATTGCTATACACTCTTTGATCTATGCCAAGGAGGGCCGCGATTTCTTTTTGAACCAGATCCCGATCCTCACGAAGATCCTTCAATCTCGGATAATACAAATACCTCACCTCAGTATTCAGTATATGTACTATCAAACAATAGTATTGATTTTACTATCCTTTGGTAGTAAAATAGTCTTGAGGTGATTTCTATGATCAAAATTGTAATAGCGGGAAGCAGAGACTATCAGAATTATTCGGAAGCAAAACAATTCATTAAGGAATGTCTGAAAAAAGCCAACCTGAAAGAGAATCCCGTATTTTTATCCGGCGGATGTCGAGGGGCAGACCGCTTGGGAGAACAATTCGCCGCAGATTTTGGTTTTGAAATAAGGGTATATCCCGCCCAATGGGAGAAATACGGAAAAGCAGCAGGCCCCATCCGAAACAAGCTCCTTGCCGAGGAATGTGATGTTTTGATTTCCTTTTGGGACGGAAAAAGTCGAGGGACAAAATCGATGATCGATCTTGCAAGAAAAAACGGAAAGATCGTTTGGATTCGGCCGATCTGATCCTTTTGTTACAAAATTGTTAGTTTTACATAACCTCTTGAAATGCACGCCTCTTTCTGCTATACTGAAAGCATAAAATCACCCGGAGGATACTATGAAAAGAAGCCTTGCCTTTTTCCTTGCCCTTCTCTTTTGCCTTACGCTGCCTGCCTGCACCGCCTCGGAGCTGAAAGCCACCGATGAAAGCGTGACCGCCGAGGAACAGGAGAGCAGTGCAGAAGAAACCGAATTCTATATCGTTCCCGAGGCAGACCGCCTCAGCTGGGAGAAGATCAACGCCTTCCCCATTGCAAACTCTTCCATGTCCATTCAGGAGCTTCGTCAGCTTTGTGTGGATTTCTTCAAGTTTTCCAAAAGCTGGGCTTGGGTCTCTTCGGTCAATCACAAGTACCCCAGCCAGCCCAACGGCCCCCTGAACCGCAGCTTAACAAAGGGCGGGATTTACACGGGCTTTCCCTATATGGCGGGCACGGGTAACGTTTACCGTATGATGGATGTATACGATCCCGAAACAGGCCTTTTGGATGTGGCTGAGATCGGAAAGAATCCCCGCTATTTCGGAAACCACTGCTCTTGGGGCTCCCATTGGGGCTGGGCAAGAGTGATCAATTCCGCCAATTACGGCCTGACCGAGGAAATGGTTCCCTCCAACGGCTTCATTCCCGTTGGCCCTTACAAGATCGATCCCAACACCAAGGTGGGTGAGATGAAAACCGCCTCCATCGTTCACGATAACGGCGATCAGGTGATGTTTGAGTCTTACGCTCAGCTAAAACTTGCCGATCTTGTGGTGTATTACAACTCCGCAGGCCACGTGATGATGATCTCGGGCGAGCCTGTGGTGGAGAGAACGCCCGATGGAACCATTGACGGGGAAAAGAGCTATGTTCTCATTGTGGATCAGACGGGAACCTGGGAGCCTCGCAAGCTCTCCGACGGCACTACCGCCCAAATGGAGGCCAATATCGATAAGAAATTCACCTTCAGCCATCTCTTCTCCTCCAGTTACATTCCCTACACCTTTGCAGAATTTCTCGGCACCGATCCCATTGAGGAGACTCAATGCACTCTCTCCTATGAGGGAGACAGCATTTCCGCCAAGGAGCTCTGTGAGGCCAAGGTCAATGCCAATTACTACATTTCCGATGTTTATGTAGAATTCATCAAGGAGGGCGAGGTCGTGGAAACCAAGGCTTGCCGTGCCACCTATTCGGGAGTGAAGACCCTTTCCCTCGGAACCTCCATTATGGTGGGATCCCTCTCCAAGTTCACAGGCGGGGACCACAGCGTTCGCATCACCTGCCAGCTCGGCAACGGTGCAAGACCTGTTGTTTGGGAAGGCGCCCTGACGGCATAAAAAGGGGATGTGAAAAAGCGCAGACCGCTTCTTCCCATCATAAAACAAAAAGGATTCTTTGGAACAATACTTCCGAAGAATCCTTTTTTGATGAAAACCGTAATACTGATTTGATGCTACCAACAAACCTCGCCTCTCGGCGTTTTCTTGTACGCCTTCGGGTAACCGAAAAGCAAGGCTTCCCCTTGCTTTTTGCTCGGTTTGTCCGTTCTGCATCTTTTTTGTTTTTTCATACTCGGGGATCGTCCTGCGGGGGAATCTCATTCACGGGAGTCTCTGCTGCGGGATTTTCCTCAGCAAGTTTTTTCTCCTGCTTCACACGGCGAACCGCATCGATCACAAAGCGGTAAGCACCCACCACGCAAAGCAGAAGGCCGATGCCAAGATCCTTAAAATAAGCCAGAGCAATATCCGCCTCGGTCAGGTACATATAAGCCCCGCTCACAGCCTCGGCAAAGCCGATGGTGTAATCGATCTCACCGTTGGCATACCAATCCTGATGCGCCTTATATACATCCAAAGAAAGGCACAGGTACCAAGCCAAAACCATTACGGCAACGGCACAGAGGATGGCAATGACAATGCCCTTTACACTTTCCTTTTTGGCAAAGATCGAATAGCCCTTAATGGCGCAGATCACGCCCACAAGGCCGCTGAGTCCTGCCATAAAGCCTACCTGATACAATAAGAACCACAAAATACCCCCTGCCAAGGAAAACAGGATGGCACCGACGGTTCCTGCCAATACATTTTCTCTTTGTTCCACCATTTGTTGATCTGTCATAATGAAAACTCCTTTCTTGGTTTCTTCCATTATAAAGGCTCCCGCATTTTCTGTCAACTGCATTTTCCGCTGCCACCGACAAAGCTTGGGGCACCTTCCTTTCGGAAGATGCCCCAAGCGTTCTTTTTTACAGGTCAAAATGGTTCTGAATGATGCGGCAGATCTTAACGGTATCCTCCTTGCGCTTCATTTCGCAGAACACACGGATAATGGGCTCGGTTCCCGAAAAACGGATGATGGCCCAGCCACCGCAGGCAAAGAAGATCTTGCAGCCGTCAAGATACGACACGTGGTCGATCTCATAGGACTTGAAATCGGGAAGCTCCTTGTCCTCAAACAGGCGCTTCATCAGCTCCGCCTTCTTTTCGGCAGAGAAGCGGAAGGAGGTCTCCTCCATATAGGGATCGCCAAATTCCTCACGGATCTTTCTCAAAAGAGCAGAAAGCTTCATTCCCGTTACGGCAACCATTTCCACCAAGAGGGATGCGGCGTAAACTCCGTCCTTCCCCTTCACGTGACCCGTTACGGTCAGGCCTCCCGAGGACTCACCGCCGATGACGGCTCCCGTTTCGGCCATTTTGGCAGAAATATGCTTGAAGCCAACGGGCACCTCATAGCACTTCTCGCCGTATTTTTCAGCCAAGGCATCCAGACGGTGGGTGGTGGCAAGATTGCGCACCACGGGGCCCTTCCAGCCCTTGTATTCCAAAAGATAATAATACAGAAGAACGAGAATGTCATTGGGATGGAGGTAATTGCCCTCATCGTCAATGACGCCCAAGCGGTCGGCATCTCCATCGGTGGCAAGGCCCATATCGTAGGCGTGATCCACCACGGTGGTCTTAAGCAGATTCAAGCGATCCTCGGAAGGGGCGGGCATTTTGCCGCCGAAGAGGGTATCGTGCTCCTCACGGATCACCTCCACGTCACAGCGGCAGGAGGTGAGAATGGTGGTCAGAGCGGTCTTCCCCACGCCGTACATGGGATCCAAAACGATCTGCAGCTGAGCGGAGCGGATGGCCTTGGTATCGATTTTGGCCATAATATCATCCACATACTCATTCATGGGGTAAAATTCGGTGACGTGTCCCTCGGCCAGTGCCTTTTCATACTCCATGGTCAGGATCGCTTCTCCCGACTTTTCCACCTTTTCAATATAGGCTTCAATATCACGGGTCTGATTCTCGTCTGCATCACGGCCGCCGCGGGTGAACACCTTGATGCCGTTATACAGGGAGGGATTGTGGCTGGCGGTGACCATAAGGCCGTAGGGAAGATCATACTTTGTTACGTGGTTCATAATAAGAGGGGTGGGCACACTGCGGCACACAAAATAGCAATGGATCCCCTCCACCGCCATCACCTCGCAGATCCACTTGACGGTCTCCTTGGATAAAAAGCGGCGGTCGTATCCCAAAACAAGGCCCTGCTCGGCACAGCCCTCGGCCTTCATTTTTTCCGCCATGGCCTTGGCAAAAAGCTGAATGTTTGCTTTTGTAAATTCATCTCCGATGATGGCTCTCCAGCCACCGGTTCCAAATTTGATCATATCAGTTCTTCTTTCCGTCCTTGATGGGGACAAATAATGTTGTATGAATGGGTCTGACCTGCCCTGCGGTGCTGCCCGTTGAGGTGGAGGGCAGGCTCAATTCCGTAAAGCTCCCATTGTAAGCAAGGCCAAGCATTGCGGAGCCGCCGCCGTCCACATTCATTAAATTCTGAATATCGGGACAGAGAATACGGGCAATGCGGCACATTTCTCCGTAATCCGCTCCGTCGGAAAAGGCGGTTCTGCCGGAAAAGACCAAAATCACAAGCTCTCCGTTTTTGGTATTGCCCACGGCGGTACGGGGGTGCTTGACGAGGCTGTGGAGGGTGGATTCCTGCGTTTGGCGAGAGAGAGGGGTAGTCCATCCGTCTCGGCGGAACCAAGATTCCATATGGTCGCCGTCGCAAAGGCCAACGCCATCGAGGATCAGGGAAAGGCCGCCGCCAAAGGCCCACTTGACGCCATCCCAATCCTGCCTTGCCATGCCCTCGGGGGGATCCAGACAAAGATCAAAGCCGAGCCCTTCGGGGGAATAATAGCCATCCTCCAAGGGCTTTGCGCCAAGGGCTTTTAAGAGAGAAAGCCCCCGAGCCCGTTCCAGACTCACCACAACGCCCATTCCGGGAAGGAGCACATCTCCCTCACGGATACAGGTGATGCGATCCTGAATCAGAACGAAATTCACTCGGCCTTCTCCCACTGCCTTGGTGTACTGCTCCCGATCGGCCCTCTCATCCTCCAAAGACAGGTACGGGGTGAAGATGCAAACGGGCAAGGAAGCGGGCTTCTCGGGATCCACATCCTCTTTTTTCCAAGAGATCTCACGTTCTCCCAGCTGCATTTTGCCGCCGCCCAAGCGGAAATGGAAGAAGGCAAATTCTCCGTTTTCCTTCAGGGCGATGCAGGTTTTATCAAACAGAGGGAAGGTCTCTACCCTCTTTCCCTCACGGTATTCCAAAAGATAATCCAAGTGCCCCGCATCCACCTGTGCCCTCTCCCGAGGGCGGGAGGAGCGCAGATCGTTATAGAGGGTGGCAAGCTTGGGAGTCAAAAAGAAGAGAAAATTGGAGGAAACGGCCGTTCCCTCAAAGCCGAGGGAAGCGATCCTCTCTCGCAGAGAGGTCTTTTCGCCGCAGGGGATCACCCGAGCCTCTTGCGATTTGACGGCCACGCCGTGAACCAGGATCTTCCCCTTGATGCCGCTTGTCTCCTCGGTGAACAATCGCTCAAAATAGCGACAGCCCGAAAGAGAGGCAAAATGCTCTGAGATGGCACATTTCTTCTCCTCATAAAGCTCCTCGGGACTGCGCTTTTCCCTTTTCTCGGGAGAAAAGGCAGGGAGAGCCTTCTCCGAGCGATCCTGCAAGGAGGTTTCATATACATTGAAAAAATATTCGGGGTAGCGCCCGTAAAGCTCCTCAAGGGAAAGGGCATATACCCCATCTCCGAAGCGGGAATGAAGCTTTGCCAGGATCAGGTAATGAAGGCGGGTGGGGGTGGTGATGGGAACGAAGGGAAGGATATCGTACCCTGCGGGAACATACACCGCCACGGGGCGGGAAAGCCCCGTTTGCCCTGCCAAAGCCGAAGCAAAATAGCCGCGGGGCAGGCAAAATACACCGCTGTCAAGAAGAAGCCCTCTGCAATCCAAAAGCCCCGATTCTCCAAAAACAAGCAGAGCGGCATTTTCGGCAGAAGCCTCCCCTTCAAGGGAAAGGGTTCCCTTTTTCAAGGGCGCCGTGACCGCCTCTGTGCCCAAAAGGGCTTTGATCTGTTCCTTGGTGGGAAGGCCTTCTTCTCCCCCGTCGGACACGATCCAAAGGATCTTTTTTTCTGTTTCATAAGGGGAAAGCTGCTCCTTTGCCGTGGCAAAAAGCCGAGGCTCGGTAAGGGCGATGAAAAGATACTCCTTTTCTCTTAAAAGCGTATGGATCCGCACCCTTTGGTCAATCCCCGTTTTCAAGGAAAGGGGTGTGCTCTCCGAAGCGGCCAAAAGAAAGCCCTGCAAAAGGCGCTCTCTGCCCAAAATTTCTTCCCTCTTTCGGGTCAAAAGGGCATACAGCTCTTCAATGGAACAGGAGTCAAAATCGTGAATGGAATCCAAGGTAAAAAGAGAAAAAAGGGCATCGTAATAGGAGGAAAGCTCCTCCTCGGACAAAAGACCTTTCGCCAAAAGAAAGGCGGCGGTGCGGTCTATCCCTGCGGTTTTGGATCTGCCCTTTTTGGCAAAATTGATTTCAAATTCACGGTGATAAAAGCTGTTAAAGAGAACATCCCCCACCAAAGCCTTACGGAAAAAGGATCCCTCTTTGCGGCCTTTTTCACAAAACACAAGCCTTTTTTCCATCACGTTACTCCTTTTTTGAGAAAGAACATTATATCATTTGTGCTTTTTTTCGTCAAGATTTAGACCCTTCCGTGGAAAAAACAAACGGAAAATGGCCAAAAATGGAAAGAAAAATGCAAAAAACGGCAGACGATTCCAAGTCGTCTACCGTTTAACGATCCAAATTTCGGCGCAAAACAGCTCTCCCCCGCCAGAAAAAGGCACGGGAGGCAAGGTCTTCATCGGAAAAGGACAGCGTCTTTTCTGTCAACTCCTCCAGCAAATCCTCCCGAAAGAAGGGAATGGGGGTTTTCTCCACCCCTTGGTTCAGGGGACAGGCGTTTTGGCAAAGATCGCAGCCCCATTTACAATCTGCCTTCTTCACCAAGACAAGCTCCTCTTCGGTGAGAAGCTTTTTTTGTGTCAGCTCAGAAAGGCACGCCCCCCCATCCTCCAAAAAGCGGGTGGGACAGGCAGAGACACAAGCACCGCAGCGTGGACAAAAAGCGATCTCTTTTTCCTTTTGGGGACAGATGGCCTTGGATAAAAACACAATACCGATGAACACAAAGGAGCCGTAACGAGGGTGGATCAAAAGGCCGTGCTTCCCCAGCACCCCAAGGCCCGCCTTCAGGGCGGCATTTCGCTCATCAACAGGAGAAGTATCGGCCGTGAGGAAAAAGGAGCCCTCAAGACCCTTTTTCTTCCAGTATTCCAAAAGTCTTTGGGAAAGGGAGTTGGCAAACAGGTGATAATCACGGGGCTGGGCATAAATCGAAAGATTGGTGGTCTTTTGCCCCGAATAATAGGGCATCAAAAAGAGGATCGCACTTTCGACCCCACCCAGCTTCTCCTCGACCCGAAGCATTTTCCTTTCGTTTATCACACGAAGGGCTTCTTTTCGGATCTCTCCGTAACAGAAGATCCCTTCCCTTTCAAAAAATTCCTTCAACATAGCACCCTCCGAAAAAAAGTGTAGCAAAAGATGGAGGGGATGTCAATTATTTTTTCAAAAAACCAAGATAATCGCTGCGGGAGCGCTCCTTCCCGAAAAAGGACTGCACCACATCCCATTTTTCTTCCTTTTTGGGCAAAGGGGCACCGGGGAGAAAGGGCAGGGAGGACAGACCGTAGCGCAGGGCATCGGGGGCGTGGGTATATTCGTGGGGCGTCAGGGCGGCATCCTCGGTCTTGATGGGGTCAAAGGTGAGGGAGGGCAAGGTGCGAAGCAGGTTTCGGCAATTGGAAAAGATGCCCAGATACGCCCCCTCCTCTCCCTCGGCCCGCAAAAATTCCCGCACTCTGCGCCAGCCGGGGATGCGGGCGTTATCGGCGCTGACAAGGCCCTTGACCCCGCCCTTTTGCAGAATATCAAAGCCCGATTTGCCCCCGTCCTGCCGCCGCCCCGCAAGGTCGGGAGAGGCAGTGACATAGCGCAGATTCTGCCCCTTGGTCATTTCCACGATCTTTTCCGCCGCTTGGGAGAGCACAAGATCCGGCTCATACAATTCCCCGTATACCACAAGGCGGCTCTGATCGGGCGGGTAGGCAAATAAAAGGCAGGCGGTCATATCAAGGCCGTAGTCCAAGGCGGCAAAGCGATGCCAATGGGAGGGAATGGCAAAGGGGGCGATTTCGTGCTTGGCACGGTCAAATTCCGTGAAATACTGCCCCTCGAAGGCATCCCAATCTCCGTCCAGCATAGCTCGGCGGCGCAGGGGCGGCAGGCTCTCCAGGCTTCGCACATACTCGGGATTTTCCTGAATGAGATAGCGGTTGTCATAAACGGTGGAGGGAATGAAAACATAGTCCCTCCCATCCTCCCCCGCTCGGTAATCCCGATCAATGAAAAGGCGCTTGACCCAAGCGTGTCCCACCCCGCCGGGGTTACAGGTAAAATACATACGGGGCACAAATTTTTCCTTCATCTGCCCCGCCAAGCGGCAGCACTCGGTCATGGCGTAATACTGACTTTCCGTAAACTGCGTGGCCTCCTCCATTCCGATGACCTCATAGGCCTGACCCTGATACTGAAGGGCGTCCCCCTCCTCCGAAAGGTAGCCCAGCTTGATGCGGGAGCCGCCGGGGAACAGAAATTCCTTGGTGGAATCCCGATAGGTGGCAATGCCGTAAAGCCAGCGGCGCAGGGGATTGATGTGGTTTTCCCGAAGCTCGGGAAAGGTGCGCCGAAGCAGAAGGATCTGAATTCCGGGATAGCGCAGAGCAAGGAGCACAAGCTTTGCTCGCATGGCAAAGCTCTTCCCGCCCCCTCTCGCCCCGCCGTAGGCGATGCGCCGTGCACGGGCACGAAAAAAAGCCTCCTGCGGAGGAAAGGGGTGCAGGGTGGATAATAATTTTTCAGTTGCATTCATTTTTTTACTTGACAAATCCAAAAAAAGAAGTTATCATAAGGCTACGCACAAGAGCGGAAAAAACAGGGGTGCTACGGCTGAGATGCAGAAATGCAAACCCTTTCACCTGAGATGGATAATACCGGCGTAGGGAGTTTTTATGGAGAACAGATTCACGTTCGCACGGGACTTCCGTCCTGTGCGAATTTTTTTATAGGAGTGTCGTATGAATCACACCAAAACACAAAAGCTGGTCACCTCGGCAATGCTGATTGCCTTGGGCAGCGCCATTTCGCTGGTATCCGAATGGATCCCCTTCTTAAACCTCCCCTTCGGCGGCACCGTCACCATCGCAAGCCTTTTGCCCCTTGTTCTGATCTCTTATCTGTATGGCGTTCGCTGGGGTCTTGGCAGTGCCTTCGTGTATTCCCTCTTGCAGATGGCCATTGGCTTCAAGACCGTTTCGGGCCTGTTTTTACCCGATTCCGATTCCTATATGGGATCGGTGGGAGTGGCCTTTGCCATTTTGCTTCTGGATTACATTCTCGCCTTTACCTCGGTGGGGCTCGGAGGCGTCTTTCGCCACCTCTCCCCTGCAAAGGCGCTGGTTTCGGGCTCGATCTTAGGCTGTGCCCTTTGCTACCTGTTCCACGTGCTCTCCGGTGCCATCTTCTACGGGGCTTGGGCAGAATGGTTCTTTTTGGAAAGCGCCGCCAAGGATTTTGCCATCTCCCAATGGGCCATGGAAACCTTCTCGGGCTTTTCTCTTTCCCTTGTTTACTCCGTGGTATACAACGGGCTTTATATGCTTCCCGAGACCGTGATCACCCTTGTGGCCGCCATTCCCGTTTCCCGACTTCCCTTTGTGAAAAAGAATTGAGGTAATATGTCAGAAGGAAAAAGCGGTGTCTGCCGCATCGTAGGAGCGGGGGATTTTGATCCCGCCGTCTTTGAAACAGAAGCGGGCGATCTTGTCATCGCCGCAGACCGAGGCTATGCCCTCTTACGGGAGGCGGGCATCCCTTGCGACCTTTATATTGGCGATTCGGACTCCCTCGGCTTTTCTCCCGAAGGAGTCAGATCCATTGTTCTCCCCAAGGTAAAGGACGATACCGATACCCTCGCCGCCGTGCGGGAGGGCCTGAATTTGGGCTACCGCCGCTTCGTTCTCTACGGAGCCATGGGCGGAAACCGCTTTTCCCACACCGTGGCAAACCTTTCCACCCTTCTGACCCTCTCCTCCAAGGGGGCCAAGGGGCAAATTCGGGATTTAAAATGCAGGATCGATCTTGTGGAGCAGGGGGAAGAGATCTCCCTTGCGCCCTGCCGCTATTTTTCCCTCTTTTCCGCCACGGAAAAGGCCATCGTTTCCGTTTCGGGAGCAAAATACAATTTGTCCCACGCTCCCCTCACCATTGATTTTCCCTTGGGAGTCAGCAATGAGATCGCAGGGGAGACTCGGGTTCAGGTTCACCAGGGCAAGGTCTTTTTGATTTTGGATCTGTGATCACTCGGCCCACAGGGTGCAGACCCCCAAATTGGCGGGGGCTTCCTCCTCCACCGTGCCCTGCCAACGCCGAAAATTGGTGGAAAGGAACAGCTTGGCACCGTTGACGGTGTCCTTGGAAAAAAGCTTTTCCTCGGCACTCTCTTCAATTCTCAAAAGCGCTCGGTCAATGAGCGCTTTTACTTTTTTCTCCTTGATCTGATCCATCTCCTCCCGACGGCTCATTCCCAAGGCAAGGGCAAGTCCCGTCACGGTGCAGGGACGCTCCTCAAAGAGGATCTCCCCCGTTTTGGCCACAAGGATCTCCCCCTCCGAATTCCGTTTTGCCACTCGGCGGGAGGAAAAATACTCCTCCAGACAGCGTTTTACCTTTTTTTCTGTTAACTTCTTCACGATTGAACCTCCTTTTTTTTCACACCATACCACGCAGCGAGCCTGCCACGCAATGCCAAGTCTTGACGGAAGGAGGATTTTTTTCTATAATAGAGGCAATCAAAACAAAGTGAGATCGCTATGAAACAAATTCGCTATTATCTCTGCTGCGGCCTTTCCCTTTTTTTGGCCCTGATGATGCTGTTTTTTACCTTTTTTGCCTGGGGCTGGTTTTCCGACGGGAGAGGAATGGATGCTTATTTTGAGATCCCCGTTTCCACCGAGCAGGGTACCCTGTCTCTTCTGGCGGATCTTTGCTGGATGGCCGCTCCCTTCTGCCTGATCTTGGCCTTGGCGGTAAGTCTTTTCTCTTCCCCGCAGGGTCTGTCCTTTGCCATTCCCGCTGCCCTTCCCCTTTTCCTTTATGGAGCACTGGAAATTTTGGTCATTGCGGGAGGAAAAAAGGTGCACGGCACGGTGCTGATCACCCTCATTTTTCTTCTTTTGATGGGGGCTATGGTGATCCTTTCGGCAAAGAATCCGTTGTTTTCCCGCCTTGCCGCTCAGCTTTGTCTGGGCCACGCTCTCATAGAAGGCACTCTTTTGATCCTATCCTTTGCGCTGGATGAAAAGCTCTCGCAGTTTTATTTCACCCAGCTTCTGCCCCTCGGCACCCTATCCTCCTTCCGTTACCGCTTCTTTGTCATTTCCGTTTTTCTCTATTATCTTTCCTATTCCCTTGCTCTTTGGCTTCGCCTTTCGGCAGGCGAGAAGCCGCAGAAGAAAATTCCCCCTACCCCCCTCTCGGAGGACGGGCCCGAAATTGATGACGAAGAGACCGAAGGCATCTCCCTGAGCTTAGAGGATCTTGGCATCGAGCGATAAAAAAACAAAGCCCCTTTGAGGCACACTCTGTAAGGAAGTGTGCCTCAATGATATCCGTTCCTTTACGGAACGGGTGATATACCTTCGGTATGATATCGTTCTGCGAGCGATGATATATGCCTGCGGCATATTAAGGAACGGATATTATATCATGTTTTCACGAAGTGAAAATATATCATACGGCAAAGCCGTATATCATATCTCGTTAGAGATATATCATTCTTTACGCACCGAAAAACAATTGTTTTTCGGCAAGTATTTACCTTTTTAAAAGTATGTAACCCACTATGACACTTTCAATTTTTTGAAAGTGTCATTTTCCTTTATATAGAAAAACGGAGACTACTTCTTTACGAAGTGTCTCCGTTCGGGACTTTGTCTTCAGACTAAAGTCTTTTGCAAAACGCAAAAGACTTTTTCTTTTTTGGTTTTCAGATCTTTTTCAGAGAATCAATGAGCGCCTCGGCGATCTTTTCTCCCGTGCCACGGACAAAGTGGCACATTTTGGACTCGTACCCACCGTTGGAATAAGCGAGAGCGGAGGGAATGTAGCTGAACACACCGTTGGAATAAGCGCAGACGAAGGTCATTTTGAAGGGAGAGGCATCCTTCACCATACGGCCGCAGGTATCGTGCCACTCACAGGGAACGGTGACGAAGGCCACATCGCCGATCGACAGCGTATTCAGATACAGGGAAGCGGTCTCGCCCGCCTTTTCCTTTTCACGGTATCGCTCATTGTTGGTGGCGATGAAATTCTGACGGCTTGCCTGAAAGACGCCCGTTTTGGCGGGAGCGGCGTTGTCGTAGGCCTCTTTTACATACTCTGCCAAAGCACGGCCCTTGGCCTTATAATCGGTAATGGCCTGAACTCCCTGAAGCTTGGAGGCGTTGGCAAGATTGCCTGCACAGCCCTGATGGTATACAAAGTGCGCATCCAAAAGCTCCTCTGCCCCCATACGAAGATGGCCCACCCAGTCGGCGGAAACGCCTGTTCCCCACTCTTTTCCCACCCCTGCGGAGCAGGGATGGCACTGCCAGTTCACCATAACGATATTCTTTTTGCCCTCCCGCTCCAAGCGGAACACCTGCATTTCGGTGTCGGGCTCGGTCTCGTGGCGAACCTTGGTGGGATCCTGCCCCTTGGGGAGAGCGGAGCCTCCCAAATACTCCTTGCCGTCTATGGAAACATAGCGGCGGACAAAGTTTAAGTTCTTGGTGTGAGCGGTGCCGATGAAAAGCTTGGCCTCCGCAAGATCCCGAATGGCCGCCTCGGTAATGCGATCCATCGCCGCCCAGAAGCGCTCCATATACTCGGGCATCCCGCTCATTTTAGGATAATGGAGAATGGGAGCAGAATGGGAATGGGTGGCATTCATCACCACATTTTCTGCGGGGATCCCGTATTTTTCCCACACTCGGCGGGTCTGCTCGTCCAGCATAGTGTCACGGATGTAGAGCGCATCGTGGGAATAAAAGAGGAAAATGCTTTTTCCGTCGGAAAGGGCGGTACAGGTGGCCATAATATCATCTAAAATCTCCTCGCATAAGCGCTTGGAGGCGGTGGCCCACCCGCCGAGGCAGGTACCGGGGAGAGGATTGATCACCTCTCTGGCCCAGCCCGCCGAAAAGCCCTCGGGAACGGCGATCTTCCATTCCCGAAGCTTGGTCCGATCCATTTATTCTCTCTCCTCGTAAAGCTTACCAAGTTGTTCCAGATGATGGCGCACGATCCTCTCTCCCGCACCACGGTGGAAATGGCATTTGTTCACCTCATAGCCGCCGTTTTCCCAGCAGAAGGAGGCAGGAATGTAGCCGTGTCCCCCGTTGGTGTAGCCACAGAAGAAGGTCATCTTAAAGGGAGAGCCCTCACGGATAAATCTTCCGCAGGCGTCGTGCAATTCGCAAGGAGCGGTGGCAAAGGCCACATCTCCGATGCTGACGGTGGACAGATGCAGGGTCTCCGCATCCGTTGTCACCTTCCATTTTTCCATAAAGGCCGCATTCCGCTTCAAGGAAAGCTCTTCCTTCACGGCACGGATCTTCCCCGCCTTGACGGGATAGGCGGCCTTCAAAGCTTCCTTCACGGCACCGCACAGGATCATTCCCTTGATCCGATAATTAAGAGGGGTCATTTCGGTGATGATCTTGGTGCCCGATACCACGTTTCCGCAGGCGCCCTGCTGATAGGAGAAGAGGATCTCCTCCTCTGCCTCCAAGGCCTCACGCATAGGGCCGATAAAGTCGGAGGAAACATCCGTTCTCATTTCCCCTGCCAGTCTGCCGGAGCAGGGATGGCACTGCCAGTTGCAAAGAACGATATCCTTCTTTTCTTCTCGCACAAAGCGAATGACCTGAAGCATCTCATCGGGGCGGGTCTCGTGATAGGCATCCTCGCTTTTCTGCGGCTTGGGCCAATTGCCGATAAAGGAGCCATCGTGCTTGGACAGGTAGCGGCGCACAAAGGAGATCCCCTCGGTATAGGTTCTTCCCACCTTGATTTCGCAGGGGGTAAGATCCAGGATGGCCTCCCGACCCGCTTCCTCAAGCGAAGCAAAATACTGCTCCCGATAGGCTTCGATTCCTGCGTGACCCACCTCGTGAAGATCGGGGCCGCAGTGGGTATGGGTGGCGTTCAGGATGATATTTTCGGCGGGAATGCCGAATTTTTCTCCCAAACAGGAGACGACGCGCTCCACCATACTCTCACGGGTGGAGCAAAGATCCAGCGAATAGATCAGCAGGATCTGCTCCGAATCGCAAAGGGCGGTGCAGGTGATCATCAGATCATCCACCACCTTTTCCGAAAGGCGATTGGGATTTCCGAAGCCCGCCAGACAGGTCCCTGCCTCAGGGTTCACGGTTCTGCGACCGAAGCCCGCCGAAAAGCCTTGAGGAAGGGCGGCTCCCGCCGATTTGAATGCATGAGAATTCATTTTCAGTCCCTCGTTTCGTAAAATTCGTTCAAGAGATCCAGGTGATGATAGGTCAGCTTCTCGCCCGTACCACGGACAAAGTGGCATTTTCCTACTTCATAGCCGCCGTTTTCCCAGCAGAAGGCGGCGGGAATGTAGCTCTGAGAGCCGTTGGTATAGCCACAGAAGAAGGTCATCTTAAAGGGAGAGCCCTCACGGATGAATCTTCCGCAGGTGTCGTGCAGCTCGTTAGGAGCGGTGGCAATGGCCACGTCTCCGAAGCAGGCGGTGGTAAGATTGAGATACTCGTGATCCTTCTCAGCCCCAAATTTCTCCATCCATTCACGGCTGCGGGGAGCGTAAAAATCGTGCTTCTCGGCACGGATCTTGCCCGATTTCACAGGCGTTGCCCCACGGAGGGCTTCCTGAACGAAAAAGCAAAGCTTATGTCCCTTTGCCTTGTATCTCAAGGGAGAATCATTGGCCATCTTGGAGCCGGAAACCACATTGCCGCAGGCACCCTGATGATAGGAGAAGAAAATATCCTCTCTGGCCTCGATCTGACTGCGGCAAACGCCTACCCAGTCAGAGGAAACATCGCTCTTTTTGGAGCCTGCAAGCTCGGAGCAGGGGTGGCACTGCCAGTTGCAGAGCACCACATCCTTCCCCGCCTCTCTCACAAAGCGAATGACCTGAAGCATTTCATCGGGGCGGGTCTCGTGATAGGCCTCTTCGGGATACTGAAAGGGCGGCCAGTTGCCGAGGAAGGAACCATCCTTTTTGGAAAGGTAGCGGCGCACGAAGGAGATCCCTTCGGTATAGGTTCTGCCTGCCAGAATCTCGGCGGGGGCAAGGTCTGAAAGAGCCTCTGCCGTAGCCTCAAAAAAGGCGGTGCGGTACAGGGCTTGATACGCCTCGTGCCCGGCGGCTTTTTTGGACAGAATATCGGGAGCGGTGTGAGAATGGGTGGCGTTGATGATCACACGCTCGGCGGGAATCCCGTAAAGCTCAAAGATCTCGGCGGCAAAGGTCTCCTGCAGAGACTTGCCGGACTGCGTGGTATCCTGAGAATAAAGCAGGAGAAAGCCCTCACCATCACAAATAGCAGTACAGGAGAGCACCAGATCGTCCTTGATCTGATCGGACACTCTCACATCGGAGTTGCCCCATCCTCCGAGACCCGTTCCGGGAGGGGGATTGATCCCTCTGCGGCCGAAGCCAACGGAGAAGCCCTCGGGAATGGAAATTCCCTGCTGCTTCATTTTCATCTGATCCATTTATAGTTCCTCTCTTTCTGCGTATAACGCATTTAATGCTTCAATATGCTCCAAGGCGATCTTTTCGCCCGTGCCTCTTTCAAAGTGGCATTTTTTGATCTCATACCCACCGTTTTCCCAACAGAAGGAGGCGGGAATGTAGCTGTGAGAGCCGTTGGTATAGCCGCAAACAAAGGTGGTTTTGAAGGGGGAGGTTTCCCGAACGAAGCGACCGCAGCCGTCGTACCACTCACAGGGAGCGGTGGCAAAGGCAATATCACCGATGGCGATGATGTTCAAAAACAGATTCTCGTGATCGGTCTTGGCGGAAAAGCGCTCCATCCAATCACGGCTTCGCTTGGCGCAAAATTCCTTCTGAACGGCCTGAATCTTGCCCGCATTTACCTTTCCGGTGTCTCCCAAGGCTTCCTGAATGGCCATACAAAGCTCCATTCCCTTGGTGCGGTATTTGATATTGTTCTTTTCTCCTGCAATATGGGTGGTGGAGACCACATTGCCGCAAGCGCCCTGATGGAAGGAGAAGAGCACATCCTCTCTCTTTTCCACCTCTTCTCTTGCCACACCGATCCAGTCAGAGGAGATCTCGCTTCTCATTTCTCCCGCAAGCCTCTCGGAGCAGGGATGGCACTGCCAGTTGCAAAGGACGATATCCTTCTTTTCTTTTCTTACAAAGCGAAGCACCTGAAGCATCTCGTCCGGCTCGGTCTCGTGGCGAGCCTCGGTGGGGTACTGAATGGGCGGCCAGTTGCCGATGAAGGAGCCGTCACGCTTCGAGAGGTAGCGGCGCACGTAGGAAAGATTTTTGGTATAGGTCTTTCCCGAGAGGATCTCGGCGGGAGCAAGATCCAAAAGGGCCTCGTGGGCGATGCGGTACACGGCCTCGTAATAGCGGGTCAGATATTCCTCCACACCGGGGACCGAAGAATCGGACATAGCGGGGGCGCAGTGGGTATGGGTGGCATTGACGATGATGTGGGAGGCGGGAATCCCGTAATCCGCCATCAGCTTTTCGGTAATGCGACAGTAAATGGCGCGGTCGGAAAAGCCATTGTCCTGAGAATAGATCAGAACCACCTCATTTCCATCGCAAAGGGCGGTGCAGGTGACCATCAGATCATCTACGACTTGGTCGGAAAGGCGGCGGGTCGCATTGCCCCAGCCTGCCATACCCGTACCGGGCAGAGGATTGACCACCGCACGGCCGAAGCCTGCGGAAAAGCCCTCGGGGAAAGTGATCCCCTGATTTACCATTTTTTCCATCATAAAATACTCCTTTTTCCCTGTCAAAAACAGTTTTTTTGCTTGTCTTTACTATATCGGAAAAGCCCCCTGCAATCAAGGTAAAAATTAACCAAAATTCCGAAATATTTTGCATAAAAATGCACAAATCCGTGCCGAACTTGTGCGTTCGCTTTCCAAAAACGAAAAAAAGTGGGGAAAACCCCTGCCGAAGCAGGAGTTTTCCCCATTGATCTATTGAATCTCTCGCAGCATGGTCAAAAGATCCTCGACCATCTTCTCTCCCGTTCCTCTTTCGTAGCGGGTGGATTCCACCTCGTACCCGCCCATTTCAAAGGCAAAGGAAGCGGGAATGTAGCCGTGGGAGCCGCTGGTGTAGGCACACATCAGCGTGATGGGAAAGGGCGATTCGCTCTTCACCTGAACGCCCAGGGTATCGTGAAATTCACAGGGAACGGTGGCAATGGCCACATCCCCGATGGTAAGAACGGAAAGATACATGGTATCGTCTCCCGAGGGGTTCTTGGCATTGCGGGGATAAGGAACGGACTCCCGATGGGCTCGGAAGGCACCCGTATGAAGGAGCCTTGTGTTCTCCAGCGCTCCCTCTACCACCTCGGCCAATTCCTTTCCCTTTTGCAAATAATCGGAATTGGTCTTTTCCCCGCGGATCTTGGTGGAAGACACAAGATTGCCTCCCGCCCCCTGCAGATAGGCAAATTCCACGCCCAGATTCTGTTCCACGTGCTTTCTCATCTGTCCGCACCAATCGGCGGAAATATAGATGCTTTTTTCCGCACCGATCTTGGAGGAGCAGGGATGGCACTGCCAGTTGCACAGCACCACATCCTTTCCCTCCTGACGACGGAAGCGCAAAAGCTGCATTTGGGTATCGGGCTGGGTCTCGTGGCGAACCAGAGCGGGATCCTGATTTCCGGGAAGGCCCGATCCGCCGATGTAGGTCTTGCCGTCAAGAGAGACGTACCTTCTCACATAGTTCAAATTCTCGGTGTTCACCGAGCTGTATTCCGCCGTGGCGGGAGAAAGGCTGTGCATGGCCCCATCGGCCGCAGCGTACAGAGCGGGATAATACACCTTCATATACCGCCCGATTCCGGGGGCGTTCTCAAGATGCACCGCAGGAGCGGAATGGGTGTGGGTCGCATTGAAAAAGATGTTTTCGGCAGGGATGGTAATGCCCTCATAGCGTTTTTCCAGCCGCTTTGTCGCCGCATCCACAATATCCTCGCCCACATAGAGGGTATCGGAGCAAAAGAGAAGAAACACATTTTCTCCGTCGGAAAGAGCGGTGCAGGTGACCATAATATCATCCAAATTCACCTCGGAAAGGCGGGAATCCACACTGGAATAGCCTCCCATTCCCACCCCCGCTTGGGGATTGGCCGCCCTTTTGGCATAGCCCACGGAAAAGCCCTCGGGGAGCACCACGGGGCCCTTTTCTGCCTCTGTTTCCACCGTTTTTTCTTCCGTTTTCTCCTCTTCCTGCGTTTTTTTATGCGCCGTGTCGGGAGCGATGAGAGAAGAGGAGCAGGAGACAAGGGACAGAGTCATCAAAAGAACAAGAATGATTGACACGATTCGTTTCATCTTATTTTTGCGAAGCATCTATTTCCTCCAACAGCGTGATGAGCCTGTTTGCCAGAATCTCACCGGTTCCTTTCTCGTAATAGCATTTCTCCACCTCATACCCGCCCATTTCAAAGGCAAAGGAAGCGGGAATGTAGCTGAACATACCGCTGGTATAAGCGCACAGAAAGGTCATTTCAAAGGGGGAATCTTCCTTCACCTGCACGCCGTTGGTATCGTGCATCTCGTAAGGGGCGGTGGCAAAGGCGATCTCCCCCAGAGAAAAGGCGGAAAGATAGAAGGTATCCGTGGTGCCGCCCTTATCGGGACGGCGGGTGAGAGGATATTCGATCCGCTTTGCCGCAAGCCTTCCCGTTTCCACCTGTTTCATATTCCCAAGGCCGCCGCTGACTGCCTCGGCAAGCTTTCTGCCCTTGGCCACATAGTCCTTATTGTCCTGTTCCCCTTGAATACGGGTATTGGAGGCAAGATTGCCTGCGGCCCCTTGGAAAAAGGCAAAGTGCACGTCCTCGGTCTTTTCCACCTGCTTTCTCATGGGGCCGATCCAGTCAGAGGAGACCTTGGTGCCGTTTGCCGTTCCGATGCCGGGGGAGCAGGGGTGGCACTGCCAGTTACACAGTACCACATCCTTCCCCGCTTCTCTTCGGAAGCGAAGCAGCTGCATCGTGTTGTCAGGCTCGGTTTCGTGGCGCCCCTCGGTAGAGTCCATAAAATCGGGCCAGTTGCCGAGATAGGTCTTGCCGTCGGGGGTCACGTATCTTCTGACGTAATTTAAGTTCTTTGTATGGGTCACGCCCATTTCGGCCGTGGCGGGGGAAAGATCCCGAAGGGCATCCTCTGCCACCTGATAGAAGGCGGGATAAAGCTTTTTCAAGTAGATCCCGATGCCGGGGGTATTGGAATCCGAAAGAGCGGGAGCGGCGTGAGTATGGGTGGTATTGATCATCACGTTTTCAGGGGGGATGGTGATGCCGTCAAAGAGCCCTTCAAGCCTTGCCGTGACCGAATCCACCAAGGTGTTCGTTACATAGGAAATATCATAGCAATAAAACAGAAAGACCTGTTCCCCATCGGAAAAGGCGGTGCAGGTGAGCATCAGATCATCCTGTACCACGGTGGAAAGGCGGCTGTAGCCGTTGGCAAAGCCCCCAAGCCCCGTCCCCGATTCGGGATTGATGACCTTTCTTGCAAAGCCCACGGAAAAGCCCTCGGGAAGTATGATGGGGCCCTTTTCTGCCTCTGTTTCTTCGGTTTTTTCTTCCGTTTTCTCCCCTTTTTGTGTTGTATCCTGCGCCGTTTCGGAAACGGCAAGGGAAGAAGCGCAGGAGACAAGGGACAGGAGGAGCCAAATTGCCATCACCAGAGCTACGATTCGCCTCATCGAAATTCTCCTTTTATCCGTTGTGTTGATTGTTCAGCATTTCCAAAAGCTTTTGCACTATGGCCTCCCCCGTTCCCGCAACGAAGTGACAGGAATTGACCTCATACCCCCCGTTTTGGAAGGCAAGAGAAGAGGGAATGTAGCTTTTGGAGCCATTGGAGTAGGCGCAGACGAAGGTCATTTCATAAGGCGATGCGGCCTTGACCTCCTGCCCGTTGGTATCGTGCATTTCACAGGGGTTGGTGACAAAGGCCACATCCCCGATGGAAAGCACGGTGAGATTTAAGGTATCGGTATTGGATCGGGTGCCCGATTTTTTCTTGTAGGCATCGGAATGGGTGGCCACAAAGCCCTCCCGCACGGCAGAAAAGGGGCCTGTTTTCACCGGAACGGCATCACGAAGCGCCGCTCTTGCCACCTCGGCCAGAGCCTTGCCGTGGAGGTTATAGTCCCCATTTCCCTTTTCCTCCTGAATACGGGTGGAGGGAACAACATTGCCCGCCGCTCCCTGATGGTAGGAAAAAACGATGTCCTCATCCTGCTCCACGGCATCACGGAAGGGGCCGACCCAATCCGCAGACACGGTGGTGCCGAATTCGGAGCTCATTGTGGTGGGATGGCACTGCCAGTTGCAGAGAACGATATCCTTTTTCTCCTCCCGCACAAAGCGGATCACCTGCATTTCGTTATCCGCCTCGGTCTCGTGGCGAGCGTATTGGGAGGAGGCGGTTGCCATGGCGGTGCCGCCCAGATAGGTTTTGCCGTCGGGGGTCACATAGCGCCGAACGTAATTGAGATTTTCCGTTTTGCTTCTGCCCACCAAAACGGTGGCGGGAGCAAGATCCCGCAGGGCCTGATCCATCAGCTTTTCCACCACGGAATAGAGCTTTCTGTTATACTTTGCAACACCGGGCAAGGCAGAAATATAGGAAGCGGGCGCCGAATGGCAATGGGTGGCGTTGACGATGACGTGCTCCTTTGGCACCCCGTGATTTTTTTCTGCCAAAGCGGCAAATTGATCAAAGAGGTTTTCGGAGACCGCCACAGCATCGGTAGAAAAGAGGAAAAACACCTTTTCCCCGTCGGAAAGGGCGGTCAGGGTCAATTTAATATCGTCCACAATGGCACCGCTGAGTCTCTTTTCCGCCGTGGGCCAGCCGCCCAGGCTGGTACCCTGATCGGGATTGACCACCTCTCTTGCCCAGCCTGCGGAAAAGCCTTGGGGCAATTGGATGGGGCCTGTTTCCCTCTCCTCCTCGGTGGTGCTTTCCACTGCGGGGAGGGTTTTCGTTTCCTCGGTTTTCCCTATGGTTTGATTCGGGAGAGAGGCGGCACAGGAGACGGAAAACAGCAAAGATAAGCACAAAAGCAAAGCAAGAATTCGTTTCATAATAAGCCTCCGTTGAGATTTCCTGTATATTTCTATTATAAACAAAAACAAAGGATCAAGCAAGGTGTGAAAAGCACAAAAAACAGAAGAAAAATACAATCTTTTGCACAAAAAACAAGTCCAAATTGTAACGAAGCCGCCTTTTGAAAAAGGCGGCTTTGCTTCCGTTATTTGGTTGTATAAATTTCGTTCAGATTGCCAAGAAGATCGGCTACGATCGCCTCTCCCGTGCCCTGAACAAAATGGGTGCTCTCCACCTCGTAGCCGCCGTTTGCAAAGGCAAAGGAGGCAGGCATATAGCCTACGGTACCGTTGGTATAGCCGCAGACAAAGGTCAACTTGAAGGGAGACTTTGTCTTGATCTCCACACCGAGGGTATCGTGCAGCTCACAGGGAGCGGTGGCAAAGGCCACATCTCCGATGGAAAGAACCGAAAGAGAAAAGGTTTCCGTGGTGGCTTCGATCTTATTCTTTTTTCTGTATTCCTCCGAATGTGTGCCGGTGAAGGTGTATTTTTTCGCCTGCACCTTACCCGATTCCACCTGAGGGAGCTTTTCCAGAGCACCGAGAGCGATTGCGGCAAGATCCTTTCCGTATTTTATATAATCGCTGTTTGATTGATTCCCTGCAATACGGCTGCCTGCAACCAGATTTCCGCCTGCCCCCTGATGATAGGAGAAGAGATGGCCCGCTTCCTCCACGGCAGAGCGGAAGTAGGCAATAAAGTCTGCGGAAACGGTGCTGCCGGTAGAGCTACCCGTTGTAGTGGGATGGCACTGCCAGTTGCAAAGGATCACATCTTTCTTGGTGGCACGGTCAAAGCGGAGGATCTGCATTTCGGGATCTGCCACCGTTTCGTGACCGTACACGGCGGGATCCAAGCCGTCAGGCAGGTTTTTCCCCGCATATTCTCCGGTCTGAATATTCACATAGCGGCGAACATAATTCATCCCCTCGGCAACGGTGCTGCCCGCATAGACGGTGGCATTCTCCAGATCCAAAAGCGCCTGATAGATCATTTCCTCTGCCACGGCGTAATACTTTTTCAGGTAAGAAGCAATGCCGGGGGCGTTGGAATTGGGAATGGCGGGGCCTGCGTGGGTATGGGTGGCGTTGATGATAATATTCCCTGCGGGAATTCCAAAGTTCTTTTCTGCAATGCTTCCCACCTTGGCGGCGGTGGAGCCTGCCACGTGAATGGAGTCACCGGAGAAGATGAGAACGGTGTTTTCTCCGTCGGAAATGGCGGTGCAGGTCAGATACAGATCGTCTATGATCCTTCCGCTGACACGGTCATTCTGCGTTCCGTAGCCGCCGAGCCCCGTGCCCACCGCAGGATTGACCTCTCCCTTGGCATAGCCGACAGAAAAGCCCTGAGGAATGGTCACTTCCTCCCGCTCCTTTTCCTCGGTGCCCTTCTCTCCCGTTGCGATTTTGTCTTTCGTTTCCTCCGTTTTCCCTGCCGTTTCTGCCGCCAAAGAGGAGGAGCAAGAGCAAAGGGTCAGAAGAATACAAAGAAGGAGTAAGATACTCACTATTTTTTTCATAATAGCCTCCTGCTTATAGATTACCCCCATTATAATTCAGTTCGGGCCTTTTCGCAAGAAAAAAAGAAAAAAATCCCCCATCACACAAAAAAAGTCACAGAACATATAAAAAGGGACGGGCAAAAAGCCCATCCCAAAAAGCGCTGCAGGGAAAGATCAGTCCATACGGCTCGGGTACATTTCCTTCAAAAGCGATAACAGCGTTTCCAAAAACATTTCGGAGGTACCCCTCTCGTGGCGGCATGCCTTCACCTCGTATCCGCCGTGGTCAAAGGCGAAGGAGGCGGGGAAATACCCGTTGCAGCCGTTGGTATACGCCCCCACCAGAGTGACGGCATAGGGGCTTTTCTTCTTCAGCTCCATTCCCAACACATCGTGCCATTCTCCGGGAACGGTGCCGATGCAAAGATCCCCGAGGGAAACGGCAAACAGATACAGCTCGGTGGCGGTGCCGAAGAGCTTATGCTCCTCCAGACAGTAGCGATGGCTGAAGGGAACGGAAAGGGTCAGGCGGCAAAGCTTTATTTTCCCCGTGGCCACGGGCTTTGCCCTCTCACGGGCGGCATACAAAAGCTCGGCAAGCTTTTCTCCTTGCCCGATGTGGTCGGCATTGCGATTGTCCCCCTCCAGACGGCCTGAGGGAGTTACGTTCCCTGCGGCACCCTGCAAATAGAAGAAATGAATGTCTCCCTTTTCCTCGGCGGCGGTGCGAAAGGCTCCCACAAAGTCGGAGGAGACCTTGGTTTCCTTGGATTTGCCCACGTGAGTGGCGTGGCACTGCCAATTACACAGAAGGATTTCCTTTTTATCTCCTCGGTCAAAGGAGACCGCCTGCATTTCATGGTCGGCCTCGGTCTCGTGCTCAAAGACGGCAGGATCGGAATGAAAGGGAATATTCTTCCCCGCATACTCCCCCGTGACCTGATTCATATAGCGGCGCACATAATTGCGGCCCGTGGTATCCACTCTGCCCACCCGAACACGGGCAGGGGCAAGATCACGAAGGGCCTCACCCATCAGAGCCTTGGCGGCGGGATAATAGATCTCGGAGGTGTATTTTTCAATTCCCACCCCACGGCCGCTGTAAAGGGAGGGGCCTGAGTGGGTGTGGGTGGCGTTCATCAAAACGTGTTCCTCGGGGATCCCATACTCCTCAAGGGCAATGTTTGCCACCGCATCCGCAATGGGCTTGCCCACATGGATGGAGTCGGAGGAAAAGAGAAGGATCACCTCTTCCCCATCGGAAAGAGCCAGACAGGAGAGAGTCAGATCGTCTATTACAGTGTCGGAAAGGCGCTTGTTGGCACCGGGAAAGCCCCCCAGACTGGTGCCCGTTTCAGGGGTTACGATCCTGCGGGAAAAGCCCGCCGAAAAACCCTCAGGAAGCAAAAAGCTCTGTTTCATATTATCTCCTGTCATTAGGATTCATAGGGGTCACCCTTTGTCAAAGTCAATGGAATCAGGAATTGGTCTGATGCAATTCCTGAAGCATTCCCACAAGCTTCTCCACCATCTCTTCGGAGGTGCCTCTCACGTGGCGGGAGGAATCCACCTCGTAGCCGCCGTTTTCATAGGCAAAATCGGCGGCAAAGTAGCCATGGGTTCCGTTGGTATAGCCGGAGAAGAGGGTCACGTCGTAGGGGGATTTTTCTCTGAGAGAAACACCCAGAGAATCGTGAAGCTCACCGGGGAGGGTGGCAATGCCGACCCCGCCGAAGGAAATGGCCCAAAGGGACATGGCGTGGGATTTGGAGGAATTATTATTCGTCTGATACTCCTTGCTGTAATTCACCGTCACTTTCTCACGCTTAACCTGAATGTTGCCCGTGGCAACTTCCTTTCCGTTTTCCATGGCAAGAGACACGAAGGAAGCCAATTCCGTGCCGAATTTGCGGTAATCGGAATTCACCTTTTCTCCCTTGATGCGGCCGTTATTGGAAAGGTTGCCTGCGGCACCCTGCATATAGATGAATTGAACCTTCTCGGTCTCCTCCACGGTCTTGCGAAGGGTGGAGATCCAGTCGGAGGAAAGAATGGTAGCCTTGGCGGAGCCGATGCCTGCCGTGCAGGGGTGGCACTGCCAGTTGCAAAGGACAACGTCCTCCTTGCCCTCACGGACAAAGCGGAGCACCCGCATTACGGAATCGGCCTCGGTTTCGTGAGCCACCTTGGCGGGATCCTGACCCGAGGAGAGATTCTTGCCCAAAAAAGCGCCCGTTTCCAGAGAAACATAGCGGCGAACATAATTCATCCCCTTGGCCTCAGAGGTACCGTACTTGAGGGTAGCTTCGGAAAGATCCTCCAGGGCATTTCCCATAAGGCGCCGGGCGGCGGGATAAAAAACATCCCTCACGTAAGGCACCATACCTGCGCTGCCCGTGGAATACATACCGGGGCCCGAGTGGGTATGGGTGGCATTGATGATCACGTGATCGGCAGGAATTCCGAAGCTCTGCTCGGCAATGGAGGCCACCCGCTCGGCAATGGTGGCGCCCATCTGAGTGGAATCCATGGAAAAGTAAAAGAATACGTTTTCTCCGTCGGAGACGGCAAGGCAGGAAAGATAGATATCATCTGCCGTGGTTTCGTTGACACGGTGGCTCACGCCGGAAAAGCCCCCGAGAAACACGCCTTCTTCAGGGTTGACCACCTCTTTGGCAAAGCCTGCACAAAAGCCCTCGGGCAGGGTAAAGTCCTTCCTCACTCCCGTTTCCTTTTCGGGTTCCTCTCCCGTAGCGGTCTCCCCGACGGCCCCCTTCGTTTCCTCGGTGCTTTCCACCCCAAGGGAAGAAGCGCAGGAGACGAGGGAAAGCATCAGAACGAAGCTCAAAATTAAGGATACGATTTTTTTCATAATTCCTCCCAAATTCTGTTTTTGGTAAAACGGTTGGATCCAAGGATCTCTGTAAAAATAGAATACCACACATTACCTGTAAAAGATAGTCAAAAAAGCACAAATTCCAATGAAAAGTTGTTATGGAAAATATTTTTCTCCGTTCATAAGCCAAAAAGCAAAAAAATCCGTCGCCGAGCAACGGATTTTTTGCTTTTTTTCTTTTTGCTTAGGATTATTTGGTTTGGTAAAGGGTATTCAGAATTCCGGTCAGATCCCGAATGACATTCTCTCCCGTGCCCTTCACGAAACGGGTGGAATCCACCTCGTAGCCGCCGTTTTCAAAGGCGGCGGAGGATGCCATATAGCCCCAGACTCCGTTGGAATAAGCGCAGACGAAGGTCATCTCAAAGGGGGAAGCGGCTTTCAATTCCATTCCGTTGGTATCGTGCATCTCGTAAGGAGCGGCGGCAAAGGCAACATCGCCGATGGAAATGCCGCTGATGAGGAAATCAAAGGTGCCTCCCTCGGGCTTATAATCGGTGTTGTAGGTGGCGGTATGGTTCTGCATAATGGCCTGCACCTTACCGGAATTCACCTTTTTCATATTCTCCATGGCAGACATAGCGACAGCGCAAAGCTTTTTCCCGTGCTCAAAATAATCCTTATTGCTGGGCTCATCCGAAATTCCGCTGTTTGCGGCAAGGTTGCCTGCCGCACCCTGATGATAAGAGAAAAGCACGCTCGCTTTTTCCTCTATGTTCTTGCGGAAGGTGCCCACCCAGTCGGCGGAAACCTCTCCCCCGCTCTCGGAGCCGGGGCCGGTTACGTGGCACTGCCAGTTACAAAGCACCACATCCTGTTTGGTCTTGCGGTCAAATTTTACGATCTGCATCAGAGTATCCGCCTCGGTTTCGTGGCCGATTTTGGCAGGATCGGCATTGTTCAGATTCTTTCCCGCATAGGAGCCGTCCTCTAAATTCACGTATCTGCGAACATAGTTTAAGTTTTCGGTATTGGCGGAACCAATGTAGATTTCAGCCTCCTCCAGATCCCGCAGAGCACCCTCGGCACTCTCCTTGACGGCGGCGTAATACTTTTTCAGATAAGCGCCCTCTCCCGCAAAGCCGCTGTAATGAAGCGGAGCGGCAGAGTGGGTATGAGTGGCATTCATAATGATATTGCTTTGAGAGATATCATAGATCTTCCCCACCAGCTTTACTGCCTGCTCAAAGATCGCCTGACCGACATAAAGATTATCGGTGGAAAAGAGGAGGGCTACATTTTCTCCGTCGGACACGGCGGTACAGGTGAGAAGAAGGGGATCCAGCACTCTGCTGCTGAGTCTCTTGGTGTTGCTGGCGGCACCGTAGCCTGCCAAGGCCGTGCCGTTGGCGGGGGTCACATCGCTTCTTGCCCAGCCTACCGAGAAGCCTTGGGGCAAGGTGATGGGGCCGAGATCCTTTTCTTCCTCGGTTTTCTCGGCAGTGATTTCTTTTGTTTCCTCTGTTTTCTCCACCGTTTCCTCCACAGGCAAGGAGGAAGCGCAGGAAACGAGAGAGCAAAGAATACAAAGACATAAGATCAAAGATAAAGTACGTTTCATTTCATCGGGTCCTTTCTCGGGAACAAGCCCCGCTTTTCTTCATTATATCCCACCCGAAATATTGTGGCAAGATGCAGATTTGATGAATTATTTGCACTTTTTCTTAGATTTTACATAAAATAATTATTATTTTTTTGCAATTTTATGAACATTATTTCCTTTTGCAAAAAAACACCCAAGGGCTTTTAGGGAACCCTTGGGTGTTTTATCCTGATTTTGCAGATTAAGCGTTTTGGCTTTGAGCCTTGAGCATGGAAACCAGCTCCTCGGCCACGGTCTCAGCGGCACCCATGGCAAAGGGACAGATGCGAACCTCATAGCTTCCGTGAGGATAGCTTTCCTTGGAGGGAACGTAGTTGTAGTTCCCGTTGGTGTTTTCACAAACGAAGGTCACATCAAAGGGGGTATTGGCCTTGATCCATTCTCCGTTGGCAGAGAACATTTCATAGGGCGCAGTGGCAAAGGAAAGCTGACCCATAGACAGAGCGGAAATGGGAATATCGCGGGTCGTGCTCTCATCCTCCTTCCGAGGCAAGGGGAGCATTTTCTTGGTGGCCTGCACCTTACCCGTGGCAAGAGGAGCCATGGGAGAGGAGAGGATCTTCAGAGCCACCCGGGCAATTTTTTCTCCGTGCTCCACATAGCGGTCACGGCCGAACACCTCTTCTCCGGGAAGCTTGCCGCTTCCTACGATATTGCCTGCGGCGCCCTGATGGAACATACAGTGCACATCAAGCTCTGCCTCCACACGGTCACGCAGGATTCCCACCCAGTCGGGGCTGGTATTGGTATGACCGGCACCGCCTGCGCTGGTGGGATGGCACTGCCAGTTGATGATAACAAGATCCTTTGCGCCCTCACGGTGAATGCGAACCACCTGCATGGTCTCATCGTGGCTCGTTTCGTGTGCAACGGGCACATCGTCTCCGCGGGGATTGGTCTTGTAGGTGCCATCGCTGAGCAGATAGCGGCGCACATAGGAAAGCCCCTCGGTCTTGCCGCGGCCCAGAGAAAGGGTAGCGGGAGCAAGATCCTTCACCGCCTCCTTGGCGGCCTGAAGCAGGGCGGGGTAAAACACGTTTTTCTGATACTCCGGAACGCCGGGCCAATCGGCAGAGGTGGTATACATGGTGGGAGCGGCGTGGGTATGGATCACGTTGAAGATCACATTTTCCTCGGGGATGCCGATCTCCTCCTCCATCATACGAAGCACGGGTCTTGCCACGCTCTCGGCGATCTGACAGGTATCAAAGGTACAGGTCATAGTAAGATTTTCTCCGTCGGACCAAGCGGCGCAGAGAACCTTCAGATCCTCCCAATTCTCCGTGGTCAGTCTCACCTTGGCATTGGCCACGCCGTAGCCTGCCATACTGACGCCGTTGGGGGGATTGACCACCGCAGAGGCAAAGCCTACGGAAAATCCTTCGGGAAGAATATAGCCTTTTTCCTTTAAGGTATCTTTTAACATTGTCATTCTCCTTTTGCCGATTTTCGGAAAGAAAAATCGGAGTTTGATTTACCTTTATTGTATCGTTTCACAGAAAGAGAAAGCAAGAGCCAATTTGCACAAAAAAGCCATGTTTTTTAATGCGTTTTGCACAAAAAACTTTTCTTTTTTTCTCTTTTGATCGCTCTCGTTTTCAAAAGAAAAAAAGCGGTCAGAAATCGGAGGTGCCGTGTCAAAGCGCTGCCTGAAATCATATTCTAAAAGGGAACCGTAAAGGAGGGCTTTTTATGGACGAGGTTTATATTTTGGGAACCGACGGGCGATTCTCCGCCATTGAGCGGCTTTGCCGTGAAAGAGGGCTTACCTGCCACCGCGAGCCGAGGGAAAAGAGGGGTCTCTATTTGCTCCCCTTGGGGGCAAGGGACGAGGAGATCCTGCAGATCGCAAGGAAAGCAAAACGGGGCAGTGTTCTGTTTGCGGGGCGAGCCTCGGAAAAAACGAAAACTGCCCTGAAGGAAATGGGACTCTCCCTTTTTTGCCTGCTGGAGGAGGAGCTGTATTTGGAAAAAAACAGCTCCGCCACCGCTGAGGGCACTCTCTCCGAGGTGATCAGAAGCACCGACAGGCTTCTTTCTGAGGCCTGTATTCTCATCTGCGGCTACGGCCACTGCGGCCGAGCTCTGGCAAGGCTTTTTTGGCTGTGCGGAAGCGAGGTTTGGATCTTCTCCCACGAGGGCTCCATGAAGCGAGCGAAGGAGGACGGCTTCAACCTCTACCACGCACCGGGGGATCGGATGGGAATGTTTGACCTTGTGATCAACACCGTTCCCGCTCCCCTTCTCACCGAGGCGTTTTGCCGTGGGATGCGACAGGGCACCAAGCTCTTTCAGGTGGCCTCGGGTCTTTCGGGAGCCGATCCCGAGGCCTTGGCCAAGCAAGGGATCCAATGGGTCCCCCTCCCCTCTCTTCCCGGCCGCTTTGCTCCCGAAACGGAGGCCGAGACCATTTTTTCTCTCATGGAGCGGTTTCTCACATAACAAAGAAAGCGAGGGAAACACTTGAAACCAACAATCGGCTTTGCTCTCACGGGCTCCTTTTGCACCCTGGAGAAGGCCTTTGAATGGATGAAGCGTCTGAAGGACGATTACCGTATCATCCCCATTGTATCCGAGCATGTAGCGGGAACCGATACCCGCTTTTTCAAAAAAGAGGAGGTGCTGGCAAAGGTGGAGTCCATTACGGGCGAGCGCCCCATTCTCACCATTCCCGAGGCGGAGCCCATCGGCCCCAAGGGACTCTTGGATCTGATGGTGGTGTGCCCCTGTACGGGAAACACCCTTTCCAAAATGGCACTGGGGATCACCGACGGCTGTGTGACCATGGCAGTCAAATCCCACCGCCGCAGAGGCGGGCGGGTGCTTTGCGCCCTCTCCACCAACGATGCCCTCTCGGGCTCGGTGAAGAGTCTTGGTACACTACTTGAAAAAAAGGGCTTTTATTTTGTCCCCATGCGGCAGGATGCTCCCGAGGAGAAGCCCTATTCTCTCTCCTGTGATCTGTCCCTTCTTCCCGAGGCCATCCGTGCCGCACGGGAGGACCGCCAGCTTCAGCCCCTGTTTTTATAATGCAAAAAACGGAGACACGACGGTGTCTCCGTTTTTTTATCGATTCTTATGCTTCCTTCATGCCGAAGCGCTCTCGGATCTCTTTTTCCACCTCTTCCACGCTTTTTCCCAATACATAGGAAAATTCACTGAAAATGAGGCTTTGGGCATCCCGCAGAAAATAATCGTCGGTGGTGTGGATCCTTTTGCCTTCCCCGTTTTGCTCGATCCTTCTGGCCCAAAAGCTTTTGATCAAATAGAGGGCATCGGCCCTGTCGCCGGATTGAAGGGCCTTCTTGGCACTTTCACTGCGGCGGCGAAAATCACGGATCCAATCCGTTTGCCTTTCGCTGACCTGTAAAATCACCTTTTCGATCTCCTCCGGAGTCAAAAGAGGCAGGATACGCCCCACCAATTCCTCATTGGCGCACGGTACGTACAAAACGCCGCTCTTAAACAGAGGGGACAATACGAAATACTCCTGCGTTGATCCTGCCATTTCCAGGGTAGTTTTCTCTTCGATCCTGCAGACACCGGATCCGCCGTAACGAACCAGCTCTCCTTTTTCGAACATGATCTTGCTCCTTGTGACATACTCATAGGTCGGTGGCGAAGGATCGGACTTTCCGATCTCCGATTCTTTCATTATCTATATTATAGCATAAAAATTCCCCAAAAGGAGGTAGAAATTTTCGATTTTTTTCAAGTTTTTTTGTTAATTTTCAACAAAAAAGACCCGTTTTTGGGGAAAACGGAAAAAAACAGATCTTCACTTTTTCGAAAAAAACCGTTAAAACGGGGCATCCTCGGGAAGAATCAAAAACGGGACGGAAAGGGAAAAAATGTGAATTTTTTGTGATATGCTTGACTTTTATTTCCATTCGTGATAAAGTATGTTCAAGGGAATTAGCACTCTCGCCCTTTGAGTGCCAAAATCCGAAAGGCGGTGATTGGATTGGAACTGACCGAGCGTAAAAAGGCCGTTCTCCGTGAGGTGATCGACTCTTATATTGCCACGGGGGAGCCCGTGGGCTCCAAGGCGATTTTGGATCGCATCCATCCCCCCTGCTCCAGCGCCACCATCCGAAACGAAATGAACGATTTGGAAAAAATGGGCTTTTTGGAGCAGCCCCACACCTCCGCAGGGCGGGTTCCCACCTCCCGCGGGTATCGGATCTATGTCAATTCCCTCATGGAGGAATACCACCTCTCCTTTGAGGAGACCCTGATCCTCAATTCCCTGCTCTCCTCCGCGGGACGGGAAACGGGACAGGTGATGGAGGATATGGCAAGTATTCTTTCCAAAATGACCGGCTACGCCGTGGTGGCCTTTGCCACCGAGCGATGCGGCACCGTGGAGCGCTTTGAGGGGGTTTACATCAACCCCAAAAGCTTTCTTTTGGTTCTCATCACCTCCGAGGGCAAGGCCATTACCAAGACCCTGCAGGTGGATCTGCCCCTGAGCCCCAAGGCTGTTTCCTTTGTGGTCGACACCTTAAATGACCATTTGGCCAAAAAGGAATTGGGCGGGCTTACGCTGGAGCGGCTTTTGGCCATGGAAAAGGAGCTTGGCTCCTACCGCAGCATTGCGGCGGTTCTGCTCCAAAGCATTTACGAGGTGGTCGCCCGCACGGGCAAGGAGGAGATCGCCGTCAAGGGGATGAGCAATCTTTTGGAATACCCCGAGTTTTCCGAGGGAGATGCCGCTGTGAGACTGGTTCGGGAATTGGAGGATCAACGGGGCCTTTTGGATCGCTTCCGTCAGGACTGGGCCACGGGGCTTCGGGTTCACATTGCCTCAGAGGAGGACGGGATCGCAGGCGCAAGCTACGTGATCTGCCCCTTCCGATTGGGACACGGGCCCGAGGGAACGGTCTGCATCATCGGCCCCAAGCGAATGAATTACACCAAGGCCATGGCAAGGCTTGAATATCTTGCCAAAAAAATAAATGCGGTCAGCGGCTTTGAGCCCAGCCTGCCGCTGATTGAACAGACAAAGGAAGGATAGCATGGCAAAGAAGAAGGAAGAAGCCGTGGAAACGGAAAGCACCGAAGCAAAGAGCAAGGTAAAAGAAAAAAAAGAAGCGAAAAAGGATACTCGGGCAGAAGAGATCGCCTTAGCCGAGACCTTGAAGGAATTGGATGAGGCCAAAAAGGCCTTGGCGGAATCCGAGGATAAATACCTCCGCATTTTGGCGGAATACGATAATTTCAAAAAGCGTACCGCCCGTGAGAAGGATGAGATCTACTTTGCCTCCAAGGCAGATGTGATCAAAAAGCTCCTTCCCGTATTTGACAATTTTGATCGGGCACAGAAGTTTTCCGAGGCGGAGGACTACCGCAAGGGCGTGGATATGATCATTGCCCAGTTTTTCCAGATTTTGGATGCTATGGAGGTCAAGAGCGTAGCCGCCGAGGGCGATGCCTTTGATCCCGTCTTCCACGAGGCCGTTTTCCGTGAGGAAAAGGAGGGTGTGGAGGAAAACACCGTCACCGAGGTCCTGCAAAAGGGCTACGCCGTGGGGGATAAGGTGATCCGCCACGCTATGGTAAAGGTTTCCGGCTGAGCCGAACAAATAAAACACACATACAAGAAAATTACGAATACCTTTTAAGGAGGAACGAAACATGGGAAAAATTATTGGAATTGACTTGGGAACCACCAACTCTTGCGTTGCCGTATTTGAAGGCGGCGAGCCTGTGGTCATCCCCAACCCCGAAGGAGCAAGAACCACCCCTTCCGTGGTGGCATTCTCCAAGACCGGTGAAAGAATGGTAGGCCAGATCGCAAAGCGTCAGGCCATCATCAACCCCGAGCGCACCATTGCATCCATCAAGAGAGATATGGGTACTGCCCGCAAGGTAGAGATCGACGGCAAGAGCTACAATCCTCAGGAGATCAGCGCTATGATCCTGCAGAAGCTGAAATCCGATGCCGAGAACTATCTGGGCCACCCCGTAACCGAAGCAGTCATTACCGTGCCCGCATACTTCTCCGACGCTCAGCGTCAGGCCACCAAGGATGCCGGCAAGATCGCAGGTCTTGAGGTCAAGAGAATCATCAACGAGCCCACCGCAGCCGCTCTGGCTTACGGTATTGATAAGGAGATCGAGCAGAAGGTAATGATCTATGACCTTGGCGGCGGTACCTTTGACGTATCCGTTCTGGAAATTTCCGACGGTGTATTTGAGGTTCTCGCCACCGCAGGCAACAACCGTCTCGGCGGTGACGATTTCGACCAAAAGATCATTGACTGGATGGCAGAGCAGTTCAAGGCCGAGCACGGCATTGACCTGCGTCAGGACAAGACCGCTCAGCAGAGACTGAAGGAAGCCGCCGAAAAGGCCAAGATCGAGCTTTCCGGTATGCAGTCCACCGCCATCACCCTCCCCTTCATTTATGCCGACGCCAACGGCGCCAAGAACTTTGATGCCACCCTGACCCGTGCAAAATTCAACGAATTGACCGCCGATCTGGTGGAAAAGACCATGGGCCCCACCCGTCAGGCTCTGTCCGATGCAGGCCTGAAGCCCTCCGACATTGCCAAGGTGCTTCTGGTAGGCGGCTCCTCCAGAATCCCCGCCGTACAGGAGGCAGTGAAGAACTTTACCGGCAAGGAGCCCTTTAAGGGCATCAACCCCGATGAGTGCGTTGCCATCGGTGCCGCCATTCAGGGCGGTGTTCTGGGCGGCGATGTGAAGGATGTGCTTCTTTTGGACGTTACGCCCCTTTCTCTCGGTATTGAGACCTTGGGCGGCGTATTCAACAAGCTCATTGAAAGAAACACCACCATTCCCGTTAAGAAGAGCCAGATCTACTCCACCGCCGCCAACAATCAGACCTCTGTGGAGATCCACGTTCTGCAGGGCGAAAGAGAAATGGCACAGGATAACAAGACCCTCGGCCGCTTCACCTTGGACGGCATTCCCCCCGCAATGCGCGGCGTACCTCAGATCGAGGTTACCTTTGACATTGACGCCAACGGTATCGTAAACGTTACCGCTTGCGACAAGGGTACCGGTAAGGAGCAGCACATCACCATCACCTCCTCCACCAATATGTCCAAGGACGATATTGAAAAGGCCGTGAAGGAAGCTGAGATGCACGCCGCTGAGGACAAGATCCGCAAGGAAAACATTGAGACCAAGAACAATGCTGACAATCTGGTATTCCAGTGCGAAAAGACCCTTGCCGATGCAGGCGACAAATTAACCGAAGAGGACAAGGCTCCCATTCAGAGCGCTGTGGAGACCCTGAAGGAAAGCCTGAAGGGCGAGGATTACGAAAAGATCAAGGCCGATACCGAGGCTCTGACTCAGGCCCTCTACAAGATCAGCGAGAAGCTGTATCAGGCAAGCGGCGCCGCAGG
Organism: Eubacteriales bacterium; assembly: GCA_045543495.1. Classification (GTDB taxonomy): domain Bacteria; phylum Bacillota; class Clostridia; order Oscillospirales; family SIG627; genus RGIG5579. Next base: position 15,638 of record JAZQMO010000019.1, on the reverse strand, counting down.
GGCCGAGGGCGATCCCGGTGCTCAGCAGGCAGGTCAGGATCAGAACGGCTACTACAACGCCGACTTTACCGACGCCAGCGACGAAGGCAACAAATAATTCTCCTTCTCCCCCGAGCCGCTCTTGCGGTTTGGGGGAGGGGCTTTGAAATGGTAGGAAACAAAAATGGCAGACAAGCGTGATTACTACGAGGTACTTGGAGTTTCCAAGACTGCGAGTGCCGAAGAGATCAAGAAGGCATACCGCAAGCTTGCCAAGGAATATCACCCCGATCGCAACCCCGGAAATGCCGATGCGGAAAAGAATTTCAAGGAAGTAAACGAGGCTTATTCCATTCTCTCCGATGCCGAAAAAAAATCCCGCTATGACCAATTCGGTCACGCAGGCGTGGATCCCAATTTCGGTGCGGGACAGGGTGGCTTCGGCGGCTTCGGTGGCTTCGGCGGCTCGGACTTCGGCTTTGATATGGGAGATATTTTCTCCTCCTTCTTCGGCGGAGGCGGGGCAGGACAGGCAAGAAGAAACGGCCCTGTGGACGGGGAGGATCTTCTGGCAAGGGTCACCCTCAGCTTTGAAGAGGCGGCCTTTGGCTGTATGAAGACCATTGATTTCACCCGCACGGAGAGCTGCAGCCATTGCTCCGGCAGCGGCGCAGAGCCCGGCAGCAAGGTGGAGACCTGCTCCAAGTGCGGCGGCTCGGGACAGATCCGCTTCCAGCAGAGAAGCATTTTGGGTATGATCCAATCCACCCGCCCCTGTGATGTGTGCGGCGGAACGGGTAAGATCATCCGTGAGCCCTGTAAGACCTGCCGTGGGCAGGGCGTGGAACAAAAAAAGAAAAAGTTTGACGCTAACATTCCCGCAGGGATTGACAACGGCGAGCGGATCGTGCTCCGTGGTCAGGGAAATGCAGGTCGCCGAGGCGGCGCGGCAGGAGACCTTGTGGTGGAGATCAAGATCCGCCCCCATCAGGTCTTTTCCCGCAGAGGCTACGATGTTTACTGCGAGGTTCCCGTAAGCTTTGCGGAGGCGGCGCTGGGGTGCGAAATTGAAATTCCCACGCTGGAGGGTCAGGAAAAATTCAAGCTTCCCGAAGGAACTCAAACGGGAACCCAATTTACCTTAAAGGGAAAAGGGATCCCCGTGATCCGCTCCACCCGCAGAGGCAATCTGTACTTTACCGTAACGGTGGAGGTTCCCAAGAACCTTTCCTCCAAGCAAAAGGAGCTTTTGCGGCAGTTTGACGAAAGCTGCAACAGCACCAACCTCTCGGGCAAAAAAAGCTTTGCGGAAAAATTGAAAAATCTATTCCAATAACATAAAAAAAAGCAGAACCTTTGGATCGGTTCTGCTTTTTTGTTATTTTACTTGGCTCACGGGAGGCTTTTCGGAATAGATCTTCTCATAAAGATCGTTGCAGTTGGCGGGAAGATCGGGAATGATGTTGTAATTGACCTCGTGGTAAAGGCCGTTTAAGGGCACTCGGGTGCTGACGATCTCATATTTCAAATAAGAGAAGGCACCGCCCACCAATTCCTTCAAGCGATCCTTGGGAATGTTGGTGGTAATGAGGGGTAGGGTGTGATCCAGGAGATTATCCAGCTGAGAAAGAGAGAGGCTCTTGCCTTGGGTCACCATTTGCCCGATGAGGTTTCTCTGCCGCTCGGTTCTGGCCCAGTCGGAGCCCACTCTGCGGTTTCTTGCGTGACCCAGACACTGCAGACCCGAAAGGCGATACACGCCCTCCTTCTCCGGCAGGGTAGAGCGCTTGTAATCGGGAAACAATTCCATCATTTCAGGGGAATAAGAAAAGTCATTGAGCCACCAGATCTCCTCCACGGTCAGGTACATATCCAGTCCCCCCATGGCATCCACAATGGTAATGAAGGAATTGAAATTCACCTTGGCGTAATGCTCTACCTGAATGTTGAAGGTCTCCTTCAAAACGGCCATGGTGAGCTCGGGCCCGCCGTAGGCGTGGGCGTGGGTCAATTTATCGCTCTTGCCGCTGACGGGGCTTGGGGGATCTTGGGGGAACTTGGCGTAAATATCCCGCAGGAAGGAGCAAAGGACGATGCGGCCGGTCTTTTCATTGATGGAAAGCAGGATCATGGTATCGGAAAGGCCCGCCTCGTTGCCACGGGCATCCGTGGCCATCAGGAGGATGTTGGTCACATCCTTGGTGTTGCAAATAAGAGGGAGGTTCTGCTGGCTGATCTGGCCGTGGGGATCGGTCTCCGGCTCGGTGACGGGCTCTGTCTCGGGCAGGGTATCCCCTTGGGTAATGGGAGCGGTGGCGTAAACAAGACCCGTTTCCTTGGTGACGATATTGATCTTTCCCAAATAATAATCCAGAATCATATGGTAGGCCGCATACACCGCAACCCCCAATAGCAAAACGGCACCCAAAGCAATGAGGGCGGCGTGCTTTGCATTGACCCTTCTTCTTTGATTTTGCACCTTTTTGGTGCTTTTTTTCGCTCTATTTTGATTTCCCGTAGAAGGATTTGACATAATCGCTCCTAAAAAAAAATAAATTTCTTTTTGTTTTTTTCTTTCCGTCCTTCCATTTTACCCCATCCCCTATTATTTTACAAGAGAAAAACCAAAATTTATACTTTATTAAAAAAAGTCGCTTTTGGCAAGCGACTTTTTTCTTTGTTTAATTCATTCCGTCCAGATAACGGCAGGCCGCAACGGCGGCGGTGGCACCGTCGGCAGTGGCGGTGGTCACCTGACGAACGCCCTTTCTGCGGCAATCCCCTGCCACAAAAATGCCCTCCGTTCGGGTAAGACACCCTTCATCGGAATCAAAATAGCCTCTTTCATCCAGATCGGCCAAGGGGCGGAAGGCTTCGTTTTCGGGAACCAAGCCTATGGCCACGAACATTCCCGCAACCTTCAATTCTCTTTCCTCTCCCGTAGCGGTCTTTTTCAGGGTAATGGCGGAAAACTCGGGGGTATCGGCAATGGCGGAAACCACAGAACCCGTAATGATCTCCACATTTCCTCTGCCGCGGAGGATCTCCTCCAATCTCTTTTCGCCCGTGAGGAAATCCAGATTTTGCACCACATAGACCTTCTCGCTGGTCTCGGACAGGAGAATGGCCTCCTGCAGTGCGGAGTTGCCGCCGCCGATGAGGGCTACGGTCTTGTTTTTGTAAAAGGCGCCGTCGCAAACGGCACAGAAGCTGATGCCCTCGCCAATGAATCGTTCTTCGTTTTCAAGGCCGAGATGGCGGTGTCTTGCGCCGCAGGCAAGGATCACGCTCTTGCAGGGATATTCGCTCCCCTCGGCGGTACAAACCAGCTTTTCAGCCCCATGATCCCGCACCTCGGTGACCTCCTCTACCTCTACATCGGCTCCTTGGGCAAGAACCTGCTCCACCATATGGTCAGCCAATTCACTGCCGCTGACGGAGACAAAGCCGGGGTAATTCTCCACCTTGGGGGAGAAGGTGATCTGACCGCCGAAGGCTCCCTTATCCAAAAGAAGCACGCTCTTCCCCGCTCTTCTTGCGTAGACGGCGGCGGTGAGACCTGCGGGGCCTGCGCCCACGATTACGATATCATACATTTTGTTACCTCTCAAAAAAGATCAGGACGGGGCTTTGCCCCGCCCTGAATGAAAATTACTGTACGGACTGAATATACTTCTTTACGCCGGGAACGGAAACGAACTTTTCGGTCTTACCGTCCTTCACCAAAACCAGCGTGGGAGCCTGCTTGATGCCGAGGCCCTCGGTGAGTGCCACGTTCTCCTGTGCCATCACCTTATTGAAGTTGACCCCTGCCTTTTCCAAAAGCTGGGTTGCGATCTTGCAGTTGGGACAGGTGGCGGAGGCGAAGAGATACACGCCGTCTGCCAGGAAGCCCTCCTCGGAGGTACAAGCCTTCTCCTCTGCGGTGCGGGGGCCTGTGTGGGTGAGCTTGGAATTGAGAATATCGTAGGTCTTTCTTTCCTTGTATTCCTGACTCTTACCGTCATTCCAGTTCTTCACGGGGCGGTAGTAGCCGGTGATACGGCTGTAAACCTCGGTCTCCTTATTGCACTTGGGACAGCTGTACTTTTCGCCTGCAATGTAGCCGTGGTCTCTGCACACAGAGTAGGTGGGAGATAGGGTGTAGTAGGGCAGGCGGTAGTTCTCTGCGATCTTGCGGACAATGGAGGCAGCAGCCTTCCAATCGGGCAGCTTCTCGCCAAGGAAGGCGTGGAATACGGTGCCGGAGGTGTAAAGGGTCTGCAATTCATCCTGAATATCCAGAGCGGAGAAGATATCGTCGGTATAGCCCACGGGCAGGTGGGAGGAGTTGGTGTAGTAGGGAGTATCGGCATCGGAAGCGCACTTGATATCGGGGAATCTCTTACGGTCGTGCTTGGCAAGACGGTAAGCGGTGGACTCGGCGGGAGTTGCCTCCAGATTGTAAAGGTCGCCGTACTTCTCCTGATAGTCGGACAGGCGCTCACGCATATGGTTGAGCACCTCCTGCGTAAACTCCTGGGTCTCCTTATGGGTCATATCCTTGCCCAGCCACTTGGCGTTAAGGCCTGCTTCGTTCATACCCACAAGACCGATGGTGGAGAAGTGGTTGTTGAAGGTGCCGAGGTATCTCTTGGTGTAGGGGTAAAGACCCTCGTCGAGAAGCTTGGTGATGATGGTACGCTTGATCTTCAGACTGCGAGCGGCAATGTCCATCATATGATCCAGTCTCTTGAAGAAATCCTCCTTGTTTTCGGCAAGGTAGGCGATACGGGGCATATTGATGGTAACCACGCCCACGGAGCCGGTGCTTTCGCCGCTTCCGAAGTAACCGCCGGATTTCTTTCTCAATTCTCTCAGGTCCAGTCTCAGACGGCAGCACATACTGCGCACATCGCTGGGCTCCATATCACTGTTAACATAGTTGGAGAAATAGGGGGTACCGTACTTGGAGGTCATTTCAAAGAGAAGCTTGTTGTTCTCGGTCTCGGACCAGTCAAAATCACGGGTGATGGAGTAAGTGGGAATGGGATACTGGAAGCCTCTGCCGTTGGCATCGCCCTCGATCATAATTTCGATGAAGGCACGGTTGACCATATCCATTTCCTTCTTACAGTCGCCGTACTTAAAGTCCACTCTCTTGCCGCCGATGATACAGTACTCATCCTCCAGATCGTGAGGACAGGTCCAGTCCAGGGTAATGTTGGAGAAGGGAGCCTGCGTACCCCAACGGCTGGGGGTATTGACGCCGTAAACGAAGCTTTCGTTGCACTTCTTGACGGCATCGTAGCTGAGGTTATCCACCTTGACAAAGGGAGCAAGGTAGGTATCGAAGGAGCTGAAGGCCTGTGCGCCTGCCCACTCGTTCTGCATAATCCCCAGGAAGTTGACCATCTGATTGCAGAGGGTAGCAAGGTGCTTGGCAGGAGCGGAGGTGATCTTGCCGCTGACGCCGCCCAAGCCCTCCTCGATCAGCTGCTTGAGGGACCAGCCTGCGCAGTAGCCGGTGAGCATAGACAGATCGTGCAGGTGAATGTCTGCATTCTTGTGAGCCTGACCGATCTCATCGTCATAAATTTCGCTGAGCCAGTAGTTTGCGGTGATGGCACCGGAGTTGTGGAGGATCAGACCGCCTACGGAATAGGTAACGGTGGAATTCTCCTTCACACGCCAGTCAATGTTCTTCACATACTGGTTTACGATCTCGGTGTAGTCCACCAAGGTGGACTTCATATTACGGAGCTTTTCTCTCTGACGACGGTAGAGAATATAGGCCTTGGCCACATCGGCATAGCCTGCCTGAACCAAAACGGTCTCCACGCTGTCCTGAATGTCCTCCACGGAGGCAATATCCGACTTGATCTTGGGCTCAAAGTCACTGGTGACCTTCAGAGCAAGAAAATCAATGATATTCCCGTTGAAATTGCGCTCGCAGGCCTCAAAGGCAAGCTGGATCGCATCGGAGATTTTGGAGATCTCAAAGTCGACGATCTTTCCGTCTCTCTTTTTTACCTGAAACATAACGTGTCCTCATTCTTCCCGTCCCCGAAGGGTCACTTCGGGCACTTTTTTTCTCATAATTTCTAAAAATCTTGCCATTTCTTCCGAAGAGAAGGCCTCAAACCCCTCTCCCAAAAGATTGCCGGAATCGACAAAGCTCTGCAAGAATACCCTTTTTTCGCCTGAAAGAAGCTCTGCCAGAGCCGAAATGTCCCCCTCGGTATGGATCCCCTTGACCAAGGTGGTGCGAAATTCATACGGCACCTTCGATTGGCGGATCACCTGCATGGATTCCTGAAAGAGGCGAAAATCGCACTTCACTCCCACGGCACGCTCATAGTGCTCGGGGGCGTTTTTTACATCCATGGCCACATAGGAAACATTCCCCTCGGCAAGCACTCGGGCAAGAGCCACAGGGTCGCTTCCGTTGGTATCCAGCTTCACGGCAAAGCCCATTTCTTTTACCCGACGGATGAATCCCCCCAGATCGGGCTGGAGCAAAGGCTCACCGCCGGTGATGCAGACTCCCTCCAAAATGCCCCTTCGCTTTTCCAGATAGGAGAAGAGCTCTTCCTCCTTGTTTTCCAGCTCTCTCGGGTGCTTGACCAGAGAAGCATTGTGACAGAAGGGACAGCGCAGATTGCAGCCCCCCGTGAAAACGGTGCAGGCCACCTTCCCCGGAAAATCCAAAAGGGTCAGCTTTTGATATCCTTGAACATTCATTTTGATTCCTCGCAATTTGTTGCTCATACAGTATACCATATATAGTGTGCCCCGTCAAGGACAAAAACACAAGATATAGTGTTTTTACCAAAAATGACAAACCATATCTTGCGGTAAAGAAAAAATGCAAAAACAAAAAACGCCCCTTCTCCCCAAGGGGAAAAAGGGCGATATTCTCGGGTTTTCAAAGCTTTTTTTGACTGCTTATACCCTTCGGAAAACAAGCTCCGAGCCATCCTCGGGAGTCAGAGTCAGGCTGTTTTCCGTAAGGGAAAAGGCAAAGCGGTTTTCTTCTCCGTTGGAGACGATGCGAATGGTTCCCTCCTGCAATTCCCAAGTGCCGAAGGGAATGGAAAAGGGCACCGTGTCCCCTTCCCTCTGCTCCAGATAAATTTCTCCCTTTTCGGTGAAGTGGTAGACCATCATAGCGTTTCCCAATTCCTCATCGGAGATCTCGGTCTCCCAACGGCCCACGATTCCATCGGCGGGGGAGGAGCAGGCAAAAAGGGAGAGCGAGCAAAGCAATACCACGGCAAAAAAACCTACAAGCGATCGCTTCATTTCTTCGTTCCCCTTTCTTTTTTCTTCTCCCATTATGCCCGAATCGGGGGACTTTGTCAATCGTTTCGGAAAAATTTATCTATAATTTATTCATCAACTATTCATAATCCGTACAACGGATACGGTCAGATCGTCACTTCCCTCTCCCTTCTCTCCCGCCAGATGAAAGATCCTTTCGCAGAGCTGGGCGGCGGATTCAAAGTGCTCTCCCACCAGAGCACCCACAAGCCACGCTCCCTCGGGCCCCGCCCCTTGCACCCCGTCGGACATTTGGATCACAAAATCCCCCGCCTGAAGGGAAAAGGCCGTTTGCTCGGCGCACATCCGAGTCAGGATCCCCGCAGGGGGCGTGCGGGATTCAATGCGATGGAGCCGATCCGAGCGCAGGATATAGGAGGGGGCCGCCCCTGCCTTGATGAAATGGGCCTTGGCGGAAAGCAGATCGATCTCCAAAAGATCCACCGTGGTAAAGGTCTCATCGGTTTTGGCCATTAAAAAGGTGTTGAGCATTTCCAGCGTCACGTTTTTCGGGGTGGCGCAATGCATCAGCTTTTCAATGAAAAGGGAGGACAGGCGGCTGGTGAAGGCCGCCTCACGGCCGCTGCCCATCCCGTCGCAAATGAGGGTATAGAAAAAGTCCCGATCCGTTTCAAAAAACAGGCACGAATCGCCGCTGACCGCCTCGCCCCGCTTGCAGCTGCCGTTTTTGGCACATTCCAGCGCGATCCTTCGTTTGCGCCGCAGTCGCATCACCACGTGCTCCTCAAACATAAGAAAGGCGGGATCGTCAAACACACAGTCAAATTCCTTGCCGAAGGCGGCGGGAATGGCATCGCTCTCAAGATTCACCCGCTCCAGCGCCACGCCGTAGACATCGATCTTCATTTCCCGCGTGCCGAACACCGCCACCCTGCGGTGATGGATGCCCAAACGCTCCAGAACCCGCTTGGCTCTCTTTTCAAATTCGGGATTGAATTCCAATTCCCGATCCAGCACTCCCGCCGTGCTTTTCAACAAGCGGGAAACGGCGCTGTATTCCCCTGCCAAAAGCATGGTCTTGTTGTTTTTGTAATACTCCCCGCCCAAATGGGCAAAGCGGGTCATCACCTCTCCCGTCAGGGTCTCCACCCGATTGCACTGCCCCGAAAAGGGCGGGCCGAAATCCTCCTTCTCCACCCTTCCGCTGGCCAAAAGCTTGGCGGCAACGGTGGCGGTGGCGTGGGCAGAGAGGGTCTGCTTTTCGCCCCAGCAGATCCCCGACAGGGCACAGCGGCTGCAAACGTGACTGCACACATCCGAAACCATACGGCTCACCTCGGTGATGGTGGGCTTTTTCATGGTCTCCCCCACGGTGTAGAACACCTCCGACAAAGAGGAAAAGGCATCGCTCATGCGGCGGATCTTCCGCTTGGCCAGACGAACCCCCTCCCGCCCCACCAGCTCTCCGGGAACGCTTTTTATCCCCTCCTCCCGCTTCGGCAAAAAGCGAAGCACGGGGAAAAAGAGAAGGGTGGCGCACAGGTAATCCGCCGTCACAAGGGCAAAGGAGGAAAAGCCCTCGGTATAAATGCAGTACCCGCAGGAGGAAACGAAGGCGATCATCATGGCCACGGGAGCCGAATATTCAAAAAACAGCCCCGAGAAAAAGCCGCCCACCGCCAAGGCGGGCGAGGCCTGCGAGAGAGCGGAGGCCATTCCTCCGATCATTCCCGCCGCCGCACCGTACAGGGCGCCACGGGTGCGGGAAAAAAAGAGGGTGATCATCACCGCCAGCACAAAGGAGAGGCGAAAGCCCAAAAGCTCCACCTCACGCAGGGAAAATAAAAACAGGTATTCCAGCGTAAATACCGTGGCCTCCAGATAGACCCGCTTGCGGCTTTGGGTCCCCTCTGCGGCTGAGGTGGCGGCGGAATAAATATAAAAGCCGCAGATCAGGTAGGTGAAAACAGGGGTCAAAAGCCCTGCGCTGACGGCGGCAAACACGGAATTGACGGAAAAATGCCGCAGAAAGCTGAGCAGGATCCCCTCTCCCACCGCCACCGAGGCCGATAAGGTCACACGGCTCAGGACGCTGTCGTCAAACCTTCCTCCCGTGGCCCCCGCCCGCAAAAAGAACAGGATCATATAGGAAAGCAAATAGTAAAGGCCGTATTCCGAGAGAAAAAAGCAGGAAAACAGCACGCCGCAGAACACCAAAAGGATCCCCGCCGTTTCCGCCGAAGCCCTCTTTTTCTTGCCCACGGGGCCGAGGGAGGAAAGAAGGGCAAAGCCTGCGGGATACACCTTCAGGGGAAACTGAGCCAAGGAAAGGATCATTCCGCCCAAAAAAAGGCCCATTCCCACAACAAAGGTCAAAAGAAGCTGACGAAGGCTTTTTTTGCTTTGCTTTTTCTCTCCCTCCAGCACCTGCCAAAAGGCCTGTGAGGCACCCACCACCGTTTTTCCCAAGCCCTGTAAAACCAAAAGGAAGCGCCGAAGGGCCTTTTGCAAAAGCCCCTTTGCCGTGAAAACTCTTTTTTCTTCCGCTTTTCTTTCTTTTTCCATTGTTTTGTCCCCACTTTTCATTGATGTATTTCTCATTGTAGCACCCGAAAACGGAAGATTTTGTCAAAAGAGGAAGGGCAACATAGCAAAAAGCAAAGCGGGGCATACTACAAAAAAAACAAGAAGGAGAACACAATGGATCTGAAAACAGGTGCACTTTGCGCCGCCAATACCCTCGGCGCCATCCGCCTTCGTCCTCGCATCACCCTGGGAATGGGAATTCAAAATCCCGCATCGGGAAGGTGCAGTGAGGAAAAATCCCTCACCCTCACGGGCGGCATCAGCTTAAAGAACGCTCTTTTCTCCCTGATCGCCCTGATGGTGCTTCTAAAGCTTCTCTGCCGTATGCGGGAGATGCGAAAGGAAAAAAGATGGCGGAAAAAATACAAAAATCGGCTCCGAGGCGGAAGGAAAAAATGAGCAAATCGTAAACTTTTTCATTTTTTCTCTATTATATGGAAGAAAAACGCATTTTTTTGAAAAAAGCCCTTGCCTTTTTTCTTCATCCGTGGTAAAATTTTCTTTGCTCTGCCCGTGGTAGGCAGAGTATCACTACAATCCGTAGCGCAGTAAGGGGTTTATGACCCAAGGCAAGACCTTGCGGCCCATTCACCCGCCCTTACCGGGTTACAGGATCAGAATTTACGGAGGTGAAAACCATGCTGAAAGACGAAAAGCAGCAAATCATTACCACTTACGCAACCCACGAAGGCGACACCGGATCTCCCGAGGTCCAGATCGCAATCCTGACCTCGAGAATCAACACGCTCACCGAGCATCTCAAGGCCAACAAGAAGGACCACCACTCCCGCAGAGGTATGCTGAAGATGGTCGGTCACAGAAGAAACCTTCTGAACTACCTGCAGAAGAAGGACATTACCCGTTACAGAGCTATCATCGAGAAGCTCGGTCTCAGAAAGTAATCCGGTCCGACTATGTTTGAAAATCACAGAATCTTCAAATATGAGTTTGCAGGCAGACCGCTGATCATCGAAACCGGTAAGATCAGCCAGCTGGCAAACGGCTCTTGCTTGGTTCGCTACGGCGATACCTGCATTCTGGCCAATGCCACTGCCTCCGCAGCCCCCAGAGACGGAATTGATTTTCTCCCCCTGTCTGTGGACTACGAGGAGAGACTCTATTCTGTGGGCCGCATTCCCGGCTCCTTCAACAGAAGAGAAGGAAGACCCTCTACCAAGGCGATCCTGACCAGCCGTGTCATTGACCGCCCCATTCGTCCCCTGTTCCCCAAGGATCTGAGAAATGATGTTTGCATTTCCCTTCTGACCCTTTCCGTGGATCAGGACAACTCTCCCGAGATCGCCGCTATGATCGGTGCTTCCATCGCTCTGTCCATTTCGGACATTCCCTGGAACGGCCCCATCGGCGGTGCCTTCGTTGGCTTGGTTGACGGCAAGGTCGTTATCAACCCCACCCTGGCCCAGAGAGAGAAGAGCACCCTGGAGCTCACCGTAGCCGCCAGCGAAAAGAAGGTGGTTATGATCGAGGCAGGTGCCAAGGAAGTATCCGATGAGGATATGTTCGGTGCCATTATGGCCGCCTTTGAGGAAATTCAGGGGCTGGTTCGCTTCATTAACGATATTGTTGCCGAGATCGGCAAGCCCAAATTCTCCTATCCCTCCTGCGAGGTGGACCACGATATGTTCGAGGCCATCAAGGAGTTTGCCATTGAGGATGTGAAGGCTGCCCTCGATACCGACGACAAGACCGTTCGTGATGAGAGAATGCAGGTGGTTTACGAGAAGATCTACGCCGAGTTCGACGAGAAGTATCCCGATGCCCGCCTGATGATCAACGAGTGCGTTTACAAGCTGCAAAAGTTTGTGGTTCGCCGCTGGCTTCTGGATGAGAAGAAGAGAGTGGACGGCAGAAAGATGGACGAGATCCGTCCTCTTGCCTCCGAGGTTGGCCTGATCCCCCGTGTTCACGGCTCCGGTCTCTTCACCAGAGGACAGACCCAGGTGCTGACCCTTGCTACCCTCGGCTCCGTTTCCGATCAGCAGATGCTGGACGGTGTGGATCCCGAAGAGACCAAGAGATATATGCACCACTACAATATGCCCGGCTACTCCGTTGGTGAAGCCAAGGCAAGCAGAAGCCCCGGCAGAAGAGAGATCGGCCACGGTGCCCTTGCAGAAAGAGCGCTGGAGCCCGTACTCCCCTCTCTGGAGGACTTCCCCTACACCATTCGTTTGGTTTCCGAGATCGTTTCTTCCAACGGTTCTACCTCTCAGGGCTCCATCTGCGGATCTACTCTTGCCCTGATGGATGCCGGTGTGCCCATTAAGGCTCCCGTAGCCGGTATTTCCTGCGGCCTCATTACCGAGGGCGACAAGTGGGATACCATGATCGACATTCAGGGCTTGGAAGACTTCTTCGGCGATATGCACTTTAAGGTAGCAGGTACCCACGAGGGTATCACCGCCATTCAGATGGACCTGAAGATCGACGGCTTGACTCCCGAGATCATCAAACAGGCTTTGGAGACCACCCACAAGGCCCGTCTCTACATTCTGGATGAGGTCATGCTGAAGGCCATCCCCGCTCCCAGAGAAGATGTCAGCGAGTATGCTCCCAAGATGATCTCCATGAAGATCCACCCCGACAAGATCCGTGAAGTGATCGGATCCGGCGGTAAGGTGATCCAGAAGATCTGTGCCGACACCGGCGCCAAGATCGACATTGAGGATGACGGCAGCGTATTCATCTCCGCAGTCAACCGTGACAGCGCTTATGCTGCCAAGAAGATCGTGGATGCCATCGTGTTCGAGCCCGAGGTTGGTATGGTGTTTGACAACTGCACCGTAACCAGACTGATGACCTTTGGTGCATTCGTGGAATTCGCACCCGGCAAGGAAGGCCTTGTGCACATTTCCAAGCTGGATAAGAAGAGAGTGGAAAAGGTAGAGGATGTTTGCAAGGTTGGCGATAAGATGAAGGTAAAGCTCATCGAGATCGACGACAAGGGCAGAATCAATCTTTCCCGCAAGGATGCAATGGACGAAGAGTAAAATGAAATCCTCCCGAAATTCGGGAGGATTTTTTTCTTTTCTTAGCTTTCCTTGGCCATTTTTCGGTTCATAGCAATGTAAACGGCAACGAGAACGAGCACCGTCAGGGATAAATACAGATACATCACAGGAATGGTCAATTCCCGATCCAATACAAAAATACGGCAGTCCATCATTTTTTTCAATTCTCCTACCAGCTCCTCGGGGAAGCTCTTGGCCTGCATTTCACGAAAGACGCCGCCCATGGCGTGGTTTCTGAGAAGAGAGGTTCCGCTGGTACCGGGCAGGAAGGAAAGCACATCCTGCAGGAGAGGTGAAAACTGAGAAATGGGCATATAGGCACCGCACAGAAAGCCATACACGGAGCTGACGATGCTTCCCACGGCAGAGATCTGCCCTTGGGTAGACAGGAAGGTATTGATCATGCTGGATAGCACGGTACCGAAAAGCACCAGGATCGCCACATCCAAAAGGAGAAGAAGCACATCCGAAAGGGACAGGTACCACCCCACGAAGGAAAGATAAACAAGGCAAATGGCAGTTGCCGCAAGGCAGACCGTCAGGGTGGAGATGACCGTAGCGATGTAGTAGCTCAGGGCTAAGGTGCTTCGCTTGAGGGGCGTGATGGAAAAATCACGGGCCGCTCCCGTAATTTTATCCTGTACCATAAGAAAATTGGAGCAGAAGGACACCGTCACACAGCACACCGCAAGAATGGACGAAATGAGCTGACCGCCCACGCAGCCGCCCAAAAGCTCCTCCTCCAGCCCTCCGAAGGGAGAAAAGATCTGTGAAATACTGTCACGGTAGACGTTTCCCAAAAAGGAAATATACAGTACCAACAGGATCATAGGGGTAATGAGGGAGGTGAAAAACAATCCCTTATCCCGAAAGAACATTTTCACATTACGAAAAATCAAGGTTTTCAGCATTACTCCTCTTCCCCTTTCATTCTTCTGCCCGTCACCGCAAGGAACACATCATCCATTTTCCCCTTGGTGATCTCATAATCCCGAAACAGTGCGGGATTTGCCACAATGAGGCGGGTCGCCTCAGAGGTATTCTTCACGGGGATCCGCCACCCATCGGGAACGGGCTCGGCCTTTTCCGACAAGGAAAGAGCCTCTTCGTTTGTAACACCGTAGAGGGTAATAAAATCCCCCGTATAGCGATTTTTTAATTCCAACGGGCTTCCCTCGGCGGCCACCAAGCCGCTTTCCAGAATCAAGACACGGTCGGCCTCAGCCGCCTCCTCCATATAGTGGGTGGTCAAAAAGACCGTGAGCCCTTCTTCCTTGCGCAGGGTATGGATCACGCTCCAGATCATTTTTCGGGTTTGGGGGTCAAGGCCTGTGGTGGGCTCGTCTAAGATCAAAACCTGCGGCTTGGCAAGAAGTGCACGGGCGATATCCACCCGCCTTCTCTGCCCGCCGGAAAGCTTTCCCACCGTGCGAGATAGGATCCCTTTTAAGTCAAAGAGCTCGGTGAGCTCCCCAAGGCGCTTGGCATAAGCCTTCCCCGTAATGGAATACAGGGCGGCACGGCTTCGCAAATTGTCCTCAACGCTCAGAGCAGAATCCAGCACGCTGTTTTGAAAGACGACCCCAAGGCACCGGGCGATTTCCTCTCGGTTTTCCTCGGGGGGCAAGCCGCAGATGAGAACGGAGCCTGCATCCTTCTTCAAAATGCCGCAGATCATTCCGATGGCGGTGCTCTTCCCTGCTCCGTTTTCTCCCAAAAAGGCAAAGAACTCCCCACGCTTTACGGCAAAGGAAAGCTCCTTGACCGCTCGAACATCTCCATAGGATTTTTTCAGGTCTTTTACTTCAATGGCAAAGGACATACGGTTTTCCTCTCTTTAATGTGATATCAAAATGATATCACTTTTTCTGTTATTTGTCAATGATTATTTGTCAATAAAAAAATGAGCAACTTTCGTTGCTCATTTTTTATTCTTAACCTACGATACCGCTTCGCTCGATACCCTGAACGATGTATCTCTGGCAGAAGCAATACATAATCACCAGCGGCAGAATGATCAAAAGCGCACAGGTGTTGATGATTGCGGAGCTGTAAACTCCCGCTGCCTCGAAGCCCGTTGCTCCCAACGAGGTGGGAACGGTTACAATGTTGGGCATCAGGTAGTTACTTGTTCTGGTAAAGAACATGGTGGTATAGAAGTCATCGGTCCACTGCCAAGAGAATGCGAAGATGAATACGGTGATCATCATGGGGACGGACAGAGGAACAATAATTCTCAGGAAGGTCTTGAATACACCGGAGCCGTCCACATAAGCGGCTTCCTCCAATTCGTCGGGAACGCCACGGAAGAACTGTCTCATCAAGAAGATGTAAAGACCGTTCTTGAACGCAAGACCACCGAAGGAGAAGAGTGCCAAAGGCCAGTAGGTGTTGATCAGGTTGAGCTGAGAACCGGTGATCAGTTTGATCAGACCGTAAATATCAAAATATCTGAACTTCTGATACATAGCAAGTCTCAGTGCCTGATGAGGTACAACCATTGTAAAGATTACACAAAGGAACAGGATGCCATTCCCCTTGAATTTGAACTTTGCAAAGCCATAGCCGATGATCATCGTGGTAACCATCTGTACAACAGCGCAAAGCAAGGAGAGAACGGTAGTATTCCAAAGTGCCTCAAAATAACGGTTTTCGGTAATGATCGCCTTATAGGTATCCAAAGTGGGATACTTGGGGATCAATTTTACCGTTACATCGAGGAAGTCTTCTTTACTCATAAAAGAGCCGAAGATCTTTGCAATAAACGGATAAAGAATT
>JAZQMO010000018.1:0-7376 GCA_045543495.1 Eubacteriales bacterium | reverse complement strand
GCTCCAAAGGAGCTGATGATATACACGCTGACGCGTGATGAGATACAAGGTCGGCAAGCCGACCTTGATGATATGCACCGCACTTCGCGCGGTGATGATATGCCAAGCCTGCGGCTTGGATAAAAAAAGAAGTAACTTTTGTTAGACAAAAGTTACTTCTTTTTTGGAGCGGGTAACGGGAATCGGACCCGCATTTTCAGCTTGGGAAGCTGACATTCTACCACTGAACTATACCCGCAAAATACAAAGAGCTAAGCCCATCGGGCTCAGCTCTTGCTGGTCTGAGTGGCGGGATTTGAACCCACGGCCTCTACCACCCCAAGGTAGCGCGCTACCATCTGCGCTACACCCAGATAGCCCTAATATTATAGTCTGCGAGAAAGCCTTTGTCAAGGGGTTTTTCAATTTTCTTTTAAGATTTTTATTTTTCTTCCGCTTTTCTCCGGTTTTATTGCAAAAAGTGGTGTGGAAAAGGAGCTTTTCCATTCTCCCAAGCCTTATTTCAGAAAAAATCTTTTCCGAAAAAAGAAAAAAGTTATTGACATTTCCCGCCGTTTGTGGTAACATATTCGAGCGGCTTTTTATGGCCGAGCATTTGCGGGTGTAGTTCAATGGTAGAATTCCAGCCTTCCAAGCTGATTACGAGGGTTCGATTCCCTTCACCCGCTCCACCTTATGTGCTTTTAGCTCAGCCGGATAGAGCAACTGCCTTCTAAGCAGTAGGTCGGGGGTTCGAATCCCTCAAAGCACGCCAACATGGTGGATATAGCTCAGTTGGTTAGAGCGCCAGGTTGTGGCCCTGGAGGTCGTCGGTTCGAATCCGATTATCCACCCCACTTTAAAAATCAGTCCCGTTCGGGGCTTTTATACGGCGGAATAGCTCAGTTGGCTAGAGCATCCGGTTCATACCCGGCAGGTCGTTGGTTCAAATCCGACTTCCGCTACCAAAAACTCCTTGAGAAATCTCAAGGAGTTTTTTTCTTTCCTATATTCTTTCGTTCTTTGATTCGATCCCCTTTGGAGAAAGCCTCGCCCTTGTTTTCGGACAGGGGCGTTTTTCTTTTTTTCAGGCGGTATCAGAAATTGAGGTTAAAATGAGGTTATGGCTGTATACTGAATTCGGAAACAATAAATGGACTTGGCAGCCACAGAGTTTTTCGGTATAATGAAGATACCGAGAAGATACCGAAAAGCAAGAAAAGGATATGAAATATGAAATTATTGATTGCCGAGGATGACAAGGATCTGCGCTTTGCCCTGCAAGTATTCTTCCAAAGAAATAATTTTACCGTGGATGCGGTGGAGAACGGAAGCGATGCTTTGGCCTATTTACAGATCGGTGGGTATGATGCCGCCGTACTGGATGTGATGATGCCGAATTTGGATGGGATATGTGTGGTGCAAAGGCTTCGGGCGGAAAAAAACACAACTCCCGTTTTGCTTTTGACGGCAAAGGGGGAGATCGAGGACCGAGTGGAGGGGCTGGATGCGGGAGCCAACGATTACCTTCCCAAGCCCTTTGATCTCAGGGAGCTTTTGGCCCGTGTGCGGGTTCTGACCCGTCCCAAGGAGCAGCAATGTGCAAAGATCAAGCTGGGAAATGCGGTTTTGGATACCACCCGCTTTTTGCTTTCAGGCCCCAAGGGAGAGGAGGCCCTGACCAACAAGGAATACCAAATCCTCCTTTTGCTGATCAAGTCCCTTGGCAGAGCCGTTTCCGTGAACACCATTATGGAAAAGGTTTGGGAGAGCGATAGCTTGGGACAGGAAAATGCCCTGTGGACCGTGGTCTATAACCTGAGAAAGAAACTGTCTGCAAGCGGTGCGGAGGCCACCATTCAAAACAAACGAAATCAAGGCTATGTTTTGGAGGTGAAGGAATGAAAAACAGATTAAAACGAAAGCTTCAGATCCGTTTTGTGCTTTTGTCCATGGCATTTTTTTTGCTCATTCAAGGGGTCATCGTGGGAATCAGCATCTACCGCAACCATCGGGAGCTGGCAGAAAAATCCGATATGCTGATCGCTCAGCTTCACAATAATTCCTCCGTGGGAAGCCGATACTTTTCCGTCAAGATCCCCGCAGGAAAGGACACGGTTTATCCCGACACGGTGCAGCACCTGACCGTTTCGGCAGAAATGGCCCGAGACTTCACCCAAAGAGCCTTAGCACAGGAGAAGGAGCGAGGCTTTCTTGACGGCTACCGCTACCGCATTTACAAAAACGAAAACGGAACCAAAATCTATTTCTTGCTTCGGGAATCCGGCATTGAAATGTGCAAGGCGGCAGGGGAAAATATGATTCTGGTCAGCCTCATCGGCCTCGCTTCTATGGGGGTGCTTTTGATCCCCGTTTCCGCTCGGGTGGTAAAGCCCCTTGTGGAAAACCACACCAAGCAAAAGGAATTTATTACCTTTGCCGGTCACGAATTGAAAACGCCCCTGACCGTGATCAGCACCAACATTCAGCTGTTGGAATCGGAGGTTGGAAAAAACGATTGGATCGACGGAATTCAAAAGCAAATTGCCCATTTGACCGAAATGATCCAAAATATGGTTTTTCTGAGCAAGGCGGAGGAATACCAAAATCCTCTGCAGCGGGAAAGCTTTGACCTTGCCAAAGTGATACTTGAGGTCACGGAGAGCTTTCGGAGCCTTGCCATACAAAACAAGATCCGACTTGAAAATGCCTTTGAAGAAAGCCTACCGTATCAGGGCTGTGAGGCTGAAATTCGGCACCTTTTGCAGATCCTGATGGACAACGCCTTCCGATACGCCACCGAGGAAGGCTTTATCCGAGCGGAGGCCAAAAAAGGCTTTCACGGCATTCACCTTACCCTTACCAATTCAGCTCCTCCCATTTCACGGGAGGAGGCAGAGCTCCTTCTGCGGCGCTTTCACCGCGGAAAAAACGCAGAGGGAAAACCCGGCTTTGGCTTGGGACTGAGCATTGCCCGTGCCATTGCCGAGCGGCACAACGGTCATTTACAGCTATCCACCGACACAAAGGGAGAATTCCGAGTGGAGGTGGTACTACACTGATAAATAAGGAGATCTGTATGAAAAAACTGAAACGCCTTCTATGCTTTTTGCTATGCCTTGCCCTTCTGATGCCACTTGCGGCTTGCGGAAAAGACGATTCGGGGGATTGTGTGGACGGACAGTGCGACATTCCCCAATACGACGAAAACGGCAATCAGATCTATGCCATGGTATCCCCCGTGGGCTACCACAATGTAGAAATGATCCCGCAAGCCCCGAGGCTGGATACCTTGGAGGGAAAGACCATTGCTCTGGTAGGGGGAAGCTTTATGGCCTCCACCACCCATCCCGAATTGAAAAAGTGCATCTTGGAGGCTTTCCCCACCGCAAAGGTTTATATGCTGCAGGAGGTGGGCTCCGGTGGGCCCTACTCGGTATTTGGACAAAGTGAACAAACCAAAGCATTTCAAAAGAAGCTGCAAGACCTTGGGGTCAATGCCGTGATCTCGGGAAACTGCGGCTGCGGTCTTTGTACCACCAAGGAATCCGGCTCTGCCATTGCGGCAGAATACATTGGGATCCCCACTGTGACGGTAGGCGCCCCCACCTTCATCGCACAGATCCACTCCACGGGGGTCAACCGTGGGGTCGGCGTGCTTCGCACTGCCGAATACCCCGGTGCCTTTGCCTCCCACTCCGTCAAGGAGCTTCTGAAAAACACAAAAGAGACGGTTTTTCCTCAGATCGTGGAGGGATTGACCAAAGAAATCACCCAAGAGGAGATCGACCTTTACGCCAACGACGGCAAGCGCCCCTTTGACGAGATCGTCTACTACGGCAATTTCAACGAAATTCAGGAATACTGTCAGGTCAACGGATGGACGGACGGACTGCCCGTTGTCCCTCCCACCGATGAAAGGGTGCGCCAGTATCTAAAGTTTACCCCTTACAAGGCAGAGGATATCTTGGGCACCTACGCCCTCGCCTATCGGGAATGTACCGTTTACACAGTAGCCGCCAATGCGGTGATGGCAGGGGTTCCCGCAGAGTTTATGCCCATCTGCATTGCCTTTGTCAAGGCTATGGAAGACGGGGAATGGAGAAGGCCCCTTGCCAGTACCCACGGTTGGTCTCCCTACGCCTGGCTCAACGGCCCCTTGGCAAGACAGCTTGGGATCGACTGCGGTCAGGGTATGATCAGCGAGGAAAACAACAAGGCCTTGGGGCGCTTTATTGATCTTGCCATGCTGAACATCGGCGGATATTACGTGAAAGAAAACCGTATGGGAACCTTCGGGTATCTGTCTGCCTGGTGCTTTTCCGAGGATGAAGAGGCATGCCGTCGCATCGGCTGGACCCCTTACCACGTGACACAGGGGTATCAGACCAACGACAATACCATTACCGCCGCCTCTGCTCTGCAATGGGGCAACAATGTGACCCCCGCCACGGAGGATGCAGAGCAGATCATGACCCTGATGGCTTGGGATATTACGGAAAAGCAGCAGAACGGTCTGGGGAATACCAACCCTCAGGTATACCGAACCGTTATGATCACGGAATATGTTGCCAGAGATCTGGCAAAGCAATATAGCTCCAAGGATGCCTTGGAAAACGCCCTGATCGAGATGGCACGCAGACCTCTTTATATGCGAACCTATGCAAATTATTGGGCCAACACGGGCTCTCAGCAGTTTGACAAATACAGCTTTGAGCAGTATTATAATAAATTGAAACGGGATCCCGATGAGCTTGTGGAAAAAACCGATACACCTCCTTGGCTTGTCGGCATTGTGGCGGATAAAAAGATCGAAACCATTGCCACCATGCGAAAAGGGCAGACTCCCCTTTTGATCACGGGAGACACGGATCGGAACAAGTTTCAGGTTATGCCCGGTGGCGGGTATGTCACCGTCGGAATCGAGCTGCCCGAGAATTGGGATGAGCTTTTGGCTCCCTTGGGGTATGAGCCCTTGAGCAGCTTTTATCTGAATCAGGAGGGCACCGAGGAATCGCAAAAGCCTCAGGAGAGCCCTGCGGCAAAAGGCGGCATTGCAGTGCCTTCCCAGCTGACGGACGGAACCTACCGCTTGGTACCCTCCGAAAAGCAATTGACCGAGGCGGGGCGCATTTATTGCACCGAGTCTCAGGTGCTGTATTGGTCGGAAAATGCTTCCTCCGCCGCCTCCCTTCCCTATCCCGAAACACCTTTCGGAGCGCTTCTTGACGGCCTTGGATACAACTGCAGCTTTACGGTGCAAAACGGCCGTGTTACGGAAATCATCTTCCGCTTATCCACCGTGGAAAAAAAGCCCCACACCGATGCTACGAAATTCACTTCCGATCTGCTTTCAGGGATCCGCCTTTCCTTCGGCATCACGGCAAAGCAAAGCAAGGAGGCGGGCGGAGTGACCCCGAGCGGTACCTCCCTGACGCTTCCCTCCTGTGTGACCGAGCTTTCCTTGATCCTTTCGGGGCAGGCGCAGCTGAGCGGGGACAGCGACCGAAATTTTGCCCGTTTGGAGGGCACAAGGCTCACCCTTTCCCCCGATGCCGCCGTGGGCGCATCGGCCAAAATCGGAATCAAGCAATCCGACGGCAACAAGGTGCTGATCGTAACCAAGAAGGAGCAAAACAGCTTTACTATTTTATATCAGGAGTAACGGTATGAAAAGAATTTGTCTCATCCTTTTGACACTGGCTTTATGCCTTTTTGTGTGCGGCTGCACAGCGGAACCGAGCTCGACGGAGCCAAAAGAAAGCATCTTCGGCTCCTTTTCGGCCACCACTTTGACGGGCGAGACCGTAAACGAAGAGATCTTCAAGGGAAAAAAGCTGACGATGGTCAATCTCTGGGCCACCTTTTGCGGCCCCTGCATTGAGGAAATGCCTGCACTGAAGCAGCTGCAGGAGGAGTACGGAGATCGGCTTCAGATCATCGGTATCGTAGTGGATGCGGCAGACCGAAACGGCAATCCCCTTCCCGACAAAAAAGCCCAAGCCAAAGCCATTGTGACTCAGACAGGTGCCGATTACCTTCACCTGATCCCATCGGAGGATCTGAACAAGGCCTATCTGAGCGGGGTGCAATCGGTCCCCGAGACCCTTTTTGTGGATGAAAACGGAAACGGGGTGGGCAAGTCTTATTTGGGAGCCCGAAAAAAGGCCGATTGGAAAAAGATCATTGACACCTTATTGGAGAATATGGAATGAAAGAAAACAAACGGCTCCTCTCCCTCCTTCTCTTATGTGCGGGATTTTTGATGATCGCTCTGGGTGTGATCCGAGGGGAGCACGAAACGGTTTTGGCGAAGGCCATTAAGATCTGCTTGGAGTGTATGGGAATTGGATAAGAAAAGAAAAAAGCCCGGCAAAGCTCGGTTAATGGTCCAATGTGCCTTTGCCGCCATATCAAACGGTCATCTTATGGGGTTTTACAAGGGAAAGATCTACACAGGCCCCTTGAAAATGCTTTGCAATCCCGGAATGAACTGCTATTCCTGCCCCGGTGCCTTGGGGGCCTGCCCCATTGGGGCCTTGCAGGCGGTTTTAAGCGACAGGCAATACCACGTGGCTCTGTATGTGCTTGGCTTTCTGACGGTTTTCGGCACCCTTCTGGGGCGCTTGATCTGCGGCTTTTTGTGCCCCTTCGGCCTCCTTCAGGATCTGCTTTATAAGATCCCCTTTCCTAAAAAGATCCGAGCGCTTCGGGGGGAGCGGTATTGGCGATGGCTGCGCTTTGCCGTTTTGGGGATCCTTGTGATCCTTTTGCCTGCGGCTTTGCACAATGCTTTCGGGATGGGAGATCCCTGGTTTTGTAAATACCTCTGCCCTGTGGGAACCCTGGAGGCGGGAATCCCTCTGGTGCTTCTCACCCCCTCTCTTTGGGGCGGGATCGGTTGGCTCTACGCCGTAAAGATCGCCATTCTTGTTGTGATCCTGTTGGCCTCCTTGATGATCTACCGCCCCTTTTGCAGGTATCTCTGCCCCTTGGGCGCCCTCTACGGCTTCTTCAACCGCTTCGCCCTTTACCGCTTTGAGATCGACAAGGAAGGGTGCACGGGCTGTGGGGCTTGTCAAAAGGCCTGTGGGCTTGACATCCCCGTTTGGAAAAAGCCAAACAGCATTGACTGCATACGATGCGGAGAATGTCGCCGCGCTTGCCCGACAGGTGCCATTCAAGTCTTGTTTTTCAAAAAGAAAAGAAAGGGATAGTATCCCTTTTCTGCGGCCCCTTGTTTTCGGACAAGGGGCTTTTTGTATCCCGAAAACCACGCGATAGTCGCGTGGTTCAGTGAAGGTTAACCGGTGAAGAAGACAAAAAACTCCTGATATGGTAAGATAGAGTTGTGACCTGCCAGTTACAACAAAAACCATATCAGGAGGACATTAAAA
>JAZQMO010000017.1:0-23623 GCA_045543495.1 Eubacteriales bacterium | reverse complement strand
GGCAGAGGCCCTGAGAGTCGGGGATCCAAGCGTTCTTCATCATCAGGCCGTCTTCGCCGAGATAGCACCAGCCTGCGGAATCTGCCATCCACTGATCTTTCAGCATTTCGCCCTCTTGGTAGAAGGCCCAATCCTCGCCGAACTGTACCCAACCGTCGTAAATGGGTCTTACCTCTCCGCAGTTGTTACAGGTAGCATCCTGCCGGTTGTCATAAGCGTGGTCATTGGCTTCACGAACAGCTCCGCAAACGTTGCAATCCTTGTCGCAGCCGTTGTCATACTGATGATCGTTTACCTCACGGATGGCACCGCATACATTGCAGTCCTTATCACAGCCGTGATCGTACTGATGATCCTCTGCCTGACGGATCTGGCCGCAGTTGTTGCAGGCGGCATCGCAAGCATTGTCATACTTGTGCATTTGGGCGGCTCGGAGATAGCCGCAAAGGTTGCAGACCCCGTCACAGGGGGTGTCAAAATAGTGCGCCTCGGCGGGACGGCGGAGCGCACCGCAAAGCTCGCAGCTTTCATCACAGGAGCTGAGGTAAAGGTGCCCCTCCACCTGTCGGGTCTCGCCGCAGGTATTGCAGGCCGTATCGCAAGGGTTGTCATAGCGGTGCTCCGAGGCCGTTCGGATGTGACCGCAAAGATCGCAGGCCGCATCGCATACGGCGGCGTAGGAATGATCCCCGGCTTTCTCCGAGACAAAAAAGAGAGGATCGGCGTCGGGGCAGTCCCCCGCACTGACGGCGCATCGGGCACAGGCATACCAGTACTGATCCCGCCGGGTGCAATCCTCCGCCTTGGCCTTCAGGTAAGGGGGCGTTTCTCTTTGCAAAATAAAATCGTGTCCCAAGGGAGAAATTTTAAGAGCATCCGCTCCGAGGATAATGCTTTTTCCCTCCTTGTCCTCAAAGAGCATTCCGCAGGAGCACGCCCAATGGGCTCGCTTGCCTCCCTCGGTGCAATCCGCCTCCACGGCGGCAACAAAGCTCAGATCGCTGTGGGTGCAAAGGGGCGACAGGGTCAAAATCACCTCCCGACCCAAAAGGGGAGCGTTGTAGCTGAATTTTCCCGAAAGGCCTGCGTGAACGGCAATTTGGTTGATGCTCATTTTCAGCCAGGAAACAAACCCATTGGGATCTTCCGTTAGGTAAAGATGGGCCTGCAAATTATTATTCCGCAAGAGCTGTGCCACCTTTTCCACCGAGTAGGAGGTCAGAACAGCCTCCTTCCCCGTAAAGTAAAAGGCCTCGGTGGCCGTGCACACGGGGAGGGGATAGGAGCTTTTGTACAGAGCGTGATCCGAGGAAATGAGGGAATCGGTCACATTAAAATAAGCGTGATAGAGCAGCTCTCCCTGATCGTCCCAGGTCAGATCCACCTGATACCAAGCTCCGCCGATCTCCACGAAATTCCATTCGTGAGCGATGGCTTTTCCCCCCGAGAGTCCTTCTCCCAAGGCCAAGAAGGAGCGGATCCCCGCCCGATGCAGGAGGGTTTGCAGGGCCTCTGCATAGCCCTCGCACACCGCCCTTCCCTCCACCAAAGCGCCGTAGGCATCAAAGCAGTGGTCGGAGAAGGTGTAGGTAATGCGCTTTGCCAGAGCATCGTGAAGATACAACTCTGCCTCAAACTGACTCATTTGAGGGGTGATCCCTTCAAGGAGCCCGTTGACCTCCCGCTCAAAGTCCGCTTTTGCCTTGGTCAGGGCGCTTCCCGTCATCAGGTAGGTGGGTTCAATGGAAAAAACGCACTCCTCCCACCCCCAAAGGGTGTATTCCTTTCCCAACCAAAAGTGGTGGGCGTAATCTCGGATATAGGCATCCATCACCGTTTCCATCTCGGAAACGGAAAGGGGATTTCTTTCATCGGAAACGGTAATTTCCTCGGCGGCACTCTCCACTCCCCTTGCAAGTCGGTCATAGACCGCTATCATTAGGGCACCGTTTGGCATCGTGGCCAAGGCCTCCCGCCCGTAATAGGAAGGGATCCGGGCCGCTTCGACCTCAAAGGCGGCGGCAGGGGCAAGAAGGATAAGACAAAGAAGGAGAAGAAAAAGCCGTGTGGGCCATTGCATATTTTTTTGTTTCATGGGGATGATCCTTTCAGAAAATTTCGATCCGCATGACAGGATCCTTCCCCTTCATCTTATAGGAGAAAGGAAGGAAAGTCAAGAAAAAAGGAAAGATCTTGCGGGGAATGAAAAAATCTCTTGCATTTCTCTCCTTGATTTTGTATCATAAAGAATAAGGAGGCGATGTGATGTCAAAATACGATTATTACGCTGACCCATACGGCAGCGAGCTTCCCAGCCTCTTGGTGGCGGGAGAAACTGTGATCTGGAGCGGAAAACCGAGGAAAGGTGCCTTTGTTTTGAACCGTACCCTGACCATGCTCCCCTTTGCCGTCATTTGGCTTTTGTTTGACGGGTTCTTCCTTGCCAATTTCTTCGGTGCGGGCACAGGGGGCTTCGGCGTTGTGGTGATCCCCTTTTTCCTGTTGCATCTGATGCCGGTGTGGATCTGGCTGTATCAAATGCTCACGGCAGGCAAGGTGTGGAAAAATACCAAGTATTACGTCACCGATCGCCGCCTCATTGTGCAGAGCGGCTTTGTCAATGCCGATATTACCAGCATTTATTATAAGGATATTCGCAATGTGAACCTGAAGGTGGGCCTTGTGGATAAAATGCTGGGAGTGGGGGATATCCTCTTTGATCTGGGCGAGGTGATCTATGATCGCCGAGGAAGACGGGCCAATGTGCCAAAGCACGCCTTTTTGGATCTGGAGCGGCCCAATGAGGTCTATCCTCTGGTGCAAAAGGCGGTACTGGATATGCAGACCGATATGGAGTATCCCAATGCCTACCGTCCCCATCAAAACCCCGGCTACAACACCCGCTACAAGCCGTAAATTTCTTTACAAATTTTTCGGTTTGCGATATACTGATTAAAACACGATATTTGGAGGTCAATATGAAAAGAATCCTTGCCTTGCTTTTGACTCTTGCCCTTGCCCTTCCGCTCATTGCCTGCGGCAGTGAATTACCCCCCTTGACAAAAGAAACCGAAGCCGATCCCCAAACCACCGAGGAAACGAGGGAGAATGAGACCGTGAAAACCGAAGAAACCAAGCCCACCGACACCGAAGAGACCCAAGAGGCCGAGGAAACCGAAGAGAAATATACCCCTCCCACGGATTCCGAGTCCGTTTCTCATCCCTTGGACGGCAAAAAGTTTATTTTCATTGGCAATTCCTATACCTACTACGGCAAGTGTGTCATCGGAAAGAAGACCACCAACCAAAGCCAGAGTGACCGCAGTCACGATAAGGGCTATTTTTATCAGATCGCCAAGGAAAACGGCGCCGATATCGAGGTGACCAACTGGACCTACGGCAACCACTGTCTGGAGGATACCTTCGGCGGCAACTGTGCGGCAGACCGCGGCTGTAACGGACACGATCACACCAAGGATCTCACCGACCGCTATTTTGACTATGTTATGTTTCAGGAGAGCAGTAAGCGTATTGACAACTTCTTGGAGTCTGTGGATACCCTGATGGCCCTGTTCCGTGCCGCCAACCCCAACGTCAAGTTCTTCTGCCTTGTGCCCCTGCGCCTGTATGAATTGAATTCCGCCGAGTGCAAGCAGGCCTTAAAGAACCTCAAGACCGTGGAGGACAAGGGCGTCACCGTTGTGGATTGGGGCAGACTGACCTATGATGTTTACAAGGGCAACACCGAGGTTCCCGGAAGCAAATTGACCTACAACCGAAACAGCTTCGTGATTTCCCAAAGCGCCTCTGACGGTCACCACCAAAACCTTTTGGCAGGGTATATCACCGCCCAAATGACCTGGTGCGCCCTCACGGGAGATTCCGCCGTTGGGCAGGAGTATCGCTTTGTGGGAAATCCCCGTGTCCATCCCGAATTTGACCTTAACGAGTACCGTAGCACCTATTATACCTACGGCAATACCGCTACAAACTTTGATACGGCTCTGCAATCGAAGACCGAGATCCACGGCTTCCAGCAGCTCATTGACAAGTATCTGGCAGAAAAGGCCTACCGCAATCAGGCATAAGGAGGAGATTTATGTATCAATTTCGGCTGCCGAAGATGAACCGTTACGATAAGACCGCCGAGGGCTTTCTGAGCGGTCCCATCGAAAAGGGCTTGATCCTGTTTTACGGCTCCTCCGGCTTTACCCGATGGTCTACCCGCTTTGACCACCGTCCTCTGGAGGAGGATATTCGCAGAAAAGATGGCTCCCTTGCCGCGGTGAACCACGGCTTCGGCGGCTCCACCATAGACGAGGGCCTGTATTATTACGACCGTATGGTCAAGCCTTGGGAGCCGAGGGCCATCGTGCTCCGCTTTTTCCCCAACGATGCGGGCTACGGCTACTCCCCCGAGGAGATCTTCTACCTCCACGCCGTGTTCTGCAACTGGGCAAGAGCGGATTTTCCCGGCGTGAGGCTGTACCTGTGCGATGCTATGCCCCATAAGCGCTATGTCAACAATTCCTCTTGGCAACAGCGTGCCAAGGAATTCAACAGGCTTTTGAAGGAATATTGCGATGCCAATGAGGATTGCACCTATGTTTGCCAATCCGCTTGGCCCGGCTTTTATTCCGACCCCGCCGATGCCGGCGATTACAGCAAGATCCGTCAGGATATCTGGGTCGACGACGAGGTTCACTTTACCCAAGAGGGATACGATATTTACCGTGACCTCTTCCTTACCGCCCTGGATGATATTTTGTAAACGAAAAACCATAAAATAAACGGGATTCTTTGGAATGAAATGTCCGAAGAATCCCGCTTTTTTGCTAAAAAAGAAAGATTTTGCAACTTGAAGAAAATATTTTCTTTCTTATTATAATGGGTTGACTTTTTTTTAGAAAAGTATTATAGTATACTTGTTTCATTATATATAATAGGTATTTTCCTGCGCTCTTGCAAAATTTTGCTTCTGATCCGGCTTCGTTTTTTGCTCTCGAATACATCAAATTTGTCAATGGATTTGTGGTGAAAATGGATTCGATAACGGCAGATCGGAAGTTGAAAGCAGATCAAAAGAGTGCGTTTCCGATGGAAAGCAGACGAGCTTGTTTTGTGATGGCTAAATTGAATTGGATGAGGTTTACATCATGTACGAGAAACTTTTTAAGAGACTTTTAGATTTTGCGCTTTCCCTTATGGCGCTGATCGTATTGTCTCCGATTCTTTTGATTTTGATTCTCATGGGAGCCATTGCTATGAAAGGCAATCCCTTTTTCACCCAGCCCCGTCCCGGTAAAAAGGGGAAGGACGGCAAGGAAAAGATCTTTCGCCTTGTCAAGCTCCGCACCATGTCAAACGCCAAGGATCCCCAAGGCAAGCTCCTTCCCGATGAGGTACGCCTCAATTCCTACGGCAAATTCCTCCGCAGCACCAGCCTTGACGAATTACCCGAGCTGCTCAACATTTTGGCAGGCGATATGTCCATCGTCGGGCCCCGTCCTCAGCTGGTTCGGGATATGGTCTTTATGACAGAGGAGCAGCGCACGAGACATAACGTACGCCCCGGACTGACAGGCCTTGCTCAGGTCAGCGGAAGAAATAACATCACTTGGGAAAAGAAATTTGAATACGATCTGGAGTACATCCAAAAGATCACCTTTTTAGGCGATGTGAAGCTGATCTTCCGAACCGTTGGGAAGGTTCTTGGCCGCAGCGACACCGTTCGGGAAGGAACCGTCTCCGATCTCGACTTCGGCGATTGGCTTTTGGAGAAAAAAGCCATAACCCCCGAAGAATACAAAGCAGGCCATAAAGAAGCCTTGAACCTTCTGAAAGGAGTATAAAATGGAACAGTGGAGATATTACAACCACGCACTGATTCCCACCACTCCGCCCCATATTGCTCCCAATACTGACGGACTTCGGGAACGATTGAAAAAAGAAAAGAGCGCTTTGTTCGCCCGTTGGACGGAAGATTTTGATTGCGGATACGAAACCGATTGGTGGTATGTGATCAAAGACACCCCCTTCGATTTGTCTGCCCTCAAAGCAAAACGAAGATATGAGATCAACAAAGGAATCAAAAACTTTGAAGTAAGAAAAATCGACCCGAAAGAGTATAAAGAAGAGATTTATGAAATTCAGATAAAAGCATACAGCCAGTATCCTGAAAAATACAGACCGACAGTGGTTCGAGAGAAACTGTTTCAAGCAATTGATTTTTGGCAGTTCTCTTCTGTTTACGGAGCATTTCATCTGGAATCCGGAACGATGGTTGGATACGCCGCATTAAACCAAAAAGAATGCTATGTTGATTATGCGGTGCATAAGGTTATACCGGAATACGAGCCTTTTGCCATCAATGCAGCAATCGTATACAAAATTCTTGTTGACTGTGAAGAACTTCTCACTTCCGGGGGATATCTTTGCGACGGAGCCAGAAATATCATTCACGAAACAGGATTTCAAGATTATTTGGAAAAGTATTTTGGTTTTCGAAAAGCCTATTGCAAATTGTGTATTCGGTATAAGCCTTTGATTGGAGTTGCGGTGAAATTTACTTTTCCTTTCCGAAAGATTTTACAAAGAATGGGCTCTATCGGCTTGGTTCACAAGGTGAACGGGATTTTAAAAATGGAAGAAGCAAAGAGGCGTTAAAGCATGAAAGATTTGGTCTCTATCATTATGCCTTCGTATAACACAGGAAATTTTATAGTGAAAACCCTGCAATCGGTTTTGGATCAAACTTATACCAATTGGGAACTGATCATTGTGGATGATTGCTCCACGGACGATACGGACGAGCGAATCAAGCCGTATCTTTCCGATGAAAGAATACGATACTTAAAAAACGAAAAAAACAGTGGAGCTGCCGTCTCCCGAAATCGAGCCTTGCGGGAAGCGAAGGGCAAATGGATCGCATTTTTGGATAGTGACGATCTTTGGCTTCCGGAAAAGTTAGAAAAGCAGTTGGCTTTTATGAAAGAGAACGGATATCGTTTTTCCTACACTGACTATCTTGAGATTCGGGAAGATTCAACGCCCAACGGAAAAATGGTCAGTGGTCCGAAGAAAATCACAAAATCCGGAATGTATGGCTATTGCTGGCCCGGATGTCTTACCGTGATGTACGATGCCGAGGCCATTGGGTTAATTCAAATTGCGGATATCAAAAAGAACAACGACTACGCTATGTGGTTGAAGGTCTGCCAAAAGGCCAATTGCTATTTACTGAATGAATCGCTTGCCAAGTATAGAAAGAGAAGCGGTTCCATCAGCAATCACGGTTATACGAAATTGATCAAATGGCACTACAGGCTATTCCGAGAGGCGGTAGGGGAGAATCCTATCTTGTCTGGCTGGCACACCTTTTGGAACTTGTTTTACGGTGTAGTAAAAAAACTGTTCTATGTAAAAAGCAATTAAGGAAGAAGAATATGGAACGAGATTCTGCGATATACAAAATCAGAAGAAAGCTTCAGGTGATGGCGCATAGAATTTTGCCGGATGCGTTTCTTTCCAAGGTATATTACCGCATTGTTTTGAAAAAGAAATTGGATTTGAAAAATCCTAAGACCTTTAATGAAAAGCTGCAATGGCTAAAGCTCTATTACTTTCCCTTTGATAAAAAAGCCATTCAAGGCGCTGATAAATATGCCGTACGGGAATATATTCGGAAAAAAGGCTACGAAGATATTTTGGTTCCCCTCCTCGGTGTATGGAAAAAAGCGGATGAGATCCCGTGGGATTCTCTTCCCGAGCAGTTCGTATTAAAGTGCAATCATGGTTGTGCTTATAACATTTTGTGTTCTGACAAAACAAAGTTCGACACCAAGGTGGCCTCCAAACAGCTCTCCGG
Source organism: Eubacteriales bacterium (assembly GCA_045543495.1). GTDB lineage: Bacteria > Bacillota > Clostridia > Oscillospirales > SIG627 > RGIG5579. The sequence goes on along the minus strand of JAZQMO010000017.1, from coordinate 15,756 downwards.
GTGGCTGAAAGAGGATTTCGGGGAATTCAACGTGGAAATCCACTATTCTCAAATCAAAGAGAGAGTGATCGTGTGCGAAGAATTCCTTGGGGAGTGCCTGACGGACTACAAGTTTTTCTGCTTCAACGGTAAGCCGTACTGTATGTACGTTTCCACTGACTTGGTTCACGACAGACAAGCGAAAATCGGTTTCTTTGATTTAGAGGGCAACAAAATGCCCCTCAAGCGAGAGGATTATACTGATATCGAAGAGATTGATCTGCCCCCCTTCTTTGAGGAAATGAAGCAGGTTGCTGAAAATCTTGCAAAGGATTTTCCCTTTGTTCGGGTAGACTTTTTCGTAACCGAGAAAAAATACTATTTTGCGGAACTGACCTTTACCCCCGGCGGCTGTATGATGTCCTTTAATCCGGATAAATACGACCTTGAATGGGGCCAAAGATTGAAACTCGACTTAGTAGAATTATCAGGAAGGAAATAATCCAATGGTGGCATTGATTTTTTGTGGAGATTTAAAGTATTGTCCCTACCTCAAAAGATATATAGAACGTCTTGATAAACTGGGTATCCCGTATAGCGTTTTGTTTTGGAACAGGGGCGGCTATGATTTGGATTTACCTGAAAATTATTATCACTACGACAACTCTTCTGATTTGAACAGCGGAAAAATAAAGAAAATTTTGGACTTTTTTTTGTTTAAGCAGTGGGTGGAAAAGAAACTAAAGGAGCTTTCCCCCAATAAGATTGTCGCTCTTTCTACCTTGACAGGGGTACTGTTGGGAGCAAAACTGTACAAGGGGAAAACACCGTACGCATTTGATATCCGAGATTACAGCTACGAGCACGTTTATCCTTTTTATCACATTGAAAAAAAAGTGATTCAAAATAGTACTTTTACTGCAATTTCTTCTAAAGGGTTTGAGTCATTTTTACCCAAGAGTGACTATGTTATTGCACACAATTTTAACCGAAACGATCTTCCTTCTGCGGGCGCTAAATGGAATAAAAAGGCCTCCCCGCTCTGTTTTGTTTGGAATGGGGTCGTTCGATATTTTGATCATCAAAAACAGTATTTAGATGCTTTGAAAAATGATTCGCGCTTCGTAATTGTTTTTCATGGAGATGGACCTCAGTTGGACAAGTACCGAGAATATTGCGAGAAAAATCAGTTTGAAAACGTAGTGTTTACGGGCTCTTATAAGAACGAGGATAAGGCGGTTTTGTTAAAAAACGCAGCTATTTTAAATAATAGCTATGGGTATTCCACTAATGCGGGGAACAAATTGAAATATGCAATATCCAATCGTTTCTACGACGGAATGATTTATCACATACCTCAAATTGTGGAGCCGGAGGGCTACAAAACTAGGTGGGCGAAGGAATCTGGCATCGGAGAAGCTTTTGATGCGGATATCACTTTTGCTGACAGGCTTTATGCGTTCTATGAAAATCTGGATGGAGAAGCCTTTGACAAGGCTTGCGATGAACTTACCGAAACTGTTCTAGCTGAAGACGACGAATATATTTCAAAAATTGATTCTTTTTTTGCAAAATGAGGTGTATATGCTTTTTTCTGTGGTGATTCCGGCTTATCATGCGGAAAGATTTATTCAAAGAAGTATTTGCAGTGTATTGAATCAAACGTTTTCTGATTTTGAGGTCATTGTGATCAACGATGGTTCCAAAGACGGCACCTCTCAAAAGGCAAGGGAGATGACGGATGAGCGGGTTCGAGTGATCGATCAGGAAAATGGTGGCGTATCCGTCGCCAGAAATACCGGAATCTTAAATGCAAAAGGCGACTATATTTGCTTTTTGGATGCGGATGATGAATTTCTTCCCGATCACCTGTCGATTTTGGCTGAGGCGATCGGAGAATATGTCGAACGCGGATTTTTCGCTACCCGCTTTTGCCTTTCTATGATAGAAGACAATGATAAGGTGGTTTCTCCCGAGGTTTCCGGAAAAACGGTCTTTTACGAAAACGTGGTTGAAGTTCTCTTCCAAAATTCGGAGTTGATCTGGACGGGATGTGTTTGCATTCGCAGAGATATGTTTGACCGCTACGGAATGTTCGAGCCAGGCGTAAAGCTGGGGGAAGATACGGATATGTGGCGAAGGGTGTATCTGAGAGAGGGAGCAGTCTGCGTGGATCGTGTAACGGTGAAGCGAAACCGAGATGGCAGTGAGGCCACCAGACAGTATACCCGCTCTTTTCAGGCGGATCCTTTGAATCGGATGCCCCATTATTTTGCTGATGATTCCATTCTGCCTCAGGTCAAGGAAAGTTTGAGAACCGAGTGGGAATGGACCAAGCTTCAGGTGGTTCGCTCTCATTTGTTTGTGGGCGAAAAGAAGATCGCACGTATCAAATGGAAGGAAATCGATTTTCGTCGCATTCCTTGGAAGAGGCGGATGATTACAATGCTTTGTTTTTGCATTCCCTCCGCTTTGATCCGTGCCGCAATCCGATGGAAGAACAGAGGGCTTTATGAGTAAAGGAGAAACAATGGATCTGGTCAGTATCATCATTCCCGTGTACAATATGGAATCCTCTTTGGAGAGCTGCGTGCGATCCATTTTAAAGCAGGATTATGAAAGTTTGGAGATCCTCTTGGTGGATGACGGCTCCAAGGACAATAGTTTCAAAATCTGTCAGGAACTTTCTGAAAATGACTCTCGGGTGCGATGTTTTCATACCGAAAATCGTGGATCCGGTCCTGCTCGCAATCATGGAATTTCAGAAAGCCGAGGAAAATATTTATATTTTCCCGATGCAGATGATTATTTGGAGCCCTACACCATATCCACCCTGGTTAAGGCGATGGAAGGCGGCGTCTATGATTTAGTGGTTTTCGGCTATAAAATCCTGACTCATACGGGCCAAGTACTCAAAATTCGGGATTACGAGCCCTTCTCCGCCCCCGGAGATGAGATCCGCCGTAGTTATGCGAACTATTTTGGAATGGAGCAGAGATATAGCATTCAGGGGGCTCCTTGGAATAAATTTTTTGATGGCGATATCGTTCGGAACAATGGGATTTCTTTTCCCCCTTTGAGACGGCATCAGGATGAGGGCTTTATTGCCCGCTATATGACCGTCTGCCGTAGAGTTCGCTTTATTCCGGAGATTTTATACCACTATTGGCAAAATACAGTCGGCATTGAGTGGCAAAAGTATCCTGTGGATTATATGGATGCGGTAATCGGTCTGCGAGATGTTTGGAATGAGACTTTAATGCAGTTTTCCCCGGAAGATTTCAAAACTCACGAAATGATTAGAAAAGAGATCTTTTCAAAAATGATCAAAGCCCTTCAGCTTTCCTATTCTCCCAAAATGAAACTGAATGTGCTGACCCGTCGAGCATGGCTTTCTCGCCAGTGCAAAAGAGTCAATTTTGCCGGCTATTCCTGGGATACGGCTGGCAGTGCGTATCAAAAAGCAGTTCTTTGCTGTGCCAAGCTTCGGTTGTATTTTTGCTTGAGTTTGGTTTTGTATGCCGGCAAGATCAAAAGCGTGATTCGTTTGGGAAAATGAATCTGTTTTGATCAAATCTGATTGAAGCCAAATACATATACATAAAGGAAAAAATGATATGAATTATCAATCCGAGGCAGTTAAAAATCAATCCAAAAATCCTGCTGATTTGTGCTTTGCGCTGCTTGTTTCGGCTATGTTTTGTCAAGGTAGCTTGTTGGAGTATTTCAGAGTTGTTATAGTAAAAATTCCTTTGATCTCCGCTCTGTCCGATCTTTTTTTTCCCATTTTATATTTCTTCCTAGTGATCGGTTGCCTTCGATCCGGCCGTTTTCGCTGGGTTCGGGTTCAGGACATTGGGATTCTTGCATTTTTTACGGTAGCAATCCTTGTAACGATTTTGTTATATCCGAAAAATGCGCAGTATATTCAGAGCTCTTTGTGGAGTGCGCTCCTTCCTTGTATTCCCTTTTTCTTTTTGGGACTTTGCTTGGAATCGCAAGAGGAGACCTTTGATATTGTAGGAAAATTTAGTTGTCTTGCCATTTTCGCCAGTCTTTTATACCTGATCTACTTTTTAAGCTCCGGTCGTGTGCTGGGTGGATCTCACGGGGAGGACTACAGTATGTACTGGTCCTATCTTCTGCTTCCTAATACGCTCATTGCTATGGATTATGCTTTCCGCTGCAAAAAATGGATTCCCATTCTGTCTACCGTTATTGGCGTTTTGTATGCTTTTGCTATGGGAACTCGCGGACCCGTTGTTGTGCTGGGTGTCTTTTTGGCAATATGTATCTGGAGAAGTCTGCGAATTTCTCCAGCGCAGAAATTCGCAATTGCGCTTGTATTTGCAGGGCTTCTTTTGGCTTTCGTCTTTTCTCCACTTTACGTGGATGTGCTGAAAGGGTTGAAAGAATTCTTAGTGGATATGGGTGTTTCTACCCGTGTGGTAGACTATTTGATCAGTGGTGAAATGCTCTCGGAAACCTCCGGTCGAGACGATATTTATTTGGATTTGCTGAACCACTTGAAGGAAAGCCCGATTTTCGGCTACGGCGTATACGGCGAATATCCTGTGGGCTATGAGGCAGGTGCGCATAATATTTATTTGCAGGTACTCTTCCACTTTGGTTACCCCTTGGGGAGCATTTTAATCGTAGCGTTTGTCGCACTTTTCATCAAAGCGATCCGATCCGCCGTGAGTCCCTTGTCCCGCGGGTGGTTGTCAATGTTCGGATGTATGGTTTTTGCCCGCGGCTTTTTTGGTGGTAGTTATTTGGATTACACTTTATTCTTCCTGTTAGGCATGGTTTTGAAAGAAATTCGCCAAGCCAAAGAAAACAAAATAAATAAGGAAAAGGCAGTTCTATGAATTCGAAACAAAAGAAAGCTTTCATCGTTTATGAAAGATATTATGATTTTGAAAATCATCGTGTTGTTTCCGGCGGTGTGCAAACCTACGTAACCAATCTGATCCCGATTTTGCAGGAGAATGGCTACGATTGCGTGGTATATCAGTTTGAGAAAGGCAATCAAAAAAGAGAAAAAGCTCTGGAGAATTGCTGCGTATATTCCGTTCCCAATTCGTATGTAAAGGGGTGTTATCGCTCCGATCTTGTGCTGAAAGAATTGGAAAAAACAGCGGATTTCAATCGGGATCTCTTGGTGTTTGCAGATCATATTCTCACGACGGAGAATTCCTTCTGCCATTCTTTGTCCATACAGCACGGCATCCATTGGGATATCTCCAAAAAAGTCAGTCGTCCCTATTGGAGAATGTTTCTTTCCAAGGCGCTGTTTGCCTATCGGGAACATAAGCGGATGAAAAACGTGGGACACGTGGTGTGTGTGGATTACAATTTTTTGAATTGGTATCGCACGCAGGTGGATGTTCCCGCTTCCAATTTTACCGTGATTCCCAATTTTGCGGAGATTGCAGAGAAAAAGGAAAAGCCGGAAGGAGCTGTCAAAATTATCTTTGCCAGACGTTTCGTTCCCCATCGCGGCACCCGAATTTTTGCCGATGCGGTGAATCGTTTGTTGGCGGAGTATGATAATGTGGAGATTACCGTTGCCGGAAGAGGACCCGATGAGGAATACCTTCGGGCTCAGTTGAAACCATGGCAAGATAGAGTGGTATTCACTCAGTACACATCGGATCAGTCTCTTGCGATCCACGCGTCGCATCATATTGCGGTAGTTCCCACTGTTGGTTCAGAGGGCACCTCTTTGTCCCTTTTGGAGGCTATGAGCGCACAATGTGCCGTGGTTTGCACCGATGTGGGCGGTATGACCAACATCGTATTAAACGGCTATAACGGGAAAATGATATCCGCAGGAAGCGCAGAGGCCCTGCATCAAGCTCTCAAATCCTTGCTGGATGATCCGCAGGAGCGGGAGCGAATTGCCGCAAAGGGATACGAAACCGTAAAAGCGGCATTTTCCAAAACTTGCTGGGAGAATCGCTGGAGAGAGGTTTTACATAGTTTATCAATATAAAAAAGTTCCAGAGAGGAGTTTTTATGCGTTTTCGAAAAATCAGAATCCTTGCACGGAAAATAAAGGATTCTTTTTATTGGCGGACAAGCGATGTGCAAAAAGAACGTATCTTGAAGAAGTGGTATCAAAAAAAATGTGGTAAAAAACTAAATTTGAATAACCCCCAAACTTTTAACGAAAAGATTCAATGGCTCAAGTTGTACGACAGCACGGAAGAAAAAACATTACTTGCGGATAAGTACTTAGTTCGTGAATATGTGGGTAAAAGAATTGGCAATGATTGCTTGATCCCGTTGCTAGGCGTTTGGGACAGCTTCGATCAAATCGATTTCGAAAAACTTCCCGATCAATTTGTGCTGAAAACCAATCATGGAAGCGGATGGAATTCTATTATCAAAGATAAAAGCAAAATGAATCCCGCTCGTGAAAAGGAAAAGTTTGATCATTGGATTCGTTTAAACTTTGCTACACAGTTTGGATATGAATTACATTATATGAATATTCCGCCCAAGATTATAGCGGAACAATATATGGCAGATTTTGATGGTACCATATACGACTACAGATTTTTTTGCTTCAACGGCGTACCGCAGTTTGTTTGGGTAGATTGTGGTAGCGGGACGGATCATCACACTCGATCCATCTTTGATTGCCAGTGGAAACTGCAGGACTATTTGGTGAATTATCCTCCCATTACTCCTGCACCTGATAAGCCGGATACTTTTGAGAAAATGAGGGAGTACGCCGAGATCTTGAGTCAAAACTTTGTTTTTGTAAGGGTTGATTTTTACTCGATTAAAGGGAAGATTTATTTTGGTGAAATGACCTTTACGCCTCAAAGCGGAACTGGTAATTGGGATGATGAAAAACAAAATTTGAAATACGGAAGCTTAATTACCTTGCCCCGAAAGAAGAAAATTCCAAAGTTCCTGCTATGATCGATTTTAGAAGGGAACGATTCGGGCAAACATTATTGCAGCCCGCTTGAAATACGGAAAAGAGGATAGAAAATAAGTTATGGCGAAAAGTAGTGGAACCTTACAAAATATGATTTGGAAATTTGCGGAGAGAATATCTGCGCAGGTAGTAACCTTTGTAGTTTCTATGATCCTGGCAAGACTTTTGGATCCTTCAGATTACGGAACGGTTACTTTGGTTATGATCTTTATCACCTTTGCCAATGTTTTCGTGAGTGATGGGCTTGGAAGTGCCTTGATTCGTAAAAAGGATTCAGATGCTTTAGATTTTTCCTCCGTTTTGTATTTCAATGTGGTTCTTTCTTTGGTTTTATATACGATTCTTTTCTTTTCAGCCCCTTGGATCACGCTCTTTTTTGGAGAGGGATACGAAGAATTGACCCCTTGCATTCGCATTTTGGGATTTCGATTGATCTTCAGTGCCATCAATTCCGTGCAGCAGGCGTACGTTGCGAAAAAAATGATTTTCCGAAAATTTTTTATTTCTACACTTTCCGGCACCCTGATTTCTGCATTGGTTGGAATCGGAATGGCATACCTTGGCTTTGGCGTATGGGCCTTGGTTGCGCAGTATTTGACCGGCACAGCGATCAGTACTTTGGCTTTGGCTCTGGTTTTGGGAAAGAGACCCCTGATGAAGCTTTCATTTGATCGGTTGAAGGCTCTTTTGGGATTTGGGTTCGGTGTTTTGGGAGTAAATCTTCTGATTACCACCTACCAAGAAATTCGTTCTTTTTTGATTGGAAAATTCTATACAGCCAATGACCTTGCGTTCTACAAAAAAGGTGCCCAGATCCCCGATCTTTTGACAACCAATGTGAATGCTACCATCGGAACGGTGCTTTTCCCCCGATTTTCACAGGTTCAAGAGGATAAAGAACAAATCAAACAAATCGCTAAAAAGGCTATAGGAACGGGTTTTTATATGATAGCACCGATTCTTTTTGGATTTGCAGCGGTTTCAGAGAATTTTGTTCGCGTTGTTTTAACAGAGAAATGGTTAGGATGTGTTCCTTTTATTTGGATTTTTTGTATAAACAATCTTTTTTTTCCGATCCATTCGACCAATATGCAGCTTCTTAAAGTCCTCGGAAAAGTGAAGTCTCTTGTTTGGCTGGAGGTTTTCAAAAAAGTTATTGAGCTTGTCTTTCTTGCGATGGTGTTTCGGCTTGGACCAATTTGGATTGCAGGCGCTATGGCGGTCACCTCTACACTGTTTACCTATGTCAACTGTGTTCCTACCAAGAAGAATCTCGGGTATTCCTTTTATGAGCAAATAAAAGAAATTCTTCCCTCTCTGTTAATGTGTTTTGTTATGACGGCGATTGTTCTCTTGATTGGGTTTCTCCCGTGGAACAAAGGGATTGTACTTGCGATTCAGATTGTTTTCGGCGCGGCGGTGTATCTTGCTCTGTCGATACTGAGTAAAAACAAAGAATTTTTATATATCAAGAGTTTGGTTTTTGGAAAATTGAAAAAATAAAGGAATATTGTGGATTTCTTATTCATAAGTGAATGGTTCATTGTTATATTGAATGGAGTATATTATGAAAACAATAATGCTTGTGTTCGGGACTCGTCCCGAAGCAATCAAAATGTGTCCTCTTGTGAATGAACTGAAAACAAGAAAAAGCATTCAAACGATTGTTTGTGTAACAGGGCAGCACCGCCAGATGCTGGATATGGTGCTGGACACATTCAAGGTTGTGCCGGATTATGATCTTTCCATTATGAAGGCGGGACAGACCTTGTTTGATATTACAACCAATATTTTGACCCGAATCGGAGAGGTTTTGGACGAGGTAAAGCCCGATGTGGTTCTCGTTCACGGAGACACCTCCACCACCTTTGTTACAGCCCTTGCTTGCTTTTATAAGCAAATCCCCGTAGGGCATGTAGAGGCGGGGCTTCGCACCTATAATATTTACAGCCCCTATCCCGAAGAATTCAATCGTCAAGCTGTGGGAATCGTTGCAAAATATAATTTCTCTCCCACAGAGCTTTCAAGGGATAATCTTTTGAAAGAGGGGAAGGATCCTTCATCTATTTTCGTTACGGGAAATACTGCCATTGATGCACTGAAAACCACTGTTCGGGAGGATTATACTCATCCTGAATTGGAGTGGGCGAAGGGAAGCCGCCTCATTATGATTACGGCGCACCGTCGTGAAAACCTTGGAGAGCCGATGCACAATATGTTCCGTGCCATCCGCCGTGTGATGGAGGAGCATTCGGATGTAAAAGCGATCTACCCCATTCATATGAATCCTGTGGTGCGCAAGGCAGCCGATGAAGAATTGGGAGGCTGTGATCGCATCCACATCATTGAGCCCCTTGAGGTTTTGGATTTCCATAATTTCCTTGCCCGTAGTTTTATGATTCTCACTGATAGCGGCGGAATTCAGGAAGAAGCACCTTCCTTGGGGAAACCTGTTTTGGTTATGCGTGATACCACCGAGCGTCCCGAAGGGATTAAGGCGGGTACCTTGAAGCTGGTAGGAACCGACGAACAGGTGATTTACGAGAATTTCAAGCAGCTATTGGAAGATCAGGCTGCTTATGATGCCATGTCGAAAGCGAGCAATCCCTATGGGGATGGCTTTGCCTGTCGGCGGATTGCAGATATTTTGGAGGAGAAATAATGAAAGTAGTCGTTGCGGGAACCGGTTATGTTGGTCTTTCCATGGCGGTGCTTCTTGCGCAGAACAATGAAGTTACAGCAGTTGATATCATCCCCGAGAAGGTAGAGATGATCAACAACAAAAAATCTCCCATTGCGGATCGGGAGATCGAGGAATATCTTGCCCAAAAGGAATTGCATCTTACGGCTACCACCGATGGGGAAGCCGCTTACCGTGAGGCGGAAATCGTCATTATTTCCACCCCCACCAATTACGATCCTGCGAAGAATTATTTTGATACCTCCAGTGTGGAAAGTGTCATCGCCAAGGTGATTGAGGTGAATCCCAAGGCAATTATGATCGTGAAATCCACGGTTCCCGTGGGCTTTACCGAAAAGGTCAGGGCAGATTTTCAGAGCGACAATATTCTCTTCAGTCCCGAGTTTTTGCGAGAGGGAAGAGCACTTTACGATAACCTCTACCCCAGCCGCATCATCGTGGGCGTGCCAATGGAGGATGAGAGACTGCGTGGAGTTGCCGAAACCTTTGCCAACCTCTTAAAGGAAGGTGCCATCAAGGATGATGTGGAGGTTCGCCTGATGAATCCCACCGAGGCGGAGGCGGTCAAGCTGTTTGCCAATACCTACCTGGCCTTGCGTGTTTCCTTCTTCAACGAATTGGATACCTATGCCGCCGTGAGGGGGCTTGATACCAAGTCCATCATCGAGGGAGTTGGCCTGGATCCCCGAATCGGCTCCCACTACAACAATCCTTCCTTTGGCTACGGCGGCTACTGCCTCCCTAAGGATACCAAGCAGCTTCTTGCCAATTATGCGGATGTTCCGCAGAATATCATTTCCGCTATTGTATCGGCTAACAGCACCAGAAAGGATTTCATTGCCGATCAGATCATTGGGAGAAACCCTAAGATCGTGGGTGTGTACCGCTTGACTATGAAGGCGGGCTCGGATAACTTCCGTCAGTCCTCCATTCAAGGGGTTATGAAGCGTATTAAGGCGAAAGGCATTGAAGTGGTGGTGTACGAACCCACCTTGGCGGAAGATAATTTCTTCAATAGCCGTGTGATCGGTGATCTAGAGGAATTCAAATCCATTTCCGACGTGATCATTGCCAACCGTTATCACGATGACATTGCCGATGTTTTGGATAAGGTCTATACCAGAGACCTGTATTTCAGAGATTGATTCAGATAAGGAGGAGCTACGATGGAAAGCCAAAGTGTAAGGGAACTGTTTTCCTTGATTTGCTCTGCCCTCGGGGCTTCTCCTGTTTCCGAGATCGAGGCAGATCCAAAGGATCTGTATCAGCTTGCCGAGGCTCACGATTTGGGGCATCTTGTGGCCTTTTCCTTGAAACAAAACGGCCTGTTACCAAAAGAAGATGCTTTTATGGAAAAGAGCATCCTCAAGGCAGTTTACCGTCATGAAACCTCAAGCTATGCCTTAAAAGAAATGAGTGCGGCTTTGGAGGAGGCAAAGATCCCGTTTGTTCCCCTGAAGGGCTCTGTTTTGCGGGAGTATTATCCCGAGCCTTGGATGCGAACCAGCTGTGACCTTGATGTGCTGGTGCATCGTGAGGATCTGGAGCGGGCCATTGACCATTTGGTTCGCACCTTGGGGTATACCGAAAAGGAACACAATCCTCACGATGTCTCTCTCTTCACGCCCCGAGGGGTTCATATTGAACTGCACTTTGATCTGGTGGAGGAAGGCAGGGCCAACAATGCCATCGAGGTGCTTCGTTCCGTTTGGGAAAACGTTTCATTGTGTGAAAACAGTGGGTACCGCTATGAAATGAGCGATGCATTTTTCTACTTTTATCATATCGCTCATATGGCAAAGCATTTTGAGACGGGTGGCTGCGGTATTCGCCCTTTTCTTGATCTTTGGATCTTGGATCATTTGGAAAACATAGATTTCTCTGCTCGGGATGCCCTTCTTTCCGAGGGTGGGCTGTTGCGATTTGCCGAAGCCGCAAGAAAATTAAGCAGAGTTTGGTTTGGCGGGGAAGAGGCAGACGAACTGTCAAGGCAGCTGCAAGCTTTTCTGCTGTCCGGCGGAAGCTATGGCACATCTGAAAACCGTGTTGCCCTGCAGCAAACGAAAAAGGGCGGTCGGTTCGGGTATTTGCTGTCCCGTGTTTTCATTTCTTACGATAAATTGAAGCGATACTATCCCATTTTGGAAAAGCACCGCTGGCTTATGCCCGTGATGCAGATCAGGCGTTGGTTTATGCTCCTGCAGCCCCAGGTGGCAAGTATGGCGAAAAACGAATTAAAAACCAACAGTAGCTTAAAGAAGAGCAAGGCTGATGAAATGGGCGATTTTTTGGAGGAAATCGGCCTGTAACACAATGGTGCTGTTAGGACCCACGGTTTGCGATAATAGCAAGGAAAAACCTCGATGAGATTTCATCGAGGTTTTTTGATTTCAATACAGAATATACTCTGCGTCGTAATTGCCGTTGGCGGCGGCCTTTTTCAGCCAGTATTTGTATTTTTCTTCGTTTCGGATATATTCGGCATCGGCCTTTTTTTCCTCGTAGGAGGTATAGCCCTTTTCCTTGCAAAGGAGCTCATTTTTTTCTGAATAGATCAGGGCCAATTGATACTGAGCCGTATCGTCCTCGCCCTCGGCGGCCAAGGTGAGGCGCTCCCGGGCAAGGGCGAGATCCTTTTTCACCCCTCTTCCCTCTAAATACATCATCCCGAGCTTGTAATTGGATAAAACGTGCCCCGCATCTCCTGCCGTTTGATACCAATGGATGGCTTTTTCCATATCCACGGGGACACCGTCTCCGTGTTCATAGATCGAGCCGCAGCAGCACTGCGCATAAGCCTCGCCCTGCTCGGCACGCTTCAAAAAATCCTGCAGGGTAGGGGAGCGATAAGGCTCTTGTTTTTTCTCCACCGTTGGTGCCGCAGAGCTGTTTCTTTTCGGAAGACTCACAGAGGGCGGCACAGCAACGGACCGCCTCGGCACTGCTTTGCGTTTGGGGGTGAAAAGGCGCCCTATCAAAGCCCAAATACCCACCAACAAAAGATAGGCCAAAAGGATCCCAAAGCCCAGAATGCCCAGGGCAATTCCGATTCCGAAAACGCCGAAGGCTTCAAATAAAAATTCCCAAAACGGTGCTAAAAATTCTCTCATTTTTCATCTCCTTTGATTCTTCTTGCAGTATAGCACATTTTTTCTTCGCAATCAAGAATCAATGAGGAAAACACTCTTTGAATACGATAGGGATTTGTGTTGAATTTGCCGAGACGGTAAGAAACGGAGGAAAGGGCGATCTCGTTCACGATTCGGACTTAAAATTTGTGCAAAAGGTCTTGTTTCGCAGGGAAAATTTGTGGGTTTCATCTCTTGAGAAACTGAGGAAAAGAAGGTATAATAAAATAAGACAAATCCGTTTTTCCGGAAGGAAGGATACAAATCAGAAAGGATACGACGATGAAACGACACATTGCACTCATTCTGACCTTGGCAATGCTGTTTGCCCTTTGTTCCTGCATAGCCTCTCTCCCACCGGAAACGGATGTAAAAACCACCGCAGAGGAAACCGTGACCGAGGCACCGAAGCCCGATCTTCTGTACCGCTGTGACGACGGCTCCGTGCTCTCCACCTACAGAAAAAGGAGCAGGGAGGAATTTGACCTTGCCTGCCGCTATTTTGAAGAGGAGGGCTACACCCTTTATTCCTCCTTGGAGCTTGGGGAGAATCCCGCCAAAACCTATGTTAAGGGCGCCTCTCTTGCCCATTTGTATTACCATGGGCAAAATGGGGAGCTGAATCTGGTTTGTTCGGATACGGCGGCAGATACCTTGCCCCCCGCTTCCCCTGCGGAGCAGGGCGGGGACACCCCCTGCACCGTAACGCAGCTGAATCAGAGCAAGGTGAATTTTAACGGAATGGGCTATGCCGTTCAGCTGACCGATGGCTCCTTTATCCTCTATGACGGGAGCTACCCCGACTCGGCTGACGAGATCTTAGACTATCTGCAAAGCCACTCGGGCGGGGAAAAGCCCGTTATTCGTGCGTGGGTCATGACCCATTTGCACGGAGACCATACGGGTGCCTTCAAAAGGATCGCCTCTCGGGAAAACCCGCAGGAGCTTTTCACCTTGGAGTATATGATCTATTCCTCCCTGCCGCCGGGAAATCCCGGAATCGAAGAGGAGGAGGTAGATGGCGGTTCTCGTGTCAGATCTCTTGAACAGGCCGTGTCCCGTTTCCCCGGTGCCAAGATGGTATATGCCCACACGGGAATGCAGTTTCGCTTCTGCAATCTGTCCATGGAGATCCTCTACGCTCCCGAATCGCTTTTTAAGAACCTGCGCGCCCCGGATGACTTCAACAACAGCTCCATCCTTTCCCGTTTGCGGGATGAGAAGGGCTCCGTTCTCTTTACGGGGGATCTCGGGGATATTGCATCAAGGCTTTCCTTGCGGCTTTACGGCAGTGCCCTCGCGTCTGATATGGTGCAAATGTCCCATCACGGCCTGAACGGCCCTTATGAGTTTTACAATGAGGTCAAAGCCGCCACCCTGTTTTACCCCTGCTCCACAAGCTTTTATGAGCTGGGGGCCAACAAAGATATGCGAAAAGCCTTGGAGACCTCTCCCGCAACCCGTGAGATCATCGTCGCAGGGAACGGTCGGGCCACCCGCCCCTTCCCCGGAAGCTGACCCCACATTGTGCTTCCCAATTACAGTATAATTCATCCATGATATTTTTAAGGAGTTTATTATGAAAATCAGATTATTTGCCCTGATCCTTTTAATTTCCATTCTTTTCTGTGGCTGTTCCTCGGAAGGTGTTTTGACCGCCGAGGATCCCGCAACCGAGGAAACCTTGGTGCAAACGGAAGAGGAAGCAACAGCAGAAGAAAAGACAAAGGAAGAAGAAAAAACCGAGACCGAAACGGCGGATGTCCCCACCGCCCTTCGCTTAAATGAGGAGGAGCAGGCCGCAAGAAATGCGCTTCTGACTCAGGTCTTAAAGGGAAAGAAGATCTCCTTTGTGGGAGACAGCGTTTCTACCTTTCAGGGCTATTCCAACAACGTGAAATACAATGCCACCATCGGGGACAATGCCGTTTACTACAAGGGAACCAACCATGGCTTTTCCAAGGTGAAGGAAACCTGGTGGATGCAGACCGTTGATGCCACGGGAATGGAGCTTCTGGTGAACAATTCCTGGTCGGGGGATCAGGTGACGAAAAGAGGCATTGAACGGGCCAAGCAGCTGCACAATAATGACGGCGTCAAGCCCGATGTGATCGTGGTCTATTTCGGTACCAACGATTTCAGAAGGGGAGTGCCTCTGGACGAATTTAAGACCGCATACGATACCATGATCAGCGGTATGAAGGCCGCTTATCCCGAGGCGGAGGTCTATCTCTGCAACTTCGTTTTCACCCTCAATGTAGCAGACGGCGTTCGCCCTGAGAATATGGAAAATTACAATGCCGTCATTTCCGATCTCGCCCGGCAGTATCAGGCAACCTTTATTGATCTCCACAACGGAACGGGCATTACCCGAAGAAATGTGGCGGCACATATGGCAGACGGCTCCCTCCATCCCAACTATAAGGGAATGGATCGGATCAGCGAATGTGTCCTTTCTGCCTTTGCGGAAAATTACATCCAAAAATAAGAGCATACAGCAAACAAAAAAGCACTCTTGAGGCACACTTCGTAAGGGAAGTGTGCCTCAGTTATATTCGCCTTGCGGCGAGTGATATTGCTTCGCAGTTATATTTGGCTTTTGCCAAGTGATATTGTCCTTCAGACAGTTTTGTGGCGAATATAATATAACGAAAGCCCCAAGGCTTTCCTATCACTTGACCGCAGGTCAAATATCACTGCAAACGTTTCGTTTGCAATATTACTTTACCTGCCGAGAATGATATTCTTTTTTTCGGCAAGTAGTTACTTTTTTCAAAGTATATAACCCACTATGACACTTTCATCAATTGTAAGTGTCATTTTTTCTTTATATGAAAAACGGAGACTACTTCTTGATATGCACCCCAAAAGTTAGACACTTTTGGAGGTGCATATTTTTATGTGTAAAAAAGGTAGCAAAAATAAAGTTTATAGCGCAGAATTTAAAATAGGTGTTATAATGGACATGCGAGAGAACCGATTAGGGTATCGAG
>JAZQMO010000016.1:0-6962 GCA_045543495.1 Eubacteriales bacterium | reverse complement strand
GTTGTTGATCAAGCGATCCACTACTTTAATTACATCAGGCCTGTTCGTAAGCTTAACAGAAAACCACCAGTCCAATTTCGCATTGAACTGGCGGCTTAACTTTTTCTTTTTTTGTGTCTACCAACTATTGACTAGTTCACTGAGGACGGTTTTTTTCTTTTTTCTCCCTTGAAAAAGCATAAGCAAAACTTAATGTAGTGAAAGTTTTTTTTAATTGACAGACCTTCTTTCGTACGATAAAATAAAGTGAATACTGTTAGAATACGAGTATTTTCGTTCTTGCTATGACAGTAAAAGAAGGAGGCTTTTATATGAAAAACAAAAAGAGTCTGATTTCAGTGCTTCTTGCCGCAGTGCTTCTTTGCGCCTGTGCCGCAGGAATGCTCATCTTCGGTGCTCAGGCTGAGGGGAGCAACCTTGAACTGACCGTTGCCGAAGGCGAATCCATCACGGCAGCGCTCTCGGCGGTAACCGCAGGAGAGAAAGAAGGAAAAGACAGCATTGTAATTAACTTAGAAGGAAATTCCGTGGAGAAAGATGCCGATACCCTCTTTTCCGCAATCGATGTAGACCTCCCTATTATCATCAACGGCGGGGGAAAGACCGTTACGGCAAATGTTTTGAATGCAGGCCCCATTACCTCTGTCAATGATATCACCTTGAAGAATGTCACCCTCGTAACCAATGCCACTCAGTTGAATCTCGGCAACCGCAAGGTCGTACTTGACGATGCCTCCATTCCCGTTGGCATTTTGCTCAACGACAGTGATGTAACGGCAGATTCTTCTCTGACTGTTCGGGGCGGCACTGTCATCGACGGCAATTTGTTCCTTTTGGCGGGCCAAACCAAATTGAATCAAGGCGTTACCACCTCCCTTTTCTTTGAGGAAGGCAAGGTGTCAGGCAAGGTCTTTGGTGCAGTGGACAGCGCTGAGATCGGCGGAACCTTGAATATGCAGATGAAGTATGTCAACGCAAGCGTTCAGGACCGTTACTACGGTATCGGCGGAAATGCCACGGTAGCCGCAGGGGGAACCCTCAACTTTACCGCCGACGGCGCCAACCTTTCCGATATCTCAGATCACATCATTGCTGTTTACGGCAGAGATCGCTCGGACGCCGTTTCTTGCCCCGTTGTAAACGGAACCGTAAATTATCATATCGCAAGTGAGAATACGATCGCATGCGGAGCGCTTTATGCAGTGTATGAAAATATTGCTTTGAACCAAGGTGCGTTGCTCGATATCGATGTGATCGGAACGGTGAGTCAAAATCAAAGATATGTTTATTTGAACAATAGTACCACCGAGAAGCTGCGCCTGAACGGACGGATCGATATGGATCTGCAGTTGAACCCTTCTTCCAATATGCTTCAGTGCTTCTATGTAGTCACCGCCGCGGCAAGTGAAAAATTAAAGGCCGCTACCGAGGAAAACGGGCTGGATCTGAGCATTAAAGCAGAGCTTACCGGAACGGTTGGTAATTTTTACGGGATTTCTACACCCAGCAAGTCTGTCAGAATTGCTGAGATGACGGGAAACTTAAATACGGAAATTACGAACGGAACCTTTTCAAGCGTAGTTCGTCCTATGACGTATGTCACTAAATTCATCGGTGATGTTGACTGTAAGCTGTATACCACCGAAACGGTGGATAGCGATACCAATGCCAAGATCGGAAATGCTGGCCGCACAATTTCGATCATAGAAAATCAGTTTGATGCAGCGTATGAATGCGACATCTACGGAAACAGCACCTTGACCATCAACGGCGGAGAGGCTTGTTCCGTCTCTCTTTTGAAGGTAAACGGAGGCGAGGCCACGGGAAAATCCGTGAATAAAATCCGAAATACCGACCCGAATTCACCCTTCCGATTTGCCGGTGTCAGAAATGGCTCACTGGGGACTAAAGTGGAGAATTATGCCGAAAAGGCTACCTTCAATGTATTTACCGGCGCTGGTAATTATAATGCAGGATTGAGCTCTTCCGTAGCAAGCGTGAAAAACACTCTGGTGGATGTAACTCTCAAAGCCGACGGCGGCTTAGACGGATGCTTTTACGGTGCCTATGGAAAGACCAAGGGAGGAACCGTTTCGGGCAATGTTATCAACGAAATTAAGGGAAATTGCAGATTCGAAGTGGATTTCTATGCTTCTGCCCGTGAGGATAACTCTTATTATAACCAGGGCGTAATTTCAGGCTCGGTTACGACCAACATTGAGGCAGGCTCTACCTTCGCAGGAAAAACGGTTCTCGGTTACAAAGAGGTCGATCACACCACCGTCATTGAGGGGGGCACCTTTGAGGATATTGTGACGGGAAGCGGCATTACCACAAAGGGCGGCACCTTTAACGGGGATCTGTCGGGTGACTTTACCATTGAGGGCGGAATCTTCAATGTGGTCGTAAAAGGAGATTGGCCCATCAGCGGCGGTACCTTTAACAGCGCCGTGGAAAACAATGCCACCATCAGCGGCGGCACCTTCAACAGTACCGTCACCGGAAATGCAACCATTTCAGGCGGACTCTTCAAGGGCGCTGTCAGCGGGGATCGTACCATTAGCGGCGGCACCTTCAACAACACCGTAAGCGGGGAGAACCTTACCATTCAGAACGGTGTTTTCAACGGAAATATTACGGCAGACAATATCGTTTTGTACAGCGGCGAAATTGCCAATCCCATCAGTGCAACCGAATCGCTGACTTTGGCAGGTGGCACCATTACCCATGCATTCAGCAGAGGTGAAGCAAACAGCGCTATCGTTGCAACCGCCGTCACAGGGGATGTTACCCTGAAAAAGCGCTCGTCTCAGATATTTTATCATAATTGTCCGCTTTTGACAGTTCCGAAGGAAGATCTGGATCGCATCACCGTTTTGCACAATGTCCGTGGTTATACCTCTATTCAGGAGGATCCCGAAGGAAACACTTGCACCATTATGGGCTGTTTGCCTTCTATTTATGCTCAGCTGGTTCTGGAGGAGCGAACCTACATTCGCATCTTGATTCCCGAAGAAACGGTACAGCATATTTTCCAAAATTACAAAGGAAATTATACCTGGAGCGGCTTTGGCAAAACGGGCGAGATCCCCTTTGATCTTGCCGCACTGCCTACCTGCGAGTGGGGTGGCGTAACATATCGCTATCTGGAAATGCAGGGCTTTGGCGCCGATCAGTTTGATGATGAAAATTATTTCTACACCTCCGTTACGAATGCCGTAACTAAAATTTCCGTCAATTCCTTGGCAACAGCGGGCTCTGAGATGGATAATATTTCTCAGGAAGAAAAGGAGCTTTTCCTTGCCCTTTTGGATTACGGTAAGGCCGCAGAGGGAACCTTGCAAGAGTTGACTACGAACATCGACGTTGTAGACGATATTCCCGAAGGCCTTGGTGCCACTCCCGGCAGCGGTGCGGTTCAGTTTGCAAACAAGACGCTTCTCATGGGTGATACCATCGGAATCCGTCTGACGATGAATTTAGCCAATACCACAGGGAAAATCGGCAGCGTTTGGTACTATGATACCGATATTACAAATCTTTGCGTGATCGATGAGACAAAGGGAACGCTGGATCTCTTTGTCAATGCGAAAAATCTGAGCTCTGTTCTGAAGATCACCGTAAAGGATGAGGCGGGGAACACTTGCCTTGTTTTGGTGGATACGGTGAAGAATATCGCCAAGCAATTGGTGGATTCCAATCCCGTCGACCAAGCGGTTAAAATGAAAGCCGAAGCAACCCTTGCTTTGATTCAGGCCGTGCAGAACTATGCATCTTGAGGGAGGTGCCGAAATGAAGAAAACATACGAAGCACCTGTGATGGAAAAGATCGAATTTGAAACGGAAGACACCCTGCTTTCTTCCATTGTAACCCCCGGAGCGGGCACTGCCCCCGAGGTGGGAGTAGAGGTTCCTTTGTTTTAAATTGATTGAGAATATCCAAGCGGCTTGCCGCTTGGATATTTTTAAAAGGAAAGACCTTGAAACAATTGGCAAAATAGAAAGAAAATGGGAAAAATCAAAAAAACTTATTGACAGCAAAGCCAAGATAGAGTATAATATTTTTTAGTCTTAAAGACTGGTTTGTTTTATCTCTTCGCTATGTGCAAAGGGAGGGAAAAATATGGCAGAAGTTAGAGTTAAAGAAAACGAATCACTCGATAGTGCTATTCGCAGATTTAAGCGCCAGTGCGCCAGAAGTGGTGTACTCAGCGAGCTTCGCAAGCGTGAGTGCTATGAAAAGCCCAGCGTAAAGCGCAAGAAGAAGTCTGAAGCTGCAAGAAAGCGTAAGTACAAATAAGTTTGCGGGATAGCGCAATGCGGTGACTTTTCACCGCTCTTGCCTAACCGGCAGGAAGTAACGCCAATTCCGACCACGCCAGTGGAAGGAATTGGCTTTTGTAATTTTTTTCCTTATTTTTTTGGAGGTTTTTTATGAATAAGATCAAAGCAGGTATTATCGGTGCAACCGGTATGGTTGGCCAGAGATTTATCACTCTCTTGGAAAATCATCCCTATTTTGAGATCGCAGGACTTTATGCCAGCGCAAGAAGCGCAGGCAGAAGCTACGGGGAAGCCGTAGAAGGCAGATGGAAGATGGCAAGCGCCCTTCCCGAAAAGATCGCCGCTATGCCCGTGTATGATGCCGCTGATATTGACCGCATCGCCGCTACGGTGGATATGGTATTCTGCGCCGTTAATATGCCCAAGGCCGAAATCCGTGTGTACGAGGAAGCCTTGGCAAAGGCAGAGATCCCCGTGGTCTCCAACAACAGCGCTCACCGTATGACCGATGATGTTCCCATGATCATTCCCGAGGTCAACCCTCAGCATACGGATCTGATTCCTTTGCAGAAGAAAAGGCTCGGTACCACCCGCGGCTTCATTGCCTGCAAGCCCAATTGCTCCATTCAGAGCTATGTTCCCCTGATTCAGCCCTTGATGGAGTTTGAGCCCAAGGAGGTTTTCGTTACCACCTATCAGGCCATTTCCGGCGCAGGCAAGACCTTTAAGGAGTGGCCCGAAATGCTGGATAACATCATCCCCTTCATTTCCGGTGAAGAGGAAAAGAGCGAGAAGGAGCCCCTGAAGATCTGGGGTAAGATCGGAGAAAAGGGAGTTGAAAATCTGGATAGCCTGACCATTTCCGCTCAGTGCCTCCGTGTTCCCTGTACCGATGGCCACATGGCCGCCACCTTCATTCGCTTCGGCAAAAAGCCCACCCGTGAAGAGATCCTGAAGAGATGGAAGGAATATCAATCTACTCCCCAAGAGCTGGCTCTTCCCAGCGCTCCCAAGCAGTTCATTACCTATTTTGAGGACGAAAGCCATCCTCAGACCGGTCTCGACCGTATGACCGAAAACGGAATGGGCATTTGCGCAGGTCGCCTGAGAGAGGATCCCATCTACGATTATAAGTTCGTCGGCCTTTCTCACAATACGCTTCGCGGCGCCGCAGGCGGTGCTGTGGAGGTAGCAGAGCTGCTCTTCCGTCTCGGGTATTTTAACAGATGAATATCCCTCTTGCCCAACGGCTTCGCCCCACAAGCCTTTCCGAGGTTGCGGGGCAGAAGCATATCTTGGGTGAAAAAGGGCCGCTGAAGCGCCTTTTGGATGCGGGCAAGCTGACCAATATGCTGTTCTACGGCCCCTCAGGGGTAGGCAAGACCACGGTGGCTAATATCGTGGCCTCTATGACGGGGCTTCCCATTTTCAAGCTCAACGCCACCACCTGTCAGGGCAAGGATATCAAAGAGGTTCTGGCTCAGTCCGAAGGAATCGAAGGGGTAGACGGTGTTTTGCTCTATCTTGACGAGATTCAGTACCTGAATAAAAAACAACAGCAGACCCTGTTGGAGTATATCGAAAACGGACGAGTGACCCTCATTGCTTCTACCACGGAAAACCCCTATTTTTATGTCTATAAGGCGATCCTGTCCCGTCTTTCCGTCTTTGAATTCAAGGAGCTTTCTCCCGAGGAGATCGCCGAGAATTTGAAGCGAGGCCTTGCGTTTCTCAACAAAGAAAACGGCCTTGAAAAGACCGCTGATCCCGATGCGCTGATGCAGATTGCCACCGCCGCAGGGGGAGATGTTCGCTCCTCCCTGAACTTTTTGGAGCTTTGCTATTACATTGCCGATAGCGAGATCACCTTGGAGGATACCACGCTTTGCGCCCAGCGCAATTTCTCCTCCTATGATCGCTCGGGGGATGATAAGTACGAACTGTTATCCGCCCTCCAAAAATCCATTCGTGGCAGCGATGAAAACGCCGCCGTGTTCTATTTGGCCAAGCTTTTGGAATCGGGTGATCTGCAGGGGGCCTGTCGCCGCCTGATGGTGATCGCCTCGGAGGATATCGGCCTTGCGTATTCTCAGGCCGCCACCATTGTAAAGAGCTGTGTGGATTCTGCCTTGATGCTGGGAATGCCCGAAGCAAGGATTCCCTTGGCCCACGCCGCCATCCTCCTTGCCACCTCTCCCAAGTCCAATTCCGCCTATATGGCCTATGCCGCCGCAGCGGAGGACATCGAAAAGGGATTGGGACGGGATATGCCCTCGAGGCTAAAAAACAATCACTATTTCGGGGTAGGGGATCAGAAAGCGGAATACCGCTATCCTCACGATTATCCCAATCACTATATTCCTCAGCAGTACCTTCCCGATGACCTGAAGGAGAAGAAATACTATACCTTCGGGGAAAACAAATCGGAACAGGCTGCCAAGGCCTATTGGGAAAAAATCAAAAAATAATACAAAATGAAGGACACTTGAGGCACACTGATATGCACCCCAAAAGTTAGACACTTTTGGAGGTGCATATTTTTATGTGTAAAAAAGGTAGCAAAAATAAAGTTTATAGCGCAGAATTTAAAATAGGTGTTATAATGGACATGCGAGAGAACCGATTAGGGTATCGAGAAACAGCACGAAAGTACGATTTAGTAAGGCAATCTGAAACAG
>JAZQMO010000015.1:0-151171 GCA_045543495.1 Eubacteriales bacterium | reverse complement strand
TGACGGTTATCTTGTAACAAGCGCTTGGATCGACGATGGAATCGGCTGGAGATATGTTGACGGAAACGGCCATGTTCTTTGCAACGCTTGGCAGCTTGACTCCCAGGGCTGGTGCTATGTAGGTGAGGATGGCTATATGCTTGCCGACACCTGGCACACCGACTCTCAGGGTCTGTGCTACATCGGAGAGGCGGGCTACTGCCTGACAAATACCTTCAAGCAGCACGAAAACGGCTGGGTATATCTTGACGCCAACGGCAGCCAGACAAAGAGCGCTTGGGTTCTGATCGGCTCTGATTGGTATTACCTGAATGCCGAAGGCTTCCGAGTAGAAAACACCACCGTGAACATCGGAGGCGTGGACTACAGCTTTAACGAAAACGGCATTTGGATTGCATAAGACAAGAAAAGGCACTCCTTCGGGAGTGCCTTTTTTGAGTGAAGAGAGAAGAGAAGTGGTAGGCTTTCCTGTGGGAAAGCCTATTTTGTTTGTATTTCCACCTTTTTTGAAAAAAAGGTGGCTAAAAAACTTTTCGTTAAGATATAAAAGAAGGAAGAGCGACAAACTCGCTCTTCCTTCTTTTATTAAAACTCAATACCGTCCTGATAATCGATTACAAATTGTGACATGAGTGCGATGCCGGTTTCAAAGCATCTTTCGTCAATGTCAAAGTGGTCGTTGTGAACGTTATAATGGGTTTTGGGGTCTTCGGGGTTTCTGGAGCCCCAACGAATCATCAGACAGGGCTTTTTACGGGACAAGAAGGCAAAATCTTCGCCTCCCATACCTCTTTTGCCGGGTTGAATTCCATTCTCTCCCAAAACCTTGTAGATGGTCTTTTTCATTTTCTCGCAAAGAACGGGGTCGTTCTTAACATAAGGAAGAAATTTTTTAACCGTTACCTTTGCTTTGCCACCGCACATAGATGCCACACCGTCGCTGATCTCACGGATTCTTCTCAAAACGAACTCGGAAAGATCGTCATCTTGGGTGCGAACGGATAAATACATTTTGGTGTAATCGCATATGATGTTGTTGGTATTGCCTCCGTGGAAGGTACCAACGTTTACCAGACAGGGCTGGATCGCGGGAACCTCTTTGGCAACGATCAATTCATAAGCCATATATGCTTCTACTGCCATACGGATGGCATCCACGCCTCTTTGCTGAGCACTGGCGTGGGAGGAAACACCGAAGAATTCTACCTCAACTCCCATGGAGTTTGCATTGAGGCCACCTTCGATCAGCTGAACCTTACCAACGGGTGTGCTGGAATTGACGTGGAGCGCAACGGCAACATCGATCTCGTCATCTACTCCGTCCTTTACCATGAGTTCAATACCGGGATTGATGTATTCCTCGGCGGGAGTGAACAAAAGCTTGATGGTGCATCTAAGCTCATCCTTCATATCGTTTAGCTTCCGAGCGGTTGCCAAAAGATTTGCGGTGTGGGCATCGTGGCCGCAGGCGTGCATCTGTCCGTCAACTTTGGATTTGAAAGGGTTTTCCGAATTTTCCTGAATGGGAAGTGCATCCATATCGGCTCTCAGACCGATGCGAAATCCTTTTCCTTCGTTGATGGTGGCAACCACACTGCTTTTTCCGTACTTTTCGGTGTAGTGAATTCCCATTGCATCCAACTCTCGCTTCACAATGGCAAGCGTTTTTTTAAGATCAAAGCCGATCTCGGGGCATTGGTGTAGCTCGTGTCTTAATTCTCTTGCGTATGCTACGTAATCAAACATAATTCTACCTCTCAATTATCTAATACTACACGGACCGATTCGATCCCGTAATATAAAAATGCTTGTATTGTTTTTCTGCTGATTTCTTCTCCGCATATTGCGATGGGAACAGCAGGAGGACAGGTGATGCAGGGATCTGCTAAAATCCTGCCTTCGCAGTTTTTGACCTCAAGCGCTTCACTGAGAGAAAAGAGTGCTTCCCGAACGGATAGGCGCCTTTTGCCACTTTCAATTTTGGGCGGAAAAACGGTAATGGGATCCTTTTGAGGCAAGGTGCGAAAGAATTTTTCCACTGCATCCAAATCGCTTGGACTGTTTTGAGGAGAAAACATCATGACCAGATAATCAGGATCTGAAAATTCACATTCTATCTTTGCTTTTCGCATCAAATCGGAAAGCTCGGTTCCCGTGTATCCACTGAATTTTGGCATTACCGTGATTTTAAGCGGTTCCTTTCCCATTAAGCAAAAGCCCATTCTTTTCAGATCTTTTTTCAAGGCTTCTACCTTTTCGCAAAAGCCAAGCAGCTGGTGAGGAAAGGTTTTAGCCAAAATAAGATTGCATCGGTCAAGGCTTGCCAAAGTCAGATAGGATGGGCTTGTGGAGGCAAAAACCGAAATTGCCGATTCAGCTTCGGAAATAAAACATTCGGGGGCATCGTTTCCAATATGAAGATAGGCGCCTCCTGTCAAAACAGGAAGAGTTTTGTGTGCGGAATCGCAGCACAGATCTGCACCAAAGGTGAGGGGATGCTGGGATTGCGGCAGAAAATGTAAATAGGCACCGTGGGCATTGTCCACCAAAAGCAATACCTTATGCTTTTTACATACCTTGGAAATGGAATCCAAATCCAAAATATTGCCCAAATAATCGGGAGTGGTAAGATAAATTGCATCGGGGAGGGGAGGACTGTTTTTGAAATATTGCTCCAGATCCCCTGCAGTGAGCTGAAATTCGCACAAGCTGTCTTGCTTTGAGGATTTCAGCCAAACGGGATCCAGCCCCAAAAGGGCGCAAGCGTTTAAGAACGCCTTGTGTGCATTTCTTCCTGCGGCGATCAAAGGCTCTTTTCCAAGACCTCTTGCATACTTTGCCACAAGAAGCAGCATTGCTTGAATACAAAGGGTGGAGCCCTGTGTGGAATACAAGGTTTTGCGGCTCCCAAACAGCTTGGAGGCGTATTCTTCGCTTTCCCGAAGGATTCCGCTTTCGTGATAGAGCACGTCGGCACCTTGGATCTCGGTGATGTCGCAAGCTTCGCCGTTTTCGCCGATTCCCTTGTGGCCCGGCATATGCAGCCTGATAAAATCGGACGTACCGTATCGGGAGATAAAATCGTCAAGAGGTGTGTTCATACTACTCTTCCAAGGCTTTGGATACTTCAAGCATAATGGCACATTCCATTCTTTTTCTGAACAGTGTGCAACCGTCTATGTAGACTCCGTTGATGGAGCCTGTGGCGTGATAAGCGTTTGCGGCACATCCTCCGGGGCAATAAAGCTTGGCCCAGCAATCTTTACACTCGGGTCTTGTATACACATTACAGGAAAAGAATTCGTTTTGGATCTTTTTGTTCTTTACACCGTCCCAAATGTTACCCAAAAGGAATTTTTCATCGCCTACAAATTGATGACAGGGGTACAAGTCGCCCCAAGGGGTCACAGCCATATATTCCGTGCCGGAACCGCAGCCGGAAACTCTTTTGTAAATGCAGGGGCCTGCCTTCAGATCGATCATATAGTGATAGAAGGTGAAGGGCTTCCCGTTCTCTCTTGCTTTTTTTATTTTTTCGGCAAGAAGCTCGTATTGTCCCAATACAACCTCAATATCCTCTTTGGTCAGGGCAGAAGGATCATCGGGAGCACAAACCACAGGTTCCATACTAAGCTCGGTAAAGCCGAGACGGAGCATTTCGTCAATGTCATTGACAAAATCGGGGTTTTGATGGGTAAAGGTACCCCGCATATAGTAATTCTTTCTACCGCGGGATTCAACGAGCTTTTGAAATTTCGGAACGATCCTATCCCAGCTTCCGTTGCCGGCAAGATCCACACGGTAGCGATCGTGAATTTCCTTGCGACCGTCCAGACTCAAGACCACATTGCTCATTTCACGGTTGGCAAAATCAATGACATCATCATCGATCAGAATGCCGTTTGTGGTAAGAGTGAAGCGGAAATTCTTTCCCGTTTCCTTTTCTCTTACTCTTGCATAGGAAACAAGCTGCTTTACCACATCAAAATTCATCAAGGGCTCGCCGCCGAAGAAATCCACCTCAAGGTTTCTTCTGGTGCCGGAATTTTCAATGAGAAAATCAAGGGCTCTCTTTCCTACCTCAAGGCTCATCACGGCTCTCTCGCCCTGATACTTTCCTTGACTTGCAAAGCAGTATTCGCAGTTGAGATTGCAGGTGTGAGCAACATGGAGACAAAGCGCCTTTATAACACCGCTTGTTTTTTCTTTTAATTTGCCCGCCATGGGGGAGAAGGTGTCGGGAGTGAACAGCTTACCATCCTTGCGAAGCTCCTCGATCTGATCGTAGCACTCACAAAGCTCTTCTCTGTTTACACCCGTGCCTGCATGGGCGGAAAGAACCTTGTCAATCAGGGGTTCTTTTTCCAGTGTTTCATATTCTCGGATTAGATCAAAGGCGATCTCGTCAACTGCGTGAACCGAGCCGGAATAAATATCCAGCACAATGTTGAGACCACCCAATTTATAGCAATGAACCATAAAAGCTCCTTTTCATAAAAAATGCCGCCCACGGCGGCATTTTTCTTTGCTTATTTGCTTTCTTTGTTTTCGCACTGCTGGTTTGCAATGCCGCAACTGGTCTTGCAGGCAGACTGGCAAGAGGTCTGGCACTCGCCGCAACCGCCCTTTTTAGCGCTTTCACAAAGATTTTTGGTTTCCAGTGTTTTGATATGCTTCATAATTCAGCACTCCTTTGCTGTTTGATTGATTTATTGTATCATAAAAATACCGATAAGTCAATGAATTTTAACAAAATCTCGGCCATATTCTACATTCCGTTGCAAACTTTTTTGTTTTGTGATAGGATAGAGAGGTGAGGTGAATATGAAATATCCCAAAATCTGTGAGGCAAGCTTTCTGTCCCGCCCCAATCGCTTTGTAGCCAAGGTGATCCTTGACGGTAGGGAAGAGACGGTGCATGTGAAAAATACGGGGCGATGCAAAGAGCTTTTGGTACCTAATGCGAGAGTGATCCTGGCTTTAAGTGAAAATGAAAACCGTAAAACAAAATACGATTTGATCGCCGTTTATAAAAAAACAGATAACGAAGATGAAATCCTGATCAATATGGATTCTCAAATTCCCAACGACGTTGCCAAGGAATGGCTTGAAAAAGGAAAGCTGTTTTCTGAAAATGCCGTGATTCGCAGAGAGGTGTCATTTCTGTCCTCCCGTTTTGATCTTTATGTGGAGGACGGCGAGAGAAGAGCATTTCTCGAGGTAAAGGGAGTTACTTTGGAGCGAAACGGACACGCCTTCTTTCCGGATGCTCCCACGGAGCGTGGAAAAAAGCATTTAAAGGAATTGATCGAGGCGAAAAAATGTGGCTTTGAGGCCTATGTGATCTTTGTGATCCAAATGAAGAAAATCAGGGCCTTTTCGCCCAACGAGGTTACGGATCCCGAGTTTTGCCGCCTTTTACAAAAAGCGGTTCAAAGCGGTGTTGAAGTGATTGCATTGGATACTGCTGTCACTCCCGATTCCGTTGAGGCGGATTTGGCCGTTCCCGTGGTACTGTAATTTTAACAAAAGTTGCGTTTTGTTTATCTTATTTTGCTTATTCTTGCGAAATACTTGCAATTTTTTGCTTTTTTTGCTATTGTTAAAGTAGATCAAGGATGAAGTTCTTTGAAATATATTTTAAACAAGGAGAAAATTATGTCACGCTACATTCCGCAGCCTGCTTATATCGACCGTATGCCTGTTGATATTTCGTTTGTATTTGCAGATGAAAGACCCGCAGGTAAGCGCGGCTTCGTAAAAGCCGTTGGAGAGGATCTTCGCTTCGAGGATGGCACCCTTGCTCGTTTCTGGGGTGTAAACTTTAACGGAGGTGCTTGCTTCCCGGATAAGGATTATGCAAAGAAAGTTGCACAGAGACTGGCTCAGGTTGGCTGTAACCTGGTTCGTTTCCACCAGCTGGATGCCGAGTGGGATACTCCCAACATCTTCTCTTACACCAAGGGCAAGAGAGTGTATACCACCCGTGAGCTGGATCCCAAATCCATGGATGCGCTTGACTATTTGGTATATTGCCTGAAGGAAGAAGGTATTTATTGCTACCTCGATATGATCACCTACCGTCATTGGAAGACCGGTGACGGCATCGTGGATTGCGATAAGGTTTTGGATAAGGGCAGACCTTGGGCCATCGTAGATCGCAAGATGAGAGAGCTTCAGAAGGAATACTGCGATCAGCTTTGGAATCACTACAACCCCTACACCAAGCTTCTCTATAAGGATGATCCCGTTTTCGTCATGACCGAGATCATCAATGAGGAAGACCTCTTCGTCGATCACCACTCCATGAGAACGGAATACAAGCACAGCGAATATTATGAAAATATGTTCCGTGAAATGTTCCGTGATTGGCTCAAGGAGAGAAATATTGAATTTGATTGGCAGGGATGCGATCTTTACTGCGAAGATGATCCTATGATCCAGTTCAAGATCGATGTTTCCAAGGAGTATTTCCAGGAGATGTATGACTACATCCGTTCTTTGGATGTTAAGATTCCCATCGCCGGTACCAACTGGTTGAAGACCACCGCCAGCGTAAAGGCTGAGGAGACGATGGACTTCTTGGATGGACACCATTATTACTATGACTGGAAGTGGGGCAACACCGAGAGAACCTGTATGAACCGCTCTGTGAACTCCTCTCCCTTCATTTTCCCCAACCTCGGCAAGCGTGCTTTAGCAGGCAAGCCCTACTTCGTATCCGAGTGGGATATGCCTTGGCCGAATGCTTACCGCGCAGAAGGTCCTTTGTACTATGCAGCAGTCGGCGCTCTCCAGAACTGGAGCGGCTTTGCCATTCACACCTATGCTTATTCCTGCCTGCTTGACAAGATGGACATTCTCGGTAGAGAGCTTTCCAGCCCCGTTGCAGGCGTTCCTTACAGAGAAGGTATCTTCTCCATCTGGAATGACCCTGCAAAATTCGGTATGTTCTATCACGCCGCTCTGATCACCAGACGTTGCGACGTGGCTCCCGCTCCTACCAAGGTAGGCGTTCAGGCTGACAAGATGGCAAAGGCTCTTACCGGTCCTTTTGAAAGCCTTTTGGAGAAGAAACAGGTTAAGACCTGCTTTGACGGTAAGCCCGAGGGATACGATGAAGTGGTTCACGAAACCGAGAAATTTCCCATTGCCGATGCTGATGGTATCATTCGTTCCGAGGATGGCCAGCTGATCCGTGATATGAAGGCTATGACCGCATACATTGATACTCCCCGTACCAAGGCTGTTTACGGTCTGCACAATCGTATGGTTCGCGGTAACTCCAACCACAAGAAGACCTACAATTACAACACCATGGTAGAAGGCTTTCACGTTGCTTGTAAGACTGACTTTGCTTGCCTCGCTCTGTCTTCCCTGACCGATGCTCCCATTTGTGAGTCTGACAATATGCTTCTTACCACCATCGGCCGTGCTCGCAACAGCGGTGCACAGTTTGACGGCGAAAAGATGCTGGAGATCGGTCACGCTCCCATTATGGCAGAGGTGATTGATGCACAGATCCGCATTAAGACCAACCGTCCCAAGCTCAAGGTTTGGGGTGTGAATGCTGAGGGCTTCTATGCCGGCATGATCAACACCACCTATGAGGATGGCTATCTCTCTTTCCGTGTTGGTGATGAAAACAACCCCGCTTGCTACTACCTGATCGTAGAAGACTAGAAGAAAAAAGAAAAAGAACTGCTCCTCGGAGCAGTTCTTTTTTAATCCTTTTTGATCAGCACAGCAATGGGGACATCACCCGAGCGGTTCACAAAATCAGTAAACAGTACCGAATATTGCTTGGGATCAATGGTCTTGATGAAAGATAAAATAGCATTCTTTTCCTCGTACCCCGTTTCTTTTCCGTGGTAAATGCAAAGGGTCATCACACCTCCGACTTTTAAAAGCTTTAAGCCCTTTTCTATGGCGGTAAGGGAGGTGTCGGGGCGAGAGAATAAATGGTGATCCCCGCCCGGTAGCCATCCGAAATTAAACATAATACCGGAAACGCTCTCCGCTTCGGCAAACTCATTGATTTTGGAATGACAGCACCGAACCACCTGTGCATTTGTTATGTCGTTCTCTTTCAACAGCTGTCCGGTGCTGTCAACTGCTTCTTGTTGGATGTCTAAGGCTATGACCTTGCCCCCGGCCCCCACAAGCTTTGATAAAAACAAAGTATCCCGACCGCGGCCTGCGGTGGCATCAATGCAAAAATCGCCTTCTTTGATATTTTCGCTCATGAATTTGTGGGATAGTCCTAGTGCGTTAAACGGAAACTCCATCTATTTTACCTCTTTTTTCATGCTTTTCAAAAAATGAATAAAGAACGGAATGGTAACCAAAAAGGTGAAAAGATCCGCCAGGGGCTGAGTCATCTGTACCCCGAGAATGTGGAAAAGGCGCGGCAAAATCAGGATCAGGGGAATATAAAAGGTTCCTTGCCGACAGCTTGCCAAGAAAGTGGCACTCCCGCTCTTTCCCAAAACCTGAAGGGTCTGATTGGCAATGGTGGTATATCCCAAAAAGGGCAGGGTCAGAGATAAAAGGAAAAGGCTTCGGCTTCCGATTTCAATGACATATTGCTCCTTAACGGGATCGCTGTCTTCAATAAAGAAGCGAACGATACTCTCGCAAAAAGGAATCAAGGATCCGGCAGATAGAATACAAAATACGGTGCAGTACAGCGTAACGAGCCAAAACGCTTTTTTTACACGGTCAAATTTTTTAGCTCCGTAATTGTAACCGACAATTGGTTGATAGCCCTGCCCGAAGCCGATCACGACGGAGCGAATGAGCATATAGATCTTATTGGCGATTCCCGTTGCGGCGATGAGGGCTTCATTGATGCTTGGTACATCCGAAAGGGAGCCTGCAATATGGTTTAAGATCGCAGTGGAAAAGCTTGCCATTCCTTGTCGGAAGAAGGTGGGAAGGCCGATCTTTATGATCTCAAAATAGGTTATAATCTTCAAGCTTACATTTTTAATGTTCAGCCGCACGATGCTTGATTTCTTCTGTACCAAGAATAAAAGAATGAGAAAACTGAAGCATTGACCGATGATGGTAGCCCAAGCGGCACCGGCAATCCCGAGGTGGAATACTCGGATAAACAGATAATCAAGAATAATATTGAGAAAGCCTCCGCAGGAGAGCCCGATCATGGAAGAAAGGGTTTTTGCCTGTGAACGGAGAATGTTGTTGAGCACATAGGAAGCACACATAATGGGAGCGCCGTACAGAATAATTCTGCCGTATTGGATGGCGTAAGGAATGATCTCGCCCTTGGCACCGATCAACAGAACCGTCTGTTTGCAAAAAATCCCGCAAACAACAGTTAAAAAGAGCCCGCAAAAAAGGGCTGCGGCAAATGCGCTGGAGCCGTAAGCTTTGGCTTCCTCGTCTTTTTTCTCTCCTAAACGTCTGCTGATCAGGCCACCGCATCCCATCCCAAGGCTGAATCCGATGGCTTGGATGATGGACATCAAGGAAAAAATGACACTGATGGCACCGGATTGACTGGCTCCCAAGTTTGAAACAAAATAAGTGTCTGCAAGATTATAAAATGAGGTGACGAGCATCCCGATCACAGTGGGAAGCCCCAAGGAAAAGATCAAGGGGGACAGGGAGGAGCCTGTCATTTTTTGATCATATGCTTCTTCTTTGGTCATGCTTTTTCTTTCCTTTTTGAAATCAATGATACCATTATATATTATTTGCTGTAAAATTCAAGCATAAACCAAGTATAACTTGACGAAAAACAAAGAAAGAGGTATACTGTTTATAAATTTATGAAAGGAAATATGAGCAATGGAAAAGGACATCTACTTGGTTTTGACTCAAACCGGCTCCATCTTATCTCGCCTGATCAAGGTGTACACAAGATCCGAATTTAATCATATTTCCATTTCTCTGTCTGAGGATCTGGATCCCATGTGGTCCTTTGGCCGCAGACAGCCTTACAACCCCTTTTGGGGCGGCTTTGTGAAGGAGTATTTGTGGAAGGGTACCTTTTACCGTTTCCCCACTACCAAATGCGCTGTATTGAAGCTTGCTGTTTCCGAGGAGACCTACAAGGCAATTCAAACGATTTTAGAGGAAATGTACGAGACAAAGGATTCTTACGGTTACAATTTATGGGGGCTGTTTTTGGCTTCTATGAATGTGCACCGACCGGTACATAAAAAGTATTATTGCTCCGAATTTGTCAGGGCGCTTTTTCTGAAGGCCGGAGTGGAGGGGGCTGAAAAGATTCCCGTGATCGTAGAGCCCGTCTATTTTTTTAGCATACCGGGTGTTACGACTGTATACCGTGGGCTGCTGAAAAACTATCAGGTCAAAAATAAGTAAGATTGAATCCCAAGATTATTGTCTTGGGATTTTTGCAATTCCAAATAAAAAATTCCAAGAACGAAATGTCCTTGGAATTTGGTACGGGTAACAGGACTTGAACCTGCACGGTCACCCACCAGATCCTAAATCTGGCGCGTCTGCCAATTCCGCCATACCCGCATTTTCTAACATTTTAACTGTTATTTGTGATTTTGTCAAGGAGAATAAAATGACTTACCGAGTATTAAATCTTTCTTTGATGCCCGATGAAAATGAAAAATTACTGATCCGTAAGGCTGCCAAGGAAATCGGCATTACTCCGGAGGAAATTGTATCCTTGAAGATCTATCGCAGATCCTTGGACGCCAGAAAAGGAGCCCCGCTTTATCGTTTTACCGTGGATGTGGTTCTGCGAAATGGCAAGAACATTAAGGAGAATAAAAATCTTCGCTTGATTGAGTCGGAATACTGTTATCACATTCCGACCTTTTCAAAGAAAAAAGAAAGACCTCTTGTGGTAGGCTTCGGCCCCGCCGGTATGTTTTGCGCTCTTTTGCTTGCCCGTGCAGGCCTTTGTCCCATTGTGGTGGAGCGTGGAAAAAGAGTGGAGGACAGAGAAAAGGATGTAAAAAGCTTTTTCCTCGGAGGGGAGCTAAACACCGAGTCCAATATCCAATTCGGAGAAGGGGGCGCCGGAACTTTTTCCGATGGAAAACTGAATACCTTGCTGGGAGATAAAAACGAAAGAGGACGATTTGTTTTGGAGGAATTCGTGAAATTCGGAGCTCCCGATCAGATCCTTTATTTGAATAAGCCCCATATCGGCACCGATCGTTTGCGATTGGTGGTGAAAAAGATACGGGAAGAAATCTGCCGCTTGGGCGGGGAAATCAACTTTGAAAGTCTGTTTTGTGCTCCCGTTTTATCCAAAGGCCGTATTGTGGGAGCAAAAATTCGCTCCCATGGCGTGGAACAGGAAATTGCCTGTGATGCGATATTTCTCGGAATCGGTCACAGCGCCCGTGATACCTTCCGTGCCCTTTTTGCCGCAGGAGCCGAAATGGAAAAGAAGGTGTTTTCCGTCGGTGTGCGGATTGAGCATCTTCAAAAGAGCATCAATTTCAATCAATACGGAAAGTGGCAGGAGAGATACGAACTGCCAAGTGCTGATTATAAACTGTCGTGCAAAACAAAAAGTGGGAAAATCCTTTATACCTTCTGTATGTGCCCAGGCGGAGTCGTGGTGCCTGCAACAAGTGAACGTGGGGCCGTAGTAACAAACGGTATGAGCAATTTTGCCCGTGACGGTGAAAATGCAAACTCTGCCTTACTCTTTAATGTTTTGCCCGAGGAACTGGGAGAAGATCTGTTCTCGGGTTTTTCCTATCAAAAGGCCTTGGAGGGGAAGGCGTTTTCCATGGGCGGTGGGGATTATACCGCACCCATTCAGCTTGTGGGTGATTTGCTTGGTAATACCTGCGGTACAGACATTGCTTCCGTGAAGCCAAGCTACGCAAGGGGAACCCGTCTTTCGGATTTTCACGAGATCTTTACCGAGGATCAATGTGAGATTTTGAAAGAAGGAATTTCGCTTATGGGGCAAAAGCTCAAGGGGTTTGATGCTTATGATGCTGTTTTAACGGGAGTGGAATCCCGTGCCACCTGTCCCGTCAGAATCAAAAGAAATGAACTTTATCAATCCAATCTTGTTTTTCTTTATCCCATGGGAGAGGGAGCAGGCTATGCAGGCGGTATTATGTCTTCCGCCATGGACGGTATGAAATGCGCGGAGGCTTATTTTGCTTTGCTGAAAGGAGAAGGGAATGAATAACCCTTTGGTTTCGGTCGTTGTTCCTGTATATAAGAATCCTGAATGGGTTCAAAATGCCTTGGATTCTTTGGTGAAGCAAAGCTATCCAAATCTTGAAATCCTTGTGGTAAACGATGGGTCTCCTGACGGTTGCGATCTTGTTGCGGAAGAATTTTGCAAAGAGGATCAAAGAATTCGTGTGTTTCACCGTGAAAACGGCGGTGTTTCCGCTGCGAGAAACCTTGCCTTGGAGGAAGCTTCGGGGGAGTATGTAACTTTTTTAGACAGTGACGATACCTTGGAGTCGGATCATATTGAGACTATGGTTCATACGGCTATAAAAGAAAATGCAGACATTGTATCCAACCGTATGTATTTTTATTTCAACGATACCGAGCACCGGGAGATTTATTGTTCCGATTCAATACAAGTCCTTACCTCTGCTGAGGCGGTAAGAATGATGCATTCGGAGGACGAAGCTTTCAACGGTTATTTGATGAATAAACTGTTTTCCATTGGTGTGATCCGAAGCGTTCGCTTTGACCCCGATATTGCCATTCACGAGGATATGCTCTTTCTCTGGCAGGCGATATTACATTCTGAGAAGATTGTTTCACAGGGGAAATATACCTATCACTATTTGATGCATCCCACCTCTGCCATCAACAGTTCCTATTCTCCCCGCTATGATACGGCTCTCGTTGCCGCCGAAGAAATGCTTTCTCTGATGCAGACCCATTTTCCGCAGTATGTTTCCTATGGGAAGAAAACCGTTTTGTTTGCTCTTCTTTCTATTGCCAATAAGCGCTATGCAACCGACTGCTTGGACCGTGATTCCTGGAAAAAGCTGCGCCATAAGGTTCTGTTTTATCACGATCGGGATGCCTGTTCTTTGATCATTGGTCTTGATAACCGAATTTCGTATCGGTGCTTACTTATGGGGCGTGTATTCTTTCTTCTTTGGAAAAAGATTGTGCAGATCATAAAAAAATAAGTGCGAGAAAATCTCGCACTTATTTTTTATAGGCTATGCTTCCTCAATTCCTCGGGAGAGAGGGGAGAGAGCATGCTTGGAGGAAGATCTAAAATGGTCAGGGCACCCTTCATTCCTTTTTCGGAAAGTCTTTTTGCGGCTCTTGCTACCGCTACCAAAACGCTTCCTGTGAATTCGGGGTTAGAATCCAGCTTCAGCTTATACTCGATCATTTGCTTTGCGCCGTCAGAGGTACATCCCGAGCGGAACACGAAGCCACCGTGGGGGAGAGCGGCGTGATCCCGCTTCAGCTCCTCCATAGAAATAAAGGTAACACTGGTATCGTAATCGGCAAAGTAAGCAGGCATTTCCTTGATGGTCTTTTCGATCTTTGCCTGATCTGCCCCTTCCTTTGCAACCACATAGCACACTCTCTTGTGCTTTTCACGGGTGGTCAGATCGGGATTTTCACCGCTGCGCACTCTTTCCAGTGCTTCCTCCACGGGAACAGTATACTGTCTTGCATCCAAAACGCCTTCAATTCTGCGAATGGCATCGGAGTGGCCTTGGCTCACGCCTGTTCCCCAGAAGGTATAATCCTTCCCGTCGGGAAGGATAGCACCTGAGTATACTCTCATTAAAGAAAACATACCGGGATCCCATCCGCAGGAGATCACACCGATCTTGCCTGATTTCTGTGCGGCTTTATCAACGTTGGCAAAATGCTCGGGAATTTTGGAATGGTTATCAAAGCTGTCAACCACATTGAAATGCTCCACCATTTCGGGAGTTTGGGTCACGAGGTCGGTGGCACTGCCGCCGCAAAGGATCATAACGTCGATCGTATCCTTGAATTTGATCGCTTCCGAGCTGTGGTAAACCTTTGCACCTGTTTCGGACAAAACGGTGGCGGGATCTCTTCTTGTGAAAATGCCGACGAGCTCTGCATCCGCATTTTTTAAAATAGCTTTTTCAACGCCACGGCCTAAATTTCCGTAGCCGTAAATACCGATTTTCATTTGAACCTCCAAGTTTTAAACTACGCAAAAAATTTTATCATTCTCAAAATTATTTGTCAAGAAAAACAGGCTTTGTTTCGAAAAAATCGGGCACGAATTCTTCCGTTGCACTTTCTTTTTCCTGAACAAAAATATGCTTAAAGCCAAGCTCCCGGGCTTTTCGGACTACTCGCTCGTATTCCAGACTTGTGATCCTGCGGTGAAAAGGCGGAATCTCTTTCCCTTTGTGCATAGGGGTGTACTGTCGCATCAGGGAGAGAATGAGGGAGTCGGTACCATATGTGTTATAGATCAGATTTAAGATCTCAATGGAATCTCGGGTTTGCCCCGGCAAAACAAGGTGGCGAAGGATCACACCCCTTTTTAACTTTCCACCCTCGTATTCAATTGAACCGGTTTGCCTTATCATCTCATCAAGGGATTTGCGTGCAAATCTCGGATAGTCTTTTGCTTGGCAAACGGTGTGTGCAAGCTCCTCGGACAAAAATTTAAAATCGGGTAAATAGATTTCAATCAGGCCCGAAAGTGATTTTAAGCTTTCCTCTTTTTCATATCCGCTGCTGTTATACACAATGGGAATGGAAAGTCCCATCCCTTTTGCTATTTCAAGAGATCGAGCAACCGTGGGAAGGTACGGCGTGGGACTGACAAGATTGATGTTACAGGCACCGTTTTTCTGCAAGCTTAGATATAACTTGGCAAGGGAAGATTCATCATAACAATTTCCCGTGCTTTCCGAGGAGATGCTGTGATTTTGACAGAAGATACAGTGCAGGGGACAGCCTGAAAAAAAATACGGCGCCGCTTCCTGCACCGTGGCAGATGCATGGCTCCTCCCATTGGTGAAGCATATACTTTGCGACACGCACCTCATTTGTCGCCCCGCAAACGCCTCTTTGAATCCTGCGATCCACTCCACAATTTCTCGGACAAAGATTACATTCCATACGCTACCTCAATCATTGATGATTCATTATAACAAACAAAGGGAAAAAAGTCTATATCTTCTGCCTATTCTTGACGGAAAAGCGCATTTGTGGTACAATAAAAAAAGAAAAATAAAGGAGCAAAGCTATGGGAATCGTTCTTGGAATTGATATTGGCGGCAGTACAACTAAAATCTGCGGCTTTCGGGAAGACAGAACCCTGATCGAGCCGCTATCCGTGAAGGCGGATGATCCGATCTCTTCTGTTTACGGAGCCTTTGGAAAATTCACTTCAATCAATCATATCAATCTGGCCGATGTGGACCGTGTTATGGTAACCGGAGCCGGTAGCAGCCATATCAGTGAGGATCTTTACGGAATCAAGACCGAGCATGTTGCAGAGTTTGACTGCATTGGCTTGGGTGGACAGTATCTGGCAAAGCTGGACGAAGCCATTGTTGTCAGTATGGGAACGGGAACAGCCTTGGTTCACGTGAAGAATGAAAGCATGGAATACATTGGCGGTACGGGAGTTGGCGGCGGAACCTTGGTGGGTCTTGCCCAGACCATGCTGGAGATCCGAGATATTGACCATTTGGAAGCTCTTGCGGAAAATGGAGATATTTCCAAAGTTGATCTTCGCATTTCCGATATTTCCAACAAAAGCTTGAGTCCGACCTTGGAATTGGACACCACGGCCTCCAATTTCGGAAACCTTTCCGACCTTGCCACCCGTGAGGATTTGGCATTTGGTATTATCAATATGGTGTTTGAGACCATTGGAATGATGAGCGTATTTGCCGCAAGAAGCTTTGATATTAAAAATGTGGTTTTAACCGGTAAGCTTTCTATTATGAAGAAAGCAAAGTATGTATTCGGTGTTCTCGGTAAAATGTTCAATATGAACTTTATTTTCCCCGAGGACTCTCGCTACGGAACCGTAATCGGTGCCGCCCTTTTGTATTTCAACAGTCAATCAAAAGCCGCAAAGTGAAGGCTTTTTTTGAAAAACGCTTGACATCGAGCGGGGTTTCATAGTATAATAACCTTTAGTCGAAAACTTAGCGCTAGCTATAAGGAGGTGCAAAAAAGTGATCAGAACTTATCAGCCCAAAAAGCGTCAGAGAAAAATGGAGCACGGCTTCCGCAAGAGAATGAAAACTGCCAACGGCAGAAAGGTGCTTAAGAGACGCAGAGCAAAAATGAGAGCAAGACTCACCTATTAATTCTTGCAAACGGGATTAGTATAAAAACCACCGTGATCCGGGTTTCTGTGAGCCGGTGGTTTTTTCTATATCTTCCCGTTTCAGATAGGACCGGTGCCTATGTCGAAGATCATTGCGATCAAAGAAAGTTATTTGTTTTCCAAGGTATACGCAAAAGGGAAGAGAGACGCAGAAAAAAATGTTTGTGTTTATGCCCTGAGAAATTACAAATCAGGGAATACGCTTCTTGGTATTACCACCGGCAAAAAGCTGGGAAATGCCGTTCAGCGCTCCCGTGCCCGTCGCTTGATTCGGGAAGCGTTTCGTCAGATCTCCCAAGAGGTTTCGTGGAAAAAGCCTTTTTGGATCGTTGTGGTAGCCCGATCCCCGATCGTGGATAAAACGAGAAAAATGGATCAGGTTCGCTCGGATTTGATGAAAGCTTTTACCAAACTCAATTTGATTCTTGAGGAAACCGAAGATTGAAGTATATTTGCATTTTTCTGATCCGATTGTATCAGAAATTCATTTCACCGCTGATCGGTCCCCACTGCCGTTTTACTCCGACTTGTTCCTCGTATGCTGTGGAAGCATACAGAAAGCACGGCTTTTTCAAAGGAACATGCTTGACCGTTTGGCGTATTTTACGTTGCAACCCCTTCGGGAAGGGCGGTTTTGATCCCGTTCCCGATTGTTTTTTCAACAGAAAGGAACATTAAATTGCAGGGAATTTTTGACTTGATCCGAATTCCTTTCGGATTTATTATCAAGTGGCTTTATAGTGTTTCCAACAACTATTTAATCGCGATTCTTGTATTTTCTATTCTTCTGAAGCTGATTATGTTTCCCTTTGGTATCAAGCAGCAGAAGAATTCCCAAAAGCAGGCAAGTCTTCGCCCCAAGGAAAATGTCATTCGTAAAAAGTACGCAGGACGCAACGATAGAGCAACCCAAATGAAGATGAATACCGAGATTCAGGAGCTCTATCAAAAGGAAAACTTCAGTCCCTTGGGCGGTTGTCTTCCTATGCTTGTTTCCATGATGGTGCTTTTAGCGGTTTACGGCGTTGTCCGTTCTCCCTTGACCTACACGGCGAGTCTGCCTACTGCCGAGCAGTTTGATACGGTGCAGGCCATTAAGCAAACCGTTACCTATATGGTTTATGAAGACGACAAGGAAATTGAAAATTTCAAAGACCGTCAGCTTGATAAATTTCTTACCTTGAAAAAGGATTATGATGAAAAGGCATTCGGCGATGCCATTGACAACGGCAAGTTTACCTTTTATGCCGAAATTAACTCCATCAGTTATATCCGTGATCACGAGGAGGAGTTTGTCGCCCTCTTCGATTCTGCGACTCATTATAATAAAAACGGTACCAAGGTTATGGTGGGTGATGGCTTGGATCAAGAGGTGATCAACGGTCAAAAGATTGTGGATGAGCTTCCCGAGCTTGAGCTTTTTGATGGCTTTGATCTCGGTGTGGTTCCCAGTATTTCTCTCTTTTCTGCGGAGAAATGGGGAGCGAAGCTTCTTCTGCTTATTCCTATTCTTAACCTGATTTGTGCCTATTTCGGTCAGGCTTTGACCCGCAAGTTCAGCTATCAGCCCGAGCAGGCTCCCGAAATGCAGAGCCAAATGAAAATGATGAATATTTTCATGCCTCTTTTCAGCTTGTACATTGCATTTCAGGTTCCCACTGCCGTTGGTATTTACTGGATGATGTCCAGTATTTTAAGCCCTGTCCAGCAGATTGCCCTCTCTAAGATGTATCCCATCAAGGAGATCACTCCTGAGGAAATGCGGGAGGC
This sequence comes from Eubacteriales bacterium, assembly GCA_045543495.1. Classification (GTDB taxonomy): domain Bacteria; phylum Bacillota; class Clostridia; order Oscillospirales; family SIG627; genus RGIG5579. Next base: position 133,092 of record JAZQMO010000015.1, on the reverse strand, counting down.
TGAGCGGATGTATGGTGGTAAGATCAAAAAGAAAAAAGGGACCTCCTCCAATCCCGATGGAAAAAAGAAGAAATCCCTTGTTTACGATGATGACGATGAATATGAATCCGTCTCCCGTGCTCCTGAAAAGAAGGTCTTGAAGGAGAAGGCGAAGGATGATAAAAGTGTTGTAGACAAAGCGCCTCTTAAAGAGGACGAAAAATAATTAGAGAAGGAAGCGGCATTATGATCAAAGAACTTTATTTTACTGCAAAAAGTGTTGAAGATGCACTTGCCCTTGCTTCGCAGCAGCTTAACCGTTCTTCCGAGGAACTGGATTATTCCGTTCTGGAAGAAGCAAAGAAAGGTTTTCTCGGCATTGGCTCCTCCGATGCTAAAATCGTTGTTCGCTTCGCACAAGGCGTTCGAGAAGCAACGGAAGATTTTTTGCAGACCTTTATTCGAAACACCGGTATTCAGGCTACAATTCACTGCGAAGAAAAGGAGTCGGGTGATCTCAATTACACCTTGGAAGGCGACGATCTCGGTATTTTGATCGGGCATCACGGCGAAGTATTGGATTCTCTCCAGTATCTTTTGAGCCTTGTGACCAACCGCCACGGCGAAGATTACGTTCGTGTCACCATTGATATTGAAAACTACCGTTCCAAGAGAGAAAACACCTTGAAGGCACTCGCCAGAAAGACCGCACAGCGTGTTAAGCGCACCGGTCGCAATGTGACCTTTGAACCTATGAGTGCTTACGAGAGAAGAATCATTCATTCTCAGGCACAGGACATTGGCGGAGTGACCACCCATTCCATCGGTTCCGGTGAGGAAAGAAGAGTGGTAATGTCTCCCGAAGGCGGCAAGAGCCACGAATCCAGACCCAGACGGAAGCCTGCTGCTACAGAGCAGAAGCCCAAGGTTGTATACGAATACAATCCTGTCAGAGAGCCTAAAACGATTGTAAAGGCAAAGAGCATCGAAGATATCAATCTCGCCGATGTGGAAGATACCGAAATGGTGAATTTATAAAATATGCGGCGGGGCATCCCGCCGCTGTTTTGTTTTAATATTGAATTTGGATTTGGATTGGATAATGATGGATTTTTCAACCATTGCTGCGATCTCTACCCCTCGGGGAAAGGGCGGTGTCGCACTACTTCGAGTTTCCGGCACAGAAGCGGTACAGATTTCACAAAAAATATTTGTTTCCGCTTCCGGAAAATCTATTTGTGAATATCCCCCCCGTCATCAGATCTACGGTAGAATCATAGAACCGAATCATCCCGAGAATGTTCTGGATGATGTGCTTTTGACCTATTTTTCTTCTCCAAACTCTTTTACGGGTGAGGATGTTGTTGAAATCGCCTGTCACGGCGGAGAGGTAATTACAGCGCTGATTCTAAATACATTGATTCGTGCAGGCGCTACCCCTGCAATGGCAGGAGAATTTACCCGCAGAGCATTTATAAACGGCAAGGTTTCCTTAACTGCAGCGGAAGGAATTGCCGATCTTTTGGATGCTAAGACAGAATCTGCGGCTCTTCTTTCCTCCAAAACGGCAAGAGGAAAGCTTTCGGAGAAAATAGGGCAGATCAGTGATCAAATATTAAAGGTCGCTTCTACTTTGTGGGCCTATTTGGACTATCCCGAGGAAGATCTTGGTGAACTGGATGATTCCCAAATGCTTTCTGAGCTTAATTTAGTTATATCGGAATGCAATCGCTTGGTTCAAAGCTTTGAAATGGGGAAAGCGGTAACCTCGGGAGTTCCGGTTGCCATTGTTGGAAAGCCCAATGTGGGGAAAAGTAGCTTTTTTAATGCTTTTTTAGGAGAAGAAAAAGCAATTGTAACGGATATTCCCGGCACCACCCGTGATGTCATTGAATATCCCGCACGGGCCGGACGAGTGTTGATCCATCTTGCTGATACAGCGGGATTGCGAAAAAACGGTGCCGATGTGGTGGAAGAAATCGGAATGGAAAAGGCTTTGAAAACAGCGCAGGATGCAGATCTTGTGTTCGGCCTGTTTGATCTTTCCCGTCCTTTTGAGGATGATGACCGTGATGTACTTGACTTTCTGAAAGAAAATAGTAAAGAGAGCAAGGTCGTATTGATTTTTACAAAAAAGGATCTTCCTTGTCAGCTGGAATTATCCCATTTTGATTCTATTCCCAATCGTTTTGAGGTTTCCTTTGCTTCGGAATTTGACCTTTCACCGATTTTGAACTGGGTTGAGAATCAGTATATTTCAGATGAATCTGCTTATAGCGAAGGGGCGATTGTGACCAATTTGCGCCAAAAGGGAAATCTTCAAAAAGCAACAGGCTTGCTTGAAGAGGCCTCTTTGCAGATCGAAAGAGGGGAGAAGGATATTGCCTCTCTTACCATTGAATCCGCATTATCTGCCTTAATGGAGGTGGATGGTAAAACAGCGGGAGAAAAAATTTTGAATGAAGTGTTTTCCAGATTCTGTATCGGAAAATAAAAGGGGATAATTTTGGATCAAATAAAGTTTTGTGCAGGAAAATGCAGTGTTGCGGTCATTGGCGCAGGCCATGCGGGAATTGAAGCGGCACTTGCTTCTGCAAGAATGGGTGTCGATACCGTTTTGTTCACCCTGTCTCTGGAAGCGGTGGGCAATATGCCCTGTAACCCATCCATTGGCGGCACAGGGAAAGGCCATCTTGTTTTCGAGATCGATGCCTTGGGCGGTGAAATGGGAAGAGCGGCAGATTCTGCCGCCCTTCAAAGCAGAATGCTCAATCTTGGCAAGGGCCCTGCTGTTCATTCCTTGAGGCAGCAGTCGGATCGCCGTGCTTATCACCACTATATGAAGCTTTGCTGTGAAGAAACTGAAAATCTGCGCTTGATTCAGGCGGAGATCTGCTCGGTGGAAAAGGCTGAAAATGGTTATATTGTCACCACTCGATTTGGTGGCCAATATACCTGTGAATGTGTGGTTATCTCTGCCGGTACTTACCTGAATTCCAATATTGTGGTGGGGGATGTATCCTATGCTGCAGGCCCCGATCAATCTCTTTCTGCCACTTTTTTAACATCTTCACTGGAAAAGCTCGGTATCGAATTTCGCCGTTTCAAAACGGGTACCCCGCCTCGCATCCACGCAGACAGCATTGATTACTCAAAGTGTGAGGTGCAGTGCGGTGATGAGGTACCTGTGGCATTTGCTTTTGATACCGATCAAGAGATGTTCCAAAGCAAAGAACAAAAGAAGTGCTATGTGGTGTATACCAACGAACATACCCACGATATCATTCGTGCCAATATTCACCGTTCTCCCTTATATTCCGGTAAAATCAAGAGTACCGGTCCTCGGTATTGCCCCAGCATTGAAGATAAGGTGATGCGCTTTCCCGATAAAATCCGGCATCAGTTGTTTTTAGAGCCAATGGGTGCGAACACCAAAGAGATTTATGTGCAAGGACTTTCTTCTTCGCTTCCCGAGGACGTTCAAAACCAAGTCATTCATTCGATTTGCGGCTTGGAAAACGCCAGAGTAATGAGAACAGCTTACGCCATTGAATACGATTGCATTGATCCTACTCAGCTTCGCGCAACGCTGGAATTTAAGGATCATCCCGGTCTTTTCGGCGCAGGACAGTTTAACGGAACCAGCGGGTATGAAGAAGCAGCCTGCCAAGGCTTGGTTGCCGGTATCAATGCCGCTTTGAAATGCAAGGGCGAAAAGGAATTGTATTTGAACCGTCGCTCGGGTTATATCGGAACGCTCATTGATGACCTTGTGACAAAAGGAACCAATGAGCCCTACCGTATGATGACAAGCCGCTGTGAATACCGCTTGATCCTCCGTCAGGATAATGCGGATCGTCGCCTCATTGAAGAGGGAAGGCGGGTAGGCCTGATCGATGATGAGCGGTATCAGGCAAAATGTTCTGTTTTTGCGGCAATTGACAATGAAATTCAGCGTGCGGAAAATAGTTTTTTACCCCCCAGCGAGGAATTAAATCGAATTTTAGAATCGGTGGGGAGTCAGCCTATATCTGCAGGAGTCCGACTTGCGGATCTGATTCGCCGTCCTGAGATCCATTATGATCTGATCAAAAATGTGGATCATACTCGCCCCGAGCTTTCTCCTGAGGTGATTTCAAGAGCGGAAATTGAGATTAAGTATGCGGGTTATATCAAACGTCAGCTTCAGCAGGCAGAGCAATTTGAAAAGATGGAGGGCAAGCTGATTCCCGATGATATTGACTATTCAAAAATTGAGGGCCTTCGCTTGGAGGCACGGCAAAAGCTTGCGCAGTTGAAGCCCGAGAACATTGGCAGAGCTTCTCGTATTTCGGGCGTATCACCTGCCGACATTTCGGTTTTGATGATTTATTTGAACGGAAGGAGATAAGGGTCTTGCCACTGGAAAAAAAGTATCTTGATTTAATTGCTTCTATGGTGGATGGCGCATCGGAGGAGGCAGCGCAGAATCGCCTTTCTATGCTGTATGAGCTCGTTGTGTCTACCAATGAAAAGATCAATATTACATCCTTAACCTCTCCTATTGATGTTAGCTTAAAGCATATAATTGATTCCTTGGCTCTCTTTCAGAGTCCTTTGTTTCAAAGAGCTATTGAGGCAGGCTTAAAGGTTTGTGATATTGGCTGTGGCGGCGGATTTCCCGGCTTGCCCATTGCTTGTCTGTCGCCTGATACCTCCATTACCATGATCGACAGTACCGCAAAGAAGATCCGTGCTTTGGAGGAAAATGCAATTGCTCTCGGCCTTAAAAATATCATTCCCGTTGCAGGCAGAGGAGAAGAGCTTGCGGGGGCCAAGGGGGGACAGTACCGCGAGCGCTTTGATCTTTGTGTTTCCCGTGCGGTCGCAGCTCTGCCCGTGCTTTGCGAATTGTGCTTGCCGTTTGTCAAAAAAGGCGGATATTTCTTTGCCTTGAAGGGACAAAAGGCCATGGAGGAATTGGAGCAAAGCAAAAAAGCCGTTCCTATGCTCGGAGCAGAATTAACGGAAGTGCTGAAGATTCACTTTATCGTTCCCGAAACTCTTCTTTCGGAATTTGGTCAGGAGGAGCAAGTCAAAATCAATGATTTTATATCTTCTGACCGCTATCTTATCATTTTGAAAAAAGTGAAAAATACCAATCCGATTTATCCGAGAAAATGGGCTCAAATGACGAAAAAGAGCCTGTAAGGATCGAAACATAGAAAAAGAAATCGCAATTTGCGGTTTCTTTTTCTTGACAAATCTTTTACGGTTTGTTATAATTTTCATGTCTTGAGGGAGTAGTTAGCGCTGATAGCGTGGTTTGTCAACAATTCCGATTCGCTTTGCGAATTTGGCTAACCTTAATTAACCAGACTCTTGTACAGGTTTTGCTGTACGGGGTTTTTGCTCGGTACAGTGGTACCGAGTTATTTTTTTTGAAAGGATGTATTTCAATGAAGCCATTTCTTAAGGAATCCAATGAAGTATTGGAAGAGCTCAAGACCTCTGAAGCAGGCCTTTCCGCGCGGGAAGCCGCCGCAAGAAGCGAAAGAGACGGCAAAAACAAGCTGGTAGAAGGGGAGAAGGAATCTCTTTTCCATCGTTTTTTGAAGCAGCTTGCCGAGCCTATGACCATTATTCTTCTTGTTGCCGCCGCCATTTCTGCAGGGGTTGAGATCTACAACGGCGTTTCGCAGGGGCATTGGGAGTTTCCTGCTGATGTTATCATCATTCTCGCTGTTGTTCTCATCAACGCCGTTCTCGGTGTGTTCCAGGAAAGCAAGGCGGAAAAAGCCATTGAGGCACTTCAGGAGATTGCCGCAGCCACCTCAAAGGTAATTCGTGACGGAAAACAGATCGTTGTTAAGAGCGAGGATCTGGTGGTTGGCGATATTATTGTTTTGGAAGCAGGCGATGCCGTTCCTGCCGATGCCAGAATCATTGAAAGCGCTTCTATGAAAATTGAAGAAGCCGCTCTTACCGGTGAGTCGGTTCCCGTTGATAAAAAGTCCGAGGCTTTGACCGCAGGGGAAAACGGTGATGTAGCTCTCGGTGACCGTAAGAATATGTGCTATATGGGTAGCACCGTGGTTTACGGTCGAGGCAAAGCGGTTGTGGTTGCCATTGGCATGGATACCGAAATGGGTAAGATTGCCGATGCATTGGCAAAGGCCGAGGAGGGAAAAACTCCTTTGCAGATCAAGCTTGCAGGTCTTTCCAAGATTCTAACCTACCTTGTAGTCGGAATTTGCGTTGTGATTTTCGGCGTTCAGCTTCTTCGTCACGGCCTTGGCTTTAATGCTATCTTGTCCTCCTTTATGTTGGCCATTTCCTTGGCAGTTGCCGCCATTCCCGAGGGTCTTGCAACGGTTGTTACCATTGTGCTCTCTATCGGTGTTACCAATATGTCTAAGCGCAGCGCCATTATCCGCAAGCTGACCGCAGTGGAGACCTTGGGTTGTACTCAGATCATTTGCTCCGATAAAACCGGTACTTTGACTCAGAATAAGATGACCGTTGTGGAGGATTTCGGCGCAGACAAGGATATTCTTGCAACTGCTATGACCCTTTGCAGCGATGCTGAGCCCGATGAGAGCGGAGTTGCTGTTGGTGAGCCCACCGAGTGTGCTCTTGTAAACTATGCCACCGAGCGCAAGCTGTTAAAGCCCGTGCTTTCTCAGGAGCAGCCCCGTGTCGGTGAGGTTCCCTTTGATTCCTCTAGAAAGATGATGACTACGGTTCACGCCATTGGTTCCGCATTTGTTCAGTATACCAAGGGTGCTCCCGATGAGCTTTTGAACCGTTGTGTTTCTGTTTTGACCGAAGAGGGTGTGAAGCCCTTGACGGATGAAAAGCGTGCTGAAATTTTAGCACAGAACAAAGCAATGGCCGATCAGGCACTCCGTGTATTGGCGGCTGCTATGAAGAGTCTTTCGGCCACTCCCGAGGTTTATGAATCCGAGGCTGTGGAAAAGGATCTTTGCTTCGTGGGTCTCGTGGGTATGATCGACCCAGTCCGCCCCGAGGTAAAACCTGCCATTGATGAATGTCGCAGTGCGGGTATCCGTCCCATTATGATCACCGGCGACCACAAGGATACCGCCGTTGCTATTGCAAAGCAGCTCGGCATCATTACCGATGCTTCTCAGGCCATTACCGGTGCTGAACTGGATGATATTTCCGAGGAAGAGTTCTTTACCGCTGTTGAGAATTATTCTGTCTATGCCCGTGTTCAGCCCGAGCACAAGACCAGAATCGTAAATGCTTGGAGAAAGAAGAACATGGTTACCGCTATGACCGGTGACGGTGTTAACGACGCTCCCTCCATTAAGAATGCCGATATCGGTGTCGGTATGGGTATTACCGGTACTGATGTAACGAAGAATGTTGCCGATATGATCTTGGCAGACGATAACTTTGCCACCATCGTTTCCGCAGTAGGCGAGGGAAGAAGAATTTACGATAACATTCGCAAAGCAATTCAGTTCCTTCTTGCTTCCAACCTTTCTGAGGTTTTGGCGATCTTCTTTGCAACGCTCATTGGCTTTACCATCTTCCAGCCCGTTCAGCTTCTCTGGATCAACCTGATTACCGACTGCTTCCCCGCTCTTGCTCTTGGTATGGAGGAGCCCGAAGCAGATGTGATGAACCGCAAGCCCCGTGATTCCAAGGACGGCATTTTCTCCGACGGTCTCGGTGTTGCCGTGTTCTATCAGGGTCTTTTGGTAACGATTATTACCTTGATCTCCTATTTTGTAGGTCATTATCTGGAAGCCGGTAACTTTGATGTTCATCTGGAAAGTGTGCACGGTACCACCATGGCATTTTTGACCCTTGCTATGTGCGAGGTGTTCCACTCCTTCAATATGCGTTCTCTCCACGGATCTATCTTCAAGATCAAGGGACAGAATAAGTGGCTCTGGGGTGCAGGCCTTCTTTCCCTCCTTCTGACTACCGTTGTTGTTCTGATCCCCGGTATTGCCGAGGTGTTTGGAATGGTTGCCATTGGCTGGGAAGAGTATGTGATCGCTATGGCTCTTGGCTTCTCCATCATTCCTTTGGTGGAATTGATCAAATTCATTCAAAGAATGATCAAAAAGTAAAGTAAAAAAAACTCGGCTTCGGCCGAGCTTTTTTTATAGGATTCCCTTCAGAGAAAAAACGATCATCACAATCAAGGTTGCGACGATGACCGAGAGGATCATTCCGAGAAAGAAGCCCACAAGGTATTGCTTGAAAAATGGCATGGATCATTCCTTTTTTATTCAGTGTTCCCGTTTTGCAAGCTTTTATGTGGCTTGTGGTGCTGCCGCTAAAATGCTGTGTCTGAAGCCATCGGCTCTTGCGGAGGAAATATCACCGCCGATCACCTTTCCCTTATAGATCAAAAGTGTAGCGAGGACACTTCCGTCATATTCGTAATTATTGACCAGATACGTGTATTTTTTTACAGACTTTCCTTTGTATTTCTCAAGATCAAGGCCGCACTCTAACTGAAGCTGATTGTATTCGGCGTACAGATTGTCAAATGCTTCCGGGATGATCACTTCACGAACCTCTGTCATTTCAGGCTCCACGGTCCATCCGATTTTTTTCAGAAATGCAACACGGTCCTCGTTTGTTTCAATGTTTTTGCAGTCGGATTCCTTCAATTCAATGCCAACAGGCAGATCGTTCCCATCCGGTGAGACGGCCTCTGATCTTGCTGGAAAAAGTGCAACGATCAATACAATCACCATTGCCGATGCCATAAGGGATAAGATAAGCTTTAAATTTTGACCTTTAACGGAATATACAAACATACGCTGCCTCCTTTCGCTTGATTAAGCGTATGAGATGGCAGCGTATATTATGCTATTCATTTAAAACAGACCATTCTTCAAACAGGGTATCGCACTTGGCTTGGATCTCTTCTTTTTCCTGATATAGTTCTTGAAGTAAAACATAGTCCGTTGTAATAGCGCTTACTTTTTCATCAAGAAGATTAATTCTTTCTTCGCAATCGGCAATTTCCTTCTCGATTTTCTCGATGCGGGATCGCTTCTTTCGCTCTTCCTGTTTTTTCTTCTTTTGTTCAGCCCAATCCAAAGCGCCGTCTTTTTCCGATTCGCAGACACCGGATGGAGCATCCGCTTGATTGGCGGACATATAGGATTGAAAACTGTCGTAATCTCCTTCAAAACGAACAATGCTGCCTTGCCCGCGGAAGGACAAGATACGAGTGGCAAGCTTGCGAACAAAGTATCGGTCGTGAGATACGGCGATAATGGTTCCGTCAAAATTCATCAAAGCGTTTTCCAGAGCTTCTCTGGATTCAATATCCAAGTGGTTGGTAGGCTCATCCAAAAATAGCAAATTGATCTTTTTCTGCATCAATTTTGCAAGTACAAGTCGGGCCCGCTCCCCGCCGGAAAGAACCTTGATTTCCTTGAATACATCATCCCCCTTAAAAAGAAAGGTGGCAAGAAGTGTACGGATTTGGGTGTGATTCAGGCTTGAATCCTCCCATATTTCCTCTAAAACGGTACTGTTTTCATTTAGATGCTGATACTGATCATAGTAACCGATGCGCACATTGTACCCAAATCGGAAGGAGCCGGAATCCTGCGACAGGTTACCTGCCAGAATCTGCAAAAGAGTAGATTTACCGCTTCCGTTGGCACCGATGATGATCAGGCGGTCCTTCTTTTTCACCTCAAAGGACAGCTGATTCAAAAGCACGGTGCTCCCGTAGGCTTTTGATAACTCCTTTACACTTAAAACATCATTTCCCGATTCAATGGTTTTGGAAAATTGGAAGGAAAGGCTGTCGGGAAGAGGCGTGCTTTTTTCCACTTTCACCATTCGGTCCAGAGCCTTTTGTCGCGATTCTGCTGCAATGATATTTTTCTCTCGGTTCCATCTTTTTTGCTGCGCGATAAAGGCCTCAATTCTCGCAATTTCCTTTTGCTGATTGGCGTAGTGTCTGTCCTGAATTTCACGGTCGAACTCTTTTTGCTTGCGATATTCGCTGTATGGACAGGCGTACATCTTCGCCTTTGTATTTTCAATTTCAAGTGTTTTATCGGTTACCCGATCCAAAAACAATCGGTCATGGGAAATCAAAAGCACCGTGCTTCGGATCCGTTTCAGCTTATCTTCAAGCCACTCTAAAGCACGGATATCCAAATGGTTGGTGGGTTCATCCAAAAGCAGAATATCAGGTTCCTCCAACAGTAAAAGAGCAAGCTGAAGAATGGTTTTTTGACCACCCGATAAGGCGGATAACGCAAGATTCAGTTTATTCTCATCAAACCCCATACTGATGAGAGTCCCTTTTGCACGGCTTTTGTATTCATAACCGCCGTCTCTCTCAAAGCGTTGCTGAAGCGAGGTGTATCTTGCGATCAATTCTTCGGAATGATCGGTTTTCATTTGCTCCGTGAACTGTTCCAGCAAGATTTCTTTTTCTTGCAGACTCTTGAAAACGGAGAGAGCTGCTTCGTATACGCTTTTCTCGGGGTCAAGACTGCTTTGTTGCTCCAAATGACCTATGGTTTTTCCTTTTGCAATAAAAATATTTCCATCCAAGGGAGAAATGCGGTTTGCAATCAATCGCATTAAGGTGCTCTTTCCTGCACCGTTCACGCCAACGATGGCAACCTTTTCTCCTTGGTTTACGGAAAAGCTGACTTTATCCAATAGTATCTTTTCTCCGAAGGAAACGCTTAAATTTTCTGTGCCTAAGATAAACATACTTTTGTAATATCCTTTATGATTTCACCTGCAAGGATCATTCCCGCCACACCCGGTACAAAGCTTGTGCTGGCAGGGGTAAATCCTTGATTTTCTTTTTCAAGTCCTTTGATTTTCGGTTCTTCGGTAGAATAAACCACCTTCAATTTACGAATTCCTTTTTTCTTGCAAGCAAGACGTACCTTTTTGGCCAAGGGACATACGCTCGTTTTATAGATATCAGACACACAAAAAGCGGTGGGGTCCAGCTTATTTCCCGTTCCCATGCTTGCAATGATGGGAATATTTAATTCGTTTGCACGATTAATAAGATCAAGCTTAGACGGCACCGAGTCAATGGCATCTAAAATGTAATCCACTCCATCAAAGAGGCCCTCGGGTTCTGTATCTTTCGTATAAAAAAAGGGAAACGTGCGAATCATGCAATCGGGCGCAATTTCTCGAATTCTGTTTGCCGTGGCTTCCGTCTTTTTCATTCCTACGGTATTGACCGTCGCAAATAACTGACGGTTCATGTTGGACCAATCATAACATTCGGGATCCACAAGCGTGAGCGTCCCAACACCGCTTCTTGCCAGCGCCTCCACAGCGTGGCCGCCCACACCGCCGAGACCGAAAACGATTACATGGGAATGATTCAGGGCGTCAATGCCTTCTTCTTTCAGGAGAGGTTTTGTTCGTAGATGTATATCTTTATCCATATTTTATACGCTTTCCGAGTTTTTCTATATTATATCGTACTATCCTTTGTTTGACAAGTTATGGAAAGAAAGGAGGCTGTTTTGCAGCCTCCTTGAACTTATTTTTCAATGGAAATGACCTGAATATGATCCGTAGTAAAGGTGTTTCGCTTGTTGATACCGTAACGCAGGGATCTGGACCATGACACAAGATCATTCTTCAATTGATTGGCAGAAGCCGAATCCAATTTCAGGTAGGGAAGTGCGTTGCTTCCGCCGGTGCTTCCCACGGGGATGAAGGTGATCTCACCGGGAACAGCCTTTCCTTCTTCGTTTAAGGAGAAGGCTTGTTGAACCAAAAAGGAAGGTGCATCCTCGGTACCCTTGGTAAATAGATTTCCTGCAGAATATACAATATTGATTCCTTTGTACTGTTCCACCGAGGAGGAAAAGCCCTGATGCGAGCCAAACACAAGATCGGCACCGTTGTCAATGGCGGAACGGGTGGTCTGAACCTGTGCCGTGCAAGCAGCAACGGAGTTCTTCATGGTGGTGATCCAGTTGAAATGCACGACTACAATGGCTGCCCCGGCTTCGCGTGCGGCGGCAATATCCTGCTTGGGAGCTTCGATATAGTTCAGATTGACATTCCCTTGAATTTCCTCTATAATGTCATAAGTAAGATAAGCCACGATACCAAGATCTGTCTTCACATAGCAGATGGTTCCTTCATCCGTAAAGCTGATCTCTGCTTCATTTAAGGCGCGGATGGTATCGGTTTTTCCGTTCTCGCCGTAACCGATCAGCTCGGGATCGGAAATGGACAAAACATCCAAACCGCAGTTTTTGATCTGCTTGGCATAATCCGGAATTCCCTTGATTTTGTCACTGTTGTCGGTGGTCATTTCGGTTGTAAGGGGAGCTTGCAGATTGGCAAAGCTGATATCATCCGTTCTGAGGATGGAGGAAAGGTTTTGCAGAGGGTAAAGACCGCCCATGCTTGCAAGCTCATTCTTAAAGCTGTTATCGGCTGCAGAGGAAAGAAGTGTATCACCGAAAGCAACATTTCCTCCGAAGGTCAGAAGGATCTGATTTTGACTTGCGGCATATTGCTGACGGAAAATGCAAAGAAGTGCAAGAGAATATGATCCGCCTGCGCTTGTGTCAAACTTGGGGTAGTACATCGGAGTATCGGGGTGGTTTTCATCCTGAATGGCAGCAGCCTCGGCGGGATATGCATTTTCGATCTCCGTTAAGATGCGAGCGGCGCGAGATGAAAAATCAGAGGTACTTTGAAAGGGCGAATTTGTAATTTCGCTGAATACCTCGCTCAATTTGGTAAAGTAGCTTGCACCGTAATAGTCCTGAAGGGTATCCTTTAAGTAGTCAGCACTTTTTTGCAGACGGAGCGAAAGACTATTCATTTCGCTTTCGTAGGATTTGCCGGCACCGAAGGCGAGCTGATGGATTACATCCTCTGCATCGTGTGCCGCTTCAATGACGTAGGCTCTTGTTACGACGGCGTCCGATTCGCTCGGGAGGGTAGCGTTTTCTTCAGATTCCTTTGTTTCTTCCGATGGAGCCTCGGAGGGGGAATAGTAGATCATAAATGCAGTTGCAAAAAGAACTGCTACGCACAATACGGAACTGATGATTTTGGATTTCATACGTTCTCCTTTGAGTATTGATTCTTTATGTAAAATGGATGATGATATCAAGTACGGTTCCTATTATACTACAAGTTTTGTTCTATTTCAACAGTTTTTTGTTTTTGTATGAGGGGTTTATGACAAAAGAAAAGAAGGAAAATCCGCACAGCGGTCACCGATTAAAATTAAAAAGGCGTTTTCATCGGGAGGGTCTGGATCATTTTGAGGATCACAATATTCTGGAATTGATCCTGTTTTTTGCCATTCCGAGAAAGGACACCAATGAGCTTGCTCACGCTCTCATCGATCGCTTTGGTTCTCTATCCAAGGTGTTTGATGCCACCTTGGATGAGCTTTGTCAGGTAGAAGGTATCGGAGAGAATGCGGCGAGTCTGATCCTGTCGTATCCTGCGGTTGCCAAGAGATATTATAAAGACCGCTTTCGTCCCGAGAAGAAATTGCCGGAATATACCCAAATGGGGCAGGATCTTGTTCTTCATTTTGCGGGGCTTGATGTGGAGCAAGCCTATGCGGTGTTTTATGATAATAGCCTCAGCTATTGCGGCTCTGAGGTGATTCACGAAGGGGATCTCAACTCCGTTGCTTTTTCCTTTCGTAAGCTTTGCGATGCGGCGGTTCACCATAAGGCTGCTTATTTGGTGTTTGCTCACAATCATCCCCACGGATTGCCCATTGCCTCCTCCGAGGATTTGAATACAACCAATAAGCTGAAAAATTTTCTCTTGCAAATGAATGTGGTTTTGATCGATCACTTTGTCATCGGAGAGAATCACTTTTCCAGCGTCGAAAAAGAATCCTTTGATTACATTTACGATCTACTGCACGAAAACGACAGACAAAGAATCGCTTCCGTGGAAGAGGTTTGATATTTTCACGATTTCAGCTCTGAAATCAGGGAAATTTTTGTTCAATTTTTTGGATGAAATTTCCCTTTTTTCATGTCAAAGGGAGTTGACAAAATATAGCGAAAGTTGTATAATCTATAAAATTATAAATGTGTGTTTCTTACATTGGGGTAAGAAAGAGATTAATCACGATAAACTTGTCCTTGGGGCAGGTTTTTTTGAAAGGAGAAGGCAATGAAGAATCAACTGGGACTTCAGAAAATGAAATTCATCGGCTTTGAACCTTCTACCGTGGGAACACTGTCTCTTCCTACCGCTACCAGCCTTTGCTGTGACCACGATTTGTATGCTTTTCCCGGCTTTTGCGATGTGCATGTGCATTTTCGAGAGCCGGGCTTTTCTTATAAAGAGACCATTTTGTCCGGCTCTATGGCGGCATCTCACGGCGGTTATACCACGGTTTGCACCATGCCGAATTTGAAGCCCGTTCCCGATACCCTTGCCAATCTGCGTTTGCAGCTGGATCTGATTGAGCGGGATTCTGCCATACAAACCGTGCCTTACGGCTCTATTACAATCGGCCAGATGGGGCAGACCCTTTCTGAGATGGATGCCATAGCACCGTTTGTCTGCGCCTTCTCCGATGACGGCAGAGGAGTTCAGAGCGACGAATTGATGGAAAAGGCCATGGTGAAAGCCAAAAGCCTTGGAAAAAAGATCGTTGCCCATTGCGAGGTCAATGATCTTTTGCACGGCGGTTATATTCATGACGGAGAATACGCCCGTCTTCATGGGCATCGCGGCATCTGCAGTGAAAGTGAGTATCAGCAGATCGAGCGTGACTTGAAGCTTGTTGCAAAAACAGGGGTGTCGTACCACGTGTGTCACATTTCCACAAAAGAAAGTGTTTCCTTGATACGGGAAGCCAAAAAAGCAGGTCTTGATGTTTCCTGCGAGGTTGGCCCGCACTACCTTGTTTTGAACGATATGGATCTAAAAGAAGAGGGGAGATTCAAAATGAATCCTCCTATTCGCTCCGAGGCAGATCGGATTGCGCTTTTGGAGGGGCTTTTTGACGGTACCGTTGATATGATCGCTACGGATCATGCTCCCCATTCCGCAGAAGAGAAGGCTAAAGGATTGGAGGGGAGTGCTTTTGGTATCGTTGGCCTTGAAACTGCATTCTCTCTTTTGTATACAAGACTCGTAAAGAAAAATATTCTCTCTCTTGAAAAACTGATTCAGCTGATGAGCATAAATCCAAGAAAACGGTTTGGATTTGAAGCTGATTGTGGCTACACGGTTTGGGATCTTGATGCTCAGTGGACTGTGGATCCCTCTGAATTTTTATCTGCCGGGAGGGCAACACCGTTTGAAGGGGAACAGCTCTTCGGCAAATGCTGCTTGACGGTTTATCAAAATAAAGAAGTATATAGAAATAAGTAAATTATCGCCTTCGGCGTTAGGAGGAAAAAATGGCAAAGCGTACAGATTTGAAAAAAATACTGATCATCGGCTCCGGTCCCATCGTGATCGGTCAGGCCGCTGAATTTGACTATGCAGGCACTCAGGCTTGTCTTGCATTGAAGGAAGAGGGTTATGAGGTTGTACTTTGTAACTCCAATCCTGCTACGATTATGACCGATACTACCATTGCAGACAAGGTCTATATGGAGCCTTTGACACTGGAATATATTGCCAAAATCCTCCGCTATGAAAGACCGGATGCCATCGTTCCCGGTATCGGCGGTCAAACCGGACTCAATCTTGCTATTCAGCTTGAGAAAAAGGGAATTTTGAAGGAGTGCGGTGTGGAGCTTTTGGGCACCAGCTCCAAGAGCATTGAAAGAGCAGAGGACAGAGAGCTTTTCAAAGAGCTTTGTCAGTCTATCGGAGAACCCACCATTCCTTCTGAGATTACCTATTCCTTGGAGGAAGCCAAGGAAGCGGCCGAAAGAATCGGTTATCCCGTTGTGCTTCGTCCTGCCTTTACCCTTGGCGGTACCGGTGGCGGCTTTGCTTATAACGAAGAAGATCTGATCGAGATTGGAACCAATGCCTTCAAGCTTTCTCCCGTTTCTCAGGTTTTGATCGAAAAGAGTGTGAAGGGTTACAAGGAAATCGAGTTTGAGGTAATGCGTGACTCCAATGACCACGCCATTACCATCTGCGGTATGGAAAATGTTGACCCCGTCGGTGTTCATACCGGTGACTCCATCGTCGTGGCACCTATTATGACCCTCAGCGAGAAAGACCAAAAAATGCTCAATGACAGCGCCATTAAGATTATTCGTGAATTGAAGATCGAGGGTGGCTGTAATGTTCAGTTTGCGCTGAATCCTCATTCCAGCGAGTACTTCCTGATTGAGGTCAATCCCCGTGTATCCCGTTCTTCTGCTTTGGCATCCAAGGCCAGTGGTTATCCCATTGCCAGAGTAACGGCAAAGATCGCAGTAGGAATGGCTCTTGAGGATATTGCCATTGCCAATACCAATGCCGCCTTTGAGCCCAGCCTTGATTATGTCATTGCCAAGCTTCCCAGATTCCCCTTCGATAAGTTTGCCACCGCTCCCAACACTCTCGGTACCCAGATGAAGGCAACCGGTGAGATTATGGGAATTGGCTCCAATTTGGAGGAGTGCTTCCTTAAATCCATCCGTTCCTTGGAAACCGGAGCAAAGCACTTGACCCTTCCCAAATTTGAAGGGAAGGATGTTGACACCTTGAAGGCTTATCTTTCCGAGTTTAAGGATGATACCATCTTCTGTATCGCAGAGCTTGTTCGTCTCGGTGTCAGTGTAGAGGAAATTCACGAATTAACCAAGATCACTCCTTATTTCTTGGATGCGGTTGTCAATATCGTGAATATGGAAAAGAAGCTGAAGGAGAACTGCGGCGATGTCAAGGTTCTTCTTGAGGCTAAGAAGATGGGCTTTGGCGACTGGTTTATTGCCCGTCTTTGGAATATGAAGGAGATTGAAATTTATCAACTTCGCAAAAAAGAAAATATGTTCCCTGTGTACCGTATGGTGGATACCTGCCACACAGGTGCGTACATTCCGTATTTCTATTCCTCTTACAGTGGAGAGAATGCTTCCCGTCTGACCGATCGTAAGAAGATCGTTGTACTTGGTGCGGGACCCATTCGTATCGGTCAGGGCGTTGAATTTGACTATTCTACCGTTCACGCCGTTACCACCATTAAGAAATGCGGCTACGAGGCTATTATTATCAACAACAACCCCGAAACGGTTTCTACCGACTATACCACTGCCGACAAGCTTTACTTTGAGCCCTTGACGGCAGAGGATGTGATGAACATCATCGAGTTTGAAAAGCCCGAGGGAGTCATTGCGTCACTCGGAGGACAGACCGCCATCAATTTGGCGGAACCCTTGATGCAGAGAGGTGTCAAGATCATCGGCACGGACTGTGCGGCCATTGAAAGAGCGGAGAACCGTGACAGCTTTGAGAAGATCCTTCACAGTCTCGGAATTCCCCAGCCTAAGGGCAAGGCTGTTACCAAGATTGAGGACGGTATTGCCGCGGCCGCAGAGATCGGCTATCCCGTTTTGGTTCGCCCCAGCTTTGTTTTGGGTGGCAGAGCCATGCAGATCGTTGCCAACGAGGAGCAGCTTCGTCACTATTTGAAGACGGCGGTTGAGATTGATGAAGACAAGCCTGTTTTGGTTGACAAATATATTCAGGGCAAAGAGGTTGAGGTGGATGCCATTTGCGATGGCAGAAACGTGTTTGTGCCCGGTATTATGGAATTGGTTGAGCGCACCGGCGTTCACAGCGGTGACTCCATCAGCGTTTATCCCACCTTCAGTATTTCCGATAAGGTGAAAGGCATCATTCTTCAGTATGCAAAGAAGCTTGGCCTTGGAATCGGTATTGTGGGTCTTTATAACATTCAGTTTATTGTGGATGAAAAGGAAGATGTTTACATCATTGAGGTAAACCCCAGATCCTCCCGTACCGTTCCCTTCCTGTCCAAAGCAACGGGCTATAGCCTTGCTGACATCGCCACTGAGGCGATCCTCGGAAAGAGTCTGAAGGAGCAGGGGATCTTTGATATTTATCCCGATGAGAAGGAGCGCTGGTATGTTAAGGTTCCCGTGTTCTCCTTCAGCAAGATCCGTGGTCTTGATGCCTACCTTTCTCCCGAAATGAAATCTACCGGTGAGGCCATCGGTTACGACGATAAGCTGAACCGTGCCCTGTATAAGGCACTGCAGGCCTCCGGCACAAGACTTCAGAACTACGGCACCGTGCTTGCCACCATTGCCGATAAGGATAAGGAAGAGGCTCTTCCTCTGATCCGCCGCTTCTACAACCTTGGATTTAACATTGAAGCAACGGCAGGTACTGCCAAATTCCTGAAGGAAAACGGAATCAGAACCCGTGTTCTGCAAAAGATTACCGACGGTAGCAACGAAATTCCCGATGCTCTTCGTCAGGGTCACGTGGCGTATGTAATCAATACCCGTGACATCGGCGACAGCAATCAATTAAACGACGGCTCTCAGATCCGTGCCTTTGCAACGGAAAACAATGTTACGATCTTTACGGCTTTGGATACCGTTCGTGTTCTTTTGGATGTGCTGGAGGAAACCACACTGACCATTTCTACCATTGATGCATAAAGAGGACGGAATGAAACAAGTTGTTTTGAAGATTACGGAAAATATTCCGCTGACGGATTCTGTATATCAAATGAAGCTTGCCGGAGATGTGAGCGCCATTACATCTCCCGGCCAGTTTATCAACATTCAGTTGGACGGGCTGTTTTTGAGACGCCCCATTTCTGTTTGCGATCTGAATGACGGTGTCGTTACCATTCTCTATAAGGTCGTGGGAAAGGGAACCGCAAAGCTTTCTCAAATGAAGGAAGGGGAGCTTGATGTTTTGACCGGTCTCGGAAACGGCTATGACACCGCCCTGTCGGGAGACGCTCCCGTTTTGATCGGCGGCGGAGTCGGTGTTCCTCCCTTGTATCTGCTTGCGAAAAAGCTGATTTCAGAAGGTAAAAAAGTTCAGGTGATCCTTGGTTTTAATACCAAGAATGAAGTTTTTTACGAAAATGAATTTCGAGCCCTGGGGGCTGAGGTTTTCGTCACCACGGTTGACGGCTCCTGCGGTTCAAAGGGCTTTGTAACCGATGTCTTGAAGGATTTGACTTATTCTTATTTTTATACCTGCGGCCCCGAGCCTATGCTGAAGGCGGTTTATAAAGCCTCCGCTACCTCGGGTCAAATGAGCTTTGAAGAAAGAATGGGGTGCGGCTTCGGTGCTTGTATGGGATGCTCCTGCAAAACCATTACCGGCTACAAGAGAATTTGCAAGGAAGGCCCTGTGATGAAGAAGGAGGAGATCTTATGGGAAGACTGAGTGTGAATCTTTGCGGAATCACGCTGGATAATCCCGTGATCCCCGCCAGCGGTACCTTTGGCTTCGGCTACGAATTCGCCGAGCTTTATGATATCAATGAGCTTGGAACCTTTTCTTTTAAGGGTACCACCAAAGACCCCCGCTTTGGAAATCCTACCCCCAGAATTGCAGAGTGCACGGCAGGTATGATCAATGCCGTCGGTCTTCAGAATCCCGGTGTTGATAAGGTGATTTCCGAAGAACTTCCGAAATTAAAAAAGTGCTTTTCTAAACCTGTGATGGCTAACGTCAGTGGATTTTCCGTTGAGGATTACGCCTATACCTGTGAAAGACTTGATGCCTGTGAGCAGGTTGGCTGGCTTGAGGTCAATGTCAGCTGTCCCAATGTTCACGGAGGCGGAATGAGCTTCGGTACCGATCCTGCGGCCGCTGCCGAGGTGACCCGAGCAGTGAAAAAGGTTACCACAAAGCCTGTGATCATCAAGCTTTCTCCCAATGTTACGGATATTGTTTCCATTGCGAAGGCTTGTGAGGATGCCGGCGCTGACGGCATCAGCCTGATCAATACGCTTCTCGGAATGAGAATTGATTTGAGAAGAAGAAGGCCTGTGATCGCCAATACCATGGGCGGCTTTTCCGGCAGTGCTATTTTTCCTGTTGCCGTTCGTATGGTCTATCAGGTTGCATCCAATGTAAAAATTCCCGTTGTGGGAATCGGCGGCGTAAAATCGGCAGAGGATGTAATCGAAATGATGCTTGCGGGTGCTACCGCAGTTCAGGTCGGAGCAGAAAATCTTATAAATCCTTATGCTTGCCGTGATATTATTCGGGATTTGCCCCGTGCGATGGATGAATATAAAATCAATGAATTAAGTGAAATTATCGGAGGTGTCAGATAATGGGAAAGGACGTTATCATTGCTTGTGATTTTGCAAGTGCAAAGGAAGTATTCAGCTTTTTGGACCGTTTTACCGGCAAGAAGCCTTTTGTGAAGATCGGTATGGAGCTTTTTTACGCTGAAGGCCCTCAAATCGTTCGTGAGATCAAGGCTCGTGGCCACAAGATCTTTTTGGATCTGAAATCCCACGACATTCCCAACACCGTGAAAAAATCCATGGCGGTTCTTTCCGGTTTGGATGTGGATCTTTGTAATTTGCACGCAGGCGGCACCATTCGTATGATGGAGGCGGCCATTGAAGGATTGACCCGTCCCGACGGCACCCGTCCTCTTTTGATTGCCGTTACTCAGCTTACTTCCACCGATCAGGAAAGCATGGAGAACGATCTGTTGATCCGTGAGCCCATTGATCAGGTTGTGCTTCACTATGCCAAGAATGCCAAAAGCGCAGGTCTTGACGGTGTGGTTTGTTCTCCCTTGGAGGC
This sequence comes from Eubacteriales bacterium, assembly GCA_045543495.1. Lineage (GTDB taxonomy): Bacteria > Bacillota > Clostridia > Oscillospirales > SIG627 > RGIG5579. The sequence continues at coordinate 112,422 of JAZQMO010000015.1, read as the reverse complement.
GGGTAAGGTTCACGATGCCTGCGGCAAGGACTTTTTGACCGTTACTCCCGGTGTCCGCTTTGCAGACGGCGATATCGGCGATCAGAAGCGTGTTATGACCCCCGCCGAGGCCAAGAAGATCGGCTCGGATTACATTGTGGTGGGTCGTCCCATTACCGCTGCGGCCGATCCCGTTGCGGCTTACGAGCGTTGTATCAGAGAATTTGTTGATTAAGGAGAAATAGAACGATGGAAAAAGTAATTGCAAAGGATCTTTTGAAAATTAAGGCTGTGTTCTTCCGTCCCGAAGAGCCCTTTACCTGGGCAAGCGGAATCAAGAGCCCTGTCTATTGTGATAACAGATTGACCCTGACTGCACCCGAGGTTCGCTTGGATGTGGAAAACGGATTGGCAGAGATCATTCGTACCCATTACCCCGAGGCAGAGGTCCTGATGGGCACCTCTACCGCAGGAATTGCTCACGCTGCCATTGTAGGCCATATTATGGGTCTTCCTATGGGCTACGTTCGCTCCGGCGCCAAGGATCACGGCCGCCAGAACCAGATCGAAGGAAAGCTTGAGAAGGGACAGAAGGTCGTTGTGGTGGAGGACCTGATTTCCACCGGCGGCAGTGTTCTCGAGGTTGTCAACGTTCTTCGTGAGGCAGGCGCCGAGGTGCTCGGCGTAGCCAGTATTTTCACCTACGGTATGAAGAAGGGAATCGACCGTATGGCAGAGGCCAATGTAAAAAATGTTTCCCTGACCAATTTTGATGTGATCGCTCAGGTTGCAGCGGAGGAAGGATATATCAAGGAAGAGGATGTTGCTCGCCTGATCGCATTCCGTAACAATCCCTCCGATGAGAGCTGGATCAAAGGCGGGAGCAATCAATGAGAAGTCTTATTGATATTGTAGACTTTACTCCCGATGAGGTGATGGATCTGATTCACACGGCGTGTGACATCAGCGAACATCCCGAAAAATATGCTGATTGCTGTAAGGGCAAAAAGCTTGCAACGCTGTTTTTTGAGCCTTCTACCAGAACCAGGCTCAGCTTTGAGGCGGCTATGCTGGAGCTTGGCGGCAGTGTGATCGGTTTTTCTGAGGCTTCGTCCTCCTCTGCGTCCAAAGGGGAGAGCATTGCCGATACTGCGAAGGTGATCAGCTGTTATGCCGATATCATCGCGATGCGCCACCCCAAGGAAGGCGCCCCTTATGTTGCATCTCAAAATGCAAGTGTTCCCGTTATCAATGCGGGTGACGGCGGTCACTGCCATCCTACGCAAACCTTGACGGATCTTTTGACCATTTACCGTGAAAAGGGAAGACTGGATCATTTGACCATTGGCTTTTGCGGCGATTTGAAATTCGGCAGAACCGTTCATTCTCTGATTTCTGCTTTGACACGGTATGAAAATATTAAGATCGTTTTGATCTCTCCCGACGAGCTGAAGGTTCCCGCCTATGTCAGAACGGATGCCTTGGAAGCCAACGGGATGGAATATGTGGAAATTGCTTCTCTTGAACAGGCACTTCCCCAGCTTGATATTCTCTATATGACCCGTATTCAAAGAGAGCGTTTTGACGATCTGGATACCTATGAGCAGCTGAAGGACAGTTATATTCTGACTCCCGAAAAGCTTGTGGATGCCAAGAAGGATATGTGTATTCTTCACCCCTTGCCCCGCGTGAACGAGATCAGCGTTCAGATCGATTCTGATCCGAGAGCCTGCTATTTCAAGCAGGTTTTGAACGGGAAGCTTGTTCGTATGGCTTTGATCCGCTTTTTGTTGATGAACCGCGAGGCGAAGGATCAAAAGGAAGATGCAGTGGTTGGGCCTTATCACTGTGTCAATCCTCGCTGTATTACCTCTGTGGAGCAGGAGCTTGCCCACAAGGTAAAATGTGTAGATGAAAAGAATCAAGTTTATCGCTGTATTTATTGTGAGAAAAAAGCGATTAAAAAGGAGGAAAAATAATGGCTGTTTTTATCAATGAACCCTCTCATACTTTTAATGAATATCTTTTGATTCCCGGATACTCCTCCAGCGAGTGTGTTCCTGCGAATGTGTCTCTGAAAACTCCTCTTGTAAAATATAAGAAGGGTGAGGAGCCTGCCATCACCATGAACATTCCCATGGTCAGTGCTATTATGCAGTCTGTTTCCGGCGATCGCCTTGCCATTGCTTTGGCTGTCGAAGGCGGTGTTTCCTTTATTTACGGCTCTCAGTCCGTTGCCGATGAAGCAGCAATGGTGAAGCGTGCCAAGAATCATAAGGCAGGCTTTGTAAAGAGCGACTCCAATGTGAGCCCCGATGCAACCTTGGCAGACGTGGTTGCTCTTAAGGAAAAGACCGGCCACTCCACTGTAGCCGTTACCAGTGACGGCACCAGCGAAGGAAAGCTTCTCGGTATTGTTACGGGCAGAGATTACCGTGTCAGCAGAATGGATGCTTCCACTCCTGTTCGTGAGTTTATGACTCCCTTTGATAAGCTTATTTGGGCAAAAGAGGGAACAACCTTGAAGGAAGCCAATGATATCATTTGGGATAACAAATTGAATTCTCTCCCCATTATCAATGAGGAGGGGCAGCTTTGCTATTTTGTGTTCCGTAAAGATTATGATTCCCACAAGCAGAATCCCAATGAGCTTTTGGATTCCAGCAAGAGATATGTTGTGGGTGCGGGTATCAACACCCGTGACTACGCCGAGCGTGTTCCTGCTCTTATTGAGGCAGGGGCCGATGTGCTTTGTATTGACTCCTCCGAAGGCTTTTCCGAGTGGCAGAAGCTGACCATCGAGTGGATCCGTGAGCGCTACGGCGATACCGTTAAGGTTGGTGCAGGTAATGTTGTGGATGCTGACGGCTTCCGCTTCTTGGCTGACTGCGGGGCTGACTTTATTAAAGTCGGAATCGGCGGCGGCTCCATCTGTATCACCCGTGAAACCAAGGGAATCGGCCGTGGTCAGGCTACCGCTCTCATTGAGGTTTGCAAGGCCAGAGATGAGTATTTTGAAGAGACCGGTGTTTATATTCCCGTTTGCTCCGATGGCGGTATTGTTTACGATCACCACATTACCTTGGCCCTTGCCATGGGTGCTGACTTTGTAATGCTTGGCAGATACTTTGCAAGATTTGATGAAAGCCCCACCAATAAGGTGAATATCGGCGGTACCTACTATAAGGAATACTGGGGTGAAGGCTCCAGCCGTGCCCGCAACTGGCAGAGATATGACTTGGGCGGAGATAAGAAGCTTTCCTTTGAAGAGGGCGTTGATTCTTATGTTCCTTACGCCGGTAGTCTGAAGGACAATGTGGCACTTTCTCTCAGCAAGGTGAAATCTACAATGTGTAACTGCGGAGCGCTTTCTATTTCTGAATTGCAGAAGAAAGCAAAGCTTACTCTCGTTTCTGCAACCAGTATTGTGGAGGGCGGCGCTCACGATGTGATTCAAAAGGAAAAGGGAGCCTCAATTAAATAGTCGAAATTTCCCCTTTGCGCCTTGACACGACTCTTGAGGTATGGTATAATTTTCAGGAATTGAATGGGTTCTTTGCGACTGACGGATGATTGTGGAGCACCACAGAGGAACAAAGAACTTTTCAGGGGTTTCCCCTTATTGCCGACCGTCTGGGCGCATTTAACTCTTAGAGTTAAGTGCGCCCTTTTTTGTTTTTTGTAAGGAGGATTTATGAAAAAAGTCGGAATTGTTATGGGAAGTGACAGCGATCTTCCCATTGTCAGAAAAGCAGTTGATACGCTGAAATCCTTTGGTGTTGATTTTGAAATTCATGTTTACTCCGCTCATCGCACCCCCGAGGAGGCGAGGCTCTTTGCCTTGAATGCGAGGGAAAACGGATTTGGTGCCATCATCGCCGCAGCCGGTATGGCGGCTCATCTGGCCGGCGCCATTGCCGCCAATACTACGCTCCCTGTGATCGGAATTCCATGCAAGTCAAGTCAGCTTGACGGAATGGACGCCCTTTTATCAACGGTTATGATGCCCTCGGGAATCCCCGTTGCTACCGTTGCCATTGACGGTGCCACCAACGCCGCTCTTCTTGCACTGCAGATCCTTGCGGTTTCCGAGCCCGAGCTTGCTGAAAAGCTGGATGCCAAGAGAAGAGCCGATGCTGCCAAGGTTTTGGAAAAAGACCGTAAGGTAGTGGAAGAATTTGCAAACTGATTTGATCCCGCAAAGGAGGAACTATGGGCGGATTTTTCGGAGTTGTTAGTCAAAGAGATGCGATGTCCGATGTGTTTTTCGGAACTGACTACCACTCACACCTCGGAACTCGTCGTGGCGGTATTGCTGCGTACGATCAAGAAATCGGTCTCCAAAGAGAGATCAAAAACATTCAAAATACACCCTTTCGCTCAAAATTTGAGCATATTTTCGATGAGATGCAGGGCACCAGTGCCATTGGGTGTATCAGCAATCATTATCCTCAGCCGCTTTTGATTCGGTCAGCGCTCGGAACCTATGCCATTTGTGTTGTCGGTGCTATCAGCAATGCGGATGAATTGGCGAAGGAATACCTTGATACGAGCCTTGGCGGTCATTTTGATGCCATGACAGGCGGTAAGATCAATGCTACCGAGCTTGTTGCGGCACTGATCAATCGCAAAGAAAGCTTTGTGGAGGGAATTCTTTCCGTTCAAAAGAAGATCGATGGCTCAGCCACCATTCTCATTCTCAAGGAGAACGGCAATCTGATCGCCGCAAGAGACAGCCTCGGCAGACTTCCTGTTTTGATCGGTAAGGATGAAGAGGGCCACTGTGTATCCTTGGAGTCTTTTGCTTATCAGAAGCTTGGGTATGAAAGCGTCAGAGAGCTTGGTCCGGGAGAAATTGTAGAGATCACGCCCTCTCGCATCATTCGCCTTCAGGAGCCCGGTGAAAAAATGCGTATTTGCTCCTTCCTTTGGAGCTATTACGGCTATCCCACCTCGACTTATGAGGGAGTCAATGTGGAGATCATGCGTTATCGCAACGGCCAAATTATGGCGAAGCACGATGAAGAGATCCAAAATGCAAAGGATGTGGATTTTGTTGGCGGTATGCCGGATTCGGGTACGCCTCATGCCATTGGCTATGCGCAGGAAAGTCACGCTCCATTTGCCCGTGCCTTTATTAAATATACACCTACTTGGTCTCGCAGCTTTACCTCGGCAAAGCAGGCGGATCGCAGTAAAATTGCAAAAATGAAGCAGATCCCCGTTCACGAGCTGATTCAGGGGAAAAGTCTCCTCTTTGTTGACGACTCCATTGTTCGCGGAACGCAGTTAAAGGAAACCATTGACTTCTTGTATTCCCACGGTGCCAAAGCGGTTCATATTCGTTCCGCTTGCCCGCCTATTATGTTTAACTGTAAGTATTTGGATTTTTCCCGTACCAAGAGCGAAATGGAATTGATCGCTCGTCAGATCATTATGGAGCTTGAGGGGGAAGAGGGAATCAAGTATGTAGACGAATACAGTGATTTCACCACCGAGCGTGGTAAAAAATTCAGAAAAGCGATTTGCGATAAACTCCATTTTTCTTCCATTGAGTTTCAATCGCTGGACGGAATTATTGAAGCCATCGGGCTTGAGCCCTGTAAGTTATGCACATATTGCTGGAATGGAAAGGAATAAAAGAAATGTATAATCAATCTAAATCGGATAGCTATGCAGCGGCAGGCGTTGATATTACTGCAGGTTACAAGGCGGTTGAACTGATGAAAAAGCACATCGCCAGAACGATGACCAGCGGAGTTTGCTCCGATGTTGGCGGCTTCGGCGGTTTGTTTGAACTGGATTTGGAGGGCATTACCAAGCCCGTTCTGGTCAGCGGAACCGACGGTGTCGGAACCAAGCTCAAGATCGCATTCATTATGGATAAGCACGATACCATCGGTATTGACTGCGTGGCGATGTGTGCCAACGATGTTATTTGTGTCGGCGCAAAGCCTCTGTTCTTCCTGGACTATATTGCTTGCGGCAAAAATGTACCCGAGCGCATTGCTCAGATCGTGTCCGGCGTTGCAGAGGGATGCGTTCAGTCCGGTGCCGCTCTCATCGGCGGTGAGACTGCGGAAATGCCCGGCTTTTATCCTGTTGACGAATATGATCTTGCAGGCTATTGCACCGGTGTTGTTGACAAATCCAAGATCATTGATAACAAGAAAATGAAGGCAGGCGATGTGATCATTGCACTCCCTTCCTCCGGCGTTCATTCCAACGGCTTCTCCCTTGTTCGCAAGGTATTTGATGTGGAAAACAGCGATATCAAGAAGCCTGTTGCCGAGCTCGGCGGAAAGAGCGTTGGTGAGACTCTTCTCACTCCTACCAAGATCTACGTCAAGCCCATTTTAGCCCTTCTTGATAAGATTTGCGTAAAAGGTATTTCCCACATTACCGGCGGTGGCTTCTATGAAAATATTCCCAGAAGCATTCCCGACGGTCTGGGAGCCAAGGTGGATAAGAGCGCCGTTCGTGTTCTGCCTATTTTTGATTTGATCGCTAAGGTTGGCAACATTTCCGAAAGAGATATGTTCAACACCTTTAATATGGGTGTCGGTATGTGTGTGATCGTTTCCCCCGAGGATGCCGAGGCTGCCCTTGAGATCCTGAAGGCAAACGGCGAGGATGCATACGTGATCGGTGAGGTTGTGGAATCCGAGGAAAAGGTGATCTTATGAGAAAGGCCAAAATTGCCGTTTTGGTCTCGGGCGGAGGAACCAATCTTCAGGCCCTCATCGATTCTCAAAAGAAGGGGGAATTGGTAAGCGGAAAGATCTCTCTTGTGATCTCCGGTAATCCCGAGGCCTATGCCCTCGTGCGGGCGAAGGAAAACAAGATTCCTTCCGTCGTGGTTTCCAAGAAAGAGCTTGGAAGCCAAGAAGCCTTTGAGGAAAAGATCGTTTCCTTGATTGAAGAAAATCAAATTGATCTGATTGTGCTTGCAGGGTTTATGTCCATTCTCAGTCAGGACTTTACCTCTCGCTATCCTAAAAAAATCATCAATGTTCACCCCTCCCTCATTCCTTCCTTCTGCGGAAAAGGCTTTTACGGTCTGCGTGTCCACGAGGCCGCTCTTTCCTACGGTGTGAAGGTCACGGGAGCTACGGTTCATTTTGTGAATGAAATCCCCGACGGGGGAGAGATCATCCTGCAAAAGGCGGTTGCCATTCGTGAGGGGGATACCCCTGAGTCCTTGCAAAAAAGAGTGATGCGGCTTGCTGAATGGAAAATTTTGCCTGCGGCGGTTGAAAAGGTTTCGAAAGAAATTGTTGAGCAATAAAAAAGAGGAGTATTATGGCTATTTTTGATTTAAAAACATTATTGAGCGAAAATTCTTATCCCGGCAGAGGCATTGTCATCGGTAAGTCTGCCGACGGAATGAATGCTATGATCGCATATTTCATTATGGGTCGCAGTGAAAACAGCAGAAACCGTGTGTTTGAAAGATTTGATGGAGGCATGAGAACCAAAGCCTTTGATGAATCGAAGCTTTCCGATCCCAGCCTGATCATTTATAATCCGTATCTTTCTGCTTGCGGTGGAAATGTTGACATCGTTACCAACGGCAATCAGACCAATACCATTTTTGATGTGATCTCTTCTACCAAGGATCACGATGGCTTTGAGTTTGAAAAAGCGCTCAGAACCCGTGAGTTTGAGCCCGATGCTCCCAATTTTACCCCCAGAATTTCCGGCGCTCTCTATTATTGCTTCAAGAGAGCATCTTTCAGCTATAAGATGTCGATTTTAAAATCTGCAAACGGGCGCCCCGAGGCTTGCAACCGTTTCACCTTTGATTATGCATCTCCCGAGGCAGGCATCGGTCACTTTATTCACACCTACCGCTGTGACGGCAACCCCATTCCTTCCTTCTATGGGGAGCCCGAGGAGGTTTCTCTGCCCAATACCGCTGAGGAGTTGGCCGAGCTTGTTTGGACAAACCTGAATGAAGACAACAAGGTTTCCCTTTTTGTTCGTGTGGTTCCGCTGGATGGCTCCGAAGCTAAGGAGATCATCTTGAATAAAAATGTGTAAGGAGTAATGTCAAATGAAAGAATTTGAATTGAAATACGGGTGCAACCCCAATCAGAAGCCGTCCAAGATTTTTATGCACGATGGCAGCGAGCTTCCCATTGAGATCTTAAACGGAAGACCCGGATACATAAACTTTTTGGATGCCTTGAACTCTTGGCAGCTGGTTAAGGAGTTGAAGGAAGCTCTCGGTCTTCCCGCTGCTACCTCCTTTAAGCACGTTAGCCCTACCTCAGCCGCTGTTGCCGTTCCTCTTTCCGATACCTTGAAGAAGGCTTATTTTGTGGATGATGTTGAGGGGCTGGATGAGTCTCCCATTGCTACCGCCTATGCAAGAGCAAGAGGTACCGACAGAATGTGTTCCTTCGGCGATTGGGTGGCCCTCTCCGACGTTTGCGACGCCACCACTGCAAGTATGATCAAGCGTGAGGTGTCTGACGGTGTCATTGCTCCCGGATATACGGACGAGGCACTTGATATCCTTCGTCAGAAGAGAAACGGAAATTACAATGTAGTCAAGATCGATCCCGATTACGTGCCCGATCCCATTGAGAAAAAGCAGGTGTTCGGTATCACCTTCCAGCAGGGAAGAAATAACTTTGAGATCGGTCATCACCTTTTGCAGAAGATCGTTACCAAAAATAAGGATCTTCCCGAAAGCGCTGCCCGTGATCTGATCATTGCCCTTATTACTCTGAAGTATACGCAGTCCAACTCCGTATGCTATGCCGTTGACGGTCAGGCGATCGGTGTCGGCGCAGGTCAGCAATCCAGAATTCACTGTACCAGACTTGCCGGTACCAAGGCCGATACTTGGTTTTTGCGTCAGCACGAGAAGGTATTGAATCTTCCTTTTAAGGCTGATTTGAAGAGAGCCGACCGTGACAATGTGATTGACGGCTATATCAACAAAAACGAAGAAGATGTTTGTGCCGACGGAAATTGGCAGAAATATTTCACCTGCCGCCCCGAGCCCCTGACCGCCGAGGAAGCTAAGGCTTACCTTGCAACCAAGGGAAATGTAGCACTGGGCTCTGACGCCTTCTTCCCCTTTGACGATAACATTGAAAGAGCATATCGCAGCGGTGTGAAATACATTGCCGAGCCCGGTGGCTCCATTCGTGACGATCTCGTCATTGCTTGCTGTGATAAGTACGATATGGTTATGGCCTTTACTGAAATGAGACTGTTCCATCACTGATACGGAGGAGAAACGTGAAAATTTTGGTTGTGGGTGGTGGTGGCCGTGAGCACGCCATCATCAAGAAAATTAAATCCAATCCCGATGTTGATACCATTTTTGCTCTCCCCGGAAACGGCGGTATGGCAAAGGATGCTACTCTGGTTGATATCGGTGCCAAGGAAATTGATAAAATTGCCGCCTTTGCGGTGGAAAATAAGGTGGATTACGCCATCGTTGCGCCTGACGATCCTTTGGTTCTCGGTGCCGTGGATGCATTGGAAAAGGAAGGGATTCCCTGCTTTGGCCCTCGTGCCAATGCGGCGATCATTGAGGGAAGTAAGGTCTTTTCCAAAAATCTCATGAAAAAGTATGGAATTCCGACTGCGCAATATGAGGTATTTTGCGATATGGCTGCCGCATTGCAGTATTTGGATACGGCTCCCATTCCCACTGTGATCAAGGCAGACGGTCTTGCCCTCGGAAAGGGCGTAATCATTGCCCAGACGAGACAGGAGGCGAAGGATGCAGTTCGCTCTATGATGGAGGACAAGGTCTTCGGGAAAAGCGGAGATCAGATCGTTATCGAAGAGTTTTTGACCGGCCCTGAGGTTTCTGTTCTCGCCTTTACCGACGGCAAAAGTATGGTGCCGATGGTTTCTTCCATGGACCATAAGAGAGCGGGCGATCACGATACCGGTCTGAATACGGGCGGAATGGGAACCGTTGCTCCCAATCCCTATTACACCGAAGAAATTGCAAAGCTTTGTATGAAAACGATCTTCCTTCCCACGATGGATGCCATGAACAAGGAAGGGAGAACCTTCAAGGGCTGTCTGTATTTCGGCTTGATGCTGACTCCCAAGGGGCCCAAGGTGATCGAGTACAACTGCCGCTTCGGTGATCCTGAAACTCAGGTGGTTCTGCCTCTTCTGGAAACCGATCTTTTAACGGTTATGAAAGCGGTTACCGAGAAGCGATTGAATGAAATAGATGTAGTATTCAAGAAGGAAAGTGCTTGCTGTGTCATTATGGCCTCCAAGGGCTATCCCGGCTCCTATGAAAAGGGCTTTCCTTTGACGATTCCCGAAGCCATTGAAAATCAGGTTTATGTTGCGGGTGCGGCAATTAAGGATGGCGTTCTTGTAACAAACGGCGGCCGTGTCTTGGGAGCAACCGCTCTTGCGCCCACCTTGGAAGAGTCCATTTCCTCCGCTTATGAACTTGTGGATCAGATTCATTTTGAAAATGCTTATTACCGTCACGATATCGGTGCTAAGGCGTTGTTACAAAAGAGGTAAATATGGTTTATAGAGTATTTGTTGAAAAGAAAACGGAATTGGCGAACGAAGCAAAGGCGCTTCTTTCGGATGTGCGCACCCTTCTTGGCATTACAAGCCTTGAGGATGTTCGCATTTTCAATCGCTACGATGTTGAGAATATTTCGGAAGAGCTTTTTGAGTATGCAAAGAAAACGGTTTTTTCCGAGCCTCAGCTTGACGTGTATTCTTCCGAGATTTCTGTGGGTGATGCCACTGTATTCGGGGTAGAGTATCTGCCCGGTCAGTTTGACCAGAGAGCAGATTCTGCTGCACAGTGTATTCAGATCATTTCTCAGGGCGACAGACCTGTGGTTCGCACTGCAAAGCTCTATGCCCTCTACGGAAACCTGACCGATGGGGAAGTGGCAGAAATCAAAAAATATGTGATCAACCCTGTGGAAGCCAGAGAAGCAAGTCTTGAAATGCCCGAAACACTGGCCATTCAGTATGAGCTTCCCACCACTGTTGAAACTCTTGACGGCTTCATTGATCTGGACCGCAAGGGATTGGAAGCCTTTGTAAAGCAGTATGGTCTTGCAATGGATGCAGATGACATTGCCTTCTGTCAGGAGTATTTCATTTCCGAAAAGAGAAATCCCACCATTACGGAAATCAGAATGATCGATACCTACTGGTCCGATCACTGCCGTCACACCACCTTTCAAACGGTGATTGACGACGTGAAATTTGAGGATGCGCTTTTGCAGAAGACCTATGACGAGTATCTTGCAGTTCGCAAGGAGCTTGGCAGAGAGCATAAGCCGATCTGCTTGATGGATCTTGCTACCGTTGCCGTCAAGTATTTGAAAAAGCACGGAAAGCTTGATAAATTGGATGAATCTGAGGAAATCAATGCTTGTACCGTAAAGATCGAAATTGAGGCAGACGGTAAAAAAGAGCCTTGGTTGCTTTTGTTTAAGAACGAGACTCATAACCATCCCACCGAGATTGAACCCTTTGGCGGTGCTGCCACCTGTATCGGCGGTGCCATTCGTGACCCCCTTTCCGGCAGAGCGTATGTATACGGTGCTATGCGTGTAACGGGTGCGGCCGATCCCTTGGTACCTGTTCAGGATACCATTAAGGGTAAGCTTCCTCAGCGCAAGATCGTTACAACTGCCGCTGCAGGTTATTCCTCCTACGGTAACCAGATCGGTCTTGCAACCGGTATTGTAGATGAAATCTATCATCCCGGTTACGCCGCAAAGCGTATGGAGATCGGTGCTGTTATTGCTGCCGCTCCTGCTGAAAATGTACGCAGAGAGGTTCCCGCTCCCGGTGATGTTGTGATCCTTTTGGGTGGCTCCACAGGCCGTGACGGTATCGGCGGCGCCACCGGCTCCTCCAAGGCACACGATTCTCATTCTGTTGAGACCTGCGGTGCAGAGGTGCAAAAGGGCAATGCTCCCGAGGAAAGAAAGCTTCAGAGACTCTTCCGCAACCCCCGTGCAACCCAAATGATCAAGCGTTGCAATGACTTTGGTGCAGGCGGCGTTTCCGTTGCCATCGGTGAACTTGCTGACGGGCTTGAAATTGATCTGAATGCCGTTCCGAAAAAGTACGAAGGTCTTGACGGAACCGAGCTTGCCATCAGTGAGTCTCAGGAAAGAATGGCCGTTGTCATTGAAAAAGAAAATGTAGAGGCCTTTCTTGCTTTGGCAAAGGAAGAAAATCTGCAGGCTTGCCCCGTTGCACAGGTCAAGGAAGAAAAGAGACTTGTGATGCATTGGAATGGCAACAAGATTGTGGATATCAGCCGTGAATTTTTGAATTCCAACGGTGCTGACAAGCATATTTCCATCGCTCCCGCAAAGGGCGTTTATGAAGAAAAGGAATGGAAGGGAAGCTTTGCCTCCCACTATCTTGCCCTCGCCGAGGATTTGAATATTTGTTCTAAGCGTGGCCTTTCCGAGCGTTTTGACTCTACCATCGGAGCAGGAACCGTCTTGATGCCCTTTGGCGGTAAGTATCAAAGAACCCCCATTCAGGCTATGGTGCAAAAGGTTTCCGTTGAAAAGAAGGAAACGGATGATTGCTCCTTTATGTCTTGGGGCTATAATCCCTTTATTATGGAAAAAAGCCCCTATCACGGTGCTTATCTTGCTGTTGTGGAATCGGTTTCCAAACTGATTGCAAGCGGTGCATCCTTTGAGGATGTTTATTTGACCTTCCAGGAATACTTTGAGCATCCAAGAAAAGACGGTAAGCGCTGGGGCAAGCCACTGGCAGCCCTCCTTGGTGCTTTCCGTGCCCAGCTGGATCTCGGAATCGGCTCCATTGGCGGGAAAGACTCTATGAGCGGCTCCTTTGAGGATCTTGATGTTCCTCCCACGCTGGTTTCTTTTGCGGTTACGACCGGCAAAACAAGTCAGGTCATTTCTCCCGAATTCAAGAAGGCAGGCGATAAGGTTTGTCTTTTGACACCCGAATATGATGAAAATCATTTGCCCAAAAAGGATTCTTTGATTGCCCTGTTCCACGAGGTGACCCGTCTCGCCCGTAAAAAGAAGATTGTATCCGCTTATACCCTCGGTCTCGGCGGTGTTGCGGAAGCGGTTTTGAAAATGTCTTTCGGCAACGGCTTTGGATTTGAATTTTGCGATTCCTTGTCTTTGCCTGACATTTTTGGCTATGGCTACGGCTCCTTCCTTGTTGAGGTAGATGGCGACGATGTGATCGGTAGAGAAATCGGTACTGTAAAAGAAGAAAAGAGCTTTGCTTTTGCAGGTGAGAGCGTTTCCTATGAAGCGCTTGAGAAGAAGTATGAGGATAAGCTGGAAAGCGTTTATTCCTGCAACATTCCCGATCGCAAAACTCCTATGGAAAACTTCTCTTATTATGCCGAGAAGAGAGTGGCTCCCGCCGTTTTGTGTGCCAAGCCCAGAGTTTTGATTCCCGCATTCCCCGGAACCAACTGCGAATTTGATTCTGCTAAGGCGGTTCGCAGAGCCGGTGCCGATGCCGAAATCTTGGTGATCAACAATTTGAGCGCCGATGGAATTCAAAGCAGCGTAGAGCGTTTTGCGGCTGAACTGAAAAATTCTCAGATGATCTTTATTCCCGGTGGCTTCTCCGGCGGTGACGAACCGGACGGAAGCGGCAAGTTTATTACCGCTTTCTTCCGTAATGCCGCCATTAAGGAAGGTGTTACCGAGCTTCTGGAAAATAGAGACGGTTTGATGTGCGGTATCTGCAACGGCTTCCAGGCCCTGATCAAGCTCGGCCTTGTACCTTACGGTAAGATTGTTGATACGGATGAAACCTGTCCCACACTGACCTTTAACACCATCGCTCGTCACCAGTCTAAGATCGTCCGCACCAGAGTTTGCTCCAATAAGTCTCCTTGGCTTTCTCTCAACGAGGTTGGAGATGTTCTCAATGTGCCGATTTCTCACGGGGAAGGACGCTTCCTTGCAGATGAGGCTTTGATCCGCTCTCTTGCGAAAAACGGTCAGATTGCAACTCAATATGTGGATTTTGACGGCAACGCCAGCTCCGACGTTCAGTTTAATCCCAACGATTCCATGTTTGCCATTGAAGGTATCACCTCGCCCGACGGCAGAGTGTTCGGTAAGATGGGTCACAGCGAACGAATCGGAGCAGGACTTTATCAAAACGTGCCCGGTAAATACGACATTCGTATGTTCGAGGCAGCAGTGAAATATTTTAAATAATGGAGTATGAATATGGCATACAAAACAGATATTGAAATTGCACAGGAATGCGTAATGCGCCCCATCACCGAAATTGCTGCTGTTGCCCATGTGGATGAAAAGTATTTGGAGCAATATGGCAAGTATAAAGCAAAAATTGATCCTATGCTTTTGAAGGAAACGGATCGCAAGGATGGAAAGCTCATCCTTGTGACTGCCATTACTCCTACCCCCGCAGGGGAGGGAAAGACCACGACCACCATCGGCCTTGCAGATGGCTTGAAGAGAATCGGCAAGGATGTAACCGTTGCCCTTCGTGAGCCTTCTCTCGGACCTGTATTCGGTGTGAAGGGTGGTGCTGCAGGCGGCGGTTATGCTCAGGTTGTTCCCATGGAGGATATCAATCTTCACTTTACCGGTGACTTTCACGCCATCGGTGCGGCCAACAATCTTTTGGCGGCCATGCTTGACAACCATATTCAGCAGGGAAATTCTCTTGGAATTGATGTCAGAAAGATCACTTGGAAGCGCTGTGTTGATATGAATGACAGGCAGCTTCGCTTCCTGACGGACGGTCTCGGCGGAAAAGCCAACGGTGTTCCCCGTGAGGATGGATTTGAGATCACGGTAGCAAGTGAAATCATGGCGATTTTCTGTCTTTCCAACTCCATTACCGATCTCAAAGAAAGGCTTTCCCGTATTATTGTAGGTTATACCTATGATGATAAGCCTGTTACGGCAGGGGATCTGAAGGCGGTAGGTGCTATGGCGGCGCTTTTGAAGGATGCTATTAAGCCCAATTTGGTTCAGACTTTGGAAGGGACTCCTGCCTTTGTTCACGGCGGTCCTTTTGCCAATATTGCTCATGGCTGTAACTCGGTAATGGCTACCAAGCTTGCCCTGAAAATGGGTGATTACACCATTACGGAAGCAGGCTTCGGTGCCGATCTTGGTGCAGAAAAATTCCTTGATATCAAGTGCCGTATGGCAGGGCCCGTTCCCAATGCTGTTGTGGTCGTGGCCACTGTTCGTGCATTGAAAATGCACGGCGGCCGAGCAAAAACAGAGCTTGGCGATGAAGATATTGAAGCACTTGAAAAGGGAATTCCCAATTTACTTCGTCATGTTTCCAACATTAAGAATGTATACAAGCTTCCTTGTGTTGTTGCCGTAAACCGTTTCCCCACGGATACCGACAATGAGATCGACTTTATTGTCAATAAGTGCAGAGAGCTTGGAGTAAATACGGTTCTCTCCACTGTTTGGGCAGAAGGCGGAAAGGGTGGAGAAGCCCTTGCCAGAGAGGTCGTACGCCTTTGCGAAGAAGAGAAAGGTGATTTCACCTTCTCCTATGAACTGGATGCCTCCATTGAAGAAAAGATCGAGCAGATCGTTCGCAAGGTTTACGGAGGAGATGGCATCGTTCTTACACCTAACGCCAAAAAGCAGGTTCAGCAATTGACCGAGCTTGGCTTTGCAGGGCTGCCCATCTGTGTTGCCAAAACCCAGTACAGCTTTTCTGACGATCCTACCAAACTTGGCGCACCCGAGCACTTTACCGTTACGGTAAAGAATGTGAAGGTATCCGCCGGTGCCGGATTTATTGTGGTTCTGACCGGTGATATTCTGACGATGCCGGGTCTTCCCAAGGTTCCCGCTGCAGAGAAGATCGATGTGGATGAGGATGGCAAGATCACAGGACTCTTTTAAACTAAAAACCCGAGATTTTCTCGGGTTTTTTATATTTTTTTGAAAAAAACTCTTGACAAATGAATCACAAGTGGTATAATCCTAGCATAAAGGCTATGATGAAGACGGCATTAGAAATAAGTTTTCAGAGAGTCGGTGCTTGGTGCGAACCGATAACGTATTCTAAAATTGCCCATCCCTTCTGAGCCGGAGATCCGAAAGCGTTCTGCAAGTAGATGTCTCCCGTGATTGCTGCGTCAATGCATACGGATTGTTGGATCCTGAGTGGCTGCCCTGCAGCAATTTGAGTGGTACCGCGAGTAAGTTAATTACCCGTCTCAAAGGAATTTCTTTGAGGCGTTTTTTTTATTTTTATTTTCTTAAAAAGGAGGATCATGCTATGTCTACACTATCTGTTGAAAAATTGAATGAGGTCGCGCTTCGAATTCGCGAAATGAGAGAAATCTCCGGACTTTCCATTGAAGAAATGGCAAAGCGTACTGAGGTTTGTGTCGACGAGTATGAGAAGTACGAAAAGGGTCAACTGGACTTTCCTTTTTCATTTTTGCATAAATGCTGCCTTGAGTTTGGAATCGGCATTACCGATCTTTTGGAAGGAAAGAGCGCACTTCTTTCTTCTTACACTGTCACCCGTAAAGGGCAGGGGCAGCAAACGGCGAAGGAGGATGGCATCACCATTCAAAACCTTGCCCCCAAATTCCGTGATAAGATCGCCGAGCCCTATTGGGTTCGCTACGAATACGATGCTTCCCTGCAAAACAAGCCCATCAACCTTGCTACTCACAGCGGTCAGGAATTTGATCTTGTGATCAGCGGTAAATTGAAGGTTCAGGTTGGCAGTCACACGGAGGTTCTGGAGGAAGGGGACAGTATTTATTACAACAGCTCCACTCCCCACGGTATGATCGCTGTGGACGGAAAGGACTGTGTGTTCTGTGCCGTGGTTCTTCCCGGTGATGAAGTAAAGGAAGGCTCGGTGGTAAAGAATCTGGTAGCCGCCAAGAATTCTCAAAAGCTGATCTGTGAAAAATTTGTCAAGTTGGAAGAGAATGAAAACGGTTCTCTGAAAAAGATTGATTTTACCGATACCGATACGTTCAATTTTGGTTTTGATATCGTAGACGAGATCGCCAATGCTTATCCCGATAAGCTTGCCATGCTCCATTTGGATAAAAATAAAACGGAGCGTCGCTTCACCTTCCGTGATATCAAGCATTATTCCAATCAGTGCGCCAACTACTTTACCTCCCTCGGAATTAAGAAAGGGGATAAGGTAATGCTGGTGTTAAAGCGCCACTATCAGTTCTGGTTTGCAATGGTCGCCCTTCACAAGATCGGAGCCGTCGCCATCCCTGCAACCAATCAGCTTAAAGAGCACGATTTTGTATACCGTTACCGTGCCGCAGGTGTTTCTGCCATCGTTTGTACCGCTGACGGAGATGTTTCCGATATTGCCGAGGCAGCTGCGAAAGAATGTCCCGAAATGAAAACCATGATCCTGGTTGGC
Organism: Eubacteriales bacterium; assembly: GCA_045543495.1. Lineage (GTDB taxonomy): Bacteria > Bacillota > Clostridia > Oscillospirales > SIG627 > RGIG5579. The sequence goes on along the minus strand of JAZQMO010000015.1, from coordinate 95,031 downwards.
GGTAAGAAGGACAATTGGCACGATTTTGATGAAGAATTCCGTCTCTTCTCCCGCAAGTTCGTTCGCTCCGAGGATACCCCCGGTGGGGATGAAGCAGCCTTGATGTTCTTTACCTCCGGCACCACCGGAAATCCCAAAATGGCGTCTCATAAGCACACCTATGCATTGGGCCATTTTGTTACGGCAAAGTATTGGCATTGCTGTGAAAGAGAAGGTCTTCACCTTACCATTTCCGATACCGGTTGGGGCAAATCCCTTTGGGGTAAGTTTTACGGTCAGTGGCTTTGCGAGGGTGCGGTATTTGTATATGACTTTGACCGTTTTGATGAAAACGATATCCTTCCCATGTTTGCCCGTTATAACATTACGACCTTCTGTGCTCCTCCTACTATGCTTCGTATGTTGATCCGCGGCGATCTGTCTAAGTACGATCTTTCCTCGATCCATCATATGACAACGGCGGGCGAAGCCTTGAACCCTGAGGTGTTCAAGCGCTTTAAGGAGGCAACGGGCCTTGAAATTATGGAGGGCTTCGGCCAGACCGAAACCACCCTGGTGATTGCAAATCTTGCAGGGGATACCCCCAAGATCGGCTCTATGGGTAAGGCGTCTCCTCAGTTTGATCTTGACATTGTGGATCCCGACGGCAACAGCGTTGCAACCGGTGAGGTGGGCGAGATCGTAATTCACACCGATAAGAGCATTCCTTGCGGTCTTTTCAAAGAGTACTATAAGGATACCGAAAAAACGACCGAGGCTTGGCACGACGGGCTTTATCACACCGGTGATACTGCTTGGCGTGATGAGGACGGATATTTCTGGTATGTCGGTCGTGTGGATGACGTGATCAAATCCTCCGGTTACCGTATCGGGCCGTTTGAGATCGAAAGCGTGATCATGGAGCTTCCTTATGTATTGGAATGCGGTGTTTCTGCCGTGCCCGATGAGGTAAGAGGTCAGGTGGTGAAGGCGAGCATCGTGTTGACCAAGGGAACAGAGCCTACGGAAGAGCTGAAAAAAGAGATTCAGCGCTATGTCAAAGAGCATACCGCTCCCTACAAATATCCCCGTGTGGTGGTATTCCGTGACGAGCTTCCCAAGACCATCAGCGGAAAAATCCAGCGCAATAAGCTGTAAACATTGAAAATTCAATAAAAAACTTGACATCTGCTTCTTTTGATGTTACAATAATAAGGTATTAAAGGCGTTGAGGAAGAGTTTTTCGGAAATTTGTTCCCCAGAGAGATGGCGGTCGGTGCAAGCCATTGGATACAGATCCCGTGATTGTAGCTTCTGAGCTGAGAGGAAGAAACCGAAAGGGAGTAGAACTTCTCCGTGATTGCTGCGTTAATGCATACGGATTGTTGGATCCTGAGTGGCTGCTTTGCAGCAATTTGAGTGGTACCGCGGGTGTTTTCGCACTCGTCTCAAGGAAATACCTTTGGGACGAGTGCTTTTTTGTCCCGGAAAATGGAGAGTTGAATGAAACAGATTACAGGACTTGAATACAAAATTCAAGAAATGGCCGCCAGAATTCGTGACCTGAGAGAGATCGAAGGCTTGACTTGCGAAGAAATGGCCATCAAAACAGGCGTGAGCATTGAGGAATATAAGGACTGTGAAGAGGGAAGAAGTGACTTAAACTTTGCCTTTATTTATCGATGTGCCTTGGCCCTGAATGTAAACGTAACGGATATCATCGAGGGTCACAGCCCCACCTTGAATTCCTATACCGTGACTCGCTCCGGTGAAGGACAGGAAATTGCCAATGCACACGGTATGACCTATTATAACCTTGCCTATGCTTTTCAGAACCGTATTGCGGAGCCCCTGTTTGTAATTAGCAAATTTGACGAAAATGCACAGAACCGTGATATTGAATTGACAACCCACGCAGGTCAGGAGATTGACCTTGTGGTGGAAGGGCATCTTTTAGTTCAGGTGGGTGAGCATCAGGAGATCCTCGGCCCCGGTGACAGTATTTATTTTGACAGTGATACCCCTCACGGTATGATCGCCGTGAAGGAGCAGGACTGTGTGTTCTACGCCATTGTTCTCAATCCCACCGGTGAACCCATTCCCGAGCTGAGTCCCAAAAAGGCGATCAGCGGTGTGAAGAAGCTGACAAAGGACACCAAGGAACGCATTTATCATAAGTTCATTGATACGAAAGAGGATGAAAACGGTACTCCTACCTCCATTGCGTTTAAGAATACCGAATCCTTTAACTTTGCCTTTGATCTGATCGATGAGCTTGCCTCCCGTGAGCCCGAGAAGCTTGCGATGCTTCACATTTCCGAGGATATGACCGAGCGTCGCTTTACCTTTAAGGATATTAAGAAGGCTTCCAATCAGTGTGCCAACTATTTTAAGTCCCTTGGTATTAAAAAGGGTGATAAGGTCATGCTGATCTTAAAGCGCCACTATCAGTTCTGGTTTGCCATGCTTGGCCTGAATAAGCTTGGTGCCGTTGCCATCCCCGCACCCAATCAGCTCCTTGAGCATGATCTTGATTATCGCTTTGGTGCCGCAGGGGTTCGTGGTATTATTTGCACGGCTGACGGGGAAGTTGCCAATGAGGCAGAAAAGGCCGCCGCTAAGCACCCTGAATTGGAATTTAAGCTTTTGGTCAACGGAGAAAAAGAAGGCTGGAGAAGCTTTAATGAGGAATATCCTCTTTACAGCTCTCACTTTAACCGTACCGAGGAGTCTCCCTGCGGAGACGATCTGCTTTTGATGTTCTTTACTTCGGGCACCTCGGGCTATCCCAAGATCGCCGCACATAATCATAAGTACCCTCTCGGACATTTCCATACTGCAAAGTATTGGCATTCCGTTGAGCCGGATGGACTGCACTTTACCATTTCCGATACCGGCTGGGCAAAATCTATGTGGGGCAAGATGTACGGTCAGTGGCTGTGCGAAGCACCGATCTTTGTTTATGACTTTGATCGTTTTGATGCTTCCAAGATCCTTCCGATGTTTGCCAAGTATCAAATCACCACCTTCTGTGCACCTCCAACCATGCTTCGTATGCTGGTGAAGCAGGATATTACCAAATACGATCTTTCCTCTGTTCGTCATATGACGACAGCAGGTGAAGCCTTGAACCCCGAGGTTTACCGTCAGTTTGAAAAGGCTACAGGCCTTCAGATCCTGGAGGGCTTCGGGCAGACGGAAAGCACCATGATCATCGGTAATATGATCGGTGCTTCTCATAAGATCGGTTCTATGGGTAAGCCCGCTCCCATCTATGATGTTGAGCTTTTAGACAGCGATGGAAAGCCTGTTGCAACCGGTGAATCGGGTGAGGTTGTCATCAATCTGAAAAACGGTGCTCCCTGTGGCTTATTTGTGGGCTATTACAATGACGACGAAAAGACCGCAGAGGCCATTCGTGACGGTTATTATCACACCGGCGATATTGCTTGGCGTGATGAGGACGGCTTCTTCTGGTATGTGGGAAGAGCTGACGACGTGATTAAATCCTCCGGCTACCGTATCGGCCCGTTTGAAATTGAAAGCGTCATTATGGAGCTACCTTATGTATTGGAATGTGGCGTATCTGCCGCACCTGATGAGGTTCGTGGTCAGATCGTCAAAGCAAGCATCGTTCTAACTAAGGGTACCGAGCCCAGCGAGGAATTGAAAAAAGAAATTCAGAATTATGTCAAAGAGCATACCGCTCCCTATAAGTATCCCCGTCTTGTGGTGTTCTGTGATGAGCTTCCCAAGACTGTAAGCGGTAAAATTCAAAGAAACATGCTTTAATATAAAAAAGGAGAAGAGTTATGAAGTATTCCATTTCCATTGAAAAAACTGCCTCTTTGAAGGCAAAGCCCGCTGATGAGTCCAAGCTTGGATTCGGCAAGATCTTTACCGATCATATGTTCTTGATGGATTACAGTGTGGAAGAGGGCTGGCATGATGCCAGAATCGTTCCCTTCGGTCCGATTCCCCTTCATCCCGCTGCCACTGTTCTGCACTACGGCGTAGAGATCTTTGAAGGTATGAAGGCATATCGCACCAAGGACGGCTCCATTAAGCTGTTCCGCCCCATGGAAAATATCAAGAGATTGAACAACAGTGCCGAGCGTCTCTGCCTGCCTCTTTTGGATGAGGAGGGTTGCCTTGATATTCTCAAGACTTTGGTTGAACTGGAAAAGGATTGGGTGCCTCATTCCGATGGCACAAGCCTCTACATCCGTCCTTTCCTTTACGGTAACGATCCTCACCTCGGAGTTCACGCCGTAAAGAATGCAACTTTTGCTATCATCTGTTCTCCCGTCGGTGCTTACTATGCCGAGGGTATTAACCCCGTTAAGATCGCCATTGAGTCTCAGGATGTTCGTGCGGTTCGTGGCGGTACCGGTTATGCCAAGTGCGGCGGTAACTATGCCGCAACCCTCAGAGCAGGGGAGGGAGCCGAGAAAAACGGCTATACTCAGGTGCTTTGGCTTGACGGTGTGGAAAGAAAGTATATTGAAGAAGTCGGTGCGATGAACGTTATGTTCAAGATCGACGGCAAGATCATCACTCCCGAGTTGACCGGCTCCGTTCTTCCCGGTATTACCAGAAAGAGCTGTGTTGAGCTTCTCAAGGAATGGGGATACACCGTAGAAGAGAGACTGATCAGCGTGGATGAGCTTTTTGAGGCTGCTGCAAACGGCAAGCTGGAAGAGGCTTGGGGTACCGGCACCGCCGCCGTTGTTTCCCCCATCGGTCAGCTTTTCTACAAGGGAAATGAATATGTTGTTTGTGACAACAAGATCGGCGAATTGACCCAAAAGCTTTACGATCAGCTCACCGGTATTCAGTGGGGTAAGATTGAGGATACCCACGCTTGGTGTGTAAAGGTTTGCAATGGCTAAAAGAGTTGTGATCCTTGCGGGTCATTACGGCAGCGGCAAGACCAATGTTGCAATCAATCTTGCTTTTCATTTGAAGAAAGAAAAAGAGGTTGCGATTGCGGATCTTGATATTGTCAATCCTTATTTCCGTACCAAGGACAGTGCACAAGAATTGAAAGAAGCGGGAATCCGTCTCATTTCCTCGGAATATGCCAATACCAATGTGGACATTCCGTCTCTTCCGCAGGATATGTACTGCGTTGTTGACGATAAGGAAACAAGCTTTATTCTCGATATTGGCGGTGATGACCGAGGAGCCTTGGCGCTCGGAAGATTGACCCCTGAGCTATTGAAGGAAAACTCTTATGAAATGCTTTTGGTGGTGAATTTTTATAGGCCTCTCACCCGAGATTCCCAATCCCTTTTAGAGGTGATGCGGGAAATGGAAATTGCCTCCGGGATTCGCTTTACGGGAATTGTGAACAATTCTAACCTTGGGGAAGAAACCACGGCAGAGGATGTTTTAGCCACCCTTGAGAAGGCAAAAGAGTTTTCTCAGCTTTCAGGATTGCCCCTTTGCTTTACCACCGTGAAGGAGGAGTTGTTTGATGAGCTTCTTCCATCCATCCGGCCTCTATTTCCGCTGGCACTGCAAAAAAAGTACTATTAAGAACAATCAATATAGAAATTCATAGTTAAAGGAGAAGTTTCTATGGCAAAACTTACGTTTCGAACCGATTTTTGTAAAGGTTGCGGGCTTTGTGTCAATGCCTGTCCCAAAAAGTTGATCCGTCTTGCTTCTGACAAGATCAATATGAAGGGCCATCATCCCGCAGAAATTACAGATCAATCTCTTTGTGTCGGGTGTGCCTTCTGTGCAATGATGTGTCCCGACTGTGTAATTAAGGTAGAGAGGTGAATAAAATGGCAGAAAAGATTATGATGAAAGGAAACGAAGCCATTGCGGAGGCCGCCATCGTGGCAGGCTGCCGTCATTACTTCGGTTATCCCATTACTCCTCAGACTGAGGTTGCTGCTTATATGGCAAAGAAAATGCCTAAGATCGGCGGTACCTTCCTGCAGGCGGAAAGTGAAATTGCCGCCATCAATATGGTTTACGGCGTTTCCTCTACCGGAAAGAGAGTTATGACCTCTTCCTCAAGCCCCGGAATTTCTCTTAAGAGCGAGGGTCTTTCCTATCTCGCAGGTGCTGATCTGCCCGCACTGGTTGTGAACGTTCAGCGTGGCGGCCCCGGTCTCGGCGGTATTCAGCCCAGCCAGTCCGATTATTTTCAGGCCACCAAGGGCGGCGGTCACGGTGACTTCCGTATGATCGTTTTGGCACCCAGCTCCGTGCAGGAAATGGCCGAGCTTACCGTTCGCGGATTTGAGCTTGCTGATACCTACCGTATGACTGCCATGATCCTGGCAGACGGTACCATGGGTCAGATGATGGAGCCTGTCAGCCTTGATTTTGATGTTAAGCCTTCTCCCGAAAAGCCTTGGGCTACCACCGGTACCAAATTGGAGCGCGAGCATAACATCGTGAACTCTCTTTTCCTGGAGCCCGATGCCCTTGAGAGAGAAAACTTCAAAAGATACGAAAGATATAAGACCATTGAAGAGAAGGAAACTCTTTATGAAGAGTATATGATGGATGATGCAGAGATCTGCGTTGCCGCTTTCGGTATTGCTGCCCGTGTTTCCAAGAATGCGATCAACGAAGCCAGAAAGCAGGGGATCAAGGTTGGTCTCATCCGTCCCATTACTCTTTGGCCTTTCCCCAAGGCTCCCTTCGAGAAGGCTGCTGAGCACGTAAAAGAGATCATTTCCGTTGAGCTCAGCATGGGTCAGATGATTGAAGATGTCAGACTTGCTTCCAATTGTAAGGTTCCCGTTACTCTCTGCAACCGTGTCGGCGGTATGATCCCGTCTCCCGAGCAGGTTCTGCAGGCAATTTTGGATGCACAAAAGTGAGGTGTGAAATATGGTAGTATTTGAAAAACCCAAAGCAATGGCTGATGTTGCTTTGCACTATTGCCCCGGCTGTACCCACGGTATCGTTCACCGTTTGGTGGCCGAGGTTATTGACGAACTCGGCATTGAAGGACGCACGATCGGTGTTGCACCCGTCGGATGCTCCGTTATGGCATATAATTACTTTAATTGCGATATGATCGAGGCTGCCCACGGCAGAGCACCCGCTGTGGCCACCGGTGTCAAGAGAAGTGATCCCGAAAACCACGTGGTGTTTACTTATCAGGGAGACGGCGACCTTGCCTCTATTGGTATGGCTGAAACAGTTCACGCTGCCGCCAGAAATGAAAATATCACCATTATCTTTATCAACAATGCAATTTACGGTATGACCGGCGGTCAGATGGCTCCTACCTCTCTCCCCGGACAGGTGACCCAAACCTCTCCCTACGGCAGAGATACCAATGCTTGCGGATTCCCCATCAAGGTTTGCGAAATGCTTTCTCAGCTGGATGGCCCCGAATATTTGGAGCGTGTCACAGTAAACAATGTAAAGAATATTAAGAATGCTAAGAAGGCCATTAAAAAGGCTTTCCAGAATCAGCTTGATAAGAAGGGCTTCTCTTTGATCGAAGTTCTGTCCTCCTGTCCCACCAACTGGGGTATGACACCTCAGAAGGCCTTGGAATGGATCGACGAAAAAATGATTCCTTATTATCCCTTAGGCGTTTATAAGGATCGCAGTGCAAAGGAGGAGACAAAATGAGTACCAAACAGATTCTTCTTTCCGGTTTCGGTGGTCAGGGTATCCTGTTTGCCGGCAAAATGCTTGCCTACAAAGGATTGATTGAGGATAAAGAGGTTAGCTGGCTTCCTTCCTACGGCCCCGAAATGCGTGGCGGTACTGCAAGCTGCAGTGTTATCGTGAGTGATGAACCCGTTGGTTCTCCCATTGTATCAAAGCCCGATATTCTCGTGGCGATGAACCTGCCCTCCTTGGATAAGTTTGAAGAGAGCGTTGCTCCCGGCGGCGTGATCTTTGTTGACTCTTCTCTGGTGGAACGCAAGGTCAACCGCCAGGATGTTCAGGTTTATTATGTGCCTGCAACGAAGCTTGCAGGTGAAAACGGATTTGGCAACCTTGCCAATATGATTCTGGTGGGTAAGATCCTTGCTGTTCTCGGCGAGTTTGACGAGGAGTTGGTTGTAAAGACCCTGAACAAGGTCATCCCTCCCAAGAAGATCGACATGATCGAGGTCAATATGAAGGCCATGAAGCTGGGTGCAAATTATTAAAAAGTTTTGCAAAACAGTTGACAAATCCATACGTTTTGTGTTATAATCCCAAAATCAAATGCAGAGAAGGAATTATTTGTTTGTGAAATCCCTTGCAGAGAGTTGTCGTTTGGTGCGAGACAATAGGTAGATCAAACAAAGTCTCATTCCGGAGCAGAGGTGCCCAAATTCAGTAAGCATCTACGGCGAGCCCCGTTATCATGGTGATGAGTTTGTTAGAACTCTTGAGATGACCGCACATGTTGCGGTAATCAGGGTGGTACCGCGGATTGTTTCGTCCCTGAGGTTTATCCTCAGGGACTTTTTATTTTTTCGAAAAGGAGAAGAATTATGATGCAGATCAAAATTGCAGACACGACGCTTTGCACGGAGGATGAGGTTTTTGGTTTTAAGGAAAAGCTTGAAATTGCCCGTCAGCTTGAAAAACTAAGAGTTGATGTGATCGAGCTTCCCGAAATTAAAAATGTACGTGCAGATTGCTTGTTTGTTCGCACCTGCTCTTCCTTTGTGAAAAACAGTATTTTATCCGTGGCCTGTGGCTCGGATCTTTCAAGTCTTGAAAATGCTCTTGCGGCACTGGCAGGAAATGAAAACGGTATGATTCGTGTTGAATTGCCCGTTTCTCCCGTTGGAATGGAATATTCTGCCCATAAAAAGCCTGATAAGATGCTGGAGTGGGTGAAGACACTGATCCAAGCCGCCAAAGAAAAGGTGCAGATGGTTGAATTTTGTGCCGTGGATGCGACCCGTGCTGAAAGCGATTTTCTGAAAAAGATCATTGGGATCGCAGTAGAGGCAGGAGCAACTCAGGTTTCTCTTTGTGATTCTGCCGCAGAACTGCTTCCCGATGCTTTCGCCGGTTTCATTTCTGAAATTTCTTCTGATATTTCCGTACCTGTCGGAGTACGCTGCGATAATAAAAACGGACTTGCCGCTGCAGGCTCAATTTTGGCTGCAAAGAGCGGTGCAACCGTTGTCAAGACCGATGTAAACTGCTCTGTTACTCCCTTGGAAACCTTTGCGCTTCTCATCAAAAACTGTGGGGAAAAGAACGGCTTTTCCTTTGGCCTTCGCTACACGGAGCTCAGCCGTATTGTGAAGCAGATCCGCTGGGTCACCACCAATGTAAAAAATGAAAAATCCGCTATGACTGTGGGCGGTGGGGAAGACCAATCCATTTATTTGGATCAGAATGACGATCAGAGTGCCGTAAACGTTGCAGTTGCAAAGCTTGGATATGATCTGTCTGAGGAGGATCAGAAAAGAGTCTACGAGGAATTCTTGCGCGTTGCACAAAAGAAGCGTGTCGGCAGTAAGGAATTGGATGCTATGGTGGCAAGTGTTGCCTTGCAGGTTCCCGCTACCTATAAGCTTCAGAGCTATGTGATCAATAACGGTAATATCATTTCCTCCAGTGCTCAGATCTCCCTTTTGAAGGGGGACGAGGTCATTCAGGGGATTTGCATCGGTGACGGTCCCGTGGATGCCGCCTTCCGTGCCATTGATCAGATCATCGGTTATCACTATGAATTGGATGATTTCCAAATTCAGTCTGTTACCGAAGGAAAAGAAGCAATGGGCTCTGCATTGGTGAAACTGAGAGCAGGTGGCAAGCTTTATTCCGGTAATGGCTTGTCTACCGATATTATCGGGGCAGGAATCCGTGCCTATTTGAATGCTGTGAATAAGATTATTTATGAGGAGGTATAAGGATGAAGCTTTCATTTTCCACAAAGGGCTGGCATGACAGTACCTTCGAAGATTTTTGTAATATTGCCGAAGATTTGCGGTTCCAAGGAATTGAGCTTCACAACATTTATAACCGCCTGTTTACGGATAAGGACGGCGCTTTTCACGATTATGCCGCTGCTGCAACCCTTCGCCGTTTGTATGAAAAGAAGCTTGAGATCCCCTGCATTGATACCATTTGCGATCTGGGAAATGTTTCTCAAGCCGAGCAAATGAAGATTGAGATCAAAAGCTGTCTTGAATTCTGTGCCAATCTGCACATTCCCTGTATCCGTTTGAGAGCGTATGACCAAAGCGATAAGGAATCGGTCTGCGATCACATTTTTAATCTTCTTTCAGAGTTTTTACCCGTTGCGGAAAAACAGGGCGTAAGCTTTTTGATCGAGACAAACGGCCCCTTCTGTGACACCAAGCTTCTGAGAGACCTTTTGGAGCGCTTTGCCAGCGATCATGTTGCCGCTCTTTGGAATATGTCTGCCGCGTATTTTGGCTTTGGAGAAAGTGCGGAAGAGGTCATTAAGAACCTGGGCGCTTATGTTCGCCATGTACAGCTTATCGACGCCAAAAAAATGGGCGATCAGATCGAGTATTGTCTGGCAGGGGAAGGGGAGCTTCCCATTTCGGAAATGATGCTTGCCCTTCGCTCTGTGAATTTTGATGGCTATGTATCTTTGGTCTGGGATCCCGTTTGGTGCGAGGAGCTGGACGATATGGAGATCATCTTTGCCCAGTTTGTCGGCTTTATGAAGCAGTTTGGCGATACCTCGCGAGGACAGAAAAATCTCTATTATAACAGAGCACACACAGGGCAGTTTGTTTGGAAAAAGGATCTTTTGATCGATGCCACCTTCTCGGATGTATTGGACCGTATGGTGGAAGAATTTCCTGATCAGTATGCCTTCAAATATACAACACTTGACTATACCAGAACCTATGAGGAATTTCGTGACGATGTAGATACCTTCGCTCGCGCATTGATTGATCTCGGTGTTAAAGCGGGTACTCATGTTGCGGTTTGGGCATCCAATGTACCCCAGTGGTTTATCGCCTTCTGGGCAACGGTAAAACTCGGGGCGGTGCTTGTAACGGTGAATACCGCATACAAGATTCACGAAGCAGAGTATCTGCTCCGTCAGTCAGATACTCACACCCTGATCATGACTGAAGGAGCAAAAGACACTCACTACGGTAAGATCATTGCCGAGCTCTGTCCTGAGCTGGAAACTCTCAAGGCAGGAGAGCCTCTTCATACCAAGCGTTTGCCCTTCCTTCGCAATGTTATTACGGTTGGCTTTCGTCAGAAGGGCTGTATGACATGGAATCAGGCTTTGGAAAGAGCCTCCCAAACGCCTCTTGAAGAGGTGCGCAGAATGGCTGCCGCCGTTCATAAGGACGATGTTTGCAATATGCAGTATACCTCGGGCACCACAGGCTTTCCCAAGGGTGTTATGCTGACTCATTACAATGTAGTCAACAACGGTAAATATATCGGCGACCATATGGATCTTTCCACGGCTGACCGTATGATGATCCAGGTGCCTATGTTCCACTGCTTCGGTATGGTTCTTTCTATGACCGCGGCTATGACTCACGGTGCTACTATGTGTCCCTTGCCTTATTTTTCTCCCAAGCCTGCTTTGGCCTGCGTACATAATGAGCATATTACCACCTTTAACGGCGTTCCTACTATGTTTATTGCTATGATGCAGCACCCCGATTTTGAAAAAACGGATTTCTCCCACATTCGTACCGGTATTATGGCAGGTGCAAACTGTCCCGCTGATTTGATGAAAAAGGCTACCGAGGTTATGAATATGAAGGAGATCGTTTCGGTTTACGGTCAAACGGAAGCAAGCCCGGGTTGCACTATGAGTAGCTACTACGATTCTCTTGAAGTTAGAACGGAAACCGTTGGAAGCGCTTTTGCCAATGTGGAGTGTAAAATCATTGATCCCGAAACGGGAGAGGATTGTCCTGACGGTGTAAACGGTGAATTTGTTGCAAGAGGCTACAATCTGATGAAGGGCTATTATAAAATGCCCGGTGCCACAGCTTCCACCATTGATGCCGATGGATGGCTTCACACCGGTGACCTTGCTTGCAGAACACCCGAAGGAAATTATCTGATCACGGGGAGACTGAAGGATATGATCATCCGTGGCGGTGAAAATATTTACCCCAAGGAGATCGAAGAGTTTATTTACACCAATCCCAAGGTCAGTGATGTGCAGGTTATCGGAGTTCCCGATAAGCAGTACGGAGAAGAGATTATGGCTTGCATCATCCTTAAGGATGGGGAAACGATGACAGAAGAGGAAATGAAGTCCTTCGTTGCGGCCAGTATGGCACGCCACAAGGTTCCTCGTTATGTAGAGTTTGTGAAAAGCTTCCCCATGAATGCAGCCGGAAAGATCTTAAAATACAAAATGCGTGAAGACGCTGCAAAGAAGCTGAATTTGGATGCATAATCAAAAAAAGATGCGGATCCGACCAAGACCCGCATCTTTTTATATTTATTTGCAAAATCCCTATTGACTTTAACGCATTAAAGTGGTAATATAGTAAAACAATTGCTGAAGGGAGAATGCTATGACCAATTGGCATAATGAATCAACCGATCGTTTGATGAAGGTTTTGTCCGAAATGAAAACCGTGGAGGACTGCTATTTGTTTTTAGAGGATCTTTGTACAATTAAGGAAATTATGGATATGTCCCAACGCCTTGAGGTTGCGATCCTTTTGAAAAACGGAACCAACTATCAGGAAATCAATCGAAAAACCGGTGTGAGCACTGCAACCATCAGCCGTGTGAATAAGTGCATATCTTATGGAAGCGGCGGTTACTTGAATGCCATTTCAAAGCTTGAGGAGAATCGGTGATCTATGAATACCTGTAATTTCAGAATCAACGGTAGCGAAAAGGCAGAGTTTTTGCTTCGCAACCTGTTTGAAAACTATGGCTTCTCACAATTTAAAATGAGTAAGTTTGAGGAGTATGACCTGTATGTCAGAAATAAGGACTTTTTGATTTCTGACGGCATTATTACGTTTACCGATACCAACGGAAAGCTTCTTGCCATGAAGCCTGACGTGACCCTCTCCATCATTAAAAATTTCAGGGAAGAGGGAAAATACGTTTCCAAGGTGTTTTATGATGAAAACGTATACCGTGTATCAGACCGAAGCGGCGGCTTTAAGGAGATCAAGCAGATCGGCATTGAAAGCATGGGATGTGTCGGTCAGTACGATATTTATGAGGTTTTGTTGCTTGCCGCCAAAAGCCTTCGCATCTTTTCTGATCGATCTGTTTTGGATCTTTCTCATTTTGGTCTCCTTTCCGATGTGATCCATTCACTTGGGATCGATAATGAAACCAAAAAAAGTATTTTTGAGGCGGTGGGGAAGAAGAATCTTCACGAAATCCGTGATATTACCAAAAAGTGCTTGGTTCCCGAGAATAAGACCGAATTGCTTTGCACTTTGGTTTCCACCTACGGCCATTTTGACAGCGTAATGCCGAAATTGATTTCCACCTTCCGCAATACTGTGTTTTTTGATCAGGTTGCTTTTTTAAACGATCTTTATCTCTCTCTGTCCCAAGAAGGCTTTGGAGATATGATCAACCTTGATTTTTCCGTGGTGAACCATACGGATTACTATAACGGAATTGTATTCAAGGGCTTTGTTGAGGGCGTGCCAAGCGGCATTTTGTCAGGAGGTCAGTATGACCGTCTGATGGAGAAAATGGGGTGCCGAGGCGGGGCAATCGGTTTTGCCGTTTATCTTGATGCTTTGCAGGGGATTTTATCCGAAAAAAAGGAATACGATGTGGATGCCGTTTTGCTTTACAGCGATATTGATTCCGTATCCCATGTGGAAAAAGCGGTGAAAGCCCTGAGAGAAGAATTTGAGACGGTTGTATGTCAAAAAGTGATACCGAAAAAATTGCGTTACCGTAAATTGTTTGAATTGTGTGACAGTGGGGTGAAGAGCGTTGAGTAATATGTTAAACATTGCACTGCCAAAGGGCCGTCTTGGTGAGAGAGTGTATTCCATGTTTGCAAAAGCGGGCTTTGAGTGCCCTCAGGTGATGGAGAATACCCGAAAGCTTATTTTTGAAAATGAATCCTGCGGGGTTCGCTATTTTTGGGTCAAGCCTTCCGATGTATCCATTTACGTGGAGCGCGGTGTTGCGGATATCGGTGTTGCAGGAAAGGATATTCTTTTGGAATACGCACCCGATGTATATGAGCTGCTTGATCTGAAAACCGGAATTTGTAAAATGGCCGTAGCGGCTCCCGTCGGTTTTCGGGATGATGCTTCCCGTACCCTTCGTGTTGCTACAAAGTTTTCCAATATCGCAAAGGATTACTTCCGTGGCAGAGGAAGAGATATTGATATCGTTCACTTGAACGGATCCATTGAAATTGCCCCTATCTTGGGCTTGACCGATGTGATTGTGGATATCGTGGAGACAGGAACCACCTTGAAGGAAAATGCGCTGGAAGTGATTGAGGATGTGGTTCCCATCAGTGCAAGATTGATTGCAAACAAATCCAGCTTTAAATTCAAAACAGAAGCTATGGAAAGAATTTTATCCAGTCTTTCCTCCCAACTTTCTACGGAGGCTGAAAAATGATCAAAATTTACCGTCACGGCGAGGTGAGCGACAGCGAGATCTTTGCCAGATCGGAACAAAAATTCGGCGTTGAAGATATCGTTTCTGAAATTATTCGTAATGTGAGAGCAAACGGTGATCAGGCGCTCTTTGACTATTGCGAGCGCTTTGATAAGGCCAAGCTTTCCTCCCTTGAAGTAACTGCCGAGGAGATACAAGAAGCTCTTGACCAAGTAGACGTAGATTTCATTAAAATCTTGAAAAAAGCAGAGAAAAACATTCGTGCGTTTCACGAAAAGCAGGTTCGTCAAGGATTTCTTCTCAATAACAGACCCGGTGTTGTAATGGGACAAAAGGTAATTCCTCTGGAGAGAGTGGGAATTTATGTTCCCGGAGGTACGGCGGCGTACCCCTCCACGGTACTGATGAATGCAGTTCCTGCTAAAATTGCCGGCTGTGATGAGATCGTTATGGTTTCCCCTCCCGGCAAAAACGGAAAGATCAATCCTGCCATTCTGGCGGCCGCTTCCGTTGCGGGGGTGGATCGCATTTTCAAGATCGGCGGTGCGCAGGCCGTTGCCGCCTTGGCATACGGAACCCAATCGGTTCCGAAGGTGGACAAAATCGTGGGTCCTGGTAATGCCTTCGTTGCAGAGGCAAAAAAGCAAGTGTTTGGCGTGGTCTCCATTGATATGATCGCAGGTCCCAGTGAAATTTTGATCATATCCGACGGAAAGAGCAATCCCTCCCATATTGCGGCAGATCTTCTGTCACAGGCCGAGCACGATAAAATGGCCAGTGCCGTTTTGGTTACCGATGATGCTTCCTTTGCCGAAAAGGTTCGTGACGAATTAGAAAAGCAGATTCCGCTTTTGGAAAGACAGGAGATTGCCCGTATTTCCATTGATGAAAACGGAAAGATCATTGTGGCAGACAGTATTGGGTGTGCTATTGAGATCTCCAACCGCATTGCACCCGAGCATTTGGAACTTTGCTTGGATGATCCCTTTGCCGTGTTGGATCAGATTCGCCATGCAGGCTCTGTCTTTATGGGCAGAAACTGTCCCGAAGCATTGGGGGACTATTTTTCCGGTGCAAACCACACTTTGCCTACCAGCGGGACGGCTCGGTTTTCAAGCCCCCTGTCTGTGGATGATTTCGTGAAAAAAATGCAGTATACCTATTATACGAAGGAGGCTTTGGATGCAGTCGCACAGGATGTATATCGCTTTGCCTGTGAGGAGGGCTTGACTGCCCATGCCAAGAGCGCTGTCATTCGTTCGGAGTAAGCTATGAGTCGTTTTTTCAGTAATAAATATTCTTCTTTAACCCCCTATACCCCGGGGGAACAGCCTAAGGATCAAAAATATATCAAGCTCAATACCAATGAATCTCCCTTTCCGCCGTCAGAACTTGCCTTGGAGAAGGCTTCTTGGGCCGCAAAGAGATATCATTTGTATCCCGATCCCGAGTGCAGAGCATTATCATCCGCCTTGGCATCTCGCTACTGTGTAAAAGAAAATCAGATCATCTGGACCAATGGCTCCGATGATGTACTAAATTTTGCATTTATGGCCTTTTGTGATGAAAAAACGCCTGCTGTATTTCCGGATCTGACCTACGGCTTTTATCCCGTC
The DNA here is from genome assembly GCA_045543495.1 of Eubacteriales bacterium. Classification (GTDB taxonomy): domain Bacteria; phylum Bacillota; class Clostridia; order Oscillospirales; family SIG627; genus RGIG5579. The sequence continues at coordinate 78,904 of JAZQMO010000015.1, read as the reverse complement.
TTTGCGAAGGCAAATTTTATTCCCTATGAAACCATCCCCCTTTGCGAGGATTTTTCCATTCAGATCTCCGATTATTTCGGCCTCGGAAAAACAATTTTTATTGCCAACCCCAATGCGCCTACCGGCCTTTGTCTGACGACTGCGGAAATCGAACAAATTTTGATTCACAATCCCGACAATGTGGTTGTGATTGATGAGGCGTATGTGGATTTCGGTGCGGAAAGCTGTGTTCCCTTGATCCATCGCTATCCCAATCTTCTGGTTACACAAACCTTCTCCAAGTCTCGCTCCATGGCAGGAGCCCGTCTTGGTATGGGAATCGGATCGGAGGAGCTGATTGCGGATTTGAATACCATCAAATACTCCACCAATCCCTATTGCATCAATTCTGCCACCATGGCAGCAGGAATCGGTGCTCTTGAGGATGATCTGTATTTTCGGAAAAACTGTGAAGCCGTAATGGAAAACAGAGTGTGGACCTCATTGGAATTAAAACAGCTGGGCTTTGTAATGACCGACTCTATGGCAAACTTTTTGTTTGTTTCACATCCTGCGATTTCAGGAACTGATTTCTATTTGAAACTGAAGGAAAAAGGAATTTTAGTTCGTCATTTTAATCTTCCGAGAATTGTGGACTATTGCCGTGTCACCGTAGGTTCCCGTGATGATATGATGGCCTTTGTTGCGGCATCAAAGGAGATTTTGAAGGAGGTATTATGAGATCGTTTGAAATCAAAAGAAAAACTGCTGAAACCGATGTTGAACTGTTTTTGAATCTGGACGGCTCCGGAAAAAGCAAAATTGAGACAGGCTGCGGCTTTTTGGACCATATGCTGACGCTTTTTGCTTCTCACGGCCGTTTTGACTTAAATCTTACCTGCAAAGGCGATGTTGTGGTTGATGATCACCACACGGTGGAGGATATCGGAATTTCCCTCGGTACTGCTTTTAATAAGGCATTGGGAGACAAGAAAGGAATCGTGCGTTACGGTTCTATGATCCTTCCTATGGACGAAGCCTTGATTTTGTCTGCCGTCGACTTGTCGGGCAGAAGCCATCTTTCCTATGATTTGTCGATCCGTGCTAAAAAGATCGGTACCTTTGATGTAGAATTGATGGAAGAGTTTTGGCTTGGCTTTGTGAGAAATTGTCCTATGTCGCTCCACATTCGTTCCTTGGCGGGGAAGAACTCCCATCACATAGCGGAAGGTGCATTTAAATCCGTTGCCCGCTCCTTGAGAGAGGCTGTTTCGGTGGATGAACGCTTTGCCAATGAAATTCCGTCTACCAAAGGAGTTCTTTAATGGTTGCTATCATTGATTACGGTGTGGGAAATTTGTTTTCCCTTTCCAGTTCTTTTCGTGAGATTGGGGAAGAGGTTGTAATTACCTCTGATCCCAATGTCATTCAAAGCGCAGACCGTGTCGTTTTGCCCGGCGTTGGCGCTTTTGAGGATGCAGCAAGAAAATTAAACGAAAGCGGCTTGGTTCCCACTATTTTTTCCGAGGTGGAGAAGGGGAAGCCCTTTCTTGGAATCTGCCTTGGAATGCAAATGCTGTTTGATAAAAGCTTTGAATACGGGGAACATAAGGGACTCGGCTTGATCCCGGGGGAGATCCGACCGATTTCCGATGTGATCCCGAAGGATTTGAAAATACCCCATATCGGTTGGAACGCTCTTCATTTTTGCTCAGATCCCTCTCCCATTTTCCGGTATTTGAAGGAAGGGGACTTCGTTTATTTCGTTCATTCCTTTTATGCGACAAATTGTGAGGAGAGCGTTGTTGCCACAAGCGAATACGGCGCTCCACTTACCGCCGCTGTCAGAAAAGGGAACGTTTACGGTTGTCAGTTTCATCCCGAGAAGAGCGGGGAGGTCGGACTTCGGATTCTTCGTGCGTTTTGTGAGGTTTAAAAGATGCTGATTTTTCCTGCGATTGATTTATACGATAAAAAGGCGGTTCGCCTTTTGAAAGGCGATTATAACAAAATGACTGTTTACAGCTCCGATCCCCTGTCAGTTGCCCGTGATTTTGAACAAAAGGGAGCTGCCTGGATCCATATGGTGGATCTGGAGGGAGCAAGAGACGGAACGACCCCCAATCTTGAGGTTGTAAAAAGCATTGCGGAAAACACAGGCCTTTCGGTGGAGATCGGCGGTGGGATCCGCAGTCTTGAAACGGTTGAAAAGTATTTTTCCTGCGGTGTAAGCCGTGTTATTTTGGGTACTGCGGCCGTGAAGGACGAGGGGTTTCTTGCTGATGCGGTGAAGCGCTTCGGTTCTAAAATTGCCGTCGGTGTTGATTTGAAGGATGGAAAAGTTGCCATCAAGGGATGGACTCAGGTTTCGGATCTGAATGCTTTCTCTTTTTGTGAAAAGATGGTAAAAATCGGGGTCGATACCATTATTTGCACCGATATTTCGAAAGACGGTGCCATGCAAGGAACCAATCTTGAACTGTACCGATCTCTTTCCGAAGCTTTTTCCATAAATATCGTGGCCTCGGGCGGTGTCTCCTCTCTTGAGGATGTGAAGAATTTAAGAAAAATGGATCTGTATGGTGCCATCGTAGGAAAGGCCTACTATGTGGGGGCCATTGACCTGAAAGAGGCTGTTGAGGTGGCAAAATGATTACAAAAAGAATTATACCCTGTTTGGATGTGAAAGACGGCCGAGTGGTAAAAGGGAAAAACTTTTTAGGACTGCAGGATGTATCAAGTCCTGTATCGCTGGCAAAGTATTACAGCGACAACGGCGCAGATGAGCTTGTCTTTTATGATATTACCGCTTCCAGCGAGGGCCGTGCCTTGTTTACGGATATCTTGAAAAGTGTGGCAGAGACCATTTTTATCCCCTTGACGGTAGGTGGCGGTATCAATACGGTTTCGGATTTTGAGCGTGTGCTCAGCTGCGGTGCGGATAAGGTCAGTGTCAATTCCGGTGCCATCCGCAATCCCGATTTGATCGGGGAGGCTGCCAAGCGCTACGGAGATCAATGCGTTGTGTTATCAGCCGATGTGAAGAGGGTTGACGGCGTATTCCGAGTATTTGCCAAAGGCGGACGAGAAAACACCGGTATGGAGGCCATTGAGTGGATCCGTCGGTGCGTTGATTTGGGAGCGGGCGAGGTCGTGGTCAATTCCATTGATACGGATGGCGTTAAGGACGGCTTTGATCTTGAAATGCTCCAAAGGGTTTGCGATGCTGTTTCGGTTCCTGTCATCGCATCGGGCGGTGCGGGCTCCATTATGCATTTTGTGGACCTGTTCCAAACCCTTCCCAAGGTGGATGCAGGCCTTGCTGCTTCCATCTTTCATTACGGAGAGGTTTCCATTGAGGAGCTAAAGAAAGAATTGTCAAAGCATCGGATCTCGGTGCGATTGTGAGGAGAATATGATTAAAATTGATGAATTGAAATTTGATGAAAAGGGATTGATTCCCGCCATTGTTGTGGATGCGGTAACCAAGAAGACCTTGACCCTTGCCTATATGTCAAAGGAGAGTCTTGAGATCTCTATGGAAAAGGGCTTGACCTGCTTTTGGAGTCGCTCCCGAGGTGAGCTTTGGCTGAAAGGGGAGACCAGCGGAAATTTCCAGCACATTCAGTCTATTACCGCAGATTGCGATAAGGATGCGCTGGTGGTTGAGGTTATCACCGATGGCCCCGCTTGTCACACGGGGGAGGAATCCTGCTTCTATCAGCCCGTTTGGGAAAAGGAAGGATACAATCACTTTTCTCTTGAGGCCTTGATGAAGCTGATTGAAGGCAGAAAGACGGAAAAGAAGGAAGGCTCCTACACCACTTATCTGTTTGAAAAGGGAATTGATAAGATCTTGAAAAAGGTTGGTGAGGAATGTACCGAGGTTATTATTGCGGCAAAGGCAGATGACAAGGCTGAAACGATCTACGAGGTTTCCGATCTTTGCTATCACGTTATGGTAATGATGATTCAAATGGGGATTTCTCTTGAGGATATTTACTCTGAGCTTGCTTCTCGTCACGTAATTGATAAAAAAGTAAAGCAAGAAAAAATGACGGGAAATGAATAATATACAATTACAGTGAATAAAAGAACCGACTATGCAGTCGGTTCTTTTTTACTTGTAAATATTTTGTGATTTCTTGCCCTATTTATATTATTTATAAATAATATCCTTGACAAAGGTTTAGAGGTGGCGTATAATATTGCAGTCGAATATTTTAGTTTGAATATTTATTCAGTTTTAAGGAGTAATTATGGCAAAAATGTGGGCAGGCCGTACCGACGGCGCTACCGATCAGCTTGCTGATGATTTTAATTCTTCCATACACTTCGATTCCAGAATTTTCCGTCAGGATATCAGAGGGAGCATTGCTCATGCAATGATGCTTTCCAAGCAAGGGATCATCACCGAAGTCGAAGCCAATTCCTTGGTTGAGGGGCTGGGCGGAATTTTGGATGATCTGGAAAGCGGAGCCCTCTTATTTGATTGGCAGAGTGAAGATATTCATATGTTTGTGGAGCAGGTTCTGACCGAGCGTCTTGGTGAGGTCGGCAAAAAGCTTCACACTGCCCGAAGCCGAAACGATCAGGTTGCTTTGGATCTGAGAATGTATCTTCGTGATGAAATTGATTTATTGGAACAAAAGGTTCGCTCCTTGATCGAGGTGATCTGTGAGAAGGCAGAGACCTGTAAAGAAATCATCCTTCCCGGATATACTCATTTGCAAAGAGCTCAGCCTATTTCCTTTGGTCACCATCTTATGGCATATGCTATGATGCTTTTGAGAGATCTGGAGCGTCTTGGGGATTGTAAAAAGAGAATGAATGTCTCTCCCATCGGTGCTTGCGCCTTGGCCGGTACCACCTATAAAACCGACCGTGTTTACGAAGCAAATCTTTTGGGCTTTGATTCCATTTGTCTCAATTCCTTGGATGCGGTTTCCGACCGCGACTTTTGTCTGGAATTGATGTCTGCACTTTCTGTTATGATGATGCACCTTTCCCGTTTTTCCGAGGAGGTCATTCTTTGGTGCAGCTGGGAATTTAAGTTTGTTGAGCTTTCCGATTCTTTTACCACGGGCTCCTCCATTATGCCCCAAAAGAAAAACCCCGATATGGCAGAGCTTGTTCGTGGAAAGACAGGCCGTGTTTACGGCGATCTTATGTCACTTCTCACCACAATGAAGGGAATTCCTCTTGCTTATAACAAGGATATGCAGGAGGATAAGGAAGCGGTATTCGATGCTTGCGATACCGTGAAAATGTGTCTGGATGTGTTTTGCGAAATGCTCCGTGGGATGAAGGCGATTCCCGAGAATATGATAAAAGCAGCCCGAGGCGGCTTTATCAATGCAACCGATCTTGCCGATTATCTTGTGAAGAAAGGCCTTCCGTTCCGCAGTGCCTATAAGATCTCAGGGCAGATCGTATCACATTGCATTCAGACGGGTCGCACCTTGGAAGAGCTTGGACTTGATGAATACAAAGCGTATTCCGACTTGTTTGATGAGGGCCTGTATGAGGCGATCGACTTGAAGACCTGCGTTGAGAAGCGTATCAGTGAAGGAGGAACCTCCTTTGCTTCGGTTCAAAAGCAGATTGATTTTGTAAGGAGTAGAGTGAAATGACAAAAGTTTTTATCGACGGCAGCGCCGGAACCACCGGCCTTCGGATTCACGAAAGATTAAGCACCCGCAAGGATATTGATCTGATCCTTCTGTCCGATGAAGTGAGAAAGAATGAATCAGCCAGAAGAGAAGCCATCAATCAGGCTGACATTGCTTTTCTTTGCCTTCCCGATGATGCGGCAAGGGAAGCGGTTTCTTTCGTTGAAAACCCAAATACCGCCATTATTGATACCTCTACCGCACACAGAACCAGTCCCGATTGGACCTATGGCTTTGCTGAGCTTGCGGGAAAGAGAAGCGAGATCGCCAGATCCAAACGTGTTTCCAATCCCGGTTGCCACGCAAGCGGATTTGTTGCTTTGATCGAACCGCTGATTCGTCACAGCGTTATCAAGCCCTCCGTAACCTTGTCCTCATTCTCCATTACCGGTTATTCCGGCGGCGGAAAAAAGATGATTGCGGAGTATGAGGCCCCCAGGCGAGACCCCTTACTTTCGGGTCCCCGCTATTATGGGCTCACTCAGGAGCACAAGCACTTAAAGGAAATGGTCAAGATTTGCGGCCTGTCTTCCGCTCCTGTCTTTTGCCCCATTGTGGCACCCTTTTACAGCGGTATGGAGGTATGTGTTACCTTGGATCAAACCATGCTCAACGCAACCAAATCCATGATTGAAGAGATCTACCGTACCTGTTACCATGACGGTCTTGTGAAATTTGTAGAAAACGGCGACGAGAACGGATTTCTCTCAGCCTCGGCTCTTTCCGGAAGAGATGATATGCAGATTCAGGTGACAGGAAACGAAGAAAGAATGGTGCTTGTTTCCCGATTTGATAATCTCGGCAAAGGCGCAAGCGGTGCTGCCATTCAGAATATGAATATTTTACTTGGGGTAGAGGAATCTACCGGATTGAATGTATAGGGGAGAAATTATGAAACAAATTGAAGGCGGCGTATGCGCTGCAAAGGGCTTTTTGGCCAACGGAATTCACTGTGGGATTCGCCACAACAAGGCAAAGCGTGACCTGACGATGATTTACAGCAAGGTGCCTTGCTCTGCTGCTGCGGTTTACACGCAAAACCTTGTAAAGGGTGCACCCATTGCCGTAACAAAGGAGAACATTGCAAACGGGATCGCGCAGGCTGTGATCTGTAACAGCGGCAATGCCAACACCTGCAATGCCAACGGTGTAGAGGTTGCCAAGGCAATGTGTGATCTGGTTGCCGAGAAGCTTCCCGTTTCCGCAAAGGATGTTGTGGTTGCTTCTACCGGTGTGATCGGTCAGCCTCTTGACCTTACCCCCATTAGAAACGGAATGGACGAATTGGTTTCAGGCCTTTCTGAGGAGGGCGGCACGTTTGCCGCCGAAGGCATTATGACCACCGACCTGAAAAAGAAAGAAATCGCCATTGAATTTGAAATTAACGGCAAAATCTGCCACATGGGCGGCATTGCCAAGGGAAGCGGAATGATCCATCCCAATATGGCAACGATGCTGGTGTTTATTACCACCGATGTTTCCATTTCTCCCGCAATGCTTCAAAAGGCCCTTTCTCTTGATATTAAAAACACCTTTAATATGATCAGTGTTGACGGTGATACCTCCACCAATGATATGGTTTCGGTTCTGGCCAACGGTATGGCAGAGAATCAGACCATTACCGAAGAGGGAGATGCGTTTGATGCCTTTATGAAGGCCTTAAATACGGTAAATGTGTTTCTGTGCCGTTCCATTGCCGCAGACGGGGAAGGAGCCACCAAGCTTCTGGAATGCCGTGTGACGGGGGCAGACAGTGTTTTAACTGCAAAAACAGTGGCAAAGAGTGTGATCTGCTCCAGCCTTTTGAAGGCCGCTATGTTTGGCGCCGATGCCAACTGGGGAAGAGTCCTTTGTGCCATCGGTTACAGCGGAGCCGAGCTTGATGTCAACAAGATCAGCGTTTGGTTTGAAAGCGGTAAGGGCAGTATTTTGGTTTGTCAAAACGGAAGCGGTGTTGATTTCTCCGAAGAGATTGCAAAAGAAATTTTGCTTGAAAAAGAAATCACCATTCGGGTTGATCTTGGAATCGGCAATGCCGATACCACCGCTTGGGGCTGTGATTTGACTTATGATTATGTAAAAATTAACGGAGATTATCGTTCCTGAGGAGTTATTATGGATAACAATTTTTCAAACGCTTTGCGAGCTGAGGTTTTAACACAGGCGCTTCCTTATATCAAGCGCTATAACGGAAAAATCGTTGTGGTAAAATACGGCGGAAATGCCATGATTGACGATCAGCTGAAAATGCAGGTAATGGAAGACGTTGCTCTTCTTTGGCTGATTGGTGTAAAGATCGTATTGGTTCACGGCGGCGGTCCCGAAATCAGTGAAATGATGGATCGTCTCGGAAAAAAGACCGAGTTTGTTGACGGACTTCGTGTTACCGATAAGGAAACTGTTGAAATTGCTCAAATGGTTTTGGCAGGTAAGGTAAATAAGACCCTCGTCAATCTGATGGAGTCTAAAGGCGGCAAGGCTATGGGCATTTGCGGTATGGACGGTCGATTGATTGAGGCTACCGCTAAGGATGAAAGACTTGGCTACGTAGGTAAGATTACCAAGATCAATATCGCTCCTGTTGTGGATCTTTTGGAAAAGAATTACATTCCCGTGATCTCTACCATTGGCTGTGACAGACAGGGCAATTCCTATAATATCAACGCCGATACTGCTGCAGCATACATTGCCGGAGCGTTAGGCGCCGAGAGGCTGATTATGATGACCGATATCGCCGGTATTTTGAAGGATAAGGATGATCCTTCCACCTTGATTCAGCATGTTACCGTTGCAGAGGCAGAGGAGCTGAAAAAAGAGGGTGTTGTATCCGGCGGAATGATTCCCAAGGTGGATTGCTGCATTGAAGCCATTCGGGAAGGCGTGAAGAACGTTGTTATTATGGACGGAAGAGTTCCTCACTCTATTTTGATGGAGCTTTTGACCGATGAGGGTGCAGGCACCATGGTAAAAGGAGAATAATATGGAATTCATCAAGGAAAAGGATCAGCAGTTTGTTGCCAATACCTACGCCCGTTTTCCCGTTGCGATCGTATCGGGAAAGGGCTCTGAGGTATTTGATCAGGAAGGCAAGAGATATATTGATATGGGCTCCGGTATCGGAGTAACGAGCTTTGGTATTTCCGATGATGTTTGGGCAAATGCCGTTAAAGAGCAGGTAGATCGTTTGACTCATATGTCCAATCTCTATTATACCGAGCCTTGTGTTCGTCTTGCTGAGCTTTTATGTAAGAAAAGCGGAATGAAAAAGGTGTTCTTTTGCAATTCCGGTGCAGAAGCCAATGAGTGTGTGATCAAGGCCGCAAGAAAGTACGGAGCTGAGCATAAGGGAAGCGAGTATTACACCATCGTGACCTTGGAAAACAGCTTTCACGGCCGTACCGTTACCACGCTTTCCGCAACGGGTCAGGATCATTATCACGAGCAGTTTTTGCCTTTGACTCCCGGTTTTATTCATACCCCTGCAAACGATTTGGAGGCAATGAAAAAGGCCATTGACGAGAATAAGGTCTGCGCTGTTATGATCGAGTGTGTCCAAGGGGAAGGCGGCGTAATTTCTCTGAATGCGGATTATGTGAAAAATCTTCGCAAGCTTACACGGGAGAATGATATCCTTCTGATCGTGGATGAGGTGCAGACGGGCAACGGTCGCTCCGGCGCTCTGTATGCGTATCAGAATTTCGGGATCGAGCCCGATCTTGTCAGTACCGCCAAGGGAATCGGCGGCGGCCTTCCTCTCGGAGCGGCACTGTTCGGCGCCAAAGTCGAAAATGTATTCGGCTTCGGCGATCACGGCTCCACCTTTGGTGGTAACCCCGTTTCCTGCGCAGGGGCCGTCACCGTCATTGAGCGTCTTGATGAGGATTTTCTTTCAAAAGTTAAGAAAAAAAGTGATTATATTTTCAATACCCTGCGTGGTGCTAAGGGGGTAAAATCCGTTAGCGGCATGGGTCTTATGATTGGAATTGAAACCGAGAAGCCCGCAAAGGATGTTGTACTTGGCTGTATGGAAAAAGGCGTTCTTTGCTTAACGGCAAAGAATAAGGTTCGTCTTTTGCCTGCCCTTAACATTCCCGAAGCGGTGCTGAAAGAAGCAATCGATACGATTATGTCGGTTATTGCTGAATAAAGGAGATTATTATGAACTTAAAAGGAAAGCATTTTTTAAAGCTTTTGGATTTTACTCCTGCAGAAATCGGTGGACTTTTGGATCTTGCCGCCGAATTGAAGGAAAAGAAGAAAAAGGGGATTTCTCACAGAGTATGTGAAGGAAAGAATATTGCCCTTGTTTTTGAAAAATCCAGCACCCGAACCCGTTGTGCCTTTGAGGTTGCGGGGGCGGATCTTGGAATGCATCCCGTATATTTGGATCCTACCGGCTCTCAGCTCGGAAAAAAAGAAAGTATTGCGGATACTGCCCGTGTTCTCGGCAGAATGTTTGATGGGATCGAGTACCGCGGCTACGGACAGGAGATCGTGGAGGAGCTTGCACATTTCGCCGGTGTACCCGTTTGGAACGGCCTGACCAATGAGTTCCATCCCACCCAGATCCTTGCTGATTTTCTTACCATTCGGGAGCATTTTGGTTCCTTAAAGGGAATCAAGCTTGTATATATGGGAGATGCCCGTTACAATATGGGAAATTCCTTGATGGTGGGCTGTGCTAAAATGGGAATGCATTTTGTTGCTTGCTGTCCCAAGAAGTATTTTCCCGAGGAGGGGCTTAGAAACAAAGCGCTTGAAGTTGCCGCACAGACCGGTGCTATCCTTGAATTTGAAGAGGCTCCCACAGTGGCAACCAAGGGTGCCCACGTGATCTATACCGATGTTTGGGTTTCTATGGGTGAGCCCGACAGTGTATGGGAGGAGAGAATCCGTGAATTGACTCCTTACCGTGTCACCTCTGAACTAATGAAAAATGCAGGCCCTCAGTGTAAGTTTATGCACTGTCTGCCCGCCTTTCACGATTTGAAGACCACCGTCGGTAAGCAGATCTATGACAAGTTTGGAATTGATTGCATGGAGGTCACAGACGAGGTCTTTGAGAGCGAAGCCTCCATTGTGTTTGATGAAGCAGAAAACAGAATGCACACCATCAAGGCAGTAATGTATTCCACTCTTGTATAATTGAATTCTTTGTGATATAATCATGAAAACAACCCTTTAGGAGGAGTTATGTCAAACTACAAAATCGGAACAAGCTGTGTTCAAGGCGGATATCAGCCCGGAAACGGAGAGCCTCGTCAGGTTCCCATTATTCAAAGCACCACCTTTAAGTATGCTACCGGGGATGCCATGGGCAAGCTTTTTGACCTGGAAGCAAGCGGATATTTTTATTCCCGTCTGCAGAATCCTACGGCCGATACGGTCGCCGCTAAGATCTGCGAATTGGAAGGCGGCACTGCTGCTATGCTGACCTCTTCCGGTCAGGCTGCAAATTTTCTTGCCATTTTCAATCTTTGCTCGGCAGGAGACCATTTCATTTCCTGTGCTTCAATTTACGGAGGAACTTTCAATCTTTTCTCCGTTACCATGAAGCGAATGGGAATTGATGTTACCTTTGTATCCTCCGATGCAAGCGATGAAGAATTGGATGCCGCAGTACGCCCCAATACCAAGGCTGTATTTGGCGAAACCATCGCTAATCCTGCGCTGAAGGTATTGGATATTGAGAAATTTGCTTCCTTTGCACATCGTCACGGTCTTCCCCTTATTATCGACAATACATTTCCTACCCCTGTAAATTGCCGCCCCTTTGAATGGGGAGCCGATATTGTGACTCATTCCACCACCAAGTATATGGATGGCCACGGAAGCGCAGTTGGCGGTGCTATTGTAGACTCCGGTAAATTTGATTGGACCCGTTACCCCGATCGTTTTCCCGGTCTTTGCACTCCCGATGAAAGCTATCACGGAGTGACCTACACCGAGAGATTCGGGATTGAGGGCGCCTTTATTACCAAGGCGACCGCACAGCTGATGAGAGATTTGGGTGTAACCCCTGCTCCCATGAGTGCATATCTTTTGAATTTGGGACTGGAAAGTCTCCATGTCAGAATGAAGCAGCACTGTGAGGGTGCTTTGAAGGTTGCAAAGTTCTTAGAAGCACACGAGAAGATTTCTTGGGTCTACTGTCCCGCTTTGGAATCTTGCCCCGATTATGCATTGGCTCAAAAGTATATGCCAAACGGCACCTGCGGTGTCATTAGCTTCGGCGTGAAAGGTGGCAGGGATGCGGCCGCTCGCTTTATGGGCCAGCTTAAGATTATTGCCATTGAAACCCACGTTGCCGATGCTCGCTCCTGCTGCTTGCACCCCGCTACCACGACCCATAGACAGCTCAGTGATCAGGAATTGATCGCCTGTGGCGTTTCTCCCGATCTGGTTCGTCTTTCTGTCGGTATTGAAGATCCCGATGATTTGATTGACGATATCAAGGCTGCCTTGGAAACGATCTGAATTCACTTTTAGGAGAACGATATGCCAATTAAAATTCCCAACGATCTGCCCGCAGTTCAAACCTTGGCAGATGAGAATATTTTTGTAATGACCGAGACACGCGCCATTACACAGGATATTCGTCCCTTGAGAATTCTTTTGTTAAATCTGATGCCCAAAAAGATTGAAACGGAAACTCAGTTTTCCCGTCTTTTGGGTAATACTCCCTTGCAAATAGAGCTGACTCTGATCCGCACGGCCACGCACCTTTCTCAAAACACGGCGCAAGAGCATTTGCTCGCCTTTTATAAAACCTTTGAGGACATTCAAAACGAGCGATATGACGGTATGATCATCACCGGCGCTCCCGTTGAGCTCAAGGAGTTTGAAGAGGTGGATTATTGGCCCGAGCTTTGCAGAATTATGGAGTGGAGCAAAACTCACGTTCACAGCGTAATGCATATTTGCTGGGGCGCGCAGGCAGGTCTTTACTATCATTACGGAATTAAAAAGTATCCTCTGGAAAAGAAGCTGTTCGGCGTATTTCCTCACAAAGCGGATTATCCACACTCTATGCTTCTGAGAGGCTTTGACACGGAGTTTTTTGTTCCTCATTCTCGTTATACTACGGTCAAGAGGGAAGAGGTGGAATCTGTTTCGGATTTAAAGATCTTGGCTTCCTCTCCCGAGGCAGGGGTTCACATCATCTCGAAAAACGGCGGGCGTCAGTTCTTCATTATGGGCCACGCTGAATATGATCCGCTCACCTTGGATGCCGAGTATAAGAGAGATGCTGCTGCAGGTCTTGATACTGCTTTGCCGCAGAATTATTACCCTGAGAATGACCCGAGCCAATTTCCTGTGGTGAATTGGCGCAGTCACGGAAGCTTGCTGTTTATCAACTGGCTGAATTATTTTGTGTACCAATCCACACCTTATAATCTCAGCTCCATTCAATAAAAAAAGTTAAGGCAGGAGAAATCCTGCCTTTTTCTTGCTTTTTTATTCCGATTGGTATAAAATAATAAAAAATGTGCGGAGTATATTGATTTATGGAGAGCAAACAAAAAGGAAGTGTTTTCCGTGTTATCCTGTTTCTTATTTCTCTTGTTGTATTTGTGTTTTCTCTTTATCAGCTGATCAGTTATTGGATTCAGTCCTCAAAGGCCAATCAGTATCGGGAAGAAATCATAGAAATGGCAGTCATTCCCGCAAAGAAAGAAGAGACGGTGGATACCGAAGAAATCAAACAAACGGCAGAGAAAGAAAATGCCCCCTCAATCGCCATTGATTTCCAAGCCGTGAAAACCTCATATCCCGACATTGTCGGCTGGCTTTACAGTCCCGATGAAGAGTACCACGATCCTGTGGTTCAGGCGACAAACAACGATTACTATTTGTACCGTCTTCCCGGCGGACAGTGGAACAATGCAGGGAGTCTGTTTTTGGATTACCGTCACCTCTCTGATCTTTCAGGGTGGAAAAGCATTGTATTTGGGCACAATATGAACAACGGAACAATGTTCGGCAATCTCTTGCTTTATCAAACACAGGATTATTACCGTCAGCATCCGTATATGTTCTATTTTACCGAAAGTAAAACCTACCGTTTGGATGTTTTCTCTGCTCATTTTACAACCGTATCAAGCTCGGTTTACAAAGAGCCTGAATCCGATGCTGATAAGGAGCTTTTTCTCAACGAGTGGATTGCCTCTTCCTTGATCCGATCCTCTGTATCGGTAACCTCCAAGGATCACATTTTGGTTTTGTCTACTTGCTCTACCTCCAATATCCGTGATGATAACCGCTTTGTAGTTTTGGCAAAGCTTGTTGAAATTTGACAATTTTATGATATCTGTTATAATACTCGTAGTATGATAATTTTGATTTAGGTGACGTATGAAACGATTGATATATTTGATTCTTGCCGTGCTTTTGATCGTTCTTCCCGTTTCAGGCTGCGATCAAGCCAAGCCGGGCGGAAACACACCGGAAAAAGTAAAGCCGAAATTGAACCAATTTGTGGGAGTTTGGAAAAGCAGCGAGCAGGATTTATACTATCGCTTAACTCCCTCAGGCACTTGGTTCAGCTATAATGAAAACGGTGAGGTCGTTTTCAAGGGTGATGTTTCCTTCGACGGTGAAACCTTTGATCTGGTAACGGAGGACAATCATAATATTCTTCTCTATGTTGGGGAAAACGATACCTTGCTGGATGAAAAGGGAATCCGCTATTCTCGCTCTGATTTTTCCTCCTCGCTTATGTCCTCGCAGCAGTATGAGGCTTATTTTAATACCTGGTTTGAAGAGAAAAATTTGAACGGCAACACCCTGATGATTTCCGAGCCTGATATTTGGATTTATCGTGATGCAAAGGGAAACGTGATCCAAAAGGGCAATTTTTATGCTTATGCAGGAGAGGAAGAGGTTCTTTATTTTTATCTTTCCGAGGACAATTCGTTTTACGCCAGAGCAAGGCTTGTAGAGAGCGATCTGATCTTTGAAATTCATAACACAGACTCCGTCAAGCAGATTCGCTTTGCCACGGAATTAAACTCCACCCAGCGTGAGATCTATTTTATGGATAAGGGAATTGATTGTAATTATATCCTTGACTCGGGAACCCGCCTCCTTCGTAACGGTGGTGCTGCCTTTAACGATTCTCACGATTACAAAAAAATGCCCGTCACTTGCAGCATTGATCTGGTGGAGGATCAGATTGACGAAATGGGAAATCGCAAGGCGAAGATCAATATCACCTATGATTTCTACCGTCGTGATTTGCCGATTCTGTCAGGAAACCGAATTTTTAATTCAGTTCGTTTTTCTCAGTACGATTATTACACGGGCGAATTGTTCTATCTCGGCAATTCCGAAGGTGATGCCGCACAGAATATACAGTGGACCACCTCCCACGACGGCGTTGATTATTTGATAGACTGTCAGTTTTCCTCTACTTGGGAGTATTTTCAGGATGAGGAGGTTGCAGTTCGCTTCTGTGGTAGCTACAGCCTGACGATTCCTGCAGATTATGATGGCTTTGTGGTGTGCCTGAGGCCTGTATACAATTCCTATTCCTCGCAGGTTTCCGCTTCAATTTCGCCTGAAGAGGGGACGCTTTTGATGGAGGATCTGGGAGAGGATTTTGATAAATCCATCTTTTGCCGTTTGGAAAAGCCCTCGGGTAATATTTTGACCCCATTTAATAATTTGTAAGGTAAAAAGTGAAAAGGATTTTCCTTTTCACTTTTTCGACTTGTTCACCTGTTTTTCACTTAATTTCGGTAGAATATTATAAGGAGGTGTATCTATGAAAATACTCATTGTAGATGACGAAACCAAAATTAGAGCTGTGATTCGTAAATATGCCGAATTTGATGGGTTTGAAACTGAGGAGGCTTCCGACGGTATGCAAGCCGTTTCCCTTTGCAGACTGAAATCATACGATCTTGTTATCATGGATGTTATGATGCCTGAGCTTGACGGTTTTTCTGCCGTGAAGGAAATCAGAAAATATAGCGATGTTCCCGTATTGATGCTGTCTGCCCGAGGGGAGGAATACGATAAGATCCACGGCTTTGAAATCGGTGTAGATGACTACGTGGTAAAACCGTTTTCTCCAAGAGAATTGATGCTTCGTGTTGCTGCCATTGTTGCTCGCACAGCAAAGAAAAATACGACGGAACAAGCAGATGTTTTTACTCACGATAAGCTTCGTGTGGACTTTGTTGCCAGAATCGTTTCGATCGACGGGAAGCGAATTGATTTATCGCCGAAGGAATATGAGCTCCTTTTCTATTTCGTTAAAAATCGCAACATCGCTCTTTCCCGTGATCAACTGATCAATGAAATTTGGGGCTATGATTTTTACGGGGATGTTCGCACCTTGGATACACATATTAAGCTTTTGAGAAAAAATCTCGGAGAATATGCCGGAATGATTGTCACACTAAGAGGAATGGGGTATCGCTTTGAAGCATAAATTCGGAATACAGGGAAAGCTTTTTTTGTCACTGATCATATTCAGTGTCATTGTGATCTCCTTGCTTTGGGTTTTGCAGTTTGTCTTTTTAGATGATATTTATCGGGAAATACAGATTGCTTCTCTTCGAGAAGCCGCATCGGAGGTTTCTCGTATCAATGATGATAATTACACCGGCTTTGCCTTAAATCATGCCAACGGAAAGAGCCAATGCACTGCAGTGTACGATGCTAACGCCGCAGTTTTGTGCAGTGAGCATGCGGGAGGGCAGTGTGTGGTGCACAACCTTTCCATCAATACAGTTCGCAATTTATACCTTGGCACCAAGGAAACGGAAGATCTCTTTTTTGAAACCTATCTGACCTCGGAGGATATGGGAATTATCATCAATTCCAAAAAGCAGACAGGGCCTGATTTTCCTTTTTTTCACGAAAATGAAGTATCCTATGACGAAGCTTACGACTGTTTACTGTTTTGTCAGATTACTGAGAATAAAAACGGGCAGGAGCGGTTTATATTGCAGTCAGCCTTGATCATTCCCTTGGATTCAACTGTGGATACGCTCTACTTTGAGCTGATGATCGTTTCCGTTGTGCTTCTCCTCCTTTCGTTGGTTCTGTCTGTTGTCTTATCTCAAATTATCTCAAAGCCTCTTATCTCTTTGAATAAAGCTTCTAAAAGCCTGTCAAAGGGCGACTTTGTAATGGAGGGAAGAGAAGGCTATCGCGAGGTGGCGGAGCTGAGAGATACACTTTCCGGCGCAGCCAATGAGATTTCCAAGGTGGATCGCTTGCGAAGCGAGCTGATCGCCAACGTGTCCCACGATTTGCGCACACCCTTGACCTTGATCGAGAGTTATAGCGAAGCAATGCGGGATCTTCCGGGAGAAAATACACCGGAAAATCTGCAAATCATTATTGATGAGACTCACCGCCTATCGGGGCTTGTTACGGATCTTTTGGATCTGTCAAGGCTTGAATCTGATATGAACAGCTTTTCACCTGAGAGAATTGATCTTCATGCTCTTTGTGCCGAGATCGTTTACCGTTATGATAAAATGCTGGAGAAGGATCAATACCGCTTTTTCCTCGAAGCTGACGGCTTGCCTTCCTATGTTTTGGCCGACCGTTCCAAAATTACTCAGGTCATCTATAATCTGATTCACAATGCCATCAATTATTGCGGGTCAGATCGCACGGTGATTATACGTCTTATACGAACCCAGACCCATATTCGCCTTGAGGTGATCGATCACGGAGAAGGGATTGCAAAGGAGCATCTTGCTGATATTTGGGATCGCTATTATCGCTTAAAGGATCATCATAGAACGGCGAAAATAGGATCGGGACTCGGCCTTTCCATTGTGAAGAAGGTGTTGGAGCTTCACGGCGCTTTTTATGGAGTGGATAGCAAGGTTGGTGAAGGCAGTTGCTTTTGGTTTCTGTTACCCCTTGCCTGAAAATAAGGAACCGTTTTTTCGGTTCCTTATTTTATGTTAGATACCGCCCCTTCAAGCCGAGTCGAATGTTGACAATTCTATGGTGATATGATATAATTTTATGTCTTAAAATACATTTTAAGGAGCTTATATGAGTCGTAACAATAAGAGTGCAAAAGGCGGCAGAAGAGATGCTGTCCGTGTTCACGATGCGGATGCACTTCACTCTTTTATGCCTTACCTACTCCTTGGCAGAGCAGACAATGAAGCTGTGCTGAATGACGACATCGACATTACCGAGACCCAAAGATTTCTGGATGAGCTGAATGCTTGTGATCCGGAATTCAAATATACCTTATTTCACATTGTTTTGGCCGCTTTGGCAAAGACTATTTATCATCGCCCGTATATGAATCGTTTTCTGCAAGGGCATAGGCTTTATCAACGCAATCATATTTCTTTTTCCTTTGTTGTGAAGCGTGCGTTCTCTGACAAAGGGGAGGAAGCTCTTGTTATTATGAAGATTGACCCCGAAAGCGATGTGTCCCCCTTGGAGCAGATCCATTCTCGCATCCAAAAGGAGGTTCATAAGGTTCGCAAGGAAAATGTCACCGATGATACAACAAGTTTCATCGGTATTTTGAATCGTATTCCAAGACCTCTTTTAAGACTTGTAGCACGCTTGCTGTTTTGGCTGGATTATCACGGCATTTTGCCTTCTGATCTTGAGAAGATGGATCCTTATCATACCACTTGCTTTGTTTCCAATCTTGGCAGCATCAAAATGACCGCCAACTATCACCACTTGGTGGATTGGGGCACCAACTCCATCTTTCTCGTGATCGGTGAGAAAAAATGGAAGCCTGTATTTTCTAAGGACGGTTCCTACGAAATGAGAGAGGTTTTGCCCCTCGGCTTTACCATTGACGAAAGAATTGCCGATGGATTTTATTTTGCCAAAAGTATCAAGTATTTGCGCTATGTTCTCTCCCATCCTGAAATTCTGACCGAACCGATCCAAAATCCAATCGATTACAAGGAGTAATTATGGAAGAATTGAAGACCCCTTGGCTCGCAAGCTACGGTGAAGTTTCGTATCACTTGGATTATCCTTCCTGTTCTATGTCGGGCGCTCTTTTGAACACTGCCGCCACTTATCCTGATGTGGTTGCCCTTTCCTTTATGGGCAAAAAAACCACATTTTCAAAGCTTTGTGATCAAGTTGAGATTTGCGCAAAGGCGTTTCGCGCCTTGGGAATTCGTAAGGGGCAGCGCGTTTGCCTTTGTATGCCCAATGTTCCGCAAACCGTAATGTCTCTTTACGCTTTGAACCGTATCGGTGCCATTGCGGTGATGATCCATCCCCTCAGTGCAGAAGGGGAGATCGGCTTCTATTTGAAGGAGGCTGACGCTGATGTTGTGGTAACGCTGGATCAGTTTTACGGAAAATTTGTAAATGTTCAAAAAGAAACCAAAATTTCGAAACTGATCATCGCGGGAATCGCCGATGCACTCGGGATTGTAAAAAGTGTCGGTTATCGGTTAACGCAAGGCAGAAAAATCCCGAAGGTACCTGCTGCTGAAAATGTGATTCTTTGGCACGATTTTATTGAGCTTGGAAAAGCGTATACGGGTGAATACATTTCGGATCAGAAGGATGTGGATCCTGCTGTGATTCTCTTTTCGGGTGGCACCACCGGCGTAACCAAGGGAATTTTGCTTTCCAATTTGAATTTCAATGCTCTTGCCTATCAAACCATTCAAATGTGTCACGCTCCTGTGGCAGGGAAGAAAATGCTTGCCGCGATGCCTATGTTCCACGGATTTGGCCTCGGAGTATGTGTGCATACGATGATGGTGGCAGGCGGCACCACCATTTTAGTTCCTCGCTTTACGCCGAAGGAATATGCCGATCTGATTGTCAAGGAAGAGCCCAATTACATTGCCGGTGTTCCCACCTTGTACGAAAACCTTACAAGAAATAACTATCTTGACGGCAAGGATCTTGGCTTTTTAATGGGCGTGTTCTCGGGTGGTGACAGCCTCTCGGTGGAACTGAAAAAGAAATTCGATAAATTTCTTGCCGATCACGGTGCGACCATTCGTGTTCGGGAAGGCTACGGTACCACGGAATGCGTAACGGCAAGCTGTCTGACCCCGTATCATATTGAGGTAGAAGGAAGCATTGGCTTGCCTTACCCCGATACCTATTATAAGATCTGCAAGGTCGGCACCGAAGAAGAGGTGCCGTACGGAGAAGAAGGCGAGATCTGTTTGACCGGTCCTACCGTTATGCTCGGATACCTGAATCATCCCGAAGAAAATAAAAATACCCTTCGCACCCACCCCGATGGCAGAACCTGGCTTCATACCGGGGATCTGGGCTTTATGGATGAGAGAGGCTTTATTTTCTTCAAGCAGCGTATCAAACGAATGATCATCACCTCGGGATACAACGTTTATCCCTCCCAACTGGAGAATATTATTGACTCCCACGAAGCGGTTCAGATGAGCTGTGTGATCGGGGTCAAGGATCCGATCAAGATGCAGAAGATCAAAGCCTTTGTTATGCTTCGTGAAGGGGTTGAGCCGACTGCCGAGGTGCTGGAATCCTTGCGGGAGCATTGTAAAAAGAACATTGCAAAATATGCTCTCCCTTATGATATTGAAATTCGCAAAACGCTTCCCAAAACCTTGGTGGGGAAGGTTGCGTATACCGTTTTGGAAAATGAAGAAGCTGAGAAAGAATTGAAAGAAGCGAAAGAGGTCTAAATGCTTGAATTACTGGATGTTTCCTTTTCTGTGGATACTCCCGAAGGAAAAAAAGACATTTTAAATCATATCAACTTGACGGTCGGTGACGGATTCACCGCCTTTACAGGCCCCAACGGCGGCGGAAAAAGTACTCTTGCCAAGATCATCGCCGGTATTTACCAGCCTACCGGCGGAAAGATTTTATTGGATGGCGAGGATATTACAAATCTTAGCATTACCGAGCGAGCCAATAGAGGAATCAGCTTTGCTTTTCAGCAGCCCGTTCGTTTCAAGGGGATATGTGTAATGGATTTGATTCGCTTGGCTTCCGGAAAGGACATTGGCGTTAGTAAGGCTTGTGATTATTTGTCCAAAGTTGGCCTTTGCGCAAGAGAATATATTGACCGAGAGGTCAATGCGTCTCTCTCCGGCGGCGAATTGAAGCGAATTGAAATTGCGCAGATTATCGCCAGAGAAACGAAATTTTCAATTTTTGATGAACCCGAAGCAGGGATTGATCTTTGGAGCTTTCAAAATCTGATCCAAGTCTTTGAATCTCTCAGAGACAGTGTGAAGGGATCGATTTTGATCATTAGCCATCAGGAGAGAATTTTGAATATTGCAGATCAAATCGTTGTTGTGGCTGACGGTGAGATCTCCAAGGTTGGTCCGAAGGACGAAATTTTGCCCGAGCTCCTTTGTAAGGAATCCGTTTGCTCGGTTTTGAAGAAGAATATTTAAGGAGGACGCAATGGATCAAATCGAAAAGAATTTGTTAAAAGAAATTGCCGACCTTCACGATATTCCCGCAGGTGCTTATAATATTCGTAAAAACGGAGAAAGCGATTCCCGTCATTCTACGGAGCATATTCAGATCATCTCGAAGAGCGATGCACCCGGAATTGATATTCGGATTCAGGACGGTACGAAGAACGAGTCCCTTCACATTCCTGTTGTTTTAACGATGTCGGGATTGAAGGATACAGTATATAATGATTTTTATATCGGAGAGGATTGTGATGTCACCATCGTGGCAGGCTGCGGAATTCACAACGGTGGTTGTGACGTTTCTGAGCACGATGGAATCCATACCTTCCATGTAGGCAAAAATTCCGTTGTCCGTTACGTTGAAAAGCACTACGGTCAAGGGGAGGGTGCAGGAAACAAGGTGATGAACCCAACCACCGTGATTTATATGGAAGAAGGCTCCAAGCTTGAAATGGAAACCACTCAAATCGGTGGTGTGGATCATTCCGACCGTGTCACCAAGGCCAAGGTAGGCAAGGATGCGGTTCTCCTGATCAGAGAAAAGATCCTGACCGAGTTTGAGCAGACCTGCAATACCGATTTTACCGTGGATCTTGACGGTGAAAATGCTTCCACCGACGTGGTATCCCGTTCTGTTGCCAAAAATCGCTCTCAGCAAAAATTCGTTTCCCGAATCAATGGGAATAATCTTTGCAGCGGTCACACAGAATGTGATGCCATTATCATGGATGATGCGAAGGTGGTTGCCATTCCCGAGGTTGCGGCAAACAACATTAACGCCTCTTTGATTCACGAGGCGGCTATTGGAAAAATTGCAGGAGAGCAGTTGATTAAATTGATGACCCTCGGTTTAACCGAGGAACAGGCCGAAGAGCAGATCGTCGCAGGATTCTTGAAATAATAAAGAGGCCGCTTGGCCTCTTTTCCTGTATTTTAATTATATTTTTATAATTGGGAGGCGTAAATGGAAGAGCATTATCCTTGTCCCAAAATGACAGTAAAGCAATGGATTGCAAATTTTTGGTATTATTATAAGTGGTTATTTATCGTTTCCGTTATATTTATCATTTTTATCGGAGTTTGCACGGTTCAGTACTTTTCTAAGATCGATCCCGATGTTGAACTTCTGTATGTGGGATCTCACCGTGTGAGCGATCAAGCTTGCGACCAAATTACAAGCTATGCCAAGGAATTTACAAAGGATGTAAACGGTGACGGGAAAAGCACCGCTCACATCAAAACCATTCACTTGATCGCAGAATTTGATCTTTTGGATCAAGGGGAACAGATCAAAGCAATGCAGAAATATCAAAGCTATTCTGATGAGATTTTGGGAGGAGACGCCAGTGTTTTACTCCTTGATCCGTATTTTTATGACGAGCTCTCACAAGCGGGTGCTCTGATCAATCTCTATGGTGTTTTCGGTACTCTCCCCGAGAATGCAACCGATTATTACGGAATCCCTCTTTCAAAAACAATTTTGTATGCAAAAGAAGGATTTTCCACCCTTCCTCCCGAAACAATGGTGTGTCTGAAATTTTCAGGACCCGTAACGAGCCTGAGTGACGAGGAAAAATTTGATATTGACTATGAAAACATAGCGTTTTTCCGTAGTTTTTTGGAAGGCAAGGAATCAGAATAAGTCGTTGTCTTCATATCGGACCAAGATGGTGTCCTCTCCGATCCGCTCGATCCTGCACCAAGGAATCCTGATCGTTCGCTTTCCGTCACGGCGGATCCATTCAAAGAGAGAGCATCTTCTCGGCACAAGCAATGCGGTGATGGAGCCTAAATTCAGATCCATTTCCACATCGCAAACCGCACCCATTCTTGTGCCGTCGCAAAGATTGATGACCTCCAGCTTCTTCAAATTTTGGAGGGTGCACACACTTGTTATTTGACTCATATCGGTTCCTTTCGATAATACTGTTTCTATTGGAGTATATTATGCCTTTTGATGCATTTATGACCGCTGCCCTGACAAATGAATTGAAAACACAGCTATTTGATTTGAAGGTTGATAAGGTCTGCCAGCCGGAGCGGGATGAGATCGATCTGTTGTTTCACGCCGGAGAAAAACGAAGATTGATCATCAATTGTACCGCATCCACGCCTTTTATGGCCCTTTCCTCCAATCAGTCGGAGAATCCTGTCACTCCCCCCATGATGTGTATGCTTTTGAGAAAGCATCTGACCCGTGCCAAGATCACCGACATCGAACAGCTTGGCTTTGACCGAATTATACACATTTCCTTTGACAGCGGCGATGAATTGGGCTTTCGCAAGACCAAGCATCTTTACTGTGAAATGATGGGTAGAGGCTCTAACCTTATCTTTACGGATGAAAATAATAAGATTTTAGCCGCCTTCCGTCAGAACGATATTACCACAAAGTTTGACCGTATCGTAATGGTGGGGGCAACATACACTCCCATGCCTTTACAGGATAAGATTGATCCGATCACGTGCAACAAAGAGATTTTTTTGCAGATGGTTCAAAGCGCCGTGCCCGAAACTTCTGCTGACCAATTTCTTCAAAAGAGATTTTTGGGATTCGGAAAGCTCACCGCAAGAGAAATCGTTTACCGAGCCTGCGGCAGTGGGGAAGAGGTTCTGAGCCGTATTTCCGCTGACGCCCTTTGGGAATCTTTTTGCAGTGTTACCGAGCTAATTAGAACCAAGCGATTTTATCCTTGTTTGATTTTTCATTCTCAATCTGCTATGCAGGAAGGGGAAAACCCCATTGATTTTTCTTTTATGGAAATCAAACAGTTTGAGGATTCCTGCTATGTTTATCGGTGCGAAAGCGTTTCTGAAGCGATCGAAAACTATTATTTGATGAGAAATCGCTCCGAGCGACAAAAGCAGCATCATAACGATATTGCACAAATTTTGAAAAACTGCAAAAGTCGCTTGGAAAAGAAAATTCAGGCTCAATTAAGGCAGCTTCAGGATTGTGAGGATGCCGATGAGGTTCGCCTAAAGGGGGATCTTGTTATTCAAGAAATGTATCGCTTGAAGCAAGGAACCAAAAGCTTTACTGCGATGGATTACAACACGGGAAATGAGGTTTTGGTGAAGCTGGATCCTACTCTGAGTCTGAGTCAAAATGCACAGTGCTTTTATAAGGAATACAACAAAAAGAAGACTGCCCTTGTAAAAATACATGAGCAGATCCAATTGGCAAGATCAGAGCTTCGGTATGCGGAAAGCGTAATGGCTACCTTAGAGCACGCCGAAAGTGCTGCAGAGCTTGCGGAAATTCGCCTGGAGCTTTCTCATTGGAGCTATGGCAGGAGATTGACCTCGGGGCTGAAGAAGCCTCAAACCCGTCAACAGAAGGCAAAGCCGAGGATGCTTTATACAAACGACGGTTTTCGTCTGTATATCGGTATGAACAATTATCAAAACGACGAGGTTTCTGTCCGTCTTGCGGATAAGAATGATTTGTGGTTTCATATAAAGGATTATCACGGAAGTCATGTTTTGTTGAAGGCAGATCCTGAAAGAGAGTTTTCAAACGAAGCCATTGAATATGCCGCGGGTATTGCGGCCTTTTACTCCGAGGTGAAAAATTCCGACCGTGTGGAGGTAGATTTCACTTTTGGGCGTTATGTGAAAAAGCCAAACGGTGCAAAACCGGGATTTGTGACCTATAAGAATCATAATTCTGTTCTCGTTAAGCCGATTTCGCTAAAATAACACTTGTATTTTTTTTCAATTTGTTATACAATAAAATGAATTGAGAAGGGAGGGCAATATGAACATTTATCTTTCCGCTCGCGAAGAAGAAACTGAAAAGATCGGCGAAGAAATTGCCCGCTCTTTGAACAATGGTGATTTTGTTGCTCTCTTTGGTGAAATGGGAAGCGGAAAAACCGTATTTATGAGAGGCTTTGTTCGTGCACTGATTCCCGAAGCAAGGGTATCCAGCCCCACCTATGCCGTTTTGAATGTCTATGAAGGGGCGGATTTCACCGTCAATCATTTTGATATGTACCGCGTTACCTCGGAGGACGATCTGTTGTCCACCGGGTATGAGGAGGTCATTACAAACGGAATTACCGTTTGTGAATGGCCTGAAAACATAGAAGAATATTTACCCGATTGTTATTTGAAAATCGTCTTTTCAAAGCTCTCGGATCACGAGCGAAAAATGGAGGCAGAATGGATCAAAAATTAGTGCTTGGAATTGATACCTCCGCAAAAACCTGTACTGCCGCCGTGTATTCGGATCGTGTTTTATCTTCCTTTCAATTGACCAATGGCCCTACCCACAGCCAAAGTCTTTTACCTGCCATCAAGGATGTTTTGTCTCAGGCTAAAGCCTCGATTCGGGATTTGTCTGCCATTGCTGTTTCGGTGGGACCCGGTTCCTTTACGGGGCTTCGCATCGGAATTGCTGCGGTAAAAGGGCTTGCCATTGCAGACGGGCTTCCTTGTGCCGCAGTATCTACCTTGGAAGCTCTTGCTGTGAATGCGGATCGCTTTGAGAATGCTTTGATTTGCCCTGTAATGGATGCTCGCAGGGGAGAGTATTATAACGCCCTGTTTTCAATCAAAAGCGGAATTCTGACCCGCATTTGCGAGGATCGAGCCATTCCGGGTAAAATGATTGCCGAACAAATTCAGAGGTTTGAAAACGTCCTTGTTTTGGGAGACGGCGCAGAAAAATTTGTGCTTGAAAATCAATTACCGCAAAACCTGCTTGCGCCTGATGAGATTCGCTTTCAAAGCGGAGAAAGCGTTGCGAAAATCGGGGCAAAAATGCTCCGTGAAAATCAATTGTTGTTTTGTCACGAGTTAGCTCCTCGCTACCTGAGGCTTCCTCAGGCAGAGCGTGAATGGCTCGAGAAAAATAAAACGAAATAAAGTGAGGTAATATGATGATTGCATTGGGTTCTGACCACGCTGGTGACGAATTAAAGCAGCACCTGAAAAAGCATTTTGACGAAATCGGTGTGGAGTATGTTGATCTTGGTTTCTATGAACTGAAGAGAGATGATGACTATCCCATTATGGCGAAGGCGGTTGCCCGCTATGTGCAGAGCGGAAAGGCAGAGAAGGGAATTCTTCTTTGCGGTACCGGTATCGGTATGAGCCTTTGCGCCAACAAGTTTTCCGGCATTCGTGCCGTTGTTGCTTCGGATGTATTTTCCGTTCGTCATTCCAGACTTCATAACGATGCCAACATTCTTTGCCTTGGTGCAAGAGTTATGGCAAGAGGACTTGCTTGTGAATTGACCGATTTGTTCCTGAATACCGAGTTTGAAGGCGGCCGTCACGCAGTTCGTGTTGCTATGTTTGAGGATGATAAGGAATAACTTGCATATTTTTTAATTTTGTGTTAAAATAGAATCAGTAAGGCAGGATATGAAATAAGGTCGTGCTATTCGGGGTGTTAGCGGTACCTTGTACCCTCAATCCGCTACAGAGGGGGAGAATTCCCTTTTAAGGATTGCAAATGTGTTGCAGGCTTATTTCGGTTTGTGTTGAAGATTGGGTCTTGTGCGATCAAATTCCGTGAACTATGTCAGGTGGGGAACCAAGCAGCATTAAGCGGGTGATTTGTTGTGCCACGAGGGCGCCTTTTCCGAGCAGATCGGATAAATACCGAGCAGATTTGCATTTTCGAGGAAGGGTGCACGGCTTTATTTCATATCCTGCTGTTTTTTGGAGATCAAAATGTATCAGGCACTGTATCGAAAATATCGTCCCAGATCCTTTGATGATGTCTGCGGACAGGAGCATATCACTTCCGTTTTGAAAACTCAGCTTCAAAAGGGAAGAGTTTCTCACGCCTACATTTTCTGCGGCTCCAGAGGTACGGGTAAAACCACTTGTGCCAAAATTTTGGCGAAGGCGGTTAACTGCGAAAATCCCATTGACGGGGAGCCCTGCAATCAGTGCTCCTCCTGCAAGGCCATCAACGAAGAGAGAGTGATGGATGTGGTGGAAATGGACGCCGCCAGTAACAATGGCGTGGATCACATCAGAAGACTGTGTGATGAGGTTCAGTTTTTACCATCTGAAGCAAAAAAGAGGGTATACATCGTGGATGAGGTACATATGCTCTCCACCAGTGCCTTCAATGCGCTTTTGAAAACCATTGAAGAGCCTCCCGAGCACGTTCTCTTTATTCTTGCCACCACCGAGGTCAATGATATTCCCGCTACCATTATGTCCCGTTGTCAACGGTTTGACTTTAAGCGTATTACCCCTCAGATCGTTGCTGATCGACTGATGTATGTTGCCAAGCAGGAGAACATTCCCCTTCATGCAGATGCAGCTACGGTCATTGCCCGTCTGTCTGACGGTGCTATGCGAGATGCTTTGAGTCTTTTGGAGGCCTGTCAGGGCTACCAAGGGGAAATTACCGTTGATCAGCTTCACTCTATTTTGGGATTGAGCAGCCGTCAGTTGATCTTGTCTCTTGCTTCTGCCGTATTGCAGCAGAATACGGCACAGTGCTTGCGCTATGTTTCCGAGATCTATGAGAAATCAGGTGATTTCAAAGAGGTGATCGGGGAGCTGATTGCCGTATACAGAGATCTTTTGGTCATTCAAAGCGTTGAGAAGTATCAAGACTATGTGGATTGCTATGAAAATGAGCTTTCTGTCTTGGAAGAGCTTTCAAAATTAGCCGCAACCGATACCATTCTCCACCAAATTAAAATTTTGGAGGATTTTTACGCCTCCTTTGACCGCATTGCATCCGGCAAAAAGGCTTCTTCCGAAATCTTGATGATCCGCTTGTGTCGGGATGAGATCTCCTCTAATCTTTCAAGTCTTTTGTCCAGAGTCGCAAAAATAGAAAGGGCCATTGAGACCGGTGTAGCGACTCCTGTGGCTTCTAAGATTCAAGAAGTCGTTTCATCTCCTGCGCAAGCGCCGCAAAATGCCCCTGAAATGAAAGAGAAGGCAAAGCCTGCGCCTCCTGCTCCCCAAAACGAGAACGCTTCCTTTGCGGGCTCAGGGCGCTTAAAGAGCTCATTGCAAAATGTTGCCTTTTTGAAACCGTGGATGGAGCACGTAACCTTTGACAAAAAAGGAAATCAGCTGGTTATTCTATGCGCCGATTTTACCAAAGGGATTTTATCCCAAGCTTCTACTTTGAAGCTGATTGAAGAGAAAGCACGGGAAATTGATCCCGACATTCAGGGAATCGTATTTGAATCCCTGACAGAGAATAAATCAAACCGCTCAAATGAATTTGACGGTCTATAAAAGGAGTTCATTATGAAAGCAAGATTGCCTCAGGGAATGGGAAAAGGTCCCTCCAGTCAGAAGGATATGCTCAGACAGGTTCAAAAAATGCAGGAAGAGATGCAAGCCCTTCAGGAGGATCTGGAAAACCGTGAATATGAAATTGCTGCAGGCGGCGGAGTTTGCAAAATTGTGATTAACGGCAAGAAGGAGATTCAGTCCGTAGAACTGGATCCTATGATCGTTGATCCCGAGGATGTGGAAACCCTGCAGGATATTATTGTCGCCGGCGTAAATGAAGCCATTAAGCGTGTGGAAGAGACAAGCAATAGCGCAATGTCAAAAATCACCGGTAATTTGAATATTCCGGGTCTGTTCTGATATGATTGGCTTTACACCCAGCTTTGAAAGCCTTGTAGAGCATTTTAGAATGCTGCCGGGAATCGGCTATAAGTCAGCTGTCCGAATGGCATTTCACATTTTAGATATGCCAAAGGATAAAGCAAGCTCCTTTGCTCAGGCGATTTTAGATGCAAAGGAAAAGATCGGTCATTGTAAATGCTGTTGTGACATCAGTGAGGATGAGCTCTGTCACATTTGCTCCGATCCAAGCCGTGATCGCTCCTTGATCTGCGTTGTGGAAAGCTCCAAGGATGTTCTTGCCATTGAAAAAATCAATGAATTCAAGGGCCTTTTTCATGTTTTGGGAGGGCTTATTAATCCCATTGAGGGAATCGGACCCGATGAACTTCGTATCAAAGAATTGGTTTCGCGTCTCGGGGATGAAAGCGTAAAGGAAGTCATTGTTGCAACAAATCCCAGCATTGAAGGGGAAGCGACTGCTATGTATTTGAGCCGTTTGCTTCATCCGTTCGGAATTAAAACAACCCGCCTTGCATACGGCTTGCCTGCCGGCGGCGAATTGGAATATGCCGATGAGTTGACCTTGTTCAAGGCTTTAGAGGGCAGAAGAGAAATATAAAAAAGGAAGCAGATTTCTGCTTCCTTTTTCGTTTTACCTGATCAAATATCGAAGTTAGTCGGCTGCACCAATGCGCTCGTTTTTCTTAAACAGAATGGAAATACACCAAAGGGCGCAAAGGCCAACGATGGTAAAAATAATTCTGGCTACGATATAGGCGGGTCCGGAAAAAATCCAGGATACCAAATCAAAATTGAAAAGTCCAATGCTTCCCCAGTTTAATCCGCCGATGATCAGAATAATGAGTGCAAGTCTGTCAAGCATTTGCTTACCTCTGATCTAATTTATTGGGAATATAGAAAAGAGATCATATATCCCGAGAATATTATGACCTCTTTTTTTGATTTCATATATGGAAAGATATGAGAATTAAACCGATTCGCTATCAGTCGTCGTCTCTTCCGTGGAAGCTTCTACAGTTTCTTTTGTTTCGCTTTCTTTGTCAACCGCAACAAAGTTACCTTCCTGATACCCGGAGAAAGACAGGTGAATGTTCCCCAAAAAGGTTTCGGCGGTGATTCGGTTGGGAAGCTGAGATGAATCACTGAAGGAATTACCGAGATTCATATCGTTTTTGATTACACTGCCGATTCCTGTATCCAAGGTCAGCTTAAATGCTTTTGTGGGAACATCGCTGATTACATTGACATTTCCGCACCATGAGGAGATCACGGTGCTTTTGCAAAGTTCGCTTGGAATCTGTGTAGAAACATTTCCGATCTTTGTGGTAATACTGCAAGCAGAGTACACAGAGTCCCTGATGTTTACATCAGTCATATCGCCTTCAAGCTCTAATTTTGCATCGGAATGAGAAAGATTTAAGATGTCAATGTTACCGGCGGAAGCGTTGATATCAAAATTGTTGGAGGTAATACCATCAAGGGTAATATTGCCATAACCGGAGTTGATCTCAAGATTTTCAAGAGCCGTACCGTCTGCAACGGTGATGGTGATGGTTCTCTTGCTGTTCAGGGAATTTCCTCCGCCAAACATTTGTCTTAAGCCGTGAAAGGATAAGCCTTCCGAGTCAAGGAAAATGCCCATAAAGCCAACAGGATTGATCTCCTTGACCATCAAGGTCTCACCTATGACCTCATATGTCAAATTGGATAAATCGGCCTTGGTAAGCTCAAGTTTTGTTTCATTTCCTCTTTGAATCACAATGTTTCCTGCAAAAGAATCCACCTGAATTCTGATGAATTTTTTATCTGTGAGCTTTTTTACATAATTGGAGTTTTCGCTCTTTACTAAAATTTCATCAATGGAAACAGAAACACTTTCAACGGTTCCTTCAGGGTGAGTCATTCCGAAGGCATCAATTCCTTTAATTTTTACGAACAGGGCGCTGGAGAGAGCCAGAATTAACCCCGCGCAAAAAAGAATGAGTGCGGAGATGAGGAGTGATTTTGTTGTTTTTTTCATCAGACGCTCCCTCCGTAAAAATAGCACAGAATCGTTTTCAATAGCTTTTTAAACCTTTTGGTAATGTTTTTTAATACACCGGGAATGGTTCCGAAAAGGAACTGATAAATAAAAGCGGAAAGAGCCGTAACCAAACCGAATAAAGCGGTACCAAGCCCAATTTCGATCAACGCTACGGATACTGTATCAAACAAAAGCGTAATTCCATAGACGAGTTCAATGATACCGAGAATAATGATCCCCAGAGTCAAAGCAAACAGAAGAACGGAAATGAAAATGCAAATTGCGGAAATAACACCGTATATGACGGTAACCGATAAAAGCGCGATCAAGAGAACAGGGGAGAGGAGAATTGTAAAGAGAGCCTTGCAAAAAAGAATCCGTGATTTGCTTGTCTCTTTGTTTTCAAAGGGGCGGTTAAAAAGACCTTTATATATTGTTTTTTCCTGAGGAACTGTATCTTCCAAAACAGAGGTGTCTTCTTGGAGAGATTCATTCTGCTTCTCTTCCTCTGCGGCGCTTTCCTCATCTTCTTCAATAGCTTCTATGGTGCGAATGGAACCGGAATTATAATCCTTGGCCTTTTTAAGGGTTTCTGCTTTTGCCAGTTCGATTTCAACAGTGGTAAAGCCATTGTGATCATCTTCTTCGAAATCTATTTCAATAGGGGCGCTCTCGTTTTTGCGAATGACAACCTTTTCGCCGTAAATGGGCTTTACATCGTCAAATTCAATGGCGTGGAGAACTTCTGACGAGTGCTCGGTAAAATCGGGACGAGAGAAGATAAGGTCATTATCTTCCGTTTCCTTAGATTCGCTATCTGCTTGGCTTGTAGCTTCTTTTTCCGCCGATGCTGCATCGTTTTCGATCTCTTCTTTTTCCTTGTTTGACTCCTTGTCCTCTTCTGCATCGTCAGCCGTGGGATCAATTACCTCTTCCGAGGGGGAAACCTCATCGTTGGCGGTAGAAAAATCTTGGGCGGAAAGCTCTTTTTCTGAATCAGAGGTCTGCTCTGACATTTCCTCTTGTTGATGCTTGATATAAAGCGCTTTCAGTTTTTCTGCAATCGCTTCGGGGGAACCAAAGCCTTTTACGATTTCTTCTTCCTCGGTTAAGGTGATGGCTTGGCTGATTTTATTCTCATAAAAAGATAAAACGACCTCTTGATCTTCGGCATTCAAAAAATCAAGCTGAAAACGAAGTCGCTTTAAAAAGGCAGTTCCTGTCATATTTTCACCACACATTTCAATTTCTCCTCTTATTATTGCATAATTTATCAAAAAAATCAATATCCATTGAGAAATTGAATTCCTCCTTGCAAATATGTAATTTGTATGATAGAATGTTAAAAGGAAGTTTGGAGGTGTTTTTTATGAGTTATGCGGATCATATATTCATTCAAATGTGCCGTGATATTTTGGAAAATGGTACGGATACAAAGGGAGAAAAGGTTCGTCCCCATTGGGCAGACGGCCAAACCGCTTATACCATAAAGCGCTTCGGCGTTGTCAACCGTTATGATCTTTCCAAGGAATTTCCTGCCATTACCCTTCGCAAAACACCGCTGAAAAGCTGCGTGGATGAAATTTTGTGGATCTGGCAGAAAAAGAGCAATGATATTTCTCAATTAAATTCCAAAATTTGGGATTCTTGGGCAGATGAAAACGGAACCATCGGAAAGGCCTATGGATATCAGCTTGCTCTAAAATATCAGTTTAAGCACGGCGTGACCGATCAGGTGGACAATGTTTTGTGGCAACTGAAAAATACCCCTTATTCTCGCAGAATCCTGACTAATTTGTATAATTTTGCTGATCTTTCCGAAATGGGTCTTGAACCTTGTGCCTATTCCATGACCTTCAATGTCACACAGGATCGGGATGGAGCTTTGGTTCTGAATTCCATTTTAAATCAGCGTTCCAGTGATGTTTTAACTGCCAATAACTGGAATGTGGTTCAGTATGCCGTTTTGACCCATATGTTTGCACAGGTTTCGGGAATGAAGGTCGGGGAATTTGTCCACGTGATCGCCGATGCTCATATTTATGACCGTCATATCCCTCTTGTAGAGGAGTTAATCAGCCGCGAGCCCTTGCCTGCACCGAAGTTCTGGATCAATCCTGAAATCAAGAGCTTTTATGATTTTACCGTGGATGATGTGAAACTGATTGATTATAATACCCACGAGCAGATCAAGGGAATACCCGTTGCGATTTAAAGGAGCTTAAATGGATCTTATTGTTGCAGTAGATGAAAACTGGGGCATCGGAAAGGATAATGACCTTTTGTATCACATCCCCGAGGATATGAAATTTTTCAGAAGCACCACCATTGAGAAAAATGTGATTTGCGGAAAAAATACCTTGTTGAGCTTTCCCGGCTCCAAGCCCCTTCCCAACAGACGCCATTTGGTTTTGACCCGTTCCGGCGTTGCAGAGGATGAAAGCATTGTTCAATTTTCCGATCTCGAATCCCTTCTCGCCTATGTTGAGAAGCATCCTGAAGAGGAATTTTTTGTAATCGGCGGCGCCTGTGTGTACCGCCAGCTTTATCAAATGTGTAAAAGGGCGTATGTTACAAAGATTTTTGATTCCTCCAAGAACCCCGATGTATTTTTCCCCAATTTGGATGAGGATTCAAATTTTTCTCTTGTCAAGAAAGGGGAAAAACAAATATCAAAAAACGGGATTGCTTTTTCGTTTTTAACTTATGAGAACATTGCAAAAAAAGAGAGCTTCAGCTGAGGCTCTCTTTTTTTGCATATTTTATTTTTTTTGCCACAAGATACTAATATGATCAACTTACTCATTCGATTTTTGCTGGTATATTTTTTTATGGCATTTTCCATGAAGCTGATGGGAAAGCGACAAGTGGGACAGCTGCAAATGTCCGAACTGATAACCGCACTGTTTTTATCGGAGCTGGCGACCTATTCCGTTACAGATCCCGATATTCCTCTTTTGTTTGGAATCTTGCCGATCTTAGTTTTGATTTGCATTGAAGTGATCCTATCATTCTTATCAGTTCAATTCCAAACGGTTAAGCGTGCTTTTGATTTTTCTCCCTCCGCATTGATCGCAAACGGAACGATTCTTCAAAAGGAATTACAGAACAACAGAATTACATTGGAGGAATTGTTAAGTCAGCTTCGTTTAAGCGGAATTTTTGATCCGCAAACCGTGGAATATGCATTTTTGGAGCCTAACGGTCAATTTAGTATTTTGGAAAAAAGTAAATATCTTCCCTCAACAAAAGAAGATTTGAATATAAAATGCGAGGGAAGCGATTTTTGCACGGCGGTCATTGTTGATGGTTCCTTTCGGGAAAAGTCTGTAAAAGAAATCAACCGTGATAAAAAATGGGTACTGGACCAGCTGAAAAGAAGAAAAATCGATTTCAAATCAGTGTTTCTTGCAACTGCTGATCATAACGGGATGAGAAGCATTATTTTAAAGGATCGTTTATGAAAACATTTTTAATTGCATTGTTGATTATAATTCTCATTGCCACTTTTCTTTTGATCAATTCCTATACCTTGTCCCGTAGGATTTATCAGCTTCAAGATTCCCTGCATCGTGTTTCTCGTTCAAAGGATTTCTATGCCTTACCTGAAAACACAAAAAGAGTGGAAGAACTCAGAGAGCTTTGGCTTCGGTTTTCCTCTACGGCAAAATACTGTTTTCACGGGGATGATATCAAGAATGCCGAGGAATATCTCCAAGGATTGGCAACATCGGCAAAGAGTGATGATTTTACGGATTATTTATTCTATTATGAATCCTTGGAGCGGCAAATGTCGCTGTTTCAAGAGTTTTCTTCGTTTTCACTATCCTCCATCTTTTGATGACAGGCCTCAAAACGATTGGTTACTTTACCCGGAATTGCAAATATTTTCAAATAATGATAGATCATCTCGACCCTTTTTCCCGAGGTCTCCTCGCAAAGGATCAAAGGAATTCCAAGAGCGGCTTTGCCGCTTTTCTTTTTTTGAACCGTTGCGATCATTTCCAAGGTTTTAATAATCTCTTCATCGTTTTTTCCGATCAAATCAATCGTTATAAAGCAATTTGGTTGAAACGATCTGTAAAAGAAATAGTCACAAATTTCAACGATCAAAAAAACGGCGCCGATGGCAGCAAAGAATGAAACGATAATTTCTGTCATATTGATCCCTCCCAATTATTGTATGCACAAGGTTTAAGATATGACAAAAGGAGGCCGAATGGCCTCCTTTATGATTTGTATTCGGTTGTCACACTCTCGCCGTCAGAGACGGTGCGTATCATTCCATAGCGGGTTTCGTACACATCAATTTGATTTTCTTTCAAAATACTTAGCGTTCTATCGTCTGACGGATTTTTATCCGAACAACAAATCGCTGCAACATCCGGCTTGGTATTGATTAGGAATTCATTATAATTGGTAAGATAATTACCGTGGTAAGGAACCTTCATCCAATGATAATCGACCTTGTTTTCTTCTATGAATTCCTCGAGGCGATCTTCCATGGCATCCCCGCAAAACAGGTATGATGTATTGCGATAAAAAAGAGAAGCAATAAGGGAAGCGTTGTTATCCTGTTTTTTATCATAATGATTCTGCTTGGGAGGAGAAAGGATGAATTCTATCTCTCCGTACTGAATTTGAACGGAGGTATCAATTTTGTTTACAGGAATGTTCTTTTTCGCAATGACCGAATGATAGCGGTCAAATTCCTCCCGATCCGAATCAAAAGTGGATTCATAGACCGTTTTCACGGAAAGCTTATCCAAAATGATTGCAGCGCTTCCGATATGGTCCTTATCAAAATGAGAGAGGATTAAGCAATCAATTTCTGTAATGCGGTTCGCATTAAGATAGGATAGGATCTCGGGAGCGTTTTCTTCTTCTCCCGTGTCAATCATAATAACTGTTTCGTTTTGGCGAATAACAATGCAGTCGGCTTTTCCGATGCTTAAAATATCAATGATCAAGCGATTATCTTTGTGCAAACTGCAGGATGTGGGAAACAGAGACAAAATCAAAAGCAGAAGTAATACAATTCGTTTTTTCATATAACCTCCAATTTTTCACATTTTAACACGAAATCTTGCCTTTTGCAAGAATTTGGTTGATATGAAGCGTAAACTTTGATATAATGATATGGGTGAATTTATGATTGATTATAAGATTATACGATCTCAAAGAAGATCTCTCGGTATTGAGGTAAAGCGTGACGGCTCCGTCCTCGCCAGAGCCCCCTTTTGGATGACAAAAAATAAAATAGATGCTTTTGTTCGAAAAAAAGAGACCTGGATCTTGGAAAAAAGAGCGCAATTTCAAGCTCTTGAGCCTCCGTTGAAGGTATCAAACCAAAAAATTCAGGAATATAAAGTACTTGCCGATGAGCTGATTCGTAAAAGATTGCCTATATGGGAAGAAATAACGGGAATTTCCAGTCAGAGGTATAAAATCACCTCTGCAAGGGGACGCTTCGGCAGCTGTCGCATCGGGGGAAATCTATGCTTCTCATTTTATCTTGCCTTTTTGGACACAAAAGAAATTGATTATATTATCCTACACGAGCTTTGCCATATCAAGCAAATGAATCACTCCAAGGCTTTTTATGATCTTGTGGATCGCTATATGCCGGATCGCAAGGAAAGAGAATTAAGGTTAAAGCAGTTTGTTTTGCCGCAAATTATAGATTGATAAGAGGATATTATGCCATTTTTACCGATTACCAAAGAAGAAATGCTGACACGCGGTTGGCTTCGCCCCGATATTGTTATCATCAGCGGTGATGCTTATGTTGATCACCCCAGCTTTGGAACAGCAATAATTTCCAGAGTTTTGGAAAAAGCAGGCTTTCGGGTTTGCATCGTGCCGCAGCCACAGACCAAAGAGGACATTGACGTTTTTGGCGAACCGAGATTGGCCTTTTATGTCAACGGTGGTAATATAGACCCTATGGTCAATCATTATACCGTTGCGAAAAAAAGGCGCAGTATGGATTATTATACCCCCGGTGGTGTTATGGGAAAAAGACCCGACCGCGCTACAGTAACATATTGTCAATATGTACGTGCTCTCTATCCTCATATTCCGCTTGCCATTGGCGGAGTAGAAGCATCGTTGCGCAGATTTGCACATTATGACTATTGGGACAATACGGTACATCCTTCTATTTTGCAGGAATCGGGAGCTGATCTGTTGATGTACGGAATGGGGGAGAAACAATCGGTTGAAATTGCCAAGCGCTTGCATCAAGGTGAGCCCATTTTAAGCATAACTAACCTGCTTGGCACCTGTTATCTTTGTGATGAACCTGATTTTGAAGCGGAGCCTACGGTTTTAAGTCCCTCTCTTCTTGAGGTGAAGCCTCAAACCGATGAAGGATTTCGTTCCTATGCCATCTCCTGTCGAATTCAACAGGATGAGCACGATTTTGTAAGAGGGAAAAGGATCGTTCAAAAGCAAGAGAAGAGATATTTGGTTCAAAACAGACCGATGCCGCCTCTTAATACAAAAGAGCTTGATGAGGTTTTTGAGCTGGAATATGAAAGAAATTATCATCCTTCCTATGAAGCGCTCGGCGGTGTTGCCGCCATTGAAGAGGTGAAGTTTTCCATCATTCATAACCGCGGTTGCTTCGGAGCCTGCAATTTCTGTGCCATTGCCTTTCACCAAGGCAGAAGCATATCCTGTCGCAGTAAAGAATCTATTTTGCGGGAAGCGAAAAAACTTACGCAGATGAAGGATTTCAAGGGATATATTCATGATGTGGGTGGCCCCACGGCAAACTTTCGTTCTGTTTCCTGCGAAAAGCAAATTAAACACGGCTTGTGCAAAGGTAAGAAATGCCTTGCCCCCAAGCCTTGTGTCAATTTGAAAGTGGATCATTCCGAATATTTGGATCTTCTCCGTTCCATCAGGAAGCTTGATGGAGTCAAAATGGTGTTTGTTCGTTCGGGAATCCGATTTGATTATTTAATGTGCGATCCGGATGATCGCTTCTTTAAGGAGCTTGTTTCACATCATATCAGCGGACAACTGAAGGTGGCACCCGAGCATTGTTCTCATAGAGTTTTGTCAAAAATGGGAAAACCCGATTTTGCTTCTTACCTGAAATTTCAAGAGCGCTTCTATGAATTGACAAAATCCATGGGGAAGAAACAATATCTTGTTCCGTATCTTATGTCATCGCATCCCGGGAGTACCATGCGAGATGCCATAGAGCTTGCAATGTATTTGAAAAAGGAAAGGCTGCATCCTGAGCAGGTGCAAGACTTTTATCCGACTCCCGGAACCGTGTCCACCTGTATGTATTACACAGGTCTTGATCCCTACACCTTAGAAAAAGTATATGTTCCTAAAACAAAGGATGAAAAATCAAAACAAAGGGCTCTGCTGCAATATTTCAGACCGGAAAACAAACAAATGATCCTTGCCGTGCTGAAGGAGTGCGGGCGAGAGGATTTGATCGGCTTTGGACCGGAGCACCTGATCAAACCGGATCGAGGCTATGTTTCGACCGTCAAAAAAGATGAAAAGCCAAAAAAGAGAAAAACATCACTCACGAAGCACCTGAAAAAGAAAAAATAAAAGAGGAAATTTTCCTCTTTTATTTTTTTAGAAAATGTTGTATTTCTTTGTGTAGTCTTGAAACGGGAAGACCGACGATATTAAAATAATCCCCTTGAATCTCCTTTACAAACAGGCACCCGCCTGTTTGTATTCCGTATGCACCTGCTTTATCCAAGGGATCACCGCTTGCAACATATTGCAATATTTCTTCTTCACACAAAGGATAAAACGTGACGAGGCTTGTTTGAGAGAAGGAGTGAATCTTGCCCTCCAAAGCCAAGCAGCAACCTGTTACGACCTTGTGTGTTTGATCGGAAAGAAGAGTCAGCATTTTGATTGCCTCTTCCTCGTTTAGTGGCTTTCCCAGAATTTGACCGTTTAACAGAACCGTCGTGTCTGCTGCGATAATAAGATCCTTTTCGTGGCTCTTCGCAAGGTGTAATGCTTTCTTTTTTGCTAAATATTCCGAAACATCTTCGGCATCCATCAAGGCAGGAACGGTCTCATCCACATCGGCAGGAAGAACGGAGAAAAGGGGATAGATATGCTTTAAGAGCTCTTTTCTTCTCGGGGAAGCCGAGGCTAAAATCACATTCAATCTTCCTTCTCCTTTTCAAAAACCTTTGGGGCGGATAAAACAAACACGGCAAAAAAACCGGTTTGAGGCCAAAGAATGGTGGTGTCGGCCAGACCGTGAATACAAACGGCACAGATGGCAGCGATGACGAAAGATAAGTTTAAGCGACTGTTTGACTTGATACAGTTTTTTATACAAGATATGCATTTCGAAATGCAAAAAAGAGCCAGCGGGATCGAGCCCAGCAATCCAAAATTGATCAGCAATTCAATATAAAGATTGTGGGCGTGCAGGGCGGGGAAGTATTCCGTAACGAAATAATCACGCCAAATAAAGCTGTATGAAAAATAGCCACGCCCCAAAAGCGGCGAATCACGAAAGCTTCTCAAAGCACATTCCCAGATCCCGAGCCTGAAATCAAAATAGG
The DNA here is from genome assembly GCA_045543495.1 of Eubacteriales bacterium. Taxonomy (GTDB): domain Bacteria; phylum Bacillota; class Clostridia; order Oscillospirales; family SIG627; genus RGIG5579. The sequence continues at coordinate 39,675 of JAZQMO010000015.1, read as the reverse complement.
AGGCAATGGAATCAAAACGGGGAAGAAGCTGAGGATAAAAGATCAGAGCAAGGGCGCAAATGCCGATAAATCCTAAAATACAGTAGGAAATTTTTCGTTTGTAGAAAAAGAGAAAAATGAAAAATGATACTGCAACAACAATAAATGCCATTCTGGTTTGACAGAACCAAAGGCTGATCAAATTCAAAATCAAAAATGCAGAATAAAGGATTTTTTGCTTTACATTTTTGGATTTGCAAATTAGGTAAAGAGCGAACAAACAAATAAATTCTAAAACCGTACCGTAGTAATTCTCATTCATATAGACCGAGGCAACCCTTCCGGGACGCTCAATGGGATCGGGATAGATTTTGAAAATGAGCTGAAATACCGAAATCAAAAAGCTGGTCAGGCTTAAAAACACAGAAAGCTTAATTCCTGCCAGAAACGCTTTTTTTGTCATAATATTGACAAAAAAGAAGATATCAAAGCACAGGATCACGATACCAATGCCAAGCAGAAGCAAATATTCCTTTTTTATTTCAAAGTCGGAAACAATGCCGTTTTTTGAATAGAAATAGGTTGAAAGAAGCGCCAAAAGAGAAAATAACAATAAAAAGTAATCCCATACACGCCGTGGCAAGCAAAGCTTAAACTGCTTGGAAAGAAGAATGTAAGCGGGTAGAAGGAGCATTAGAGCTGCCTCAAAGAAAACTGAAACAAACAAAGAAAAAACGAACAGTAAAACGACATATTCGTTTGGCGTAAAGGTTTTCAGTTTTTCTTTCCACAATGGCATCCGTTGCTTCATATTTTCTCCGTTATTGTAAAATACTGTCTGAAACTTCTTGCGGCTTAGCGTTTTGCTTTCTGAATTCTCCCGGTGTGATTCCGATGTGCTTGGTAAAAACTCTGTTAAAAGAGCTTTGATTCTTAAATCCACAGAGATCAGCAATATCACCGATGGATTTTGACGTGTTGAACAGCAACCCTTGCGCCATTCCAACCCGATAGGTATTGATCAGAGTTCTGAAATTACAGTGAAAGGTATTGCTCACGATGTGAGAGATATAATACTTGCTGTAATTGAGATCCTTTGCAACCAGATCAAGGGTAATGTCCTTGGAAAAGTGATCCATAAAATAAATGGCAAGCTCTTGTACCAATTCGCTGTTGGCATCGCGCTTTTCTGTTTTGCAGACTCCCAAAAGCTCCCCTAAAAGGGAATTTAAGTAGCCTGTGCAAATCGCATTTTTCCAAAGCTTATCAGAGGAGTAAGCTTTAATTAAGTGTCGGATCAGCATTGGAATGCCCTCCGGCATTTCCTCTTTTCTAATCACGGGAATGGTAGGACGGTGGTGAGACAGAAGATCTTGATATGGCCGCAGATACTCCGGATCAACCAAGGCAAACAAGGCGGAGGCAGAGCCCTCCTGAATGGAGTGTGAGGAATTGGGAAACACAAGGTAAAGATCCCCTTGATTCAATGTATATTCCACACCGTCAATGGTAACCATTAAGTTGCCTTCATAGACATAAGAAAACTCCAAATGCTTATGAAAGCGCATGGGAAAGCTTTTTACTCTTTGATTGGTTTCGTACATATAAAGAGAGGTTTTCAAATACTCGTGTTTCGGGAACATAAACCCCTCCTGCATTTCAATAATAAACCAATTATTATTATAGTATATGGTGATTTAATTGTCAAGAAATCAAAAGGAATAAAGGAGAGCATCTCTCCTTTATTCCTTAAAAATTTGCTGTATCAGGCTTTCTCTTTCCAAATTGAATCGATCAAAATCCATTGAAGAAATATATATTTTTTCAAGCTCCTGATGAACCTCTTTTGCTTCGCTGAGGGCTTCGCTTGCGCCGCAAAGAAGCATTTTACTGCATTTTTTTCCAAAATGAAGCTTTTGAATTCTCTCTTGCAATGCTTTTGGATCAGAAAAGCGCTTCATGTTGATATAATAATACTGTTTTTTGGAATCTGATGGTTCGTGCTTTGTGTCGGAAATCAAGACGGCGGTTTTACTTTGGGGAAAATAAATCTCATTTATACAATCGGGAAATTTTGCAGAATAACTGATCAGCATTTCTGTTTTTTTCTCCGATAGGTTGCGGTAAAGCATTTTAATATATCTAAGCGCAAGGTATTCGTTTCCCCAAAGACAGATGATTTGTTTTGCATGATCAGAAAAGGCAGAGCTCTTTGTCATTCCGTTTGCCGTTATACTTTCCGTAAGTCGGACTTTTTCTGTTCCTATTTTAGAGAATGAAAGATATTTTTCTATGGTTTTCTTTGCATTTTTCTCCATTTTTTCTTCCAAAAGACTTTTTTCATAGATTTTACTCATTTCATCCTCGATTTCACCGTAAGCCTTCAAAAAACGGTATGCCCTTTTATAAAATCGATTTTTTTCCTGAATCAAACGAATAATTTGTTTTTTCTTTTGCATTAAAATTTCCGTATTCCAAAAGGAACCGGTGTTGATAATATTTTCCACAGCTCCGGGGTAGGTTGGGTCTGACAGGTGAGGGCTGGTCCCGTCTAAAATGGCGACTCGGTTATTATCTATAATAAGTCCATCCAGGGAAGAGGGGTCAGAGGAACAGTGGAAAGCCTCTACCGCAAGGCCCTTTTCTTTTGCGATGGCTTCCAGGCTTCGCATCAGACTTGATTTGCCCGTTCCCGGACCACCCTTGATAATATAAATTTTATTGATTTCCTCGGGATTGAAAACGGATGAAAAATGATTGATAAACCCTTTTGATGTGTTTTGCGAGGCAAAATATTGCACCGGCTTTTCTTGATACATAAAAAGTCTCTCCTCATAAGTACTTAATGTATCTTATGCAAGAGAGACTTTTTTGGCACAAACTTAAATTTTTTTCAGTTTTGCATAGGTAGCCATCAGCTTTTTTTCGCCACAGTGGTCAAATTGGATTTTATAGAGAATATCAGCTCCAACATCCTTGGCTTCTACAATGGTACCGGAGCCAAAAATTCCGTGGGTTACCCGATCGTTCACAATAAACCGAACAAGATCCTCCTTCTTGGGTGCCGCCGCAGGCTTTCGTTGTGCGGGGCGATTGCTGTAAGATCTTTGATCAAATGGGGAGGCCGTATAAACCTTAACTGGGGACTTTTCTTTATAGGAATAAAAATCACGGTTTCTTTCTTTAATCTCCGATTTTGTAACGTGAAGACGCTTTTGAATGAAATCCTCGGGAATTTCCAATACGAAACGGGAAATGGGGTTAAAATTGGTTTTTCCGTAAACCATTCTTTGGTAGGATGCGGTAATGATCAATTCTTCCTTGGCTCGTGTCATGGCTACATAGGCAAGTCTTCTCTCCTCCTCGAGATCACTCTCTTTTTGTGAGGATTGGGGGGAAGGAAATAGATTCTCTTCCAAACCGGCCAAAAATACCATTGGAAATTCCAAGCCCTTTGAGGCGTGGACGGTCATTAAAACAACGGAATTTGCACTTTCGTTGTAGTTATCCACATCGCTTACCAAGGCAACCTCTTCCAAAAAACCGCCAAGGGACGGTGTGTCGGTTTTGGATTCATACAAAGATGCGGTAGAGATCAATTCATCAACATTTTTTCTTCGCTCTTCGTTTTCTTCACCTTGGAGCGTAGCCATATAGCCTGTACGCTCAATGACATGGATCACGGTTTCTGCAGGAGTGTGATAGGTGGAAAAGTCCCACAGCGAGTCAATGAGCTCGGCAAATTCTTTCAGCTTTGCACTGCTTCTTTTCAGATCATCAAATTGATCGCTGTTTTTGAGAACTTCAAAAATAGGAAGTTGATTATCCGTGGCAATTTGCGTGATTCTGTTGACCGTTGTCTGGCCGATTCCACGTCGGGGCACATTAATGATTCGATGAAAGCTGACAAAATCGGATCTGTTGTATAAGAATCTCAAATAAGCTAAAATATCCTTCACCTCGGCGTGATCATAAAAGCGGACGCCGGATAAAAGACGGTGGGGAATTCCCGATTTGGAAAATACCGTTTCTAAAATGTTGGATTGCGCCTTGGTACGGTATAAAACGGCAATATCACCAAAACGGTATTGCTTGCTTTGAACGGCAAGAGAAATGGTTTCGGTAATATACTCTGCTTCCTTTTCGGGGGTTTCAAGCTGGCGAAAATCAATCACACGGCCGATTCGGTTGTTTGACCATAGTGTTTTTCCGCGTCTTGATCGATTGTTGGCAATGACAGCATTGGCGGCGTGGATAATACTGCGACTGGAGCGGTAGTTTTGCTCCAGCAAAATGACCTTGGCATCTTGAAATTGCTTATCAAAGTTTAGAATGTTTTCCACTACAGCGCCACGGAATTTGTAAATGCTTTGGTCGTCATCGCCCACCACCATAACGTTGCGGTGACCGTCTGAAATGAGCTTCATCAGAAGGTACTGAGCGTGGTTGGTATCCTGATACTCATCCACAAGTACATATTGGAATTTTCTTTGGCACCACGATCTCACCTCTTCCTGCGTGGAAAGAAGCTTTACGGTCTGACAAATCAAATCGTCAAAATCAAGAGCATTGGCTTCCAGTAGTTTTTTTTGATACCTGTGATACAGCTCCGAGAAAATCTGCCTCTTTTCGCTGAAGCTGTTTTTCTTCTCGAAATCCTCCGGAGTTTCTAATCTGTTTTTCGCATTGGATATGGCGCTCATAACGGTTTTTGGTGTGATTTCCTGATTGTCTATTTCTTTTTCTTTGATCAAATCCGCAATGATCTTTTTGCAATCGTTTTGGTCGTAAATCACAAAGTCATTTCCATATTCCGTATAAGAGGAAAAACGGCGCAGTAATCGGACACAAACTGAGTGAAAGGTGCCTGCCCAGATCTGATCTGCCGCATCCCCCAAGGCGTAGCGAAGACGCTCTTTGATTTCGCCCGCCGCTTTATTGGTAAAGGTAATGGCAAGAATACGGTCGGGAGGGCAGGGGGTGTCCACAAAGCCTGCTAAAATCGGTTCGTATGCCTCCTGTGACATTTCGTCAGGATTGTTTGCCATTATATTCAGAAGTACTTTTTCATCATAGGAAAGAGCGACCTCTTTATTATTGTGCAGTGCATTACCAAACTGAACCAAATAGGAAATACGATTGATCAAAACGGTGGTTTTTCCGCTTCCTGCACCGGCGATCACCAATACAGGGCCGTCGGGTGCCAGCACCGCTTCTTTTTGTTTATCATTTAGTTTTCGGTAATATGCATGAAAGAGCTTTTCTTTGATCTGATAGGTTTCGTTCAATTTCATTTCTCCTTGAAGTTCTCCTGATATTTTACAACATTTTGACTTGATTGTAAACCAAAATTCGATCTTTTTTATGAATTACTTGAATTGAACTTGATGCGGTGTTATAATAAGGCAGAGGATATTATGATTGATACAATACATTCTTGCGCCTTTACAGGCCACCGACCCAAATCCTTTGCTTTCGGTTATGACGAAAGTTCACCGGAATTTTTAGCACTGAAAGCAAAGCTGAAAAATACGATCATTCAGGTTTGCAACGCAGGCTGCCGTACCTTTTATTGCGGAATGGCAGAGGGCGTTGATCTTTGGTGCGGAGAAATTGTATTGGAATTACAGGATCATTTCGATCCTCCTCTTAACATCGTTGCCGTTGTGCCGTATCTTGCACAGCCCAAAAGTATGTCAAGGCCAAATCAGATCCGATACCGTAAAATCATGGAGAAATCCTCCAACCGATTTTTGGTTTCTTCTTCCTATTCCAAACGATGCTTTGAAAAAAGAAACCGATTTATGGTGGATTCAGCCGATTCGTTAATCGCAGTATTAAAGGTTGGTAATGAAATGTCAGGAACCGGTCAGACCATTCGATACGCAAAAAAGAAAAATCGACGCATCTTTTTGATACAGGTATAAAAAAGCTCCAATCCAATGATTGGAGCTTTTTTCTTATGCTTTGCTTGTGAGGGTTTTGTAGGTTTCTTCGATGTTGGAAAGAGTGTTCTTAAAGCCTTGCAGCTTTTCCTTTTCACCGTTTACGACCTTCTCGGGAGCCTTGCTGACAAACTGTTCATTGGAGAGCTTTTTCTCAATGCGTTCAATTTCAGCAAGAATTTTTTTCTTTTCATTCTCCAAGCGGAGTTTTTCTTTTTCTACATCAAGAAGCTCAAGAAGGGGAATAAAGACGCTTGCGGAATCGGTTGCAATGGAAACACAGCCTTCGGGATCAAAATCCAATTCAAACTGAATGGAACTTGCGCCTGCCAAGCGAGTCAGGAATGCGGCACTGCTTTCAAAGTCGCTTCGGAAGGCAGTTTGGATATGCAAGGGAACCTTGCGAGAAACCGGAACATTCATTTCGCTTCTGCGATTGCGAATAGCGCTGATGACATCCAAAATGCGCTTAAGAGCCTCTTCCTCTTCGGCAAAGTTTAATTCTTCGCTGAATTCGGGCCAACGGGAGATCATAATGCTCTCACCCTCGTGAGGAAATTTCTGCCAGATCTCTTCGGTAATGAAGGGCATAAAGGGATGAAGCAACTGCATGGTGGAAGAGAATACGAATGCCAAGGTGTTCTGCGCGGCAATTCTTGTCGTACATTCAGGATCCATAAGTCTGGGTTTAACAAGCTCAATATACCAGTCGCAGAAAACATCCCAAATGAAGTCGTAAAGCTTCGCAAGGGCAACACCAAGTTCGTACTTGTCAATGTTTTCGCTCACCTCAGCTGCAAGACGGTTGAACTTGGAAAGGATCCACTTATCCTCAATGGCAAGTCCTTCTACATGAGCGGGGGAGGTAACCTTGTCAAGATCAAGATTCATAAGAATATAACGGGCGGCATTCCAGATCTTGTTGGCAAAGTTACGGCTGGATTCGATCTTTTCATCGGAGAAGCGCATATCGTTTCCGGGAGAGTTATTGCTTGCCAGTGCAAAGCGAAGTGCATCGGCACCGAACTGATCAATGATCTCCAAGGGATCTATGCCGTTTCCGAGGGATTTGGACATTTTTCTTCCTTGACTGTCTCTTACCAGTCCGTGGATCAAAACATCGGAAAAGGGCTTTTCTCCCATATATTCAAGGCCGGAGAAGATCATTCTGGAAACCCAGAAGGTAATGATATCGTAGCCTGTTACCAAGGTGTTTGTGGGGTAGAATCTCTTGATATCCTCCGTTTCATTGGGCCAGCCGAGCGTAGAGAAGGGCCAAAGGGCAGAGGAGAACCAAGTATCCAGTGTATCGGGATCCTGTCTCATTTTTTTGCCGCACTTGGGACAGATGGCGTGATCATCCTTGGTCACCACCATTTCATCACAATCGTCGCAGAAGAAAGCAGGAATTCTGTGACCCCACCAAAGCTGACGGGAAATACACCAGTCACGGATGTTTCTCATCCAATGGAAATAGTTTTTGTTAAAGCGATCGGGTACAAAACGAATGGATCCGTTTTCAACTGCTTCAATGGCAGGCTTTGCAAGAGGCTCCATTTTTACGAACCATTGCATAGATACGCGGGGTTCAACCGTGGTACCGCAGCGGTAGCAGGTTCCTACATTGTGGCTATAATCCTCGGTTTTGATCAAAAAGCCTGCCTCGTCCAAATCGCGCACAATGGCTTTTCTTGCTTCATAGCGATCCATTCCCGCATACTTGGGATAATCCTCCGTGATCTTGGCATCGGCGGTCAAACAGTTCAATACAGGGAGATTATGGCGCTTTCCAACCTCAAAGTCATTGGGGTCGTGAGCAGGGGTGATCTTTACAACGCCTGTTCCGAAATCCATTTCAACATAATCGTCGGCAACAATGGGAATCTCTCTGCCAACCAAGGGAAGAATCAAGGTTTTGCCAACAAGATTCTGATATCTCTCGTCGTTGGGATTGACGGCAACCGCAGTATCACCAAGCAAAGTTTCGGGACGGGTGGTGGCAAGCTCAAGATAACCGCTGCCATCCTTGAGGGGGTATCTTAAATGCCAAAAATGGCCTGCCTGATCCTCATACTCCACCTCGGCATCGGAAATTGAGGTAAGGCAGTGAGGACACCAGTTAATAATTCTTTCTCCGCGGTAAATAAGCCCCTTGTTATAAAGGCGTACAAACACCTCTTTGACGGCATCGGAGCATCCCTCATCCAAGGTGAATCTTTCACGGGACCAATCGCAAGAGGACCCAAGCTTTTTCAGCTGAGAAATAATTCTTCCGCCGTATTGCTCCTTCCATTTCCAAGCACGTTCCAAGAAGCCGTCACGGCCGATATCATCCTTAGTAATGCCTTCCTTGCGCATTGCTTCTACGATCTTTGCCTCGGTGGCAATGGAAGCGTGGTCTGTGCCGGGAAGCCACAGCGTGCAGAATCCGCGCATTCTTTTGTAGCGGATCAAAATATCCTGAAGAGTGTTATCCAGAGCGTGCCCCATGTGAAGCTGACCGGTAATGTTGGGCGGAGGAATCACGATGGTGTAAGCGGGAGCAGAAGAATTTGTATCGGGGGTAAAGTATCCCTTGTCACACCACTCCTGATAAATTCTGTCTTCAAAGCTCTTTGGATTGTAATTCTTTTCTAATAATTCAGCCATTTTTTACCTCTGATCATTTTGTCATTTGTTGAAAACAACATATCAATTTATTTTACTCTAAATAGCAAAAAAATGCAAGTGCTTTTCTGCATTTACCTTTGGAATTTGTATACCTTTTCGCAATTTGAAACATAATAAGGTAAAATTATGATTGAGGTTTCTATGAATACCGAACAATTGATCTTATGTCTGGGGCAGGTAGAAGAAAATAATCAAGAGGTTTCGTTCAAGGATATCAGGAGAAGGGCGAACGTTCTTTTTAAGGAGCTTTTTAGCCTTGTTAAGGAAAACAATATAGGCTTAAGCCAAAATGATAAGCAGTGGCTTACTGACAATTTGGACACAATCAAGGTCTTTATAAAGCGCTATATTTCTTGCAGCGGTACTATTTCAAACCGTTATGCTTTGTTTTTCAGAAAGGCGACTGAGCTTGAGGATTTTACCTGTGAACAGGACTGCATCGAGTCTATTTACTCGTTCTTATCGGGACAAACCAATCCCAAGGAAAGTGATGTCAACGGCTTTCCGTGTCTCCTTGCATATTACATCGCTTTTCATATTTTGCGCTGTGTCAAAATTTGTTCCTCCGAACTGATCCGATACATTATTTGTATCCATAAAATGATGCAGATCAATTTTCATTTGTTGGAATTACAGTTTTCTCCTCTTGATAAAATATTGAAGCAAGACCCTGACGCAACGTATTCAAAAATGACTCGCTCCACTCAATTGCATTATCGGGAGCAAATCAAAAGAGAGGCGAAAAGAAAAAAATTAAAGCCTGAGGAATTTGCGGCTCTTGCATTAAAAAAAGCGCAGAAAGAAAAGAATCATATCGGCTTTTATTTGAATTTTAAAACCAAGCGGACGAATTATATTCTGTATGTTCTTTCGCTTTATTTCATATTGTTGATCTATTTTGCATGCACGATTCAAAATGCGGTTTTAACCTGTTTTGTTCTGCTTCCGCTTTACTTTTTTACCAAAAGATTTGTAGATTTTATATACGGTCTTTTGAATAAACCGATGCCTTTGGCGGCCTTAAAGCAGGCTAAGATCGAAAAAGAGGATCAAACCTGTGTAATAATCTCCTCATTGATTACGAAAGAATCTGATATAGAGCAATTGGTTCAAAAAATCAAATCCTATAAAATTAACAATTATACAGAAGGGGATAGTGTTTATTTTGGGCTCCTTTGTGATCTGAAAGAAGCCGAAGTGGCAAGGCGAGCGGAGGACGAAGGGATAATTTCCTGTTTAGAGGCTGAAATTCAGAAGCTTAACCGGGATCATCCTGTGTTCTTCGCGTGTATACGGGAGCGTGTTTTTCACAAATGTGAAGGAAAATATGTTGGCTATGAGAGAAAGCGTGGAGCCATTGAACAGCTCATGGCACATTTCTCGGGTGATACGCAAAAGGGCCTTATGTTTTTCGGGCTATGTGATGAATTGGTGGGAACCCGTTATCTTGTGACGCTGGATGCAGATACAGGACTTTCCATCGGACAGGTGGCAAGACTTGTGGGAATTGCAAAGCACCCCTTCAACCGTCCTGTATATGAAAACAAGAATGGACGGGAACAGGTGATATCGGGACACGGTATTTTGCAACCGAAAATCATTCCGTCTCTTTTTGAACCTATCAAAACGCCTTTGGGAAAAATGAATTCCAACGGAGGCGGCTTACCCGTTTATGCAACTGCAGGCTTTGATACCATGCAAAGCTCCTTGGGGGAAGCGAATTTTTGCGGGAAGGGATTGATTGATGTATCGGCGTATCTGAGAACAGTACGCCTTGCGATCCCGGAACAAAAAATATTAAGTCACGATATGCCCGAGGGCTCTTTTTGCCGATGCGGCCTTGCTGAAAGCGAGAATTTTGCCGATTCCAATCCCCAATCCCTGAATAGCTATTATAAAAGGCAACACAGGTGGATTCGAGGGGATGTTCAAAACCTGATTCTTTATCCCCGACTATCTCTTGCTCGGCAGTATTTTGCTTTTGAAAACTTGATCTCTTACTTGGTTCCTGTTTCGGAGCTGCTTCTACTTGCGGTCTCTTCCGCTTTTGGAAAAGTATACGCCACCGTTTGTGCTTTGCTATGCTTGCTGTTTCACTTTGAGTCTTTGTTTATTACCACAACAGGCCTTGTTCTTCACGGGAATTTGGAGCATTTACACCGAAGATTTGCAACAAAAATGAGAAATTTGGTGCTAAATTCTTTTTATCAGTGCTTTCTCTCTCTTTCTGCCATCGCCTTTGAGGCTTGGTATTTTTCCGATGCCATTATACGGGCCCTCTACCGAATGTTGAAAAGCAAAAAGAAGCTATTGGAGTGGGAGGTTTATTCTCCGTTTTCCAAAAGCAATTCGTTCATTTTTTATTTCCCATCCGTTTTGCTTGCGATCCCCGTTCTCATGATTGGAAACAATGCCGTAACACGGCTTGTTGCACTGCTGTGGCTCTTATTTCCCGTTATTGCTCATTTGGTGTCAAAGCCTTATGATCTCCAAAGTCCGTGGAGCGAACGTGAGCTTGCGCAATTAAAGGAATATGCAAGGGAAGAATTTTCATTCTTTGAATTTTCAGTAGGAGAAAAAACAAATTATCTGCCTCCGGATAACATTCAACTGGAACCTTGCGAAAAAGTAGCCATGAGAACCTCGCCCACGAACATGGGGCTTTATTTGGCGAGCCTTGTTTGTGCGAGAAAAATGGAACTAATATCCACGACCGAGATTTGCAGAAGACTTCAAAAAACGCTTAAAACCATTCAGCGTTTGGAAACCTGGAACGGCCATTTATTCAACTGGTATGATTTGAATACACTGGGGGTGATCGGAGACCGCTTCGTGTCAACGGTAGACAGCGGAAATTTTGTTGCCTGTGCTATTTTTTGCTTCAGCGCATTAAAACATTATGAAAAAGAAGACGGTCGAATTCGGGAAATATTAAATGATCTGCAAACCATCATAAACCGAGCGGATTTTTTAAGTCTTTTGGATTTCCAAAAATACTTGTTTAAGGTTGGAGTTTTTCCTGACAAAAAAGAGGCATCTTGCGGCGTTTACGATCACTATATGAGCGAAGCAAGAATTACTGCTTTTTCTGCCATTGCCCTCGGAAAGGTTTCATCGCAGCTTTGGTACAACTTGTCAAGACCTCTTTTGTCCTTTGGCGGCAGAGTGGGGGTCGGATCTTGGTCAGGAACGGCATTTGAGTACTTTATGGCTCCGCTGTTTTTGCCGGTTGTTGACAATTCGATGGAGGATGAAAGTCTTTCCTTTGCGCATTTTGGTCAAAAGAAATCCAAGGTGCGATGCAGCGTTCAAGGCACAGTTTTCGGCATCAGCGAAAGCGGATACAGCCTTACCGATCACGATGACAATTATCAGTATAAAGCATTTGGGGTAGAGCACCTATCATCGCAAGAATCTATCTCCAGAGAAAAAGTGATTTCACCCTATTCCAGCTTCCTTATGTTGGAACGAGGGGAGAAAGATGTCTTGGAAAACCTTTTGGAATTGGAAAAAATCGGCTTGAAGGGACGGTTCGGATTCTATGAAGCCTGTGAGTTTCATTCCAATTATTTGGGAGACTATTCGATTGTGTATTCCTATATGTCGCATCACAAGGGAATGTCTGTTCTTTCTTTGTGTAATGCCATTTGCGACCGCTATGTTCAATCCGAATTTATGGGTTACGATAATTTCTCCGCAAAAAAAGAACTTTTGGCAGAGCGTTTTCCCATTGAAGGAAAAATCCTTCGCAAAAAAGGAAGCATTGAAATTACCAAAAGGCTCGTACCCAACAAGAAATCATCTCTTTATCCCGTAGACGAGACAGGGAAAAATGCCAATTTAATTACAGACGGCAGAAGTACAATTTTATTCTATTCAAACGGAGATAATCGCTTTTTGGTAGGCGGATCGGATCTGTTTGATTCTGAAAACGGTGGCATTCAATTCAAAATCAAATTGGGAAATCATGAATTTGATTGGAAGGATCAGAGGCTGGAAAAAAAGCTTCGCTTCGGCTCCAATCATCTTGAAATGGATTTAAGATATGAAAAGATCACCGTACTGATCCGTATTGAACTTATTAGTGGAAACAAAGCATTTTTGATCCGTAGTGAGATTCAGGGCACGAGGGAAAAATGCGCTATATCTTTGCTTTTCACCGCTGTATTACAAAATGAGCGGGTCTATCGTGCTCACCCCGCTTTTCAAGCTCTTTCCCTGGAGGCTGACAGAAATGCAAGCGGCTTTACAATTTGCAAAAGAGGAGATGTAAAGCATTCTTATTTGCATTGTACCTCAAGTCAAAATTTTGATGTCAAGCTGTACGGTGAACCCTGCGAGCTTCATTTTTCCAAACGTCCACTGATAGACGGAACTATAACACTGACAAAAAGCTTTGAACACGGAATGGGTTCCAAAGCATATTGGATTTTTGAGTTTTCGGATTCGAAAACACCGAAGGATCGTAAAAGCTGGATCGACGGTGCATACAATTTGCGAAGTGAATTGCTGGAAAAAGGCTATGTACGATCAGCTCGCTATCAAAAACTGTGCTTTTATGACAAAAAGTGCTTTGAACTGGAACAAAGATTATTGGCAAGCCTGAAAAATCCCATTCAAATGATACCAAAGGATTCTTTATCGAATCATCCGATCAACAGCATATGGAAATACGGTATTTCAGGGGATGACCCTATTTTATCCATTTGTGTCAATCATCTTGATTCCTCTTTGATTTTGTTGGTTTCACAAGCGATACGTGTCACGAAAAAGCTCATTCTTGCGGGAATCGGAATCGACCTTGTCTTCTATCATTCTTCCCAAAGGGGGTATTTTGATGAAACCAGAGACCGTTTGACCTCCTTAATTTCGAAATATAAATGTGAATATTTGCTTGGCGCAAAAAGAGGAATTCATTTTATTTGCACCAACGATCAGGAGGAATTGGAGGTACTGAAAAATCTTTCGTTCCATCAAAAAGAAGCGCCTGCCACTTCTGCAAAGGAAGAAATAGTTTCTGAATTCAAAAATAAGGATTCCTATTCACCTGTGGCAAAAATTTCCAAGGAAGAGATCGTCGTGGATAAAGCTTCGTTTGATCCTCCCGTGCCGTTTTCCCATGTCGTTTCCAATCACATCTGTGGCTTTGTTTGTAATCAAAACTCTCTTGGGTTTACTTGGATGCGCAATGCGGGGCTAATGAGAATTACAAAGTGGGATAACCTTCCCAAAGAGACGGATGGAGAAAAAATTTATTTGGAAGTGGGCGACAAACGATATGATCTGCTACGAATTGCGGAAAAAGTCCGTTATCAAAGAGGATTTGCCGTATACGAAGGAAAGCTTCAAGGGGAAGCCTTCAAGGTCATTGCCACAATTTCTCACCTGACATCGGGAAAGATCGTTTTTGTATCTTTACCTTCTTCCGTTAAGGAAAATGCTAAGCTTGTCTATTCCTTTGTTCCCGCTATGGGAAGTGCTCCCAAGCATAATGTGGAGGTTTGCTTAAAAGAGAAGATGGTCAGCTTTGCACCTGTGCTTTCGGGCGAATACGATCATTTTGCGTATTTTGGAGTAAGAGAAGGAAGCCCCGCTTGGAAGAGGTGGAAGGATCGCTTGGAGATAACCGTAGCTGCAAAAGAAGAGAACTTGATGTTTCTCGGAGCCTATACCAATGAAAAGCATTTTCAATGGATCCGAAGGATCGTATCAACCGGATCTATGGAGGATCTTTTGCAAAAGGAAAGAGCGATATTGGATCTTTCCATTGATCCCGGCGCAGATGAAAAGGAAAGCTGGATCCGTTACCAAGCCGTTCACGCTCGGTTTTACGGGAGAACAGGGCAATATCAATCCAGCGGAGCATACGGCTTTCGGGACCAGCTTCAGGACTGCTTGATCTTTTTGAAGTCTAATCCCGAAATTGTGAGAAACCATTTGCTCCGCTGTGCAGCGCATCAGTTTGAAGAAGGGGATGTTCAGCATTGGTGGCACATCAGTCGCAAGGACGGAAAATGTGATGCAGGGGTTCGCACCCTTTGCAGCGATGACTATTTGTGGCTTTTGTATGTTGCTGCTCGATATTTAGAAGAAACATTGGATCATAGTATTTTAGAATATCGGGTACCGTTTTTGAGATCTGAGCCGCTCGGCGACAAAGCCGAATCGTATTTGACCCCTGAAAAAGGCAGCTCGGGAACCTTCCGTGAGCACCTGGAGCGTGCCGCTTATCTATATTTGAACCGAAGTTTCGGGGAACACGGACTTCCGATGATTGGCTCAGGTGATTGGAATGACGGTATGAACCGACTGGACGGAGAGAGCGTTTGGCTTGGCTTCTTTTCATCCATTGCTCTGAAGGGGATTATGCCTTATGTTTCAAAAGAATTCAGAGATTTGATTCAATCCAAACTGCGCTTCCTATCAGAATCCTTGGAGCAAGCCTTTAACGGCAGCTGGTTCGTCCGTTGTTATGAAACAAGCGGTCGGGTGTTGGGGTCTGATATTACTCTGGAAAGTGAATGCAGCATTGATTTGATCACGCAAGCGTTTTCTGCCTTTTATTATCTTGCCTTTCGGGGAACCGACCTTGCCTTGGACGATAAGAAGGTGACAAGCGCCTTGGAGGCCGCCTTTGAGATCCTATCAGATGAAAAGCACCGAACCACAGCACTGTTTCGAAGACCCTTCTCCGAAACGGAGCCGACCCCCGGATATATTCAGAGATATGCCCAAGGGGTCAGAGAAAACGGCGGTCAGTATACCCATGCCGCTGTGTGGTTCGCATTGGCGCTGATCCGTTTTGGTAAAATAACAAAGAATGATAAATTGATTCGTTACGGCATACAGGTTTCCGAGCGAATCGATCCCTTTGTGAACGTTTCCCAAGAGCATTTCAAACGATATCAAAGGGAGCCTTATGTCCTTTGCGGTGATGTTTACACTGCGCAAGGGAATCGCGGTCACGGTGGATGGAGCTGGTATACGGGCGCGGCAGGCTGGTATCTTGAGCTTATGAAGGAATTGAAATCTCTAAAAGAGAAGGATAAGTTTAGGTAAAAACAAAAAAGGGGCTGTAAAGAAAGTCGCGATAAAAAGACAAGACTCACTCGAAAGGGTGAGTCTTGGTTCATTTAAGGGAAAAACAAAGATTTTAACAGAATAAGGGGGTCGAAAAAGTACAACGAAAGAATGCTTCGATTCATACGAAGAAGAGCACCGTGGATGCTATTCAGGTTTTTCAGTACCTCTTGATGAATTTGGGTTAATTCTCTGCACAAAGCGTTCTACCAAGGGCACGAAACAATCTGTATCCGAAGCGTATTGCTTTCCGTCAAAAACAGCAATGTATGCATCGCAAATTTTTTAGCCTTCTTTTTTTACAGCCCCTTTTTGTTTATTGATTCAGTAAATGACGAAGAAGGGAAAGAGTATGATCCACAGACTTTGTTAAAACGGATTCATCCTTTTGATTCATTTGTTCCACAGGCAATAAAATCGGGAGAACGGGAAGATCAAAAACAGAATAAATACTTTCCGCTTTGGTGACGGATTTTGCACGAAGCTTTACATCAAAGCGAAGACCTGATTTTTCAAAATCAGTCTTCATTTCGTTGCTAAAAAGTCGGGGTCCGAAAGCCTTTCCGTCCTTTTTCAAAAGAATCGGAGCGTCTGAGACGGATTCGGTTTGTCCCAAAAGAATTACTTGATCAGGTCGAAAACGACGAATCAAACCGTTTTCTCTGCAAGCTGAGGTAAGGGAACTTGCGGTAAATGATATCAAAACATCGTTGCTGAATTCTTCCCCCGCAAGGGTCATGATCAAGGCTAAAAGAGCATATCGCCCTGCCAAACGACCCGTCATCCTTTCATTTTTCTCTGAAAATGCAGTGGAAAAGCTTAAAACATCGCCAAGCTTTAAGTTTCCCTTTGAAACATAATAATCCTGTGAGTCTTTACATTCTGTTTTCAAAATATGGCGATGTCCGCTTTCATCCAAAAGCTTTGGTAAATCCTCGCCGGCCAGATCAAAAGAGCCGGTTTTTGCAAGATAAGATTTCTTTTGATCCGTGGAAAGACAAATGAAGCCCGGTAGATCAGCAGCGACCGACAGAAAGATCAAATGCTTCTCTTTTCTTTTGCCCTCTTTTTTCACAATAAGACAATCGTTTTCTTTGAAAACCGATATTTGTCTTTCTTCAAGATAAGTCTTGATGTGTTCCATCAATTTTGTCTCGCAACCTGACACGCTGACACAGTGAGACAGGGCATTCATTTTAGGAATCATAATCCACCTCATTTAAAAATGATACGATTTCGGAAAGAGCCTTTTGTGTTTCTAAAATATCACGTAACAAAACCTTTCCGCAAACACCGTGGATATAACGGCAAGGAGTAGACAGCGAAATGGCCTTGGTGCCATAACCGACCTTTTCGAGGGCGCTGGCTTCGTTGCCGCCCGTGCGCTTTGTTTTGGTTTGGCATCGTATATTTTTCTCTGTTAATCTGTTTATGATCCCGCGCACAAGATCTCTTTCATAAACGGTCGCACCGTCTGCAAAGGAAATTACGCCACCTTTTCCGAACCGGCAAACCTGATGAGGCGGAAGAATGCTCGGAAGATCATTTGCCGTTGTGGTGTCCAAGGCGATGCCTACGGAAAACCTGTGATCGTTCAAAAATGCCGTGGCACCACGGAGCCCCGTTTCTTCCATCACAGTGAAAACAAAGGTGCCGTCTAAAATTACATTTTCTTGTAACATAGCACAAAGAATGGCACACCCAATGCGATTATCCAGCGCCTTGCCAAGAAACATACGGTTATGATCAAAGGCTTGAAACTTTGTATCAAATACAGCAAAATCACCAACCGCAACCAATTTTTCAGCATCCGGTTTTGAATCGACTCCGATTTCAAGATACAGATCATCCCAAGTGACCTGATTTGTTTTATCACGGTTCAAATGAATCGGCGTTGCTCCGATAATGCCTGAAATTCGCCCATCTCCGATTTTAACACATTTTGATGGCAGATATCGGGGATCGATTCCGCCAACCGGTAAAAAGCTTAAAGTTCCATCCTCTCGGATTCCCGTAATCATAAATCCCACTTCATCCATGTGAGACAGAATCAAAATACGGTCCGCCTTTCCTTTGGTTGCGATCAAGTTGCCCATTTTGTCAACCGACAGGGAATCCACACATCCTATCAGATGCTCTCTAAGAAGATCCCGAACCTCTTTTTCCGAACCGGAGGGTCCGAAGGCCTCGGATAATTCTCCCAAAAGGGAAATGATTTTATTTTGAAGCATCACTGACCTCCGACATAAGTGTATCGCAATGAACCAAGTGAGAAAGGAGATTAACCGTTGATTTTACGTCCTGTCCATCGCAGATTTCCAAAGGGGAGTGCATATTCAGAACAGGAATGGAAATCAAGGCGCAAGGAATGCCTCCTCTCGCGGTTTGGATCGCGGTTCCGCTGGTTCCTGTGCCACCGGGCTCTGCAATTACTTGAAGGGGAAGGGAATTTGTATTTGCGATGCGAATCACTTCTTTTTCAAGATCACGGCAAAGCGTATCGGTCATGGAAACAGAAGGTCCCTTGCCAAGTCTGATACAGGAATTGCTCCTGATTCCCGAAGCATAACCAAAGCCCGCATCCAAAATAAAAGCAAGATCGGGCACAGTTTTTTCACAAAAGGCCCGTACACCACAGGAGGTGGTTTCTTCTCCTACGGAAAGCAAAAAGTGAACATCATGATAGGGATTTTCAAGCTGACGGAATAAGAGAAGAAGCGCTGCAACTCCTGCCAGGTTATCCAGATACGGGGAAGCAATTCTGGACCCTTGCAAACGCTTTACAACGGGAGCGTAGGTGATGACATCTCCCATTTTTACAAGCGAATCGAGATCCTTATTACACGAAAGATCCAAATAAAGATCCTCGACCTTAATTTTAACTCCTTGATCCTTTTTTGTTTGCACATGAGGGGGCATAGCCGTGGCAATGGCGCAGATCTTTTCTCTTCCGTGAACGGTAAAAACAGTTCCGGGCAAAACGGTTGCATCTAAGCCGCCGCTTGAGAGAACCGAAACAAAGCCTTGATCCTTTACCTCATTTACAATCAGACCCACTGTATCACGATGAGCTTCCAATAAAATGGTTTTTTTGTTTTTCCCACATCCTTTGCGGAATAAATGGATATTGCCTATGCAATCCTTCGTCATCTCAGCGGGAAACGGCAAACAAAAGGAGCCGCTTTCACATCCGCTGACGGCGATTTGATCTAAAAGATGCTTTATCAGGTCAATCAGTTCTGTCATATCAGATCCTTTACCAAATCCTTAAAATATTTACCACGCTCTTCAAAATTCTTGAATTGATCAAAGCTTGCGCTGGCAGGGGAGAGAATCACAATATCTCCCTCTGCGGCCATTTCCTTTGCTTTCCAAACACAGTCCTTCAAAGAATCGCAGCGAATGATTACAGGATTGTTATTGATGTAATGAGACGAGCGCTTTGTTGCGCTTTCTATTTTTTCTGCCGTTGCTCCGCAAAGAAGCAAGGTTTTAACGTGCTCGCAGATCTCGTTTCCCAGTGCGGTATAATCCAAATTTTTATCATACCCACCTGCAATCATAATGACTTTATCTTTGAAAGATCGGAGTGCGGCGGTGCTTCGGGAAGGGGAAGAATCAATGGAACTATTGTAATATTTTACCTTGTCAAGCTCGCGAACCAGCTCAATTCTGTGCTCAACGCCTCCAAAACTTTTGGCGATGGATACCACGGCTTCTCGCTTGCAAAACCGAGCAGTTGCACCGATGGCCGCCATATAGTTTTCTATGTTGTGCTTTCCGGGAAGAAGGATGTCATCTGCTTTTAAGATTTCTGTTTCTTGACCATCAATACGGCAAATGATTGTCTTGCCGTCAAAATACACAACATTCTGCTCTTCTTTAAGCTCTGCAAGACGGCTTTTATCATAAGTAAAGTAAATCTTATCACCAAGGGCTTCGCAAATTTTAGTGTGCGGATTGTCGAAATTCAATACGGCAACGGAATCGATCGTTTGGTGGCGGAGTATATTTTTCTTTGCATCCAAATATTCTGCCATATCGATGTGCCAATCCAAATGATTTTCCGCAAGATTGGTAATCACACAAACATCGGGACTAAACTTGCAATTCATTAACTGGAAGCTGGAAAGCTCAGACACGCTGACATCCTTTTCGCTGAAAATATCCTTCAACTGCGGAAGCATGGATTTTCCGATGTTTCCACCCAGATGCACATTGTATCCCTCTTTTTCAAGTATTTTTGCGATCAGTGTCGTGGTGGTGGTTTTGCCGTCGCTCCCCGTTACCGCAAAACTCTTGCAAGGAACAAACTGCAAAAAAAGCTCCGTCTCACAGGTAATTCGGGATCCCTTCCTTTCTGCTTCACAAAAAGAGGGGAGATCAGGTCGGATTCCGGGAGAGCGAATGATGATATCTTCTTCCAATGCGGATAAGTATTCATCCCCAAGAAGCACGTTAGCTCCACATGTTTTGGCTACCTGCACTTCGGGATCCGTTTCCTTCTTTTTCAGATCACGAACCAAAACAAGATTTGCGCCGCAATCAAGCAGAAAACCGATGAGAGGAAGGTTGGATACCCCAAGTCCTATTAAGGATACAGACTTTCCCGTAATATACTGACAAAAGGCGTTATAACCACGGTCAACACTCATAATAAACCTCGCTTACGAATAATTTAAATCTTCTTGTGAAATATTATTATATACTTAAAAACTAAATTATTCAATATATTTGACAAATTTGCTTTTATCAAGTATAATACATAAAGGTTATGACTAGGTGGGGCGATCGCGCCTGAAAATCGAAAGGTTTCAGGTGAGGAAAGTCCGGGCTTCGTATGGCAAGGATAACGGATAACGTCCGCCGAAGGTGACTTTAGGGAAAGTGCAACAGAGAGATACCGCCGGGAAACCGGTAAGGGTGAAAAGGCGAGGTAAGAGCTCACCGACCCCGATGGTAACACCGGGGTCCTGTAAACCCTATCCGAAGCAACACCGCATAAAAGACAGGTTCAACCAATGTCGGCCAGGCAGTCTTATAGGTGGCTAGAGGCAGAAAGCAATTTCTGTCCCAGATAGATGATCGCCAATGCATTTTGCATCACAGAACCCGGCTTACAAACCTAGTCATACTTTTGTATTTGACGTTTTTTGCTCAAAGGAGGTAAAAGATGATTGGCTTCGATAAAGAAAAAACCATTACGTACAAGGTAGCAAAGGAAGAAGAGGAATTTGTTCGTCAAACCTTAAATTCCGTTTATGCGGCTTTGATTGAAAAGGGCTATAATCCTCTCAATCAGCTGGTTGGCTACATTTTGACCGAAGATCCCACCTATATTACCAACTATAACAACGCTCGCACTTTAATTGCAAAGATCGAGCGTGATGAGCTTTTGCGTCATCTTTTGAAAAGCTATCTTAATATCTGAGAGAGGAAATTTGTATGGCAAAAGAAATTACAGAATTCACTACATATTGCGGAAAACCGCTTGTGAAAAACGGAAATATTATTTGTTACGGAAATCCCGGCCGCAAGGCGATCCTTGTTTTGACTATGCTCACCACCAAGGATTTTCACGGAACAGAGATCCCCGATATGATTTTTGTGCAGGTACAGGACACCAAGACCGGAGAGGTTTTGAAACAGTCTGAAAAGTACGGTTTGTACGAAGCCTTGGATTATGG
The DNA here is from genome assembly GCA_045543495.1 of Eubacteriales bacterium. Classification (GTDB taxonomy): domain Bacteria; phylum Bacillota; class Clostridia; order Oscillospirales; family SIG627; genus RGIG5579. The sequence continues at coordinate 18,314 of JAZQMO010000015.1, read as the reverse complement.
CAAGGTTTGGCTTGAAAAAGAATTAAAAAAGTAAAATGATTCGTGCAAAAGGCCGCTTTTTGGTATTTTGCACGATTGTTTTTTTGGAGCAGAATATGATTGTAAGCTTTCGTGTAGGCGACAAAGTGGAATTAAAGAAAAAGCACCCTTGCGGGGAAAAACGCTTTGAGGTCTTATACGCCGCAAGCGATGTAAAGATTCGCTGCGAAGGATGCGGGAGAGAAATGATCCTGCCCCGTATCAAATTGGAAAAGAACATTAAAAAAGTGATCCACGGAGAAGAGCATGATTGAGAGACTGAAGAAAACCCAGGAGCGATACCTTGCCATTGAAGAAGAGCTTGGTCGTCCCGAAAACATTGCCAATCCCGAAAAATCCAAGCAATTGATGAAGGATTATAAAGCCCTGACTCCCATCGTAGAGGCATATCGCAAGCTCTCTTCGGTTCTGCAGGCAAAGGAAGAGGCAAAAATCCTTCTTTCTGATAAAAGTGACCCTGAGCTTTGCGAGCTTGCGGAAGAAGAGTATTCTTCTGCCGTCAAGGAAGAACAGGAGCTGATGGATGAAATCAAAATTCTTCTCTTGCCAAAGGACCCCAACGATGATAAAAACGTAATCGTGGAGATCCGTGCGGGAGCGGGTGGGGAAGAGGCCGCTTTGTTTTCGGGCGTTCTGTACCGAATGTATTCCATGTATGCCCAAAGCTGCGGATGGAAGATCGATGTGATCGATTCCAACGAAACCGAGCTTGGCGGATACAAGGAAATCTCCTTCTGTATCGAAGGGGAGGGTGCCTATTCCCGATTAAAATTCGAAAGCGGTGTTCACCGTGTGCAGAGAGTTCCCGAAACGGAATCTCAAGGCAGAATTCAAACCTCTACCGTTACCGTTGCGGTACTGCCCGAGGCTGAGGAGGTTGAGGTTCAGATCAATCCACAGGACCTTGAAATTGACACTCACCGAGCCAGCGGCGCCGGTGGTCAGCACGTCAACAAGACAGACTCCGCCATTCGTATTCTTCATAAGCCCACGGGAATTATAGTAGAGTGTCAGGATGAGCGCAGTCAGCTGAAAAACAAAGAAAAAGCGATGAAGGTGCTTCGTTCCAAAATTCACAAGGCGGAAATCGATAAGCAAAACGCTCAGATCTCCAGCGAGCGGAAGAGTCAGATCGGCACCGGAGACCGAAGCGAGCGAATCCGCACCTATAATTATCCTCAAGGCCGTGTCAGCGATCACAGAATCGGTCTGACTCTTCACTCCATTGAAAGCATCTTGAACGGCCGCTTGGATGAGCTTATAGAAGCGCTCAACACAGCGGATCGAATGAAACAACTGGAAAACGGTGAAATTTAATGAAAACGGAAATTATCAGCGTTTCTGAGGTCAATTTAAGGGCCGAGGATTTTATTAAGGCAGGTCAATACATTCGTGAAGGAAAGCTCGTTGCCTTTCCCACGGAAACTGTGTACGGACTCGGTGCCAATGCCTTAAATGCCGCATCTTGCGACAAGATTTTTGAAGCCAAGGGCAGACCACACGACAACCCTTTGATCGTTCACGTGCTTGATCCCGAGGATTTTTCTCGGTATGCAGACACCTCAAATCCCTTGTTTGAAATCATCGCAAAGCGATTTATGCCGGGTCCCATTACCGTCATTCTTCCCAAAAAGGAGATCATTCCCGATGCAGTTACCGTTGGCCTGAAAACGGTAGCCCTCAGATGCCCCAATCACCCTGTGGCAAGAGAGCTGATCCGTGCTGCCGGTGTGCCCATTGCCGCTCCCTCGGCCAATCGTTCGGGAAAGCCAAGTCCCACAACAGGAGCCCACGTGATTGCCGATATGGATGGTAGAATTGATATGATCCTCGACGGCGGATGCGCCGATGTAGGTCTTGAATCCACGGTGATCTCACTGAAGGGGGATTGTATACACCTTCTTCGTCCCGGCTTTGTGACCTATGAGGATCTTTTGACCGTCACGGATAAGATTGAGATTTCGCCCGCTGTCTTAAGCGCTCTCGGTGAAAACGATAAGCCCGAATCCCCCGGAATGAAATACCGCCACTATGCACCGGAAGCATCTGTAACAATGGTTGCGGGGGAGGAAGAAAAGGTTCTTGAATTCTTCCGCCGAAAGTTAAACGAAGGCTGTGGGATCCTGTGTTTTGATGAGGATCTTTCGCTCCTTGGAGAAACGGATCCCCGAGTTATTTCATTTGGATCAAAGAATGATCTTGCAGCGCAGGCTTGCGGGCTTTTTGATGCTCTTCGTGCCTTTGATCAATTGGAGGTAAACGAGATCTTTGCCCGTCAAACATCGCAAAAGGATTTGGGTCTTGCCATATCCAACCGGCTTTTGCGAGCTTGCGCTTTTCACACAATTAAACTGTGAGGTAGCTATGTTCATACTGGGAATCTGCGGCAACAGTGGCTCCGGAAAAAGCAGTGTGTGCCGTTTTCTGGCAAAAGAAAATATCCCGATTTTGGATTGTGACGAAATTTATCACGCCATTACATTGAAGCGAAGCAATTGCTTAAACGACATTGAAAAACGCTTTGGAAAAGCAGTCATCAAAAATGATCAGCTTGACCGTGTCGCCTTACGAAAGGTGGTTTTTCAAGACAAAAATGCACTTTTGGAGCTGAATCAAATCACCCATCGCCACGTTTTGGAAGAATTAAAAAATAGGCTGAAGGAGTACAGCGAAAGCAAAGAAAAAATCGTTGTGATCGATGCCCCCTTGTTCTTCGAAGCAAAGCTTGAAACTTGGTGTGACGCCGTCTGCGCTGTCATTTCGGACTACGAGGAGCAGATTCGCCGCATTGTTTTGCGAGACGGGATCACCAAAGAGGAAGCCGCCGCCCGTCTTTCCAAGCAAATGGATGCCGATGAATTAAAAAACAAAGCAGATTTTGTGATAGAAAACAGCGGCGATCTTAACCGATTGGAAGAAGCGTGTAAAAATTTAATTCAAACAATTCTTGATACGATAAAACCATAAATTACGGAGGTTATCATGAAAGAGAAAAACGATCTTCAAAAGAAGCTGTGTTACAATGAGAAGGATGCGGGAAAGGATTTTTCCAAGGAGCAAAAGAAGGCAGCCTTTGACTTTGCCGAGGGCTATAAAAGCTTTTTGAATGAAGCAAAAACCGAAAGAGAGGCCGTGCATTTTGCAGTTTCCCTTGCCGAAGAAAAGGGCTACCGTCCCTTTGAATATTCTTCCTCTTACAAAACAGGAGATAAGGTTTACTTTGTAAACCGTGACAAGGCTGTTATTTTGGCCAATATCGGCAAGAGAGATGTGGAGGAAGGCTTTGGGATCATCGCTTCCCACATCGATGCACCTCGCATTGATCTAAAGCCCAATCCCTTGTGTGAAAATGATTCCATTGCTTACTTTAAGACCCATTATTACGGTGGCATCAAAAAATATCAGTGGCCCACCACACCCCTTGCTTTGCACGGTGCCGTTATTCTGGCAAACGGTGAAAAGGTCAACATTGTCATCGGTGAAAAGGATGAGGATCCCATTTTCTATATCACCGACCTTTTGCCTCACCTGGCGCAGGATCAAATGCAAAAAATCGCAGGTAAGCTGACCCCCGGTGAAAACCTCAGAGTCATTGTAGGCTCCTTGCCCGTTGAAGATAAGGAAGTAAAAGAGGCTGTTAAGCTTAATGTTCTTTCTTATCTCAATGATAAATACGGTATGGTTGAGGAGGATTTTGTTTCCGCAGAATTGATGCTTGTTCCTGCGCTCAAGGCTCGTGATGTTGGCTTTGATCGTAACCTTGTTGCTTCTTATGCTCACGATGACCGTGTTTGTGCTTATCCTTCCTTGATTGCAATGCTTGAGGTGGCAAATCCCGAATATACCACTGTATTGGTTCTTGCGGATAAAGAGGAGATCGGCAGCAGCGGAAATACCGGTCTGAACACCAATTTTCTTTATGATTTTCTTTGTGAGCTTTGCAGCGGTAAAAACGTACGCAAGGCCCTGAGAAATTCCTGGTGTCTCTCTGCTGATGTAAATGCCTGCTATGATCCTATGTTTGCAGAGGTTTACGAAAAGCAAAACAGCTCTATATTGAATCACGGTGCCATTATTACCAAATATACAGGCTCCCGCGGAAAGTCCGGCACCTCCGATGCTTCCGCAGAATTTATGGGCTCGATCCGCAGAATTTTGAACAAAAACAATGTGATCTGGCAGACAGGAGAGCTTGGCAAGGTGGATCAAGGCGGCGGCGGAACCGTTGCACAGTATATTGCAAAGCTCAATATTGATGTTGTTGACCTTGGCGTTCCCGTGCTTTCCATGCACGCTCCTTATGAGGTTGTCTCCAAGCTTGATGTATACAGCACCTATGAGGCTTGCAAGGCCTTCTTTGTAAGAGGCTAATATGTCCGCAACTTGGAAACCGGAGCTTCTGTCTCCGGCGGGAAATCCCGAAAAACTGCGTTCTGCCTTACATTTCGGAGCGGATGCCGTATATCTTGCGGGAAAACGCTTCGGAATGAGAGCGGCTGCTGATAATTTTTCCGATGAAGAGCTGAAATCAGCGGTTGATTTTGCTCACAAATTGGGGCGCAAGGTTTATGTTACCATTAACACCATGCCTCGGGACAACACGATTTCGGATCTGATCGAATATCTTGAGGTGCTCTCTCAAATTCAGCCCGATGCTGTCATTGTGGCAGATCTTGGGGTATTTCAGCTTTGCAGAAAATACGCTCCCAACATTCCCATTCATATTTCCACACAAGCGGCTGTGGTCAATTCTTATTCCTGCAACGCTTGGTATGAAATGGGGGCCACACGAATTGTATTGGCAAGAGAGCTTTCCCTCAAGGATATTGAAGAAATCCGCAGCAGAATTCCCGATGAATTGGAGCTTGAAACCTTTATTCACGGCTCAATGTGCGTTTCCTTTTCGGGTCGTTGTATGCTCTCGGAATATTATACAGGAAGAGATGCCAATAGGGGAGAGTGCACCCAGCCTTGCCGTTGGCAGTATCATTTTTCCGAAGAAAAAAGGCCCAATGATGCTCTTACTTGTGAAATTTGGCCCGAGGGCAGCTATCTATTCGGATCAAAAGACCTCTGGATGATTGAGCACATCAATCAGCTTCGTGAAGTCGGGATCAACAGCCTGAAAATTGAAGGGAGAATGAAAAGCGCATACTATACCGCCGTGGTGACCAATGCTTACCGCATTGCGCTGGATCAACCTGACCTTACAGAATCAGAGCTTAATTTACTCAAGCATGAGCTGGAATCTGTATCTCACCGAGAATTTTGCACCGGTTACTATTTTGATCCGGAAATGATCCACTCTAACCTTGCATCCACCTGCGGATACTTGGCGGAGCAATCCTTTTTATGCTCCGTGGAAGAGATCTTGCCCGATGGATCTGCCGTTTGTAAGCAAAAAAACAAATTCAATGTGGGTGACATCTGTGAATTTATCACTCCGGGCAAAACAGGCAATCCAATTACGGTTTTATCTATGACAGATATGAACGGAAATCCCATTGATTCTTGTCCGCATCCGCAAATGAGGTTTCAAATCAAAACCGAAAAAGAATTAAAGGTTGGGGATCTGATCCGAAAGCAATAAAATATTTTGTATAATTGGAGAACGCTTTGAATTACATCAATTCAGAAAATATGAACCAAACTGTCAGAATGGGCGAGGATCAGCTGATTTTGTTTTATAAAAAGAATCACGCTGCAAGCACTATTCTATTGGATTCCTTCCGTTCAGTAGATTCTTTGATTGGCAAAAATTTTTCCTGTTATTTGGTAGATGCTGATATGGAGCCTGCAGTTTTAGATGCCTTTGGAGTAAATGCGGTGCCTGAAATCATTGCAATGAAAGGCACGAAGATCTATAAGCGCAGCAATAATTTGTTAGCAGCCAATCAGATCCTAAATCTATTTAAATAGAATGATCCATTTATTGTGCAAGAAAAAATATAAGAAATAAATATAAAAATAGAAAAAAATTCTGAAACCGAAAATAGTATCAGAATGCTTTTTTCTTAGCTTTGTTCAATTAGAAAGACCGGAAAGCATAGTAAAGGAGAATAAAAGCAATCTATTTGCAAAAGGATCCGGTTTAGCCCAAATGCTGTATGATCACATATTCCCATCCCCTAAACTATACAAAATTTGCATTTTGTATAATTGCCAATCAGTGAAAAAAGAGCGCTTCGCTCGTTTCTCTTTTTCCCCTGCTCGGTCAATTACCAGCTTCGAAAAAAACGGCCGCTGTCTGTGCCTCTGATTGGCGGCAGTTTTTTTCTCTCGTACAAAATGTGAAGAGTTTTGTGCAGTTCGGCGGGAAACAAAGCCACCGCCCACAGGGCGCGGGCTTTTCCTTCCGTCTGCTCCTTTCCTTGCTTGGCAGAAACCCTGCCTTGCAAAATAATTCTCTGTGCCGTGGCACTTGCACCGCTACCATCTGCCTCTGTCCTCAGATACTGGACGGTCTTATCGTGGCTGGCACGAATACCCTTGAGAAAGGGTGCCAGCCTCTCTGCGACCTTTTTTGTGCATAGACTTGACAAAGTGCGGTGCCTGTGGTATCATAATAGAGCCGAGTATACGTGAGTATACAACAGTACCCCTTATGTCCATAGTGTCCCCCGACACTGGGTATTGTACCAAAAAAGACCAGCATTGTCAATGCTGGTCTTTTTTCTTTGCTTCGGCAAGGTAGGGACACCGCCCCTCAAGCTCTGATTTCAGCTTCTCGAAAACCTTTGTTGCGATCAGATCGGCAAGCTCGATCAGATCGCCCGTCTCGGGGATCGGCTCCCGATTCCCTCCCCTCGCCATATCAGCAAAGGCATAAAGCATCGTTGTGGTCATGTCGCTGTGTTGAAGCTCTTTTTGCACAGCCCCAAGCCCTTCCGTTTTTCGCAACTCGACAGCGTATGTCTTCCTCGCAGAATGGGGCGAAGCGTTCAAAGAAACCCCCATCAGATCGGCGGCTTTCTTGATATCCTTCCAGACCGCCTGCCGTGTGCGATGGGAGCCCCTTTTTCTGCCTGGGAAGACAAAAGGGCTCTTTTCCGTTTTGCGTGAAAAAAGCTCGCTTTTCAACCGTTTTGATATCTTTTTCACACCTTTTTTACCAGTTTTCTTGGCTAAGTATGTGAATTGTGTGGATTTTCCAAAGTTTTCCCACCGTAAACGGAGGACATCGTCAATGCGAAGACCCGTCTCCACGGAGACCCGAATTGCCAAGACATTGTCCCTCTGCATGACCCGATAGAGCTCTTCGTATGTCTGCGGTTTCAAATAATCGCTCTTCATGGGTTTACAATCCTAAAAATGTCAATTCAGATCTCGAGGGTCGCAATCTTGCAGGATGTCCCGCCATAGGAAACGAGCACCCCCTCACTCTCGGAAAAATACTCGTTTGTATATTCCAACCTCGGCGCGATCAGATCGCCGCCGTGGAGGTAGAACCTCCCGCCGATCTTCTGTCGCCCCTGTTTTGTCATATATTTCCAAATGTACTTGCTGATTTTGGTTTGGGCATCCTCGCCCTCGATCTTCAAAGCAGTTGAGAATCCGAGGGGGAGATCCTTGACATTGAATATTTCCTGCGCCTCGCTCTGCCGCTTCTTTGCTATCCTATCCCATTCAAGGGTATACTTGCCTACCTTCCAGTAGCCCGAGGACACCAGTTTCAGCCCGATGCGATTTGTGATGCCGTGGAAATGAATTGCCCCGCTCTTGTGCCTTTCAGGCACAAGGATATATTTCAAGCCGTGCCGCTTCACTCGGTTTGAGAGCCATACCGAGAGCCACCGTACAACCTCTTCGTAATTTCTGGAATCGATCACAGCGGGATCGATAGTGAAGGTTACAAAGGTATCGAGGTCGGGGTTGCACATCAGATAGTCGAAGCAAGCTTGCCGTGCTCGATTGTATGATTTTGCGGAAACCTCCCCCTCAGCATTACGATTATTCGTAACGCCATTGAGGAGCTCATGAGCTTCCCTTCTGAGCTCTGATCGGCGGGGATTGTAAATCTGCCGATCAAACACAACCTTCTTGACGGGGTACCATCCTCCAGAGCCGTCGGGATAGTACTTGACACAACAGTTGTATAGTACCTCCCCTGCCCCTTTTGGACGGAATATATCTGCGAACGAGTGTTCGTTCATTGGTACATCGGAAACGAACGATTGTTCGTCCCGATGTTTGCATCCCTGCGGGATGTCTGATGGGGTCATTTTTCCATTTTTGACGGAATACTGTGGTTATATATCAAGTAAAAGAAAAACCGAAGTTTGTGCGGAGGAGTTTACCGCTCCGCCCCAGCTCCGCCCCGCCTGTCGGCGCAGGCTTCGCCCGGCGCTCTCTGTGGGGTGCCGCCCTGTGGTGCCCCCGTCGTCCTCTCTCCCTTCGGTCACTCAGGTCGTTCGCTTCGCTCCCTCCATTCGCTCCCTCGTTCGTTCGTCCATCGGGCGCCCTTCGGGGGCACCACAGCTCTCTGCCTCTGTCCGAGCTTCACAGAATCGGGGCGGCCACCGTCGCCGTCGGGGGTCTCTTCGTTCGCTTCGCTCCCTCGCTCTCGGTGCTTCGCACCTCGCCCGCCCTTCCGTCGGGGTCGCCCTCGATTCCTACGGGATCCTCGCTCTGATCAGAAAGATTCTCGCCTTCGGCAGTTGGTTTCCCCCAACCCCCGCCTTCCCCAAGGGGAAGGGGCGCACGGTTCCGCGAGACCTGTCGCGAAGCCGAAAGCCGCTTCAAAATCCCCGCTCTCATACTTGATAAACGCCCGCTGCCCTGCCCCCCGAACATACACAAAACTCGCATTTTGTATAGTTGCATCTGTTTTGAATTGGGTTACTCCAATGTGAAAAACAGGCTTATTCCCTCGCCATCTATGGGCTTGTCGCTTAAAGCATACTCCGTATCTTTGCCGCTATAATCCCTTAAATCAATTTTTTCACAATTCAAGTATGAGAAAATTTTATTTCCTGCAAGCTTGAATACTTCATCGGTAATGTTAGTATTTGTTAAAACATATTGATCCTTATCTTTTATTGCCGTTGCAAGATAACATTGTTGATTCAAAACAAATTTTACATTTTTGCCGCCGCAATATATATTTTCTTTCAAGGCGTATGCGATAAAGTCACGATCCCAAGAGACACTCCCCTCTTTTTTCTGCAAATCCAAATAGTCCTCGGATGTTGCCTCTGAAATTTCAATGTTAGATTCAATACAGGTTTTTTTATCAAAATGGGTGTATTGGCACAGAAAAGGATTTTGAAAGCCAAGGCTACGGTAAAGTTCATATAAACCATCAGCCGGCTTGCAGAGGTTGGCATAGCCTTCTTTTCTGGTTAATTTCAGCACCTCGGATGCAAAGGATCGAAAATAGCCTTTTCCTCTGCAATCAGTAGAAATTCCAACTGCGTACCAATAATAGGCATTTTGCCCCATTAACGAACAAGGGAGAAGATGGATCATTCCAATCGGCGTATCAAATTCAATCAAAAGATAAATTTTAACCTTTGAAAAACAATGTTCTAAATAAAAACGGATATATTCTTCGGAATCATCAAAGCAATCAAGCCAAAGCTCTTCAATACGGTTTAAATCAACTTTTGTGGCCTTACGAATTTTCATTTTTATTTCTCCTTTCATAAAATTCGATATACAGCAAATAATATGGATGAGGTGAATTTATGAGTCACAATTATCACTGCAAAAATGATTGTATACATCGCACTCGAGATGGATTTTGTAGGCTGAACTTCGCTGTTACAAATACTATTTTTCCCGATCAGGTTATGCCTTGTATTTACTATTCGTCTTCCAAAAATTTTCCCAAAAATCAAGCTGTCCCAAGCCAAAATCCTTATCTTCATTACAGTTTAGAGTAATTTTTACTCCGTGTCAAGAATAAGAGGTCAAGATGAATTCAAAGCAATATGAAAAATTTGTGCAAAAACGTTCTACCAACTCCCCTATTCTGAAAAATTCAATCAAGTCTTTTTTAATGGGAGGCTCAATCTGTATCATAGGAAAGCTTTTCTTTTCGGTCTTTCAAATGATTGGTATATCAGAAAAGAACGGGAGATCGCTGGTTTCCATTTCTTTGGTCTTTCTTTCCTGCTTGTTAACCGGCATCGGGATCTACGATAAAATTGCAAAAAGAGCAGGCGCCGGAACCTTGGTTCCCATCACAGGCTTTGCCAATGCTATGTGCTCCCCTGCTATTGACAATAAAGCAGAGGGCTTCATTCTCGGGGTTGGTGCTAAGATGTTCACAATAGCAGGCCCCGTAATCGTCTACGGCACGGTGGCAAGTGTAGTGTATGGATTGATTTATTGGATAACAACGTTGTTCTAACGAAGAAGGCTTGACCGATTCGGTCAAGCCTTGCGTGTTTTTTACTTTAAATATTCAAGAAATGAAATATCGTAAGTGCTGTTTTCAAAATCCTCGTATATTGAAAAATCTTCGTCAAGGAAGTTCATTTCTTGTGGTGTAACTGTATATGTTGAGTTTTCTTCGATAAATTCAAGTTCGCTCATCGTATATACAAAAACAGCGGTGTTGTGGTCCTTATCCAACATAATGTATTCGAGAACTTCCCATTTTTCGCCAACATTTCTCCACTGCAGAATATATGCAGGTAAGGAAAAATGAGTGTCATCATATAATAGTTCGATGGATTCATCACTTTTTTGAATATTGAAATTATTTAGACCTTCAACAAAAGTAAGGTAATTATCATCAGTTAATTGACAGGTGAAATAAATTGCATATCCATCCACATCAATTCCTTGTGACCAATGAAAATAAAACTCATGTAAAGTAGACGGGGTTTCGCGAGGGAAAAATAATAGATGTGAGTTGTAAAGATATTCGCCATAACCAAAAAGATTATCACGTTCACAGCCAGGTGTAGCAACCTTGTTCCAATCTTTAACAATTCCGTCATACATGTATTGGTAATCTGTAATCTTTGTCTTTTCTTTAGAACAGCCGCACAGTGAAAACAAAAAGCATATTGCAAGAATGATTGCTATTGTTTTCTTCATAATATCACGCTCCTTTATTTTACTATACCACACCGCTGATTTAATGTAAATATTTTTGCAAACTACTGTGTCCTACTTAACCACAAGCAGAAGGCTGGATTTTAGGCCTTGGCGCCAATATATTTACAATAGCAGGCCCTGTTATTGTGTATGGTACGGTTGCAAGTGTGATTTATAGGGTTATTTATTGAATAACCCCATTGTTATTTATACCTCGAACAAACACGCAGAATTCTTTGCAGGTTCTATTTATAACAAATTTCCGTTCTCGTCAAAAGGTAGATCGTAAGGGGAAGAGATTGTTTGCATATTGTCCTTCATTTTCGGAATAAGAGCCTCGGAAATTTCAAATTCCGTCAGGGCAAGGGTGTTTTTGATACGAATGATACGGGGGTTCTTTTTGTCAATCCGATTACAGGTGCGCAAGCATAACTGAATAGCGGCACGGTCATTTGGCATAATCATAGGGATCTTGGAAAAGCCGAGAGAGGTTGATGTGATAGAGTTGGGATAGATCATATTCAAATCCAACTGATCATAGAGCCTTTGGGTGATGGCATCGGCGGCACCCATTCCATAGCCGTTTCCGTGTGTCTCGGGGGTCAGGGATAGGATGCACCGCCGCTGAGCGTTGATGCCGCCTGTCATTCCGGGAGTTGCAAAAACTCCTGTAATATTGGGATCCATACCGCAACCGCTGATATTCTTGCCGATCTCATCCACAATCAGAACATCGCACTCCGAAAAACCAAGGGAAGGCATCATTCTTGCTGCCTCCTGCAAAAGCACAGGCTCTCGGTCAATGATTTCGCTTGGTGTCAAGGCGTGAAGCTGAGCGGTTTGATCAAAAGCATTTTCAATAATACCCAAACCAAAGGCAACGGGTGCTTGTTTCAGAATGGCTTTCCCAAAGAGCGGTACCATGTGATGCATTCTCGGGAAACCTTCCGCATGACAAGCCTCTGCCCCCTTTTGCTTGGCAAGGCCGATGGCCATCATCTTCATCAGGCCGCTTTCGTAAGTGCCACGGAAGGATGTGTGGGGCTTGATACGGTTCACGAGAATGATTGCATCGCTGGCGGCGGCATAGTGATCAATATAAACAGGGCGATCATCTTCCGTTTTTCCGATCAGAGTCGTTTTCATACTGCTTCGGATCGGGCAGCCAATGATTTCTTCTGTAATACCAAACGAATGTAAAACCTCCAGCTGCCCCTCATCTGTTGCTCCACCGTGGGAGCCCATGGCGGGCACAGCGAAGGGATTTGCGCCCCTCTCTCGGCAGAACTCCACCACTGATCGGATAATGGCTACAATATTATCAATACCTCTGCTTCCGCAGGTAATGCAAACCGATTTTCCGGGCAGAATCGTGCTTGCAATTTGAGGACGACTTAATTCTTTATATACCGCCTCCCGAATCTGTTCGGGTGCGATACGCTCAGAAGGAAAGCTCTGATTGATCCGCACAAAGCGAGGCAATTCTACCCCTTCCAACAAGCGATCCACAATAGTAGCCATAATAAACTCCTTTTCAATTGGTTCATAGCATCATTATAACACATTCGTGATTTGATGTAAATATTTGAAAGAGTTATTATGTTCCCAAAAGCAATCATTTTCAAATTCAAAAATTTTTTTCAAAAAGATATTGCAGTTTTAGTTCTTTTATAGTATAATTCATCTGTTAGAGATTTCATCGCTAACATAGATTCTTTTTATAAGGACGTGGTTTGAATGCAAAAGAACGAAAGAAGAGTAGGTACGGTTTCCAGAGGAATTCGTTGCCCTATTATCCGTGAGGGAGACAATTTAGCAGAAATCGTTTCTACCAGTGTAATGGAAGCGGCGGAATATGAAGGATTTGAATTGAAGGACCGTGATGTTGTCGCAATGACCGAATCCATCGTTGCCCGTGCACAAGGAAACTACGTATCCATTGACAATATTGCCGAGGATGTTCGTACAAAGCTTGGGGGCGAGACGGTTGGTGTGATCTTCCCCATTCTTTCCAGAAACCGCTTTGCTATCTGTCTGAAAGGAATTGCCAAGGGCGCAAAAAAGATTGTTTTGATGCTCAGCTATCCTTCCGATGAGGTGGGAAATGAGCTTGTCAGCCTGGATCAGCTGGACGAAGCAGGGGTAGATCCTTATGCGGATGTTCTCACGCTGGAAAAGTACAGAGAGCTCTTTGGCGAAAATAAGCACGAATTTACCGGTGTTGACTATGTTGAATATTATGCCAATCTGATTCGTGAAATGGGTGCCGAGGCAGAGATTATTTTTGCAAACCAGCCCAAAGCCATTCTTTCCTATGCGGATCACGTTTTGACCTGCGACATTCACACAAGACGCCGCACCAAGCGCCTTTTAACCAAAGCAGGTGCAAAGGTCGTTCTCGGTCTTGACGATATTATGACCTCTTCCATAGAAGGAAGCGGCTTCAACGAAAATTACGGACTCCTCGGATCCAACAAGGCAACCGAGGACACCGTGAAGCTCTTCCCCAGAGATTGCAAGTCTCTCGTTCTTGATATTCAGAAGATTCTCAAGGACCGCACGGGCAAAAGCATTGAGGTTATGGTTTACGGAGACGGAGCCTTCAAGGATCCCCAAGGTAAGATCTGGGAGCTTGCCGATCCCGTTGTTTCCCCCGCCTTTACCGACGGCTTGATCGGAACCCCCAACGAGCTCAAACTCAAATACCTTGCCGATAACGATTACAAGAATCTTTCAGGTGAGGAATTGAAGAGAGCAATTTCTGAAAGCATTCGTCAGAAAAACGGTAGTCTTGTTGGCAACATGGCTTCTCAGGGCACCACACCCAGACAGCTGACTGACCTGATCGGCTCTCTGTGTGACCTCACCAGCGGTTCCGGCGATAAGGGTACTCCCGTTGTTTTGGTTCAAGGCTATTTCGATAATTATACCAACTGATTATAAAATTTCAAAAGAAGCGCATCTGCGCTTCTTTTTTTGTATACTCCTCTTTTGAAATTGCCATAATACTAAAAAAAGAGGAATCTTTATGGCAAGAAATATATTAAAATTCAAACGAAAAATCGGTCTTTTCGGTGCATCTGCCGTGGTGGGAGAAATGGAACGTCAAGGGCCGTTAAAAAGCTATTTTGATCTTTCATCCCCCGATAGTAAATTCGGAATGGATACTTGGGAAAAGGCTGAGGCTGAAATGGTACGCTCCTGCAGTGAAATTGCCATCAAAAAAGCAGGATGCAGCTACAATGATATCGACCTTGTCTTGGCGGGAGATCTGACCAATCAGTGTACTGCTACGGTATTTGGCTTAAAAGAAAAGGAAATTCCTTATCTCGGCCTGTACGGAGCCTGCTCCACCTTCGCTCTGTCTCTCGGCCTCGGTGGTGTTTGTTTGGATGCAGGCTTGGGAGAAAGTGCTCTTTGTCTCGCTTCCTCTCATTTTTGTTCCGCAGAACGGCAATACCGCTTTCCATTGGAATACGGTTGCCAGAGAACACCAACAGCTCAAAACACGGTAACGGGATGCGGTTGCGTCATCCTGAAGAATCAAGAAAGTGATATTCTATTAACGGAGTTTTTTCCGGGAATCGTTCGGGATTTCAAAATTAGCGATGCCGCCAATATGGGCGCCGCTATGGCGCCTGCCTGTGCAGATACGCTCCTTCGATATTTTGAAGCTACAGCACTTGAGGTAAATGATTTTGATTTAATTCTGTCGGGCGATCTTGGAACGGTGGGTCAGGAGATCACATGGGAGCTGTGCAAAAAGAGCGGCCTTGATTTGGAAGATCGTTACACCGATTGCGGACTTATGATCTATGATATGGAAAAGCAAGAAGTCAATGCAGGGGGCTCGGGCTGCGGATGCTCAGCTTCTGTTTTTTCCGCTTATATTACGGACTTAATGAAAAAGGGGATCTATAAAAATATACTCCTGATCGGAACCGGTGCGCTTTTGAGCCCTTCAACGGTAATGCAAAAGGAAAGTATTCCGGGTGTTGCTCATCTTGTGAGAATTGAAAAGGGAGAACTTCACTATGTCTGATTGGATAAAATGCTTTGTTGTCGGCGGCATCCTTTGTGTGATCGCTCAGATTTTGATTGATAAAACAAAGCTCTCCCCTGCTCGCATTCTCGTGGGATATGTGGTTTCGGGAGTCGTTTTGACGGGAATCGGAATATACGAAAAGCTTGTTGAATTTGCAAATTTCGGAGCTTTGGTGCCATTAACGGGATTTGGATACTGTCTTGCAAAGGGCGTTCAAGAGGCCATTTCTGAGAACGGATTGATGGGAATCCTGACGGGAGGACTTGTAGCAACAGCGGGCGGAATCACTGCGGCGATCAGTTTTTCCCTTCTTATGAGCATATTTTTCAAAGGAAAGCCTGAAAATTTATAATTGAATATTTACAAAATCGAAACTCCATAGTATAATAATATATAAGGAATATTATGGAGGAAATGCTTTGATTATCCAGTTAGAACAGGCTCGAGGTCAACTCAGGGATATGCAGCCCAAGATCGAAGAGCTTGCCACTTCATTGAAAATTGATGTATTAAAAGAAAAATGTGCCGAGCTTGAAAAGATCGCTTCCAATCCCGATTTTTGGAACGATCCCGAGAATTCACAAAAAGTTTTGGGAGAATTAAAGGGCGTTAAGGATACGGTAACCGATTACGAAGAGCTCGCTTCCCTTTACGAGTCCACTATGGAGCTTTTGGATCTTGCCATCGCCGATGACGATGCCAGCTTCACGGAAGATATTTTAAACGATATCAACACCATTGAAACCTCATACGAGGAGCAAAAGATCAAGCTTCTGCTTTCCGGTGAGTATGATCGAAACAACGCCATTGTTTCCATTCACCCCGGTGCAGGCGGCACCGAAGCGCAAGACTGGGCAGAAATGCTGTACCGTATGTATATGCGCTTTTCCGAAAGAAGAGGCTTCCGCTTTAAGGTTTTGGATTATCTCGATGGGGATGAAGCAGGAATCAAAAGTGTGACCTTCTTGGTAGAAGGAGAATTTGCTTACGGGTACCTAAAATCCGAAAGCGGAGTTCACCGTTTGGTTCGTGTCTCCCCCTTTGACTCCTCCGGAAGGCGCCACACCTCCTTCTCTTCTGTTGAGGTTATGCCTGAATTTGACGATAAGATCAAAATTGAAATTCGCGATGAGGATCTTGAAATTGAAGCACACCGTGCCAGTGGCGCCGGTGGTCAGCACGTCAACAAGACCGACTCTGCCATCCGTATCAAGCATATTCCCACGGGAATCGTAGTTGGATGCCAAAATGAAAGAAGCCAGCTTCAGAACAAAGAAGTAGCGATGAAAATGCTGAAATCCAAGCTTCTTGAGATCAAAGAGCGTGAGCAGCTTGAGCGCATTGAAGATATCAAAGGCGCCAAGACCAATATTGAATGGGGCGCACAGATCCGATCCTATGTATTTATGCCCTACACTTTGGCAAAGGATCACCGTACCGGTCACGAAAACGGTGATATTAACAAGGTAATGGACGGTTACCTTGACGGCTTTATGAATGCCTACCTGATTCACAAATCAGGAGAAAATAAATAATTTTAAAGGAGAAAATACCATGTCAAGAAAAACCAGATTTATCGTTGCGATCTGTCTCGTAGCACAGTCCTTCACCAGCCTTGTACTTTCCTTTGTATATGCTGACCGCAAAAAGGAGCTTTCCAAAGCATTCCTCGGTCTCGGCCTTTTGGGAGGTCTCGGTGGCGCATATTTGCTTTATAATGAGTATCAGGATTCCAAGAATGACAGGCTTGCTTTTGATGGTGCAGATTGGTGCTCCGACGACTGCGATTGCTGTGAGGATGATTTCTTCTGCGAAGGCAATGCTGATGACATCAATTTCACCATTTCCGATGAACCCGCTGTAGAGGACGAAAAGGAAGCTGAATAAGTTTTGATTTATTTATATTAAAAATAAGCCGCTCGTGAGCGGCTTATTTTTAATGCGACTACCCTACCAAAAAAGTTTCTTTGCCTACTTACTTTTCAAAGAAAGTAGGGGTTAAAACAAATAGGCTTTCCGAAAAGGAAAGCCTACCACTTCTCTTCTCTCTCATCTCTTCTCTCTTCACTCAAAAAAGGCACTCCCGAAGGAGTGCCTTTTTAAATTTTATGCGATCCAGATACCGGCCTCACCAAAGGTGTAGTTCACACCGCCGATGTTCACGGTGGTGTTTTCTACTCGGAATCCCTCGGCATTCAGATAATACCAATCAGAGCCGATCAGAACCCAGTTGTTCTTTACCTGACTGCCGTTGGCATCCAGATATACCCAGCCGTTTTCGTGCTGCTTGAAGGTGTTTACAAGGCAGTAGCCCGCCTCTCCGATATAGCACAGACCCTGAGAATCATAGTGCCAAGTGTCGGCGAGCATATAGCCATCCTCACCTACATAGCACCAGCCCTGGGAGTCAAGCTGCCAAGCGTTACAAAGAACATAGCCTTTTGCATCCACAAATCTCCACTGGATTCCATCGTGGATCCAGGAGTTGTAGACTATATATCCGCTGCCGTCCACTCGGCAGAGGCCCTGAGAGTCGGGGATCCAAGCGTTCTTCATCATCAGGCCGTCAGCCCCGAGATAGCACCAGCCTGCGGAATCTGCCATCCACTGGTTTTTCAGCATTTCGCCCTCTTTGTAGAAGGCCCAATCCTCGCCGAACTGTACCCAACCGTCGTAAATGGGTCTTACCTCTCCGCAGTTGTTACAGGTAGCATCCTGCCAGTTGTCATAAGCGTGGTCATTGGCTTCACGGATAGCACCGCAAACGTTGCAATCCTTGTCACAGCCGTTGTCATACTGATGATCGTTGACCTCACGGATCTCGCCGCATACATTGCAGTCCTTATCACAGCCGTGATCGTACTTGTGGTCATTTACCACACGGATCTCGCCACAGATATTACAGGTGGTATCACAACCGTGATCGTACTTATGATCCTCTGCCTGACGGATCTCACCGCACTTATTACAGGTGGTGTCGCAGGCGTTGTCATAAGCGTGAGGCTCAACTGTACGGATCTCGCCGCAGTTGTTACAGGTAGTATCACAAGCGTGATCGTACTTGTGTCCCTCCACCTCACGAATGGCACCGCACTCGTTACAGGTGGTATCGCAAGCATTGTCGTAAGCGTGAGGCTCTACCTGACGAATTTCATTACACTTGTTACAGGTGGTGTCGCAA
>JAZQMO010000014.1:0-7111 GCA_045543495.1 Eubacteriales bacterium | reverse complement strand
ACTCCCGGCAAGGGAACCGCTCCCGAGGTTGGAGTGGAAGTGCCTTTGTTCTAAGGACAATACAAAACAGAAAAACACCCAAGCGGCCCCGCCGCTTGGGTGTTTTTCTGTCCTGCGGTAGGCTTTCCTTTGAGAAAGCCTACTTCTGTTTTATTCTTCGATTTTTCTCACAGCAAGGTCACACGGATGGAAAGGGTGTTTTCCTCCGTGCGGGTGCCGCGGATCTCCACCGCATAATGTACGGTGACATAGCCCCCCTCGAGACCGAGGTCAAAATCCAGCTTGTGGGTGTGGAGCACCACCGAGGGCACCCCGCCCGAAGCCCCGTAATCACAGAGGTGACGGCCGTTTTCCTCAAAGACCATACAGGTCTTCACCGAGCCTCGGCGCAGCATAATGAGCATCCCCGAGGGGGATAGGCAAAAGGTGGTCAAGCAGCCCTCCAGCCCCGTCAAAGCGGTGTCCTCATAGCTGATGCGCCAAGAGGAATCCTCCTCCAAGGAATAGATCCCCTGCGCCGTGAGGGTGGTGGCAACGGGGGGGAGCCCCGTCAAAGCGGCTCCGTCGGGAAAGGTGTCCTCCGGTGCCATTCCCTCCTCCCAAAGGATCTCCTCCCACGCCTCATCCGCAGGGGTGATTTCGTTCTCACCTGCAGGGGGATGCAGGAGCCTTTGGCTTTCAATTTCTATTTTACACGGTCTTTGCATAAAAACCTCCCATTTCTTCTGCAATCTTATCATAAAAGGGGACGAGAGTCAATGTAGATGGTTGAAAAATCGGTGAAAGTGTGTTATACTGAAGGGTAAAGAGAGGAAAGGAGAAAGCCAATGCGCCTGATCATTGCGGAAAAACCAAGTCTTGCACGAAATATTGCTTCTGCCATTGGCACTCTTTCCAAGCGCCGCGGGTATCTGGAAGGGGAAGGGTATGTGGTCACCTGGGCCTTCGGGCACCTGTTCTCCCTTTGTGACATTGAGGATTACACCGGCAAGACCGAAAGCGGCCGCTGGAGCATGGAGAATATTCCCTGCTTCCCCGAAAAATTCCGCTTTTCCCTGAAAAAGGATAAAAACGGTACGGTGGACAGCGGCGTTCGGGAGCAGTTTGAGACCATCAAAAGCCTCTGCCACCGAGAGGATATTGACGCCATTATCAACGCAGGCGACGCCGATCGGGAAGGGGAGATCATCATTCGTCTGTGTCTGGAGCACGCCGAGATCCAAAATAAGCCTTTGCTTCGCCTGTGGCTCCCCGATCAGACCCCCGAGACCATCCGTGCCGCTCTGGCCGATTGCAAGGCAGAGTCGGAATACGATCTTCTGGCCTCCGAGGGCTTTGCCCGAACCTATCTGGATTGGCTCTACGGCGTGAACCTGACCCGCTTTGCCACCTTGAAAACAGGCACCCTTCTCAGAGTGGGGCGTGTGATCGTGCCCATTGTGAAGGCCATTTACGATCGGGATATGTCCATTGAAAAATTCACTCCCGAGATCTATTTCGGCATCTCCTCCAAATCCGAGGACGGGTTTGAGATCATCTCCAAGCAAAAATTCTCCAAGGAGGAGAGAGGGAAGGCCGAGGAATACGCTGCCGCCTTAAACGGTGTGCCCTGCCTTGTGAAAAGCCGCAAGAGCAAAAAGGATTCCTTAAATCCCGGCAAGCTTTATTCTCTCTCCAAATTGCAAAATATGCTGGGCAAAAAATACAAAATGCCCATGGACGATTCCCTTCGGGTGGTGCAGGCCCTCTACGAAAAGGGCTATGTGACCTATCCCCGAACCAACTCCGAGTATCTTGCCACCGCCGAGAAGGATAAAATGAAAACCATTTTATCCAATCTTCAGAAGATCGGCTATCCCGTGGTCTTCAAGGACAAGAAAACCATTTTTGACGATTCCAAGATCGAATCCCACTCCGCTCTCACCCCCACCTTTCAGATTCCCGACAAAAGCGCCCTCACCGAGGAGGAAAAAACGGTGTATCAGGCCATTTTGCGCCGCTTCGTGGCGGTGTTCTGCTCCGAGGAATGTGTGTGCGAAAAAACGGAATTGGTGCTGAAAAGCGGGGAGATTGAGGAATTCAGCCTCAAGGGCAACGTGATTCTGGAAAAGGGCTGGACCCGCTTTGACGATTCCACCCGAAACGATAAATTTCTGCCCGATGTAAAGGTGGGCGAGGCCTTCCCCGTGGACTTTCAGGTGCGGGAAAAGGAGACCTCTCCCCCCAAGCACTATACCATTGAGACCCTGAACAACTACCTGAAAAATCCCTTTCGGGAGGAAAAGGCCAAGGCACAGGAGGACGAGGGGGACGATACCCAGGATTACAAGGCCATGTTCGAGGGCTTGGAGCTGGGCACCGAGGCCACCCGCACGGGCATCATTGAAAACGCCATCAAAAGCGGCTACATTCAGTTGAAAAAGGACGTGTACTCCATTCTGCCCGACGGCAAATACCTCATTGAGCAGCTGACCTATATGGGCATCAGTATGGATAAATACAAAACCGCCGAAACGGGCAAGGCCTTAAAGCAGGTGTTCCGAGGGGAAAAGAAGATCCCCGATGCTCTTGCCATTGCCGAAAAGGAGATCCGCAGGGTCTTTGGCGGGGTGGAGGACGAAAGCTTGGATACGGGCTTTTTCCGTGACGAGGTAGGCAGCTGCCCCCTGTGCGGCAAAAGCGTGGTCAAGGGCAAATACTCCTACGGCTGCTCCGGCTGGCAGGAGGGCTGTCGCTTCCGCATCAACCTTGCCATTTGCTCCCGTGCCATCGGCCTGACACAGGCCAAAAAGCTTCTCTCGGAGGGCAAGACCGATCTGCTGACGGGCTTTGTTTCCCCCCGCACGGGAAAGGAATTTTCCGCCCGCTTGGTTCTGGCCGAGGAGGGCAAGGTAAATTTTGAATTTTAAGGAAAATCTATGATCTATTTTGATAATTCTGCCTCCACCCCGCTTTCCGAGGCCGTCAAGCGTGCCTTGCGGGAGGAAATGGAGCTGTTTGCCAATCCCTCATCCCTGCACCGCTTGGGCTTTGAGTCGGAAAAAAGGCTGAAGGAGGCCCGCTGTAAGGTGGCCGCCGCCCTCGGCGCAAGGGAGGACGAGATCGTCTTTACCTCGGGCGGTACCGAGGCCGATAATCTTGCCATTTTCGGTGCCGTGAAGAAGCTGCACCGCCGCGGAAAGCGGATCCTCACCACCGATTCCGAGCACCCCGCCGTGGAGGAGTGTATGAAACGGCTTGAGGAGGAGGGCTTTTTGGTGCATCGCCTTTCCACAAGGGGCGGGGCCATCGACCTTGCCGAGGTGGAACGGGAGGCAAAAGAGGATACCATCCTCGCCGCCGTGATGCACACCAACAACGAGACCGGTGCCCGCTACGATGTGACAGGCGTCTCCCGCATCGTCAAGAGAAAAAATCCTCAGTGCCTCGTCTTTTCCGATGGGGTACAGGGCTTTGGCAAGACCCCCATTTTCCCGATGCGACAAGGGATCGACCTTTTGAGCCTTTCCTCCCATAAGATCCACGGCCCCAAGGGCGTGGGCGCCTTGTATATCCGCAAGGGAGTCAATCTTCCCTCCCTTCTGTTGGGAGGCGGGCAGGAGAGGGGGATTCGAAACGGAACGGAGAACCTTCTCGGCATTGTGGCCTTCGGCGTTGCCGTGGAGGAAGCGGCAAAGAGCCTTCGTGCCAATGCCGAGCAAATGGCCGCCGTTCGCCAAAGGATCCTGTCGGGCCTTGCGGGGATGGATGAGGTTTGCTTCAATCTCCCCCGTGATCCCTCCTGTCACATTCTCTCTTTGCAGGTAACCTCCTTCCGCTCGGAGGTTTTGCTTCATACCCTGTCGGAACAGGAGATCTTCGTTTCCTCGGGGAGCGCCTGCTCCTCGCACCACGGGCAAAGCCCCGTATTAAAATGCTTCGGCCTCACGGATAAGGAGCGGGATTGCACCGTGCGCCTGTCCTTCTCGGGAATGAATACCATAGAAGAAGCAGATGAATTTGTAAGAACATTAAAAGAAATCGTAAGGTGAAATATGAGATCTATTTTGTTAAAATACGGCGAGTTGATCCTGAAAGGGGACAACAAAAGCTATTTTGATGCGGTTCTCCTGCGTCAGATCCGCAGAAAGCTCAAGCCCTTGGGCGAGTTTCGGGTGTTTACCTCTCAATCCACGGTGTTTGTGGAATGTGAGGACGATTTTCTTCTGGATCTTGCCCTGCCGGAAATGGAAAAGATCTTCGGCATCGTCAGCATTTCCATCGCCCATCGGGTGGAAAAGGAAATGGGAGCGATCCTGAAGGTGGTGCGGGAGGAGATCGCACCCACGCTTGTGGGCAAGGCCTCCTTTAAGGCAGATGCCCGCCGAAGCGATAAGAAATTCCCCTTGAAATCCCCCGAGATCAGCCGTCTTGTGGGAGCCTGTGTGCTGGAGACTCTGGGAAAGAGAGCCCCCAAGGTGGACGTGCACCACCCCGAAGAGGTGGTCTGGGTGGAGATTCGGGATCAGTTTGCCTATGTTCACGCAGGCAAGATCCCCGGTGCGGGGGGAATGCCCTACGGCACCGGCGGCCGAGCCCTTTTGCTTCTGTCGGGAGGCATTGATTCTCCCGTGGCGGGCTTTCAGATCGCCAAGCGAGGCGCCTTTGTGGATGCCCTTCACTTTGAATCCTTCCCCTATACCAGTGAGCGTGCCAAGGAAAAGGTTATGACCCTGGCCAAAAAGCTTTGCGAATATACCGATACGGTCAATTTTGCCTCTTGCCGTCTCACGGATCTGCAGCTTGCCTTAAAGGATGCCTGTGACGAGGAGTATTTCACCATTCTTCTGCGCCGCAGTATGATGCGGATCGCCTGCCGTGTGGCTGAGAGACAGAAATGCGGTGCGCTGGTGACGGGAGAGAGTCTGGGTCAGGTGGCAAGTCAGACTATGGATGCTCTTGCCTGCACCGATGCCGTGGCCACAAAGCCCGTGTTCCGTCCCCTCATTGGAATGGATAAGGAGGAGATCGTGCGTATCAGCCGTGCCATTGACTGCTTTGAGACCTCCATTTTGCCTTTCGAGGATTGCTGTACCGTATTTACCCCCCGCCATCCCAAGCTTTGCCCCACTCTTTCCGAAATCGAGGAGCAGGAAAAGAGGCTTGACCTTGCGGCCTTGGAGGAGGAAGCCTACCGCAATTTGGAATTTGTGCGAATTGACCGATAAGTCATAGGAGAGAATATGAAAAAGAAAAATTTGGGAGTGACCCTCCTGCAATGCGCCCTTTACACCCTTCTGTTTTTCGTCTGTCAGGTGGCCGCCTCCTTTATTGGACAGGCGGTGATCACGGCGGGAGTTTTGAACCGTGGGGTGCCTCTGTCCGAATCTATCCCCTTGGTGGAGCAGGGCTACAATCACGTTTTCTATGAAATGCTCATTTTATCCGCTCTGTTTTTCTTAGGAGTTTTGGCCCTGATCAAAAGAGGACGGCTCGTTTCCGATCTGTCTGCCACCCCGCCCCGTGCCGCCGATGGCTTCGCAGGGCTCTTTTTGGGGCTTGGGGCCTATTTTGTGACCACCCTCACTCTGCCTGTGATCCTGACTCTTCTGCCCTCGGTGATGCAGTCGCAGGAGGAGTATATGGAGACCTTTGAGGCCATCAACGCCGCCGCTCCCTCCCTGTGGGCCGATATGGTCTATGCCTGCGTGATGGCGCCCTTGGTGGAGGAGATCCTCTGCCGCGGCATCATTCAGAATAAATTGAAGCAGCATATGCCCCCCTTCTTTGCCATTTTGATTGCGGCTCTTGTTTTTGCTCTCAATCACGGCAATTCCTATCAGATCGCCTTTTCTCTGCCCCTTGGTATTCTTTTGGGCTATGTGGCACACCAAAGCGGCTCTCTGTGGCCCTCGGTGCTGCTCCACGCAGGCTTTAATTTCGGCAATTATCTGGTTCGCTGCGGATCCCTCTTCGGCTATGAGGAGGAGTCCGAGAGCTTTGCCCTGTTTGCCTTGGCGGGCATCGGCTTTTGTGCCTTGAGCCTTCTTTTGGGGATTCTTTTTTGGGCAATGGGACGGGATCGCAGATCCGCCACCGCTCTTTTCGAGCGCCGTGCCACCCCTGGCCCCGATTTTTATTCCGTTACCGTAACCCATCCCAACCCCGGCCCCCATGGGGAACCTATCAGAAATGAGGATATGACAATGGCAGCACCCGAGTATCTTATCGTGGGTCTTGGCAATCCCGGTGAAAAGTATTCCGCCAACCGCCACAACTGCGGCTTTATGGCGCTGGATTATATTGCCCTGCGCCAAGGGGTGCAGATCAAGAATCTGCGCTTCCGAGCCCTCGTCGCCGAGGCGGTGCTGGAGGGCAAAAAGGTGCTTCTGATGAAGCCCCAAACCTTTATGAATCTGTCGGGTGAGTCCGTTCGCGAGGCCGCCGCCTTCTATAAGATCCCCCCGCAGAAGATCCTTGTGATTTTTGACGATATCAATTTTGAGCCCGGTGTCTTTCGCATCCGTCCCTCCGGCTCCGCAGGAGGGCACAACGGCATCAAATCCGTCATTGGGCAGCTTTCCTCCGATGCCTTCCCCCGCATCAAAATGGGGGTGGGAGCGGTTCCCCCCGGCTGGGATCTGATGAATTGGGTTTTGGCCAATCCCTCCAAGGAGGATCTGGATAAGATCATTGCTTCCATGGAGGATGTGTATTCCACCGCTCGTCTGTTTGCCTCGGACCGTTTGGATCAGGCCATGGGCCTTTACAACGGCAAGCGCCACGGGGAATGAAAAAGGAGCCTTCGAGGAACCTTTTTTGAGTGAAAAGTGATGGGTGATAAGTGATAAGTTGAGGTAGGCTTTCCTGTGGGAAAGCCTATTTTTGTTTGTATTCCCACCTTTTTTGAAAAAAAGGTGGCCAAAAAACTTTTCGCACGAAAAAAAGAGAAACTTTTAAGGGTTGTGCCACAGACCAAAGGCGGCAAAGACCACAACCTGCGGGCCGTCGAGGACGTCGGCCCCTACATATTTCAAAAAAATTCACCTCTTTGTCTCTAACCAATTTTAATAAAACCATCGTTTTTGCATCGATAATTTCTGTATGCTCGGTAAAGTAATATCACAAATTC
>JAZQMO010000013.1:0-57543 GCA_045543495.1 Eubacteriales bacterium | reverse complement strand
GACCCGAGAGACCCGTTTACGGGTAGCAAGTAACAAATGCATGGCTGGCAGGCCACACTATGCGCATTTATGTGCAGCCAGTTTCCTTTAGGGCTATGCCCGAAAATGAAATACCACCCGCTATGCGGGTGGATTTTTATTATTCCGGCAGGCCGGAGAGCATATTTTCGATAAAGATGCCGTAGCCACGGGTGGGGTCGTCCACCAAAACGTGGGTCACGGCGCCGATGAGCTTGCCGTCTTGGAGAATGGGGCTGCCGCTCGCGCACGTGTCAAGATAGGACCAACAAATGAAACCGCAGAGCCGTGCAACCGTGTTACCTTATTCTTTTTTCATACGTTTGAGCATGTCGATGTAAGCGCTTGCCATCAGTTCACCGGTGCCCGGGACGAATCGGCACAGATCTGCGCTGTAGCCACCATTTTTGAAACCTAAAGCCGAGGGGATATAGGCAAAACGCTCGTTGGTGCAGGTCAAAACGAATGTCATATCAAAGGGGGATCCCTCTTTGATCTGCAAACCGTTGGTGTCAAACATTTCATACGGTGCACCAACGAAAGCCACATCACCAATGGACAAACCCCAGATGGTCAGGTCCAAAGCACGGGGCATTTCGGATTTGAAAATAATTGCTTCTGCGTGGTAGATGCTACTGATGTTGTGAAGATCGCTGAGCGCTCGGTAGTCCGAATGCTGAAAGGTAGAATACCACTGGTCCTGAATCTTTCTGCACACCGGCACCAAATGATCCTTACTGTGATCGATCGGCACCGTGACTTGAGCGGAAGAAAACGTTAGTTCGCCTGCTTTGATCGGGCGATAGATCACTTTTCGGGCATAATCTGCTAAGGCTTTGCCATGGGCAATAAAATCCGCAGTGATATTCTCTTCCGGAATTAGGCTATGACCGTTTATGTTACCGGAAGCGCCGGTGAAGTAGGCGAAAAGACAGTTTTCCCTTTCCATTTCCTCCCGGAAAGCACCGATAATATCCGCAGATAAGACATACATTTTCTTTCCGCCGTTGCGGTGGGGATGCATCTGGAAATTTGCCAGGATAATATCCTGCTTGCTTTCCCGCAGGATCTTGATCAGCTGAAGTTCTCGGTCCGGCTCGGACTCATGACAGGCAATGGGAGATAACTCGAAGTGACCGTAGTTGTCGCCGGCAAAGGTGCCGTCTTGCAGCACATACCGGCGCACATGATTCAGTCCTTCCGTCTGAATGCTACCGACCTGCAACTGTGCCGTAGCCATATCTGCCAAAGCCAGCTTGGCAGCTTCGATCATTCTTTCAATCAGAAGTGGCTGATAACGGCGGATTCGCACATCCTGTTTCGCATCATCCAAAGCGGGACCGGAGTGGGTATGTGTGCAGGATATCAGGATCCGTTCTGCCGACACACCGGTGGCCTCTGCAATGGGCGGCATTAGCCAGGTTTTGAACAGTTCATACGGAGGCGCGGGCAGATCTGTGTGATACACCAGCGCAGGCATACCTTTCTCGTCGGCAAATGCCAGACAGGTTGCAAACAGTCGGTAGTCGATCTCTCGGCTGATCCGGTCCTGAGAGTTGCCGTAGCCTGCCAAGGGCACCGCCTCCGTTGGTGTAATATCTGTTCTTCCAAAGCCGATCTTAATCATAATATTTCCTTTCCTCCTATGGTCACGGGATTTCATGGGTATCCGATTTTTCTTTAATGGCCTTTTTTCAAAAATTCACGGTATTGCATTTCAAGCTTATTCAGATACACACACCATTCCTCGGGATCGATAAACGGATTAACGGCAGGATTTTCAATCATCAGGCGTCGTTTTTTTAACGTAGAATTCTGGGCAGGGTGATTGCCAAGTGAAATATCAACTTGTCTGGATTTCAGATCATTTAACGTTTGGGCAAACTGTTCCTGCAGTTCCAAGGGTAACTCGTATTTTTTCAAAAAGTCACGATAAAGTGTCAAAAAACCGGTGCCGCCGAAATACCCCACCGGATACGTCTTACCGCTGTCGGTAATATCAAAGAAAAACGAGGTAGTTCCGGGGGAATGACCGGGAGAAAGAACGCACTCAATTTGTGTATTCCCGAGACTTATGATCTCATCGTCTTCAAATTCGTAATCGATTACGGGAAGAAGCGCATGAGGATTGGGATTCATATCCAGAAGGCCTGCCCTCGGCGTGTTTTTGAGCATTTCACAGTCCGCTTTGCTCATAAAGCTCTTCACGCCGTACAAAGCGCGAAACTCATTACAGGCTCCGAAATGGTCGTAATGTCCGTGAGATAGAATCAAGTACTTAACATCACGGGGATTAAAGCCGAGCGACCATATGGAATCAACGAGCATATGAATGGTATGCTGATACCCTGCATCCAATAAGATCAAACCTTCTCCTGTATCAATAAGATGGGCGCAAACCCGCTTGTCTCCTACGTAATAGAGGTTGCCAAGGATTTTGAACGGCTTCAGATATACGCTGCTGGGATTTTGGTAGAATTCTTCTCGATTTTTGACTAAAACCTTTTCAAGTTCAGAATATTCAAGATTATACATGCCCAAATCGTTTTCTGTTTTTTTCATTTTCCCATCCTATCTTAATTTATCAGAATAAGCGCAAATCAGCTCATATACCATTTTCTGACGCTTTCCGAGCACTTAAATTTCTACAAAATTTGAAAGCCCTTCATGCTCAAATATCATTTTTTCTTGCAGCGGAACCATTGTACCCATATTTTTTACTTCAGCCAATCGGAACATATCATGCGCGATCGCGACATCAACATAAGAAAGTCCTGCAGCAGAAAAAACAATAAATTCATCATCGCGCTCTCGCCCAGGTCTGGTTCCGTCCAAAATGTCAACAAGATTTCCGCTGATATCGTCGTCTGTAATCAAGCCCGTTTTGTATACACGCGTGATGGTAGAAAGTCTGTGCTTTACCACGCTCCAATCATCACAGACAAGCTTATCTGCCATCTGAATAACGCGGTAGTCACATTCGTATCCGCCTACATGGCTGTAAAATGTGCCCTTTTTGATCCATTCCGGTTTTAGAAGTGGTGCTTGCGCACTCGTGGCAGTAACAATGATGTCGGACTCACGAATCGCATCTTCTAAGACCGTGTTGCAAACAACGAATTCCATATCCGGCAACAAGGGTTTAAGACTTTCAACAAAAATGCGCTCATCATCCTTCGTTTTTGCAGCAACGCGACACACTCTGAGATTAGGGCGTACAGATTTCATCCCTAACAAATGCATTTTTGCCTGCTCTCCTGCACCGATGAAACCGATGCTTTCAGCATCTTGCCTTGCCAACAGATCTGCTGCCAAAGCACCCACTGCCGCAACTCTCATATTAGAGCAAAGTGTGCCGTCCATAACGCAGACAGGATATCCGTTTTCTATGCTTGAAAGCGTAATAATTGCCGAAAGATTCTGCGTACCGAACCGAACCGGATTTTGCGGAAATACCGAAACCCATTTTACGCCGCAAAGCTTTTCCGGAAGAAGTGTCGCCGGCAGACAATTGATTCTTTCATTGGTTTCTTCATTAAAGACCTGAACGATCTTTTCGGGAAAGAGAATTTCTCCGTTTCTAAACTGAAGCAGACTGCGCTTTAATGATTTAATCGCCATAGGCAGACTGAAAGCTCCGCATTTTATAAGATCTTCCTGAGATAAATTTCGGTACATGATTGCATGTTTGTCCATCGTTATTCTCCTTTTCTTGTTTGATCGGCTGCTCTTGCGATTTCGCCGGTGATCCGCAGGAATTTGTCGATATCATCCGTTCCGTGGCAATGAAGCGGAGAAACTCTGATCACGCCTTCAAGCCCCAGCGATTCCACGATCCGCTTTGCATACATACTCCGGTTACTCCGGTCGCAGACAATGACACCACGCTTTTCATATTCTTGCACAGCGTTGGATACATCCATACCTGTAATACCAATGGCGACGATCAGGTCGCGGCGAGTCAGTTCTAAGTCGTCGGCATAAACCCGGACACCGGGAATGTACCGCAAACCGGGACACGCGTCCGTTCCTTCAAGCAGGCGGTGAAGCAGAGCCCGCTCCTGCAAGTGGATCCTTTCCATTCCCTCCCGGTACAGCGCTGCGCGGTCGGTGGCATTGCTGAATGTGGCACCGATCCGGCAGACATAATCGATCACAGCCTGCATCGCCGCAAAGTTACCCGGCGTAGGAGTTCCCAGCGCAAATACTGTTTGCTCCTTGCCCAGCAGCTTCCGGTGGGGGAGCCGTGCCATCCGATCGGAGACCCAGGCGAAGCCACAGCCCCGGACACCGAAGAATTTATAGGGTGCGATGTTCATTCCGTCTATACCCAACTGCTGCACATCTAACGCACAATGGGGTGCGTGCTGAACCGCATCTGAGAGAATATAAAGATCCGGCTTCTTTGCCCTGGCCTTGCGGACCATGGCACCGATGTCCATGATGGCACCGGTAACATTGGAGGCGGACATCACACTGAGCAAACAAGTGTTTTCGTCTACCAGGCTTGCTGCGGTATCCGGATCGATGGCGCCGGTGGCGGGATCTGCCGGGATCACCCGCAGCTCTTTCCCCGTTTTTTGGCAGTAGTAAGCAACTGCGTCAAAGGCAGAAGGGTGCTCCAAAGCACTTACCACAGCATTGGTTCCGGGAACGTTCTCCATAACAAGCTCTACCATATGGAACATGGCTTGAGAGGCAGTCAGCTCGGTGATCAGAGCGCCTTTTTCCGTTCCGAAAACGCAGGAAAGAATATCTTTCGTACCCTCCTGCACCAAGCGGTTCATCTCCAGTGCCTGTCTGTGGAATCTTTCCGGACAATCCGGATGCTGTTCAGCGCGCGCCTTTGCTTCTACGGCAGCCTTCAGTCGCAAGGAACCGCCGGAATTCTCAAAAAACAGTCTGCCTGCGCTGGTCGCATCGTGATCTGCATAATAAAACCGACTTTTTAAGTAATATTGAAACTCGGTATCAAATAAAAGTCCGTTCATTTTCTCCGTGGAAGCATCTCCTTTCTGTATTCATTGTATAATAAATATTTTTAAATATAAATTGCCAAAAACGCATATTATATTGAATTTTCGGCAATTCTATGGTACAATGCAAATATGAATACTGATTTTGA
Source organism: Eubacteriales bacterium (assembly GCA_045543495.1). Classification (GTDB taxonomy): domain Bacteria; phylum Bacillota; class Clostridia; order Oscillospirales; family SIG627; genus RGIG5579. Next base: position 52,400 of record JAZQMO010000013.1, on the reverse strand, counting down.
AAATTCACTGTCTTATCATGAAATATTCTTTCAAAGGAGCAATCGACTGTCTATCACCGAGCGTGAAATCCACACTTATCACGAGATCCTGTTTTGTATGGACGTCGATGCGGAACTCTTTTTGGAGAATCAAAAAAGGATACTGCGAGGCAACGTGCTGCTGCTGATTCCCAAGGGAACGTATCACTATTTTGATATTCAGAACCAAGAAAGGTTCTCAAGACTGAAGTTGTACTTTTCTGATGATGTGCTGAAGCGCACACCCTGCAGTCAACTTCTCTCGGATATCCGTATCATTGAGAATCCGGAAGGGAACGTTTTGTTTTTACTGGAAAAAATCTGCGAAATGATGGAGGCAACTCCCGGTGAAAAACAAGGGTTTTATGCTTACAGCGGTTTGATGATGCTTTTATCCGTACTGGATCAAAACCTTGATAAGGAATACGAAAAGGAGGACAGCGTTTGCGGAGAAATGGCAGCACTTCTGCGGTATATTTCCGAGAACCTTTCTCGGGATCTGAGTGTTCAAGCGTTGTCTCAAGCAATGAATGCGTCCTCTTCCTCTGTTACACACTGCTTCAAAAAAGCCATGGGTATTTCTGTGCATCGGTATGTAGTGCAAAGACGGTTGATCTATGGTCAGAATCTGATTCTTGAGGGAAAAAAGCCAACAAAGATCTACGGGGACTGCGGCTTTCAGGATTATTCTTCTTTTTACAAGGCGTTCGTGGCGTTTTTCGGATATTCTCCTTCTTTGGCTTTGGAAAGGAACGGTATATCGGAACCGTAAAAAGCACCCTTTCGGGTGCTTTTTCGTTTATTCCGGCAGGGCGGCAAGCATATTCTCAATAAAGATCCCGTAGCCACGGGTGGGGTCGTCCACCAAAACGTGGGTCACGGCGCCGATGAGCTTGCCGTTTTGAAGGATGGGGCTGCCGCTCATTCCCTGAACGATGCCCCCTGTTTTTTCAATGAGGGTGGGGTCGGTGATGTGAACGATGAAATTCTTGCTGTCCCGATCCTTGTCAATGATCTCTTCGATTTCAATTTCGTAGGGGTGCTTTCCCGTGTCATCCAAGGTGGAAAACACAGTGGCCTTTCCCACTCGCACCTCCTCCTTGGGGCCGAGAGGAACGGTCATTTGGGCGGGCGGCTTTTGGGTGAAGGTGCCGCAGACTCCTTGGGCGGTATTGGAAATAAGGGTGCCGATCTCATCCTTTTCCAAATGCCCTCGGATCTCTCCCGCCTTGCCGCCCTCGCCCTTCAGGATCCCTTCCACCGTGGCGTGGCAGACCTGCCCCGAGGCCATAGGGAAGGGGGTGCGGCTTTCGCTGTCGCAAACGGCGTGGCCAAGGCCTGCAAAATTCCCTGTTTCGGGGTCGGTAAAGGTAACGGTTCCGATGCCTGCGGCACCGTCCCGCACCCAGAGGCCCGCCTTCCAGCCGCCGCCGTTTGAAGAGAGAACGGGGGTCAGACCGGTCTTTCCCGTTTTGCCGTCCCGCAGATAGGTGATGCTCACGGCCTTGCCGCCGCTTTTTGTGATCATTTTCACAAAATCCGCCGCACCGGAAAGAGCCACGCCGTCACAGTGGGTGAGCACATCCCCCTTTTTCAGCCCCGCCGCCTCGCCCGGAGAGACGGTGCCGCCCGAGGTCTCCACGGCGCCGAAGGAGGCCACCAAAAGCCCTGCCGTGTTCATACGGATGCCGAAGAGCTCTCCCCCCACCTCCACCTCCCGACGGGGAAGGGATGTGAGGCGAATGTTCTTGACGGGCAAAAAGCCGAAGGCCAGAACCTGAGCCTCGGTGGTACTGCCCTCCGAGGAATCGGGGGTGGCCGAGGAGAGGGAAAAGCACAGTCTGTCCTCCTGACGGATCCCCGAAAAGCTGCTGATGGAATCGGGGTAGAGCCAATCGGCCAGACCGAAGAGAAAAAGAAACGAAAAATAGAAGATCATCACAAGGCAAAGAATGCTTTTTGCCGTTTTTTTGATCATGATAGAGTTCCTTTTGATTTTTGTCTTTTCAGACAGAAATAATTTGCTCCGATTTGCAAAAAATATGATTGCGTAAAATTGCCTCTCGGCCTTTTTGTCGCCCTTGCTTTTTTTCTCGGGGTATGGTAAAATAAGGAAAGAATTTTTTCAAGGATGTGAATGGAATGAATTTCGGAACTGACCTGAACAGCGGTTATACGGAGCATTTGGTGACTCTGAAGGAAAAGGGGCTCCTGTTTCCCAAAAAGGTGGGGATCATAAGTCTTGGCGCTCTTTTGGCCGTGGGGATCACGGTGCTTGGGTTTACGGTGCTGTCTCAAATGGCAACCCTCGTTCCCTTTTTATTGGCACTTGTGGGCTACGGGGTCTGGTATTTGTGGCGCTTTGTTTCGGTGGAGTATGAATACAGCCTGATGCAAGGGGAGATCTCCTTTGATGTGATCTACGGCCGCCGCCTCAGAAAAAGCTATTATTCCACCCCCGTGAAAAATATGGAAAAAATTTGCCCCGTGCAAAAAGGCGATGCGAAGGAAGGGGCGGATCGCACCCTGTTTTGCGCCTCCGAGAAGGCAAATCCGAGGACGGTTTGGGCCCTTGTGCGGGAGGAGGGAGGAGGACGCACCCTTCTGTATTTTGAAATGACCGAGAAGGCGGAAAGGCTGCTGCGGCAGACCAATGCCCGTGCATTTTTCGGAAACTGATTTTTTCTTTCGGTTTTCACATAACATTCATTTTTCCGTTTTATAATAAGGCAAAGCTTGCGAAGGAGACAATTTTTATGGACGAAGACAAGAAATATCAAGAATCCGAGGGCAATGGCGGGGAGAACCCCCGTCCCGATGCGCCCTCTTTTCAGAATCCCACGGGGCAAAATCCCGTCGGGCAGAACCCCACGGGGCAAAACCCCAATCCCTATGCCTATTCCGCCGGTCAGCAGAGCTCTTACGGCTCCTACGGCTCGGGAGGCTATTACAATCCCGCTCCCCAAGAGCCCAAAAAGCCCAAGAAGCCCAAATACCTCGGCCTGATCGTGGTATTGGTGGTATTGTACCTTGGCCTTGTGGGCGGTATTTTCGCACTGGTCTATTCCGGCGCCATTGATCTGGATTCTCCCCCCGAAACCGAAACGAGAGGGGAAGCCGAGGAGGGTGAGAAGAAGACCGAGGAAAAGAAGGAGAACGCTCCCATTCAGGAAAACGGAACGGGAGAGGGCGGCGGCATCGTGGCAGACGGCTACACCGGCGAGCCCCTTTCTGCCGCTCAGCTTTACGAGGCCAACGCCGATTGTGTGGTGTTCGTGGAGGCCACCTACCGTCAGGGCAAGAGCACGGGCTCGGGCTTTGTGATCGATTCGGAGAATGGCTATATTCTCACCAACCACCATGTGGTCAAGGACGCCTCCGAGGTGGCCGTGACCTTTAAGAATTCCGATTCCTATGTGGCCAAGATCATCGGAGGGGACGAGATCAACGATGTTGCCGTTCTCAAGGTGGAGGCCAAGGATCTCAAGCACGTGACCATCGGAGATTCCGATAAGATCCGTGTGGGAGAGGATATTCTGGTCATCGGAAACCCCTTGGGTGACCTGACCTTTACCCTGACCCGTGGCATTGTGTCGGCGGTGAACCGCAGCATCAACACGGGCGAATATAACATTCACACCTTCCAGACCGATGCCGCCATCAATTCGGGCAACTCCGGCGGCCCCGCCTTTGATGCCAGCGGTGCGGTCATCGGCATTGCTTCGGCAAAATATGCTGCCTCGGGCGTGGAGGGAATCGGCTTTTGTATTCCCATTAACGATGCCATGGCCATTGCCAGGGATCTTGTGGATCACGGCTATGTAACGGGCAGACCCAATTTCGGCATTGCCGTTTCCGATTCTCAGGGCTATGAATACACCACGGATGAATTCGGCAGACGGGTGCTGGTGGAAACCACCAAGGGCGCCAAGGTGGAGGAGGTCGGAAAGGGCTCCTGCGCTGAGAAGGCAGGCCTTCAGGTGGGCGATGTGATCACAAAGCTGGGCAAAAAGAGCGTGACCAACGCCACCCAGCTGATCAACGAAAAGAATTCCTATAAGGCGGGAGATACCGTGACCTTGGAGGTCTACCGCAAGGGCGAGACCCTGACCCTCACCGTCACACTGGATGAATATACCCCCGAATCATAAAACAACGCAAAGAAAAAGACCGGCCAAGTGTTCTCAGGGGCGCTTGGCCGGTTTTCTTTTTTTGAATTGATTTGCGGGTGATATTTTAAAACGCTTTTGCAAATGGAAGATAATCTCTATGCTTGATCTTTCGGGAAGCTCTCCCCTTTCTATCTTGTTCAATGCATCAATACTGATATTTAAAGCATTTGCCATCTCTTTTTTTGAAAGCCCTTCCTTTTTCCTTAAATATGCAATATTATTTACAAAATTATTGATTTCATCGTTTATACTTTTTCTTATCATTACAACCTCTCCCAAGATAAATCAAAATTGATGTCATTCGTTTTAACATCACATTTGATGTTTGTCAATACATCATTTGTGATTTATCATTGAATTGGAAAGAGGGATCAAAATGGAATATTATGAAAGAATAAGAGAAATCAGGATCAAGAATAACGAAACACAACAACAGCTTGCCGATTTATTAGAAACAACGCAACAAGCCTATTTAAAATACGAAAAGGGCATCAATGAAATGCCGATCAGAAGAATCATAACATTATGCAAGCATTATAATTTATCTGCTGATTATATTTTAGGGCTCACTGACCAACCAAAGCCTTTATAATCAATACCACGCTGATTTTATCGGCATATCGCAATACAAAAAATGCACGAAATTTTCGTGCATTTTTTTATTGTCCTTGGCAACTCTTATCGACAAGGTCTTTTTTTCGTGATGACGGACAGGGGAGGAGCATAAAATGGGAAAAAGGAAGGAAAAGGAAGGGGAGAAAGGGCACAAATTTGAAAAAACGATTGTAATTTTCAAGAAAGCGTGATAAAATGTCGTAAACTGCCGTTTTATGCGGCAAGGTAAATGTTCGGAAGGAGCAGACATTTTGAAAGACACTCAGGATTTTGTCCTTTTGATGGAGGAAAGCCCTGCACTGACCCCTGCGGGCCCCTCGGAAGGAAAGCCGAAAAAAGAAAAAAATAAGAGAAAGAGCCGCAAGACGGCAAAGCGGGTGGCCCTGTCCGTGGGGACGGCCCTTTTGTGCCTTGTGATTGCGGTGGTGGCCGTATGCCACGTGCTTCTCAACGGCCCCAGCACCACCATGCGAGATGCTTTGGTGCTTTCTGCCAAGCAGGCCAGCGCCACCAAGTGGGTTCCGGGTCTGTTTTTGCCCGAGGAGACGGTGCGTGCCATTGAAGAGGGCAGTAAGACCGTTACCTACGATGTGATCAGTATGGAAAACAGCGAAAACCAAACGGAGCAGAATGAGGACGAATGGGCCGATGCCATTGACGGCATTCGTTTCCTCAATATCACCAAGCCCACCTTCAAGGCCTATCTTCTGATGGTGAAGGATCCCACCCGTGTGTTCGTGGGAACCTCCAGCGACTTTAAGTCGGGCAAGGCGGGAAGCCGCATTTTTGACATTGTGGAGGAATTGGGTGCCGTGGCCGCCATCAACGGCGGGGAATTTCCCGACGGCGGCGGAGTAGGCTCCGGTGCAACTCCCATCGGCATTACCTATGCAGGGGGCAAAATGGTATGGCCCTCTCCCACCAACCGCACCTTTATGGGTCTGACGAACGATCACAAGCTCATTGTTTCCGAGGGTATGACCCAAGCCCGTGCCACGGAGCTGGGGATTCGGGACGGCGTGTGCTTCCAAGCGGGCAACTGCCTCATTACCAATGACGGCACCAATATGACCCTGCACTATTCCGACGGTGACACGGGCAGAGCCCAGAGAACCGCCATCGGTCAGAGAGCCGACGGTACCATTCTGATGCTGGTGACCGACGGCAGAACCGCCTCCAGCATCGGCGCGACCCACAACGAATTGATCCAGCTGATGCTGGAATACGGCGCCGTCAGCGCAGGCAAATTGGACGGCGGCTCCTCCGCTATGATGTATTACCGTGATTATTACAATCTGTACAACTACGATATGTCCACGCTGGACGAGTATCAGAGACAGGGTCTTGTGAACAACTACAAGGCCTTCACCGAGCCTCGCAGACTTCCCACTTACTTCATCGTAGGAGGTGCGGCACAATGAAAGGACAAAGAAAAAACATCGGGGTCTTTTATCCCGTGTATTTCGGCTGCATCGTGCTCTTTTGCGCTCTTCTTGCGGCAGGGCTTTGGGTGCTGAACAGCTATCTTACCGCCTTTGAGGCTTCTCAGCCCATTCACGGGGCCGAGGATATGTTCCAAAAGTATTTTTCGGGAGAGGACTATGTTTTGGCCCTCACCGATTCGGGGTACAAGGTCAATTCCTTTGAGACTCTTGAAACCGCCTCCGATGCCCTGGTGGCTATGAAGGAGGGCAAGGAGGTCACCTTCTACGCCGCCGCCTCTGCAGAGGGCGAAGCGGTCTACAACGTGGTCTTTGTTTCCCCCGAGAGCGAAAAAGAGGCCGAGGAAACCGAGACGGACGGGGGCGAGGTCTCCGTTCAGGGGATCCCCTCCACCAAGATCGCAACCATGCGCTTTGTGAAAAAGACCGAGGAAGGCCCTTGGGGCTTTTTCGGCTATGAATTTGCGGGAATGGAAATGTTCTTGAAGGGAGAAAAGAGCGTTCGTGTTACCGCTCCCTCCGATGCCAAGGTTTCCTTGAACGGGGTGGAGATCTCCTCCGACTACATTGTGGGTCAGGCGGAGCACGAATTCAACGCCTACCTTCCCCAAGGGGTGAAGGGCATTACCCTTTGTACCTATGAGGTGGGCTCACTTTTGGGAGACAGCGTGCTTTCCTGCACCGATGCCCAAGGCGCCAATATGGCCCTGACCCAAAATGAGGAAAGCGGCGAATATACCGCAGGCCTCAATTACAGTCAGACCTTGAAGGACACCCATTCCGAGCGTGTTATGAAGGGAATGCAGGAGTACGCCAAATACATTCAAAACGACGGCCGCATCGGCCTTGTTGCGCAGTATTTTGACACCTCCAGTATGTTCTACCGCAACATTGCCTATAACCTGTCTCAATTTGTTTGGGATCACAACAGCTACCACTTTGAAAAGGAATATATTGACGAGTTTTACGCCTTTGACGACAACACCTTCTGCTGCCACGTTTCCTTCGATCACGTATTGAAGCTGCGGGGCAGAGAGGACTATGTGGACGTTTTGGATATGATCGTATTTGTGAAGAAAAAGGGCAACAATTTCTACATTTACGATCGTATCGTGCAATGAGGTGATCCATGGAAGTCTTGGTTTCTTGGGAGCTTTCCTTTTTGCACGCCATTCAGGAGCAGGCAAATCAGGCGTGGAGCGTTTTTTGGACTCTGATCACCTCCTTTGGGGAGGCGGGAATTTTTTGGATCGCTCTTTCTCTTGTTCTGATGATCCCCAAAAAGACCCGCAAGGCGGGCTTTTCCATGGGCCTTGCCCTTCTCTTGGGTGTGATCTTGGGCAACGGTGTTTTGAAAAACGTGGTGGCAAGACCCCGCCCCTACGATCTTGACCCCACCCTGTCGCATCTTTTGGCTTGGGGGCATATGTCCACCGATTTTTCCTTCCCCTCGGGGCATACCCTTGCCTCCTTTGAGGCGGCGGTGGCTCTTTTGTGTCACCACAAAAAATGGGGCCTTGCGGCCTTGGGGCTTGCCTTCCTTGTGGGGATCAGCCGCCTGTGCCTTTTGGTTCATTATCCCACCGATGTGTTGGCCGGTGCGGTGATGGGAAGCCTTTTGGCCCTGTTTTCCGTGTGGCTCGTGGGCCTTTTGTGGAAAAAGTGGGAAGAAAGAAAAAAAGTATAAAAAAACGGTGAAACCGATGTTCGGTTTCACCGCTTTTTTTATGCCCTCTTTCTCCTTTTTCGCCAAAGAAGGAGAAGGGACAGGAGAAGAAGATACCCCGTGAAGGCCGCCGCTGAGGGCGGCGTTGCAAGAGACAGGGGATAGGTGGGAAGAAGGGCGCCCTTCAGATCAAGATATCCGAAGGGGAGAAAAAGATTGACAAGGGGGGAGAGGAATACCCGACAAAGAAGGGAGGCGCCCTGATAGAGGAAAAGCCCCAAGCTAAACATAAGGCCCTGTTTTTTCACAGACTTTCCTTTTTCGGTGAAAAGCTCAAACAGGAAAAGGACGGGGACAAGAGAAAGGAGCCGAAGAAGCATGCGAAAAAGGACCCCGAGGGAAAAGGGAAGGGGGATCAGGCGGGAGAAGAAAAACACGGGAAAGCGCTCCACGCTGTGGGGCACGAAAAGCTGTGCCGATAGGGTGATCCCCGCAGAGGCCGCCAAGGAAAAGAGAAGGGAGAAGGAAAGGAGCGAGGGAAGGATTTTTTCCTCCGGATCCCTTCTTTTTTTCTCCCACAGAGAAACAAGAGCGGCGGGGAACAGGAAAAAGGTGAAAAGCTCCTCCCCGAAAAAGACGGTTTCGGTGTTGGCCACCACTCGGTTTTGACCGCCGCTTTCGATCTGCGACCGGTAATATTCCCGCAGAGCCTCCAAGCGGAGCTTATCCCTTTGAGAAAGAGGGCTGCCCTCCTTTGCGGGGTCAAAGGCGTTGCTCCCCTCGGCAAGGGACTTATCAAGGTCTAAGATCAGGCTGATGTAATAGCTTTCCCAAGGGGCAAGAGCGCCGTCCTCGGTGGCTGAAATGCGAAGGGAGAGTTCTGCTGCCTCCCGTCGGATCCTTTCAGGCTCTGCCCCCTCCTCGCCCAAATAAAAGCTTTCGTAAAAGGCGGGGAAGGCGGCGGCGTTTTTCGTTTCCAAGATCTCGGATAGGAGGCGATCCTGCTCTTCCAAATACCGTCGGCGAGGGGTGTTTTCCTCGGTTTGGTTGGCGTTCAGGATCTCCCATTCCTGTTGAATCGTGGCCCAAAGGGCGGCTCCCTCAAAATAAAAATCGCCGCTCCAGACGGGGAGAGAATAGCGAAGGGCCCCTTCATAAAACAGGATCTCCTGCCGTGCGGCACCGGGGTTCTCCTCCGCACGCAGGGGGTAGGCTTTTTTTGCCTCGGCAAGGGCCGATTCAATTTCTGCCCGATCCTCCCGAAAGGTGGAAACGGGGATCGGCGTAGCAGGGGCGGAAAAGCCAAAGACCAAAAAGAGGGGAGCGAGGAAAAAGAAGAGAAGGGAAAACAGGAAAAACAGGGGAAGGCGGGCCTTGGCGGCACCTGTCATACAAGCTCCACCGTCAAGCCCACGGGGCAGTGGTCGCTTCCCATTACCCGGTCATAAATTTCACTTTCCACAATACGGGGGGCAAGATCCGAGGAGGTAACAAAATAGTCGATCCGCCAACCCACGTTTCTTTCTCTTGCCTTCATACGGTAGCTCCACCAGGAGTAGGCGTTTTCCTTTTCGGGGTACAGGTGACGGAAGGAATCCGTAAAGCCTGCCGCCAAGAGGAGGGAGAATTTTTCCCGCTCCTCATAGGAGAAGCCGGGATTGCCGATGTTGGCCTTGGGATTTTTTAGGTCGATCTCATTGTGGGCCACGTTCAGATCCCCGCAAAGGATCACGCTCTTTTTTTCGGCAAGGCCCGACAGGTACCCTCTCAGATCGTCCTCATATTCCATACGGTAGGGGAGACGGCGCAATTCGTTTTGGGCGTTGGGCGTGTAGGAATTGACAAAATAAAAGCGGTCAAATTCCAAGGTGATGAGGCGCCCCTCGTCGCTGTATTTGCCATCGATGCCGTAGCGCACCGACAGAGGCTTTTCCTTTGAAAACACCACGGTTCCCGAATAGCCCTTTTTCTCGGCACTGCTCCAGAACTGATGGTAGCCGGGGGTCAAAATCTCGGCCTGCCCCTCCTGCATTTTGCTTTCCTGAACGGCAAACAGATCGGCATCGGCCTGATGGAAAAAGTCTAAAAAGCCCTTCTGCATACAGGCTCGCAGGCCGTTTACGTTCCAAGAGATCATTTTCATATCCGTAATCCTCCCCATAATTTCTTAAATTATATCGGGTTTTGGGGGAAAAGTCAATGAAGGACGCCCCGATCCGACATCTTTCTTTCTCCTTTGGTGCTACAATGCCCTCAAGGAAACAGAAAGGAGCTTGTTATGAAAATACTGACTGCCGCAAAGGACGATTGCCTTGTGGTTCGTCTCACGGGAGATATTGATCATCATTCCGCCTGCAGTGCCCGTTGTCAGATCGACGAGGAGATAGAGGAAACAAAGCCGAAGCGGGTGGTTTTGGATCTGACGGAAACGGAATTTATGGATTCCTCGGGGCTTGGGCTGATTCTGGGGCGCCTGAGAAAGACCAAGGAGCGGGGCATCCGCTTTCAGCTTTTGAATCCCGGGGAGCAGGTGCTTCGGATCCTGCGCCTTGCAGGGGTGGAAAAGCAGCTTGAGATTCAGTATTTGTGAGGATGAAAAAATGAAGGAATTGCTAAATCAGGTTCGCATCACCTTCCCCGCACGGGGAGAAAACGAGGCCTTTGCCCGTCTTGTGGCGGCGGGCTTTTTGATGAATCTTGGGGTGAGGACCACGGATCTTGCGGATATTAAGACCATGGTCAGCGAGGCGGTGACCAACGCCATCGTCCACGGCTATCGGGATACCGAGGGAAAAAAGGATGTGATTTTGGAAATGAAGTTTTATTCCGACCGCACCCTGTCTCTTTCCGTGACGGATCACGGGCGAGGGATCGAGAATGTGGAACAGGCGCTGGAGCCCTTTTTCACCACCGATCGGGAGGGGGAGCGAAGCGGAATGGGCCTTCCCATTATGCGGGCCTTTTCCGACTCCATGCGCCTTATGAGCCGCAAGGGCTATACCAAGGTCACCATGAAGAAAAAGCTGGTATGACATCCCCCTATATTTCGGATCCCGAAACCCTCCTGCGGGCCAAAGAGGGAGATGAGGGGGCCATGTCCTCTTTGGTGGAGTCCAATCTCGGCCTTGTGAAGAGCATTGCCCTGCGCTTTGTGGGGCGAGGGGTGGATTTAGATGATCTGGTGCAGCTTGGCTGTGTGGGAATGATCAAGGCCATCCGCGGCTTTGATCCCGCCCGAGAGTGCAAATTCACCACCTATGCGGTGCCTCATATTATGGGGGAGATCCGCCGCTTTCTGCGGGATGACGGCTGGATCAAGATCAGTCGGGAAACCAAGGCCGATGCCGCCCGCATTTTCCGCTATCAGGAGGAATTTGAAATGAAGAACGGGGCTTCGCCCACCCTGGATCAGCTGTGCTCTGCTTTGAATCTGACCAAGGAAAAGGCGGTCTTTGCCATGGAGAGCGCCCGCCCCGCCCTCTCCCTCTCCGCCGAGGATGAGGAAACGGGCTTTTCCCCCGAAAAGGCCATCGGGGAGGATAACATCGAAAAGGCCACGGGAACCCTTGCCCTCTCCCAAGCGCTCTTGTCCCTGAGGGAGGAGGAGAGAAGGCTGATCGTGCTTCGATATTTCAAGGCCTTGACTCAGGTGCAGACCGCCCGTGTTCTGGGGCTGAGTCAGGTGAAGGTCTCCCGTGAGGAAAAAAGGATCCTGCAAAAGCTGCGGGAACAGTTTGTTTTTACTTGAAATTTCCCCTTTTTTTGCCCAAAAGCCTTGACAAGGCGGCTCGAAAATCATATAATAAGGTAAATTTTTCGGAAAGGAGACAGTTTTGTGATGAAGTTTTATTCCTCTCGATTTTATTATTTTACATCAGCGGACTGTCAAGCCTCCGAACAAAATGATTTTTGATCGATAACGGTGTTGATTGTCCGCAATTCGTGCGTTCCCTTATGAGGGAGCGGCAGATTGCGGATTTTTTTATGGCAGCATCGGGAAAAGAGGTATGAAAATGATTGCGAAAGAAATGCTCCGTTTGGGCAAGCAAAGCTCCGTGATCCGTGCCATTTCGGAATACGGAGCCAAGAGAAAGGCAGAGATCGGAAAGGAAAATGTGTTTGACTTTTCCTTGGGAAACCCCAGTATTCCCGCCCCCGAGAAGGTAGGGGAGACCATCCTTCGCTTGGTTCGGGAGACCGACCCCTGTCTCCTTCACGGCTACACCTCCTCCGCAGGCAGTATGGCGGTGCGGGAGAAGATCGCCGAGAGCATTCGGGCTGAGTTTTCTTCTCCCGCAAAGGCTGAGTGGATCTATATGACCTGCGGCGCCGCCGCCAGCCTGACCGTGGCCTTCCACGCCGTTTTGAATCCCGGAGATGAGGTTTTGGTTCCCGCTCCCTTCTTCCCCGAGTATCGGGTCTTTGTGGAGAAGGCGGGAGGCGTTTTGTGCCCCGTGCCCTGCCTTGAGCCCTCCTTCCAATTGGATCTTGCGGCTCTGGAGGCGAGCATCGGCGAAAAAACCAAGGCCGTGCTTCTCAATTCCCCCAATAACCCCACGGGCGCCGTGTATTCCCGCGAGAGTCTGGAAAAGCTGGCTTCTCTTCTGAAACAGAAGGAGAAGGAATACGGTACCGAGATCTTTTTGATCTCCGATGAGCCCTACCGTCAGCTGTATTACGGGGCCGAGCAGCTTCCTTGGCTCCCCTCGCTCTATGACCGCACGCTGGTGGGCTATTCCTACAGCAAATCCCTCTCCCTGCCCGGTGAGCGTATCGGCTATCTTTTGGTGTCTCCCACCTGTCCCGACGGGGAGGATGTGTTCGCCGCCGTTTGCGGTGCGGGCAGAAGCCTGGGCTTTGTATGCGCTCCCTCTCTGTGGCAATATCTTGCCGCCGAGTGTCAGGGCTTGACCTCCGATGTGGAGGAGTACCGCAAGAACAAGGATCTGCTTTCCTCTGCCCTGATGGAAATGGGCTACACCGTGACCCCGCCCGAGGGAGCCTTCTATCTGTTTGTGAAGGCACCGGAGGAGGATGCCAATGCCTTCTGCGAGAGAGCCAAAAAATACGAGCTGCTTTTGGTGCCCTCCGATTCCTTCGGGGTGAAGGGCTATGTGAGAATTGCTTATTGCACCTCCCGTGATACCATTGAAAGAAGCCTTCCTGCCTTCCGTGCCCTGATGGAGGAATACAAGAAATGAAAAACGAATTGGAGGAGGCAAGAGAGGCCATAGACCGCATTGACAGGGAAATGGCCGCCCTCTTTGAGGAGAGAATGGCGGCTTCCCGCAAGGTGGCCGAGTACAAGCAAAAAACGGGAATGAGGATCTTCGACCCCCAAAGGGAGGAGGAGATCATTGCCCGTGGAAGCCTGCGGGTCAAGGATGAGACCCTGCGGGGCTATTACATCAATTTTCTGCACGCCAATATGGATATTTCCAAGGCCTATCAGTCCCGCCTTCTGTCGGGAATGAGAGTGGCCTTCTCAGGGGTAGCGGGGGCCTTTGCTCAGCTTGCCGCCAAAAGGATCTTTCCCGATGCCACCCCCATCGGCTATGCCGATTTTGACGCCGCCTGGCGGGCGGTGGAAAAGGGAGAGTGCGATGCGGCGGTGCTGCCCTTGGAAAACAGCACCAACGGCGATGTGGGCAAGGTGATGGATCTGGCCTTTTTCGGCTCTCTCTATATCAGCGGGATCTACGATATTGAGGTGGTGCAGAACCTTTTGGTGAAAAAGGGAACTGCTCTTTCCGAGATCAAAACCGTCATCAGCCACCCCCAAGCCTTGGGTCAGTGCGCCGCCTTCTTGGAGAAGGAGGGCTTTGACACCCGAGAGGCGGTGAATACCGCCGTGGCCGCCAAGGCTGTGGCCGAGGGGGAGGATCGGAGCATTGCCGCCATCGGAAGCGATGCGGCGGCCCAGGAATTCGGCCTTGAGATCTTAAAGAGCCACATCAATGAAAAGGGCGGCAACACCACCCGCTTTGCCGTGTTTACCCGCACCCGCAAGGAGCCCTCCGAAAAGGACGGCCGCTTTGTGATGGTCTTTACGGTAAAGAATGAGGCGGGCGCCTTGGCAAAGGCCGTCTCCGCCATCGGTACCCACGGGTTCAATCTGCGGGCCATTAAGAGCCGCCCCACCAAGAACCTGTCTTGGGAATATTATTTCTTCTGCGAGGGTGACGGCTTCATCGACGGCCCCGAGGGCACCGAAATGCTTGCCCTTTTGCGGGAGAATTGCAACGATTTGAAAATTTTGGGATCTTACGAAAAAGAGATCCTGATGCAGTAGGTGTACCATGATCCGAGAAATTGTGACCCGTGACGGCAAATATCCCATCTTTTTGGAGGAGGGAGCATTGGCCAAGGCGGGCGAGATGCTGAATTTGAATCGGCGCTGTCTTGTGGTGACGGACGACGGGATCCCCCGCCGGTATGTCAAGACCCTGCTGGAGCAGTGTGCCGAGCCCACCCTCTTTGAGATCCGTGCGGGCGAGGGCTCCAAAACCCTTCTTTCCTTTGAAAAGGGCTTGGAGAGGATGCTGGAGGCGGGCTTTACCCGCTCCGATTGCGTGGTGGCCCTCGGCGGCGGCGTAGTGGGAGATCTGGCGGGCTTTATCGCCTCTGCCTTTATGCGGGGCGTGGATTTCTATAACATACCCACCACCCTTCTGTCCCAGGTGGATTCCTCCATCGGCGGCAAGGTAGCGGTGAATTTCGGCGGCCTGAAAAATTTGGTGGGAGCCTTTTATCCCCCCAAGGCCGTCCTTTGCGACCCCCGGGTGCTGAAGACCCTTTCTCCCCGCCACTTGGCCGCAGGCCTTGCGGAATCGGTGAAAATGGCGATGACCTTCGATGGCGAATATTTCCGCTTTTTGGAGGAAAATGACCCGATGGCAAATCTTCTCACCGTCATTGACCGAAGCCTTCAAATGAAGCAGCGGGTGGTGGAGGAGGACGAGCGGGAGGCGGGCCTTCGCAAGGTGCTCAATTTCGGGCACACGCTGGCCCACGCCATTGAAAGCGAAAGTCAGAAGACCCCCTCTCCTCTCTTTCACGGAGAATGTGTGGCACTGGGGATGCTCCCTATGTGCTCTCCCGAGGCGAGAGAGCGCCTGTTACCCGTGCTTCGCCGTGCGGGGCTTCCCACGGAGTGCTCCTTTGATCTGACGGCGGCCCTTGAGGCCATGCGCCACGATAAAAAAATGGCGGGAGATAAGATCGTTTTGATCCGAGTGGATACTCCCGGCAGCTACAGAATGGAAAAACTGCCTTTTTCCGTCTTTGCGGAAGAGGTGAAAGGTTGGCAGAAATGAAAAATACCTTCGGAACCTCCTTACAGCTGACCCTGTTTGGGGAAAGTCACTCCGAAATGATCGGTTGTGTGCTGGATGGGCTTGCCCCCGGCATTGCCGTTTCAGAGGAGAAAATTGCCGAGGCTCTCTCCCGTCGCAGACCTCAAGGGCGGATCTCCACCTCCCGTGTGGAGCCCGATCCCTTCCGCATCGTGTCGGGGGTGGTAGACGGCAAGACCACGGGAACGCCTCTTTGCCTTCTCATTCCCAATGTGGCCCAGCGCTCCAAGGATTATACCTCCCAAACCTGCCTGCGGCCGGGCCATGCGGATTATGCCGCCCAAATGAAATACCACGGCTTTCAGGATGTGCGAGGCGGCGGCCATTTTTCGGGCCGTCTGACCGCTCCCATCGTGGCGGTGGGCGCCATTCTTATGGGGGCCTTGGAGAAAAAGGGAATTCACATCGGCACCCATATTGCCTCCATCGGCTCCGTTTCGGATCGGGCCTTTGAGCGGGAAGAGGATCTTTTGCTCCTTTCCCAAAACCCCTTCGGCGTTCTCTTGCCCGAGTGCGAGGAGAAGATGAAGGAGGAGATCCTTGCCGCCGCCCGTGAGGGGGACAGTGTGGGAGGAACCTTGGAATCTATGATCACGGGATTTCCCGCCGGTGTGGGAGAGCCTTGGTTTGATTCTTTGGAAAGCATTCTTTCCCACGCTCTCTTTTCCGTTCCCGCCGTCAAGGGTGTGGAATTCGGGCGGGGCTTTGAAATGACCCGCCTTCGCGGCAGTGAGGCAAACGATGCCTTCCGTGTGAAGGAAAACGGCGAGATCTATACCAAAACCAATGCAAACGGCGGCATCAACGGCGGCATTTCCAACGGAATGCCCATTGTGCTCCGCACGGCTGTCAAGCCCACCCCCACCATTCCAAAGCCGCAGGAGACGGTGGATCTGAATACGGGGGAGAACGTCATTCATTCCTTCGGCGGCCGCCACGATCCCTGTATCGTGCACCGTGCCCGTATCGTGCAGGACAGCGTGTTGGCCCACGCCCTGTGTGATGCCCTTGTCTCCCGCTTCGGAACCGACTTTTTGGCATAGGGGGGAATATGGAATACGGCTTGATCGGAGAAAAGCTGGGACATAGCTTTTCCGTAGAGATCCATAAGAAAATCGCTCGGTACGATTATGTTTTGCACCCCATTGCCCCCGAGGCGCTTGACCGTTTTCTGAAGGAAAAGGCCTTTTGCGGCATCAATGTGACCATTCCCTACAAAAAGGAGGTCATGGGGTATCTGGATGAAATTTCCCCCGATGCCACCCTTTGCGGGGCGGTGAATACGGTGATCTGCCGAAACGGTCGCCTTTCGGGGTACAATACCGATATTTTGGGAATGGAGGACTGCCTGAGAGCAGGCGGTATCCCCATTCAGAATAAGACCGTTGCCATTTTGGGCACGGGCGGCACGGGCGGCACGGCCCTCGCCCTGTGCCGAAAGCTGGGAGCCGAAAGGATCCTGCGGGTCTCCCGCACCAAGAAGGAGGGCTGTGTTACCTATGAGGAACTGGCCGAGGAAAAGGGCGTTCAGGTGATTTTGAACACCACCCCCTCGGGAATGTATCCCGATGTGGCCTCCTCCCCTGTGGATCTGACCCTGTTTCCCCGTCTTGAGGCGGTGGCCGACGTGGTCTACAATCCCCTCAAGACCCGCCTTGTGCTTCAGGCAGAATCCCTCGGACTTCCCGCTGCGGGAGGCCTTAGGATGCTGGTGGCGCAGGCGGTCTACGCCGCTGCCCTCTTTACGGGAGAGGAGGCGCTGGTGGATCGGATCGAGCCCATTTACCGCCGGATCCTTGAGGAAAAGAAGAATCTTGTCCTCATCGGAATGCCCGGCAGCGGAAAAAGCACCTTGGGAAAAATTCTTGCCCAAAGGCTTGGCAAGGACTTTGCGGACAGTGACGAGGAAATCGTAAAAGAAGAAAAAAAGACCATCCCCGAGATCTTTTCCGAGGGGGGAGAGGGGCTGTTCCGCAGGATCGAGGCCCGTGTGATCGCCCGCCTCGCCGCCTGTCAGGGAAAGGTCATTGCCACGGGGGGAGGAGCCATTCTCGATCCCGAAAACGTGGCGGCCCTCAAGGCAAACGGCACCCTTTTGTTTTTGGATGCCCCCGTGGAGACCTTGGTGGGCACCGCAGACCGACCTCTCGCCCGTGATGCCGAGGCTATGAAGCGGCGCTATGAGGAGCGATACGAGCTGTACTGCGCCGCCGCCGAGAAACGGGTTTTAGTCAGTCGCAATGTGGAAGAGAATATTAGAAAAATAGAAAAGGAACTGCAATGAAGCTTTTGGTATTAAACGGCCCGAATCTGAATTTTCTCGGGATTCGGGAGCCCGAGCACTACGGCAAGGAGAGCTATGAGGATCTGTGCCGTTTGATTGAAAATCACGCGGAGAAACGGGGCGTGGAGGTTCAGATCTATCAGTCCAACCACGAGGGAGATCTGGTGGATGCCATTCAGGCCGCCTACGGGAAGATCGACGGCATCGTCATCAATCCCGCCGCTTATACCCACACCAGCGTCGCCCTTTTGGATGCGGTGAAGAGCGTGGGCATTCCCACGGTGGAGGTGCACATCTCCAAGGTGGAGGAGCGGGAGGGCTTCCGTCAGGTGAGCTACATTCGCTCCGCCTGCATAGCCACCATTACGGGCAAGGGCTTTCAGGGGTATTTAGAGGCTATGGATCTAATTCTTGCGGGAGGAAAAAAGGCGTGAAGGTAACGATCATTCCCTCCGTGGCCAAGGGGACCCTTGCGGCACCCCCCTCCAAGTCGATGGCTCACCGTGCCCTGATGGGGGCGGCTTTGGCCGAGGGGGAGAGCATCCTTTCTCCCATTGCCCTGTCGGAGGATATGCTGGCCACCATGGATTGCCTTTCTGCCCTCGGTGCCGAATTTTGCCGAGAGGGAGATTCGGTTCGGGTGAAGGGCACCCCCTTCCCCAAATCTTGCGGGAAAACGCTTTTTTGCCGTGAAAGCGGCAGTACCCTTCGTTTTCTCATTCCCCTTTGCCTTGCTACGGGGGAGAGGATCTGCCTTTCGGGGGCACCCCGCCTGATGGAGCGGCCCCTTTCGGTCTATGAGGATATTTGCAGGGAAAAAGGGCTTTTGTTTGAAAGGGAGGGCAACTCCCTTTGGGTTCAGGGGCCCTTAAAGGCAGGGGAATATCGGGTGAAGGCCGGTATTTCCAGCCAGTTCATTACCGGCCTTTTGTATACCCTTCCTCTTTTGGAGGGGGACAGCACCCTCATTCTGGAGGGCAAACGGGAGAGCGCATCCTATTTGGATATGACCCTTCAGGCCTTAAAGGAATTCGGCATTGCCGTTCAAAGCGAGCCGTGGGGATATTTCATTCCCGGCTCCCGGCGCTACAAGGCTCGCTCCTTTGCGGTGGAGGGCGATTTTTCCAACGCCGCCTTTCCCGCGGCGCTGAATCTTTTGGGAGGCTCTGTTTCCCTTTTGAATCTTTCGGAGAAGAGCCTGCAGGGAGATCGGGTCTATGGGGATATTTTCCCTCTGTTGAGAGAGGGCTGTCCCACGGTGGATCTGACCGATTGCCCCGATCTGGCACCCATTCTCCTTGCCCTTGCCGCCGCCTTTCACGGGGCCCGCTTTACGGGAACTGCCCGCCTTCGCATCAAGGAGAGCGATCGGGGAGAGGCGATGCGGAGGGAGCTTGCAAAGTGCGGCGCTCATCTTACGGTGGGGGACAATGAGATCGTGGTGGAAAAAAGGGAGCTTCATTCTCCCGCTACCCCCATTGACTCTTACAACGACCATCGCATTGTGATGGCCATGGCCGTGCTCCTGACCCGCCTTGGAGGCGAGATCGAGGGGGCCGAGGCCGTGAAAAAGAGCTGGCCTGATTTTTTTGAAGAAATAAAAAAACTGGGAATTCAAGTGATCAAAGATGAAACTGAATAAAAATGCGGATACAACGGTTCTGATCGTAGGCCTCGGCCTTTTGGGAGGCAGCTATGCTCGGGCCTTGAAGAAAAAAGGATATACGGTGCTTGCCATTGAAAAAAGGCAGACTGCCGTTGATTTTGCCCTGAAGGAGGGCGTGGTGGACGAGGCCGACACGGCTCTTCGGGAGGATTTTGTCAAACGGGCCGATCTGACGGTCTTTGCCCTGTACCCCCACGTTTTCGTGGAGTGGATCCGTCAGCACGGGGCTCTCTTTTCCAAGGGCTCGTATCTGACCGATGTCACGGGTGTGAAGGGGAGCGTGGTGTATCAGGTGCAGGCGCTTTTGCCCGAGGGTGTGGAGTACATTGCCGCACACCCCATGGCAGGCCGAGAGGTGGGTGGCGTGGAAAACAGTGACGATGCCATTTTCCACGGGGCAAACTACATTGTGGTGCCCACCGAGAAAAACACCCCCGAGGGAATTGCCCTTTGCAAGGAATTGGGAAGGGAATTGGGCTTTCGCTCCGTTTCCGTTCTCACCCCCGAAAAGCACGATGAAATGATCGCCTTTCTCTCTCAGCTGACCCACTGCATTGCCGTGAGCCTGATGTGTGCGGGAGACGATGCGGGGCTGGTGGACTACACGGGAGACTCCTTCCGTGATCTGACCCGAATCGCTCGGATCCAGGAGGATATGTGGAGCGAGCTTTTCCTCTTGAATCGGGGACAGCTCCTGGAGCAAATGAACAAATTTGAAGAGGAATTCAACCGTTTGAAGGCGGCCATTACCGCCGAGGACACCGAAACCATGAAGGAAATGATGCGGCTCTCCACCAGTCGAAGAGCGCTCTTTGATCGGAAAGGAGAAAAACAATGAATTTTATCCGTAAATTACCCATTCCGCAGGACATTAAGAAGGAATATCCCTTAAAGCCCGAGTGGGAAGAAGTGCGTGATAGGAAGCAAGAGGAATTAAAAAATATCTTTGCGGGCAGAAGCGGAAAATTTGCCCTTATTATCGGCCCCTGCTCGGCAGACAATCGGGATGCGGTCATGGTATATCTGGAAAAGCTTGCCAGAGCGCAGGAGGAGGTCAAGGACAAGATCCTCATTATCCCCCGCATTTATACCAACAAGCCCCGCAGCACGGGGGAGGGGTACAAGGGAATGCTGCATCAGCCCGATCCTGCCTCCCGTCCCGATATGCTCAAGGGCATCATTGCCATTCGTGAGCTTCACCGTGCCGCCCTGTCGGATTACGGCTTCACCTGCGCCGATGAAATGCTCTACCCCGAGAATTACCGCTATCTTTCAGATCTTTTGGCCTATGTTGCCGTGGGTGCCAGAAGTGCGGAAAATCAGCAGCACCGCCTTGTGGCAAGCGGCTTGGAAACTCCCGTCGGTCTGAAGAATCCCACGGGTGGCGATATGCACGTTTTGATGAATTCCATCTACGCCGCACAGGGCGCACATACCTTCCTGTACCGTGGCTGGGAGGTGCACAGTGACGGAAACCCCTACGCCCACGCCATTATGCGAGGCTATGTGGATTTCTCGGGCAAGTGTGTTTCCAATTATCATTACGAGGATCTGCTGCAGCTTTCCGAATTGTATGCCCAGACCAATCTCAAAAATCCTGCCGCCATTGTGGATACCAACCACGCCAATTCCGCCAAGCGGTATTTAGAGCAGATCCGCATTGCCAAGGATGTGGTCTACAGCCGCAATCACAATGCCGAGATCCGCAGACTTGTGAAGGGTCTTATGATCGAGAGCTATTTGGAGGACGGCTGTCAGAAGGTGGGCGAAAATGCCTTCGGCAAGTCCATTACCGACCCCTGCCTCGGCTGGGAAAAGTCCCACGAGTTGATCTTGAAGATCGCAGACACCTTGGAATAAAAAGGAGCCTTCGGGCTCCTTTTTTGAGTGATAAGGGATGGGTGATAAGTGATAAGTGATGGGTGATAAGTGATGGTAGGCTTTCCTTTGGGAAAGCCTATTTGTTTTTATAGGAGGGGGACTTTTTATATGAGGGGGACTTTTGAAAAAGTCCCCCTCACCCCCCAAAACTTTTGGGGTTTGGGGAGAAAAAAGAATACAACAGGAATTTATTTGGTGTTGATTCTTTGCTTTGTAAAGCGGGGATTTTTTGTTTTGCGTATAGAAATCTATTTTGCAAAAAAGAGAATTTTGCTCGGGCCGTCGAGGACGTCGGCCCCTCCCGATTTGTGGGGATTTTGTGTTTTGCGTATAGAAATCAATTTTGCAAAAATGATGGTTTTATCAAGGTTAGCTTGAAACACAAGGCGAAAATTTTATGAAAATTGTAGGGGCCGACGTCCCCGACGGCCCGCAAGCCGTGGCTTTTGCCGCCTTCGGTTCGGGGTACGAATTTGTCTTACATTTGTAGGGACCGGCGTCCCGACGGTCCGTTGTTTTGGCCTTCGCCGCCTTCGGTCTGTGGCGCAAAGAAAAGATTTCGCACCATAGAGCCTCGCCCCGTGGGAGCGGAAACCGAGAAAAAGACACGGGGAGTCTTTTTCGATGCGTTTTCGACCGCCGATACCCGATTGTGCCGAGCCGGATGGCGATGGCAGAATCACGGTATCAAGGAGTGTATGGCACGCTTGGCGTGACGGAGAGGGGGTTCTGTTGGAATAGATGTCCAAAGCCCCCTCTCACCGCCTATGGCGGAGCTCCCCCATCGGGGGAGCCTCTTGTGGAGGGAATTACAATTTTGTATACAGGAATTTGTTTTGCACAAAAGAGAAAAGTAGCGGGAAAACAAATTCTGTTGCCTTTTCTTGTTTCTCTATTCTCAGAAAGTTTCTTTGCCTACTTTCTTTTCAAAGAAAGTAGGAGCAAAGAAAAAATAGGCTTTCCTTTGGGAAAGCCTACCTTCTGAAAGCAGGGGGATTATTTGACGGGGATGGGCAGGGGAAGTGCTACGATGCCCTTGTGGTTGGGGTAAATGTTCTCCCGCTTTGCGCCGCAGTCCAAAAGGTAGCGGCGGAGCCGATCCATACCGATCTGATGAGAGCCAAGGCCCTCTCCACGGTCGCTGTACCAGAAGCGAGGACAGGCCTGATAGATAAAGACCTTGGCATCCATAAGGTCATAGACCTGATCGGAAACATTGCCCACGCCGTGGTGGCCCACCTGAACCACATCGGATTTCAGCTCCTCGGGGGGAAGCTCCTTCAGGGCATGATCCACCACCCATTCACCGTCACCCAAGAGCAGAAAGCGCTGGCCGCTTTCGTGATCCAAGCGGTAAATGACACTGGAATTGTTCATATTCATAGTGGGAACGGAAAGATCGGGCACGTGAAGCACCTTGAAGGAAAGGTCATCCAGCTCGATCACATCCCCCTCCTCCACGGTGTGCATCGTAAGGCCAAGCACCTCGGGAGCGGTATGAAAGCAGTTCAAAACATCGGCAAATTCGGGCTTTGCTTCCTTGGAAAGGGAGAGATAATATTCATCGGGCAAAAGGTGGCAGTAGAAATCACGGATCTCGATCTTATCGTGCCACTCCTCCTGCCTGCAAATACGGCAGAAGGCACCGTAGTGATCCTCGTGCAGATGGGTGAAGAGCCAAGCGTGAACCACGGGCTTTTCCTGACCTGTGATCTCCCGAAGGATGCTGAGAAGGTGGGGCATATCCCCTCCCAATCCGCCGTCAATGACAGCAATGCGGCCTTCCTTGGAGCGGAAGATCATACAGCCCATATTCCAGTTATGCACTCTGGCAGAGGGCACAGACCAGAAGGCGGGGCCCTCGAGAAGGGGAGCCTTCTCCTGCATCAGGGTATCCCGAGTGTAATCCACCTCCCAATCAAGGGGCATTTCAAGCTCGGGCGTTTCGGGATAATCCAAATAGCCGTCATAGAGAAATTCAAAGCCCAGAACATCCTCCACAAAGCGGTAGGCGGCAATGTTGGTGCCGAAGGCACCGTCATCCGGCACACCGTAAACGGCCTTGTAGATCGCTTCCGGCTCGGCGGCAACGCCCATTCCCGAAAGGTAAAGGCGCTGACCGTGAAAGCGGGCAACAAAGCTCCAAGCGGTTTTGGGATCCCGCTGAAAATTCATTTGATCCATTTCCTCACGGCTTGTTTTGCCCACCACGATCTCAAGCTCCTCGGGAGCGCTCTTGTCGGTGACCATAGGCAGGGTCTTCCCTGTTACGATGCGGATATTGCGGCGCAAAAAGGCGGCGGCACGGCGCTCGTTTCGGGTGGGTTTTTCCGCAGTAACAATGCGGTAATCCTGAATTTTAGCCATAATTACTCCTGATCCTCTTCCTTGATTTTATTGAGGGTAGCCAAGGTCTTTTCCACCAAGGTATCTCCGCCCTCGGGAGACACGGTGCAGCTGTAAATATTGGCGCTGTAGCCCATATTATAGGCGGCGGCCTTGGTGCAAAGGTAGCCTCTTGCATCGGTGGAGGCGGCAAGCTGGATCATAAAGGTCTGCACGAAGGGGCTGCGAGCCTGAATTCTGTGCTGGAAATTGACATAAAGCTCGAAGGGGTTGGAGGCAAAGGCAATATCCCCAAGGCCGATGATATGGATCTCGGGCTCGAAGAAATCACGGTTCTCCTTGTATCTCTTGATGATGGCCTCGTAGCGAGCCAGAACGATGCCGTGCTTGGTATTGGCAATAAAGTCTTCCTCGGCATTTCCCGTTTCGGCCCAAGGCTCCTTTTTATACTTTTCGTATTCTGCCACGGCGGAATCGTACTGATCCTTGGTGATCTTCCAGGCATCCAGCTTCACATTTTCCACGGTGTGGGTCAGCTTTGCCTCGCGGATCCGCTCCTTCTTGGCCCAAGCATAGGTATCGTCAAAGGCGAAGAGGATTCTCTCGGCGATCTCCATACGGTTGAAGATCTCTCGGGGTCTTTGGATCTTGGGGAAGGTCATTCCTTCGTATTTCAAAGCGTACTTGCGATCCTCGGCAGGTCTTGCGTGGAGGGTACGGGGGGCCATATCTCCTGCGCTGGCGCACTGGGGAAGAATGAAAATATCACCGTATTTCTCCTTGACAAGCTCACGCACCTGAACCCAATAGTCCCCCGTGAGAACCTCCTCGTTTTCGGAGTTCTGACTGGGGCAGGGAACGTTTACAATGGCGCCGGTGAGCTTATCTTGGTCGTCAAAGGTGAACATAAAGTAGGCGGTGGAATCCACATTGCCCTCGTAGCCTGCAAATTCGGGATCGTTGGTGTTGCCGTACATTTTGGCAAAGCGGTTTACCTTCAAGGAGCTGGGGCCCTGATCGCCGGGGCGCAGGCGCAGATCGTCAAAATAGGTGGGTCTGCGGTGGTGGGCTACCACAGCGTAGCCGTAGCCGTAGGCAAAGGAGCCCTCGGCACGGGAGTCATAGGCCTCGCAAATGGCATCTCTTGCCTGAGAAACAAGGAAGGGGCGGTACTCCTCGGGCATCATATACTCCACCTTATCGTGGGGAGCCTTGTCATAGCCCATGGTACCGAAGTTCATATAGCGGGGGGAGGCGTGGGTATGGGTGGCGTTCAGCAGAATATGCTCGGTGGGAATGGCGGGATTCTTCTCCTTTACGGCGGCCCGAATATCGAAAATAATGCCGTCAGACACGCTCACAAGATCTGCCGAAACCATAACGGAAACGGTACTGCCATCGTCGATCACCAAGGCGGTGAGAAGGTTCTCGTCATACACACCCTTGGAAATTCTTTCGTGAAACTGCCCCGTAATGCCGATGGGCCCGTCCACGGAAATAACTTTTTTGCTCCAACCGAATTTTAACATTTTATCCTCCAAAGATTCACTTTTTTAGGAAAAATTCCTTTTTCACTATCTTAACATACCCCCACGAAAAGTCAAGGCCAATACAGAAAAAAAGCCCACGAAAAGTGGGCTTTTTGGGGTCAAGCTCCTTCCACCAGATAGAGGTTTCCTTTTACATCGCCGTAGTAGCACTTGCCGTCCCAGAAGGTGATCACCTCCGGCTCAATATCGGCCACGTAATTGGGCAGAAAGATGCGCCGAAGCTCCTTCTTTTGGGTGGGGGAGGTAATGCGCATTACGGCGGGGTGCTTGTCGTTTTCGGTGCGGCCCTCCACCGTGTAAAGGTTGCCGCCTTCAAAATCCGCTCCCTGCATATAGTGCTGATAGGGGGCGGTGAAGCGGGAGAGAATGTCCTCCTCCTTCAAGGTGACAAGCCTTGCTCCCAAGGCGGTGTTTTCCTCCCCTTCCGTCACAGAGGGCATACGGAAGGAGAAATAGCGGGTGGTCTTATCCTCATCCCGCATGGTGAAGGCATAGAGGGTATTGGTCTCTCGGTCAATGACAAAATTTCCGAAGGGGCGCACATCCTTGCCGTTTTCGGAGAGCCAAAGCCTTTTGTCATCCGTAAAGCCGATCCGGAGGATCTGCACCAGCCTGGAGGAGAACTTGTTATCCTTGGTGCGGGTGATGCGATAGGCGCAGAGCATACCCTTTTTCTGATCGGCCTCCTCCTTGAAATTGTTGTAAATATTGCAGTAGAGGAGGGGGAATTCGTCATTGGGGTCATACTTTTCCGTGCCGAAGACTACGGCGTTGCTATGGGGCGGCAGGGTATCGGCCAAGTGAAGCTTGAAGGCGTTGACATAGGGTGTTTTTTCCTGTGTTTGCAGAAAGGCCTTGCCCGCCTCCTCGGAAAAGGAATTCAGATCGTAGACATAGCACCAGCCCTTGCCGTTGAACTTGAACAGATATCCGCCCCAAGCGGCGGCATCGTTATCCCCGCGGGTGCCGCCAATGAGGGTGAAGCGAAGCTTCCCCTTCACAAGGTCGCCCATCTCGCCTGCGGCGGGAGCGGTCTCCCCTGTCGTTTCGGGTGCGGTTGCTTCTTCGGTCATAGCTTCGGTTTTCATTTGGAACTCCTCGGTTTCGGGTGCGGTAGACGCAGGGGCGCTTTGGGAAAGCTTCGGGGTGCAACCGCAAAAAGAGAGGATGGCGGTCACAAGAAGGATCAAAAAAAGAGCACTTCGTAAGGCTTTTGTCATATTTTCTCCTAATCTATTGATCTATGAGGCTTAATAGTTACAAACGATATATTTTTTTACATAGGAGGCAAGCTTTTCTCGGATCTCCCCTGCATTGCCACCCTCAAGGGTGGATCGATCCACGATCAAAACCTGATTTGCGGTTTGAAACAGGAAGAAATAGTCGCTCGTTTCATACACCTTGGTAAAAAGGGAATACTCCAGAACGGATTCCCCGCTGTAATCCTTCGCCGTGGTTTTTGCCTTCAGGGCGGTGTCGGTAAAAAGAAATTCGTGCTCCGCCTCCTGAAGCCTTGCCAGCATCTTATACTGAATTCGGGGAAGGCCGGCATAGAGAAAGAATTCCAAGAAAAGGATCAGCGCAAGAAGAAAAAGCAGCTTCAAAAGGGTAGTGCTTTGAAGCAGTAGACTCTCCAAAAGGATCACAAGGGCAAGCCCCGATAGGATCATGACCCAAAGGGAAAGGCGCTTTTTGGGGTCGTTTTTTCCGGAAAAGGTCAGATGAGCCAGGGCGGTTATGGTTTTTCGATCAAATTTTGATCTTGCTCGGATTTCCATGGAATCACCTCTTTTTTTCCATTGTACCACAGGAAAAAGGGGAGTGCAACCGTGTTTTTGCGGCAAAAGAAAAAAAGCAAGTCAGCTGACTTGCTTTTTTCTCGGATCATTGCTCGTTTTTGTAGATTTCCTTGAAGTACTTGTAGGTATCCACCTTCAACTCGCCGCAGGCGGCCTCGTCACAGGCGATGATACCGTTGGGATGCAGCTGCAGGGCGCTGATGGTCCAAGCGTGATCCACGCCGCCTTCCACGCAGTGGCGAAGGGCACGGGCCTTATTGTGGCCGTTGATCACAAGGAGCACCTCTTTGGAATCACACACGGTGCCCACACCCACGGAGAGGGCAGTCTTGGGAACCTTATTCATATCGTAATCAAAGAAGCGGGAGTTTACAATGAGGGTATCCTCCGTGAGAGCACGCACGCCGGTGCGGGAGGTGAGGGAGGTGAAGGGCTCGTTGAAGGCGATGTGGCCGTCCACCCCGCTGCCGCCCAAAAACAGGTCGATCCCGCCGTAGGATGCGATCTTATCCTCATAGCGCTGACATTCTGCCTCCAGATCCTCTGCCATACCGTTGAGAATGTTGATATTCTCTGCGGGAATGTCAATATGATTGAAGAAATTATCGTGCATAAAGTACCAGTAGCTCTGATCGTGCTCTCGGGGCAGACCCACGTATTCATCCATATTGAAGGTTACCACGTTTTGGAAGGTCACCTTGCCTGCCTTGTTCATTTCGATCAGATTCTTATAAACACCCAGGGGGGAAGAGCCGGTGGGCAAGCCCAAAACAAAGGGGCGGTCCGCCTTGTGAGCATTGATGGCATTTGCAATATGATTGGCAGCCCATTGACTCATGGCTTCGTAATTGTCTTTGATGATCAGTTTCACTTTAAATTCTCCTTTTCAAATTAAGAATATGGGAACTGAAAATATTATAGCACGGGGGAAAAGGGGTGTCAATCAACCGCAGGTTTCAAAAATCGTAATTTTCGGTTGCTAAACAGGAAGGATGCTTGGGGAGGGCTTTACGAGTTCGTTCTTTTACCGTGTGCCAAAGCGAAGGATGCATATGTAAGTAAGCCGGCAGCTGTCAACGGAGTAAAGTTTTGAAATCCGCTTATCACAACGGAGATTGCATCAACGATGGAATGAATCCCAAAGAATACCGCCACCGCAAATTCAAACAAATTCAAAAAGTCTTCGGGACAATTCTTATTCTTTACTTGAATATAAACAATAAGAAATGCACCAAAAAACCAAAAGACAGAAATGATCGGTGTAGCAATTATGATATTCATTTTATCCTCTGCCACACCAAGCATAATGAATAACAAATATAGGAGTGTTGAAACAAGGACAGGGAGTAGAATAGACAGGATCTTGTTTCCAAACATTTTATCGAGGATTTTTCTCATTGATATCACTGACCCTTCGATGTGTTATAGCATAAAAGCGGCGTATTGATAAAGGGATTTTGAAATGAGCTGTTCCATTTTTTGTTGCGGCCTTGGGGTCGCCCTCCTGATCGTTTGTTGTGAATCGATGCTATTCTATCCCTTTTTCCTTGTTCCGTCAAGCGAAAAAAAGTTTTTCTCTTGGCTTGTAATCGGGCCTTTTTTGTGCTAAAATAGCATCAGAAAGGGAGTGTGCTATGAAGCTTTGTGTCTTTGAAATTGACAGCGTTTGTCAAAAGGATCTGAAAAAAGAAGAATTGGAAGCCTTCGGGCAGGTCAGGTTTTATTCCAAGCCCCGCCCCGAAGAGGTGGCCCCGCTCATTGGAGACAGTGATGGGGTGCTCCTGAGCAAGGTTCGCATTACCGATGAAATTTTAGCAAAATGCCCCAAATTAAAATACATCGGTCTGACCGCCACGGGGTACAATAATGTAGATACCGAGGCCTGCAAGCGGCGCGGGATCACGGTGACCAATATTCCCGCTTATTCCTCCGATGCGGTCTGTCAGATGACCCTGTCCTACATTCTGCAATTTTCCACCTCCCTGATCGCCTACGATGCCTCCACCCGCCGTGGAGATTGGAAGCGCTCGGAGCTGTTTTGCTATGCGCCCTATCCCCAAACGGAATTGCGAGGCAAGACCTTGGGACTTTTCGGTCTTGGGGAGATCGGCGGCAAGGTGGCGAACGTGGCCTCGGCCCTTGGTATGAGGGTGATCTATCATTGCCGCAGCAAAAAGAGCGTGCCCTATGAATACGTTACCCTCGAAACGCTCTTTTCCGAGAGCGATTATCTGTCTCTCCACGCACCCCTCACTCCCGAGACGGAGCGGGTGGTCAATGCCGAGACCCTGTCAAAAATGAAGCAGAGTGCCTTTCTCATAAACACCGCTCGAGGCGGCTTGGTGGACGAGGCGGCTCTGGCCGAGGCCCTTGCATCGGGGCGCATTGCGGGCTTTGCGGCCGATGTTCTCACGGTGGAGCCCCAAAGCGAGGATTGCCCCCTCTTTGGTTTGGAAAACTGTATTCTCACGCCTCACGTGGCTTGGGCACCCTTTGAGACCAGACAGCGCCTTTATGGGATCTTGAAGGAAAATCTTGCCGCCTTTCTTGCGGGGAAGCCGCAAAATGTGGTGAATGGATAAAAGTAAGTTCAAAAATCTGTGATACAATTAAAAAAAGGAGAAATCATATGACTGCAAAGAAAAAAACACTGACCGTGGTGCTCACGGTATTGGGAATTCTCGTGGCGGTGGTGATCCTGTCCTCTTGCTTTGCCGTGGTTCCTGCGGGACACACGGGTGTGGTTTTGACCCTTGGCAGAGTCAGCGACCGTGTTCTGCAGGAGGGCTTTCACGTGAAGGCACCCTTCGTGCAGGAGGTGGTGAAGATCGACAACCGCATTACCAAATTGGAGGTGGCGACCGAGGCCTTTTCCAAGGACCTGCAGACCGTTTCCACCACCCTTGCCATCAATTACCGTGTGGATTCCGCCAAGAGCTACAGCATTTATAAAAATGTGGGCAGATCCTATCAGGAGGTTTTGGTGACCCCCGCCGTCAACGAGGTGCTCAAGGCCATTACCGCCAAATACACCGCCGAGGAAAGCGTGACCAACCGTGCCATTATTTCCGAGGGGCTTGTTACGGGGCTCAATGAAAAGCTCAACGGAGACGGTCTTTACGTGACCGATGTAAACATTCTCAATTTTGACTTTTCCGAGGCCTTTATCAACGCCATTGAGGAAAAGCAGGTGGCGCAGCAGCAGCTTCTGAAGGCGGAGACCGAAAAGCAGACCGCCATTACCAATGCCGAGGCTGAGGCAGAGACCATTCGCATCAAGGCGCAGGCCGAGGCCGAGGCCAACCGCATTGTCAGCGAGTCCTTGAACGAGGCCGTCATTGAAAACAAGAAAATCGAAAAGTGGGACGGCAAGCTTCCTCAGGTTCAGGGCGAGGCCGATCCTCTCATTACCATCAATTAAAATCAAAGCAGGCTTTCCTTCGGGAAAGCCTGCTTTGAGAGAATAGAGAAGAAAGAAAAGAGAAAAGAAGTGGTAGGCTTTCCTTTGGGAAAGCCTATTTTGTTTTTAACCCTACTTTCTTTGAGAAGAAAGTAGGCAAAGAAACTTTTAAGTAAGGGAAGAAAAAAGAATACAACAGAGATTTGCTTTGATCAAAAGAGAATTTTGCTCGGACCGTCGGGGGGAGCGATGGGAGCGCCGCCGGGGGCGGATGAAGCGACTTGAGCGAGTGGCCGTGGTCGCCAAGGCCCCCGAGGGTACGAGGGGAAGCCGTGGCGGGTACCACAACAGGACCGTCAGCCCCTACGGGTTGGTGGAGAATTTGTGTTTTGTGCAAAGAAATTTATGTTGCAAAATAGATGGTTTTATCAAGGTTGGTTTGAAAGATGAGGAGAAAATTTTATGAAATTTGTAGGGGCCGACGTCCTCGACGGCCCGTTGCCGTGGCTTTTGCGGCCTTTGGTTTGGAGGGGCTTTTTCAAAATTCCCCTCCAAGAACCAACACAAGATCAAAAAAAGAGTCCTTCCCGTGGGAAAGACTCTTTTTTACTTTGTTTTTTCGTCAGATCTTGGTCAGATCCAGCGCACCGATGACCTCATCGGTGCCTTGGCTTACGGCAAAGAGAAGGGTCTCGGCATCGTCGGACACGGCAAGATAGGGGGAGGGAGCCCCGTGGGCAATGGAATAGGTGCCCGAAAGGGTGCCGTCTGTCAGGTCGTAGACCTGAATTTCGCCGCCGCTGCCTTTTTTCAGGCTGCCGCAAAGCACGGTCCCCGCAGGATCGCAGGTGACCCCGTCAAGGGCTTCCTTGGTTGTTACGGATCCGGTTTCCCCCGTTTCCAGATTCCGCATCAGATACAGAGCGCCGCCGTCGGCAAGCTTGCGGGAAAAGAGCACCGAGGAGGTGCCGATGGGGGTAAAGGAATCAAAGAGAAAATTTTCAGAGCCCAAGGGCACGTTTTCTCCGTATTCAAAAAAGGCGATTCCCTTGAAGGTTCCGTCAAGCCGCCCTTGGGCATACCAAATGCGCTTGCCTCCCTCCGTCACGGCAATGACCCCTGCAAAATCGGGCAGAGCCTCCTTGGGGGAGAGGACATAGGTGTTTTCAAAATCCACGGGACAGAGCACCAAAAGCTCCTCCGTCTCCGCAATGAGGGTGAGATCATCGTAAAAAACGGCACGGGAAAAATCCAGATTGGTGGGAAGAGGGGTACACTGCGAGGTGTTCTCCTTGAAGAGGGTGTGAAATACGCCGCCGTCGGTCAGAAGGATCGCCTTGTCCTCCCCGTTTTCCCGAATTTGGGAGAAGGTGAGGGGCGCGGTGCTTTTCACCACGCTTTCACAGGACATACTGCGCTCGGGAGAAACAAAGCCCCCCAAAAAGCCGCCGCCTGTTTGGCCGTGAAGATAAAAGAAGCCGTCAGACTCCTTGCAGTAGGAAATGCGGGTCTTGTTTTCCTCCAAGGAGGAAATGGAAAAGCGAAAGAGAGCGGTAAAGGCCTCCTCCGGCACCACGGGATTCTCCTCGCTCGGGGAGCAGGAGCACAAAACCAAGGTGCAAAGAAGAAGGAGCGCTACGAAACGAATTGTTTTCATATCATATCCTTTCGGTTTGATGTATTAAGCATATCACATTCGGGAAAAATATGGTTAATAAATTGTGAACAAGAAAGGAGAAGCAATGGAACACGAAGAAAAAGAGGCCCTGTGCCAAGGGCAAGCCCCCATTCCCGAGGAGGTGGTCACAGGCTCCTCGGAGCGGATCCGAACCATCCTCATTGCAGGGCAGATCGAGGGACACACCGCCGTTTCTCCCCCCGTAAAGGCCACAAAATACGAGCTTTTGTTGCCCCGCCTTGTAGAGACCGAGGAAAACGACAGCATTGACGGCCTTTTGGTTCTCATCAATACCGTAGGGGGCGATGTGGAGGCGGGCCTTGCCATGGCGGAAATGATCGCCGGAATGAAAAAGCCCACGGTGTCGCTGGTTTTGGGCGGGGGCCACTCCATCGGGATCCCCTTGGCGGTGGCGGCCAAGGAGAGCTTTATGGTGAAAAGCGCCACCATGACCGTGCACCCCGTCAGGATCCAAGGCCTTGTTTTGGGGGTGCCCCAAAGCTTTGAATATTTAAGGAGAATGCAGGAGCGGATCTGCACCTTCATTCTGGATCATTCCCGCATTGCCCCCGAGGTGCTGGAGGGGTATATGTCCGCCCACCACGATATGGCAACGGACATCGGCACCATTTTATCGGGCAGGGAGGCCTACGATTCGGGGCTGGTGGATCACATCGGTACCTTTCGGGAGGCAATGGATGCCTTAAAACAACAGATCCGAGAGAAAAAAGCCCCGTAACGGGGCATTTTTTGGGGGATTGACTTGACAAGAAAGGCTCTTTTAGAGTAAAATAGAAGGGCGTATTGAATATGCGTCATTATGAAACTTTATCCCGATCCAAAAGGATCGTAAACAAAAACAGAAGGAGGTGTCAGGTTACATAATGGAAACGTATGAAATCGCCCTTTTGGTGGGCGTTGCCGTTTTGACCCTGCTGGTAGGCTTTTTCTGCGGCGTGGTGTATCGCAAGAGGATCGCTGAGAAAAAGATCGGTACCGCAGAGGGTCAGGCTGCGAAGATCGTAGAGGATGCCCGCCGTCAGGGTGAGCAGAGAAAGAAGGAGCTTCTCCTGGAAGCCAAGGAAGAAGCGCTGAAGAACAAGAACGAGGCAGACCGAGAGATCAAGGAAAGAAGAAACGAGGTCAGCCGCCTGGAAAAGAGAGCCATTCAGAAGGAAGAAAATCTGGATCGCAAGCTGGAGAATCTGGAGCGCAAGGAAGAGACCTTGGAGCGCAAAATGCGTGAAAACGAGGAAAAATCCCGTGAGCTGGATCAGCTGAAGGAGGAAGAAAAGAGGGTTCTGGAAAAGTGCGCCGGTATTTCCGCCGAGGAGGCCAAGGCCATTCTCTTTGAGAGATACGAGGCCGATGCCAAGCACGCCGCCAGCATCCGTATGACCGAGATCGAGCAGGAATTGAAGGAAAATGCCGAGAACAAGGCAAGAGAGGTGATCACGGGGGCCATTCAGAGGATTGCCGCAAACCACGTCACCGAGGCCACCGTTTCGGTGGTTGCCCTGCCCAATGACGATATGAAGGGCCGCCTGATCGGCCGTGAGGGAAGAAATATCCGTACCATTGAGAACCTCACCGGTGTGGACCTGATCATTGACGATACCCCCGAGGCCATCACCCTGTCCAGCTTTGATCCCATGCGCCGTGAGATCGCCCGTCTCACCATTGAGAAATTGATGACCGACGGTCGAATCCACCCTGCCCGCATTGAGGAAACGGTGGAAAAGAGCCGCAAGGAGGTGGAGGCCGCCATTAAGAGCGAGGGCGAGCAGGCCGTGCTCTCCTGCGGGATCCACAGTATGAATTCCGAGCTCATCCGCCTTTTGGGCCGCTTAAAATTCCGTACCAGTTACGGGCAGAACGTGCTCAAGCATTCGGTGGAGGTTTCCTATATCGCCGGTATGATCGCAGACGAATTGGGAATCGACCCCGCTCTGGCAAGAAGAGCCGGTCTTTTGCACGATATCGGCAAGGCCCTCAACCACGAGGTGGAGGGAAGCCACACCCAGATCGGTGCCGATATTGCCAAGAAGTACCGTGAGAACCGTGACGTGATCCACGCCATCGAGGCCCACCACAACGACATTGAGCCCCAGACTCTGGTGGCCATTATCGTGCAGGCCGCCGATGCCGTATCCGCTGCAAGACCCGGCGCCAGAAGAGAAAATCTGGAGTCCTACATCAAGCGCCTTCAGAAGCTGGAGGAAATTGCCAATTCCTACAACGGCGTGGAGAAATCCTTTGCCATTCAGGCCGGCCGTGAGCTTCGTCTGATGGTGAAGCCCGAGGTGGTCAACGACGAAAATATGGCGTTTATGGCACACGACATTGCCCGCAAGATCGAGGCCGAAATGGAATATCCCGGTCAGATCAAGATCCACGTGATCCGTGAGAGCCGTGCCGTTGAATACGCCAAGTAAACATTAGAAAAGAAATTTGATATGAAAACACAGGTTTTTCGTGTCCTCGCCCTCGGGGATACCGTAGGGGAGGAAAGCTGCGAGAAGCTACGGCGCCTTTTGCCCGCCTTCCGCACGAGAGAAGGGATCGATCTGGTCATCGCCAATGGGGAGAATTCCTCCCGCAGGGGCGGTATTGACCGTGTTTCCGCTGAAATGCTTTATGCGGCAGGGGTGGATCTGATCACCACGGGAAATCACGTTTTCAGACAACGAGAGATTTATGATTTCCTGGACGGAGCAGAGACCCTGCTCCGTCCTTGTAATTATCCCGATGCCTGCCCCGGCAAGGGGTATAGTATTCTCCAAGTGTCGGGGTACCGTATTTTGGTGGTCAATGTGATGGGAACTCTCTTTATGGAGGCCCTGCGGGATCCCTTTGATACGGTGGAGCGCCTTTTGGAGCGGCTTGCGGGGCAGTATGATTTTGCCCTTTGCGATATCCACGCCGAGGCCACGGGAGAAAAGGTGGCCTTTGGCCGCTTGTTTGCGGATCGCTTCGCCGCCGTGTTCGGCACCCATACCCACGTGCAGACCTCCGACGCCCGCGTGCTCCCCGGCGGCTGCGGGTACATTACCGACCTCGGTATGTGCGCAAGCTCCGATTCCGTTTTGGGAATGAAGACCGAGATCGCTCTGGAAAAATGGCGAAAGAAAATGCCCGTGCGGTACGAGGTGGCCACAGGCTCCTTCTGTATGCAGGGTGCCATCTTTGAGATCGACCCCGCCGAGGGCCGCTGTCTCAGCGCCCGTGCCGTGGAGGAAAAATAGAATGCTCCTGAGTGCTGTTCTCAAGGGGGAGAAGGATTTTTATCCCCTTCTTTCTGCCCTGAAAAAAGAAAAAAAGCCCGTTTTGGTCTCGGGCGTTGCCTCCTCTCTTGCCTCTCTGTTTCCCGCCGCCGTGGTGGAGGAGAGCGGGGAAAAGGCCATTCTCCTTCTGTCCGATGAGAGGCGGGCGGCCCTTCTTGCCAAGGCTCTGTCCTCGGTCTTTGAGCGGAGCTTTTTTTTCCCGCCCCGAGATTTTTCTCTGGTGCAGATGGATGCCGCCAGCCGTGATTTTTCCCTGACCCGACTGGAGGTGCTTGGCCGCCTTGCCACAGGGGATTTTGATGTGATCGTCACCACCTTCGAGGCCGCCTGTCAGGCGACCCTCCCGCCGGAGGTGTTCGGCTCCTTTACCCGAACCCTCGCCGTGGGGGACACGGTCTCCAAGGAGGAATTGGTTTCGTGCCTTTTGCGCTCGGGCTATGAAAAATGCGACCGAGTGGAGGGGCAGGGGCAGTTTGCCACCCGTGGAGACATTGTGGATGTGTTCCTCTCCACCGCTCAAAGCCCCGTGCGCATTGAGCTGTTCGGAGATGAGATCGACGCGATGGGCTCCTTTGACCCCGTCACCCAGCGCCGAACGGAAAACCTCTTTTCCCTTCAGATCACCCCCGCCGAGGAGATCCTGTTCACAGGGGAGGATCGGCAGGTGATCCGAGCCTATTTACAAGAAGAAATCGAAAAAAGCGCCCCCGCCCAAAAGGAGAAGCGGGTCTTTTTGCGTTCCCTTCTGGAGCGGGAGGAAAACGGAATGGATCTGCCCAAGGATCTGTTTTTGCCTCTGGTGTACCGCTTCGCTACCCTTTTGGATTATGTGGGAGAGGAGATCGTCTTTCTCTACGATCAAAATGCAGGCAAGGAATCCCTTTTGCGGGCAGAGCGTTTTTTGGAGGAGGAGCTCTCGGGCCTGTTGGAATCGGGTCGCACCCCCCTTCTGCCTGAAAAAATGGAGCTTTTGGAATCCTTTGACGGGGTCCTTTCCCGTCTCGGTGAAAAAAGAACGGTCTTGATGGAAAATTTCTTCGGGGGAAAAAGCCCCCTTGCCCCCAGCGGCATCTTTTCCTTCCGCACCCGTTCCTCCGCCGCCTCCTATCGCAATCTCCCCGAGCTTTCCGAGCGTCTCTCGGAGCTTGAGGCGGATGGCTATACCACCGCTGTTTTGTGCGAAAATTCCATGGCCTGTCAGACCCTGTCGGAGCATTTTCAAGCCCAAGGCATCCCCGCCCGCGTGGTCAGCGGCAGGGAGGAGAACTTGCCCCAAGGGGAAACGCTGATCCTGTCCCGCTCCGCTCCCATGGCCACCTTGGTGACAGGGGGCTTTGAACTGTCCGATTCCCGCTTTGCCCTCGTAACGGATCTTGCCGAGGGCGGCGTGGTAAAAAAGAAAAAGCGCCGTGAATTTACGGAAAAAAGCGCCAAAAAGAAGATCCTTTCCTATACAGACCTTGCCGTGGGGGACTACGTGGTTCACTCCGGCCACGGCATCGGTGTGTTCCGCGGTGTGGAAAAAATGAAGAGTGCCGACGGCACCCAAAAGGATTTTATTAAGATCGCCTACCACGGCTCGGATGTTTTGTATGTTCCCTGCTCCAATCTGGATCACGTTTCCAAATACATCGGCCCCAAAAGCGACAGCGCCGATCTGAAGCTGAACCGCCTCGGGGGAACCGACTGGCAAAAGGCCAGAACCGGCGCCAAAAAGAGCGCCCGTGACATTGCCAAAAAACTGACCCTTCTCTACGCTCAGCGCCAACAGAGCCGAGGCTACGCCTTCTCTCCCGATACCACCTGGCAGGCGGAGTTTGAGGAGGCCTTCCCCTACGGCGAGACCGAGGGGCAGCTGCAAGCCACCCGTGAGATCAAGGCCGATATGGAAAAGAGCGTGCCCATGGATCGCCTCTTGTGCGGCGATGTGGGCTTCGGCAAGACCGAGGTGGCCCTGCGAGGGGTGTTCAAATGCGTGATGGACAATAAGCAGGCCGCCATTCTCGTTCCCACCACCATTTTGGCCTGGCAGCACTATCAGACCATCCTTTCCCGCTTCAAGGGGTATCCCGTGCGGGTGGAAATGATCTCCCGCTTTGTGACCAAAAAGGAGCAAAAGAAGATCCTGGAGCGCCTTGCCTGCGGTCAGGTGGATATTCTCGTTGGTACCCACCGCCTGCTTCAGGAGGATGTGCGCTTTGCGGATCTGGGCTTTCTTGTCATTGACGAGGAGCAGCGATTCGGCGTGACCCACAAGGAAAAATTAAAGGAGATCGCCCGTGGGGTGGATGTGCTCACCCTCACCGCAACCCCCATTCCCCGCACGCTGAATATGGCCCTTGGGGGCATCAAGGATATGAGCCTGTTGGAGGAGGCTCCCGAGGATCGCTTCCCCGTGCAGACCTATGTTTTGGAATACGACCGAGGCCTTGTGGAGGAGGCCATACGGCGAGAGCTTCGCCGCTCGGGTCAGGTGTTTTACCTCCACAACAACATTGAAGAATTAAACTACCGCCTTCCCGCTCTCCAAAGAGCCTTTCCCGAGGCCTCCATTGCTGTGGCTCACGGAAAAATGGAGAAGGATGAGCTTTCCGATATCTGGAAGGATATGATGGATCACAGGATCGATATTCTCCTGTGCACCACCATTGTGGAAACGGGCGTGGACCTGCCCGATGCCAATACCCTCATTGTGGAGGATGCTGACCATTTCGGCCTGTCTCAGCTCCATCAGATCCGAGGGCGTGTGGGCCGCTCGGATCGCAGAGCCTTTGCCTTCTTCACCTATCGGAGAGGGAAGGTGCTCAGCGAGATCAGCACCAAGAGATTGGAGGCCATTCGGGAATACACCCGCTTCGGCTCAGGCTTTCAGATCGCCCTTCGGGATCTTGAGATCCGAGGGGCAGGAAACCTCTTGGGTGCCGAGCAGTCGGGGCATCTTGACAGCGTGGGATACGATCTGTATATGAAGATCCTGGAGGAGGCTGTTTTGGAGGAGCAGGGCGGGAAAGCCGAGCCCGAGATCGAGTGCACCGTGGATCTGAGCATTGACGGCTACATTCCCGAACAATACGTGCCCTATCCCGCCGAGCGTATGGAGATCTACCGCAAGATCGCCTCTCTCAAGACCGAGGAGGATGCCGCCGACCTGATGGATGAAATGCTGGATCGCTTCGGGGACGTGCCCCGTCAGACAGAAAACCTCTTTCAGGTGTCTCTCTTGCGCAGCCTTGCGGAGTCCTTGGGGTGCGAGAAGATCCATCAGGCCTCGGATCGCATCTGTTTTGCCTTTCAAAGGGTATCCGAGGAGGCCCTTCTGCTCCTGTCGGCGGTGTATGCCTCCCGCCTGACCCTGTCTCTCACGGGGAAAAAGAGCGTGACTCTGACCTTGAAAAAGGGAGAGAAGCCCCTTTTTGCCGTCCGTGAATTTTTGCATCATCTGGAGGGCTTTTTGCAAGATATTACAAATTCCGAAACGGAAAGGAAATAAGAAAATGAAAAAACAAATTCGCCTTTTGACCTGCCTTTTGCTGGTTCTGACCACCCTTCTGCCCACTCTGGCGGGCTGCTCCTCCGTGGAGAAGAGCGCCTGCATCTCTTATGGGGAGCTTTCGGTGAGCCGTGCCATTTTCCGGTATCTGTGCAGCGTGGAAAAGACCAATTATCTCTATGAGGCCTACGGCCTTGATTCCACCAAGGTGTCCTCCTCTCAGCTGCAGGATAACGCCGCTCTCTGGTCGGCCAAGGCCAAGGACGGCACCACCGTTGCCACCTCCCTGAAAATGGAGGTGATCGAATCGGTGCAGACAAGCCTTTATCTGGCACAGTACGCCATAAGTCAGGGGTATGAGCTTTCTGCCGAGCAGAAAAAGGCCATTCAGGCGGATTTTGATGAGATCGTGGCAAGCTTTGAGACCAAAAAGAAGTTCAATGAGCATATGGCCAAATACGGCACCGATTACGATCAGATCCTGCAGTATAACTACATTCAGAACCTTGCCTGGCAGGGCAACGAGCTGCTCTTCGGAGAGGGCGGCAAAATGGCCATCGGCACGGAGAACGCCAAGAAATACTTTAAGGATCAGTACATCACCGTAGACTGCCTTTTCATCAATACCAAGAATAAGACCTATCCCAACGGCAAGACCGTGATCCTGCCCGAGGCGGAGAAGAAGGAGAAGGAGGATCTGGCCGCATCCGTTTTTGCCGCCCTTCAGGCAGGAGAGGATTTTTCTGCCCTTTGCTTGGAGCATTCCGACATTCCCGTTACCGAGGAGTCTGCCCGTGCCGGCTACACCTTCCGTGAAGGAGGCTTTGTCAATGCCGAGGCAGAGAAAAAGGCCTTTGAAATGAAGGAAGGGGAGCTCTGCCGAGTGGATACTGACGAGGGAGTCTATCTCCTCTCCCGCAAGGCGCTCGATATGGATTACTACGAAAAGGATCAGGACGCCATCATTGAAACCTTGGTCAACGCCAAGAAATTGGCCCTCGTTTTGGATGAGAAGGATGGCTATACTTTGGATCAGGAATATCTGGACTCATTGGACATTTCTGCCCTCAGCCATATGGTCTGATAAAGGGGAAATGAACTTTCTATTGCATTTTCGCAAAACTTGTGTTACAATTTATCAAAAATAGACAGTTTTTGTGTTTTCGAGAAAGGGGTCGCAGATGGCAACCAAAATTCTTGTAGCAGATGATGATCTGAATATTTGCGAGATCTTAAAATTGTATCTGGAAAATGACGGGTACGATATCAAGTGTGCATCCGACGGCGCCGAAGCAGTGGATCTGTTTCGGATCTTTGAGCCGGATTTGGTCTTGCTGGATGTGATGATGCCCAAAAAGGACGGGTGGCAGGTCTGCCGTGAGATCCGTGAGCAGAGCGCGAAGCCCGTGATCATGCTCAGCGCCAAGGGCGAGGTGTTCGATAAGGTGCTCGGCTTGGAATTGGGTGCGGATGACTATATCGTCAAGCCCTTCGATACCAAGGAGGTGGCCGCCCGCATCAAGGCGGTGCTCCGCCGCTATAACACCAAGGAAAATTTCAATACGGATGAGGTCATCAAATTTGACAATCTTGAAATTTCCAAGCAGAAATACGAATTGAAGCTTTGCGGCAAGGTGGTGGATGTTCCCCCCAAGGAATTGGAGCTTTTGTATTTCCTCGCCTCCAATTACAACCGTGTGTTCACCCGTGATCAGATTTTGGATAAGGTTTGGGATTTTGATTATTTGGGTGACTCCAGAACCGTAGACGTGCATGTGAAGCGATTGAGAGAAAAGCTGGACGGCATCAGCGACAAGTGGGTTCTGAAGACCGTTTGGGGTGTGGGTTACAAATTCGAGCTTCTTTGATCGGAGGAGTCGCCAAGAAAACAACGGATCCTCTCTCCTCCGAAACGGGGGAGAGGGGATTTTTTAGGTAGAATTTATGAAGAAACAGGCATTCTTGCGATACGCCGCCGTTTTGCTTTGCGGCCTTGCCCTGTCTTTTGCGGTGGCGAGCTTCTTTTTCACCGGCTATTTTCGGGCTTATTTTCAGGCGCAGTCGGAGGAGATGCTCCACCGCAGTGCGGGAAGCATCAATCAGGACATTACCGCCTTTATGGAGATCACCCAGCAGGATTTTCAGTATTTGATCGAAGAGAAAAGCACTCTGCTCAAGGAGAGCTTTTTCAGTCAGACCCGTGACAGCGCCATGGAGATCGTTCTGGCGGATTCGGCGGGGAAGGTTCTCTTTTCCACCCACGCCGCCCCCAAAAGCGCCGTGAGCGGTGCGGGAATGAGAGAGGGCACGCAGCTTGCCCGTGAGGGCACGGTGGTCAAAACCGATCTGGACCTGTTCTATTCCGAGGAGCGGCTGGTGCGGGTACTGCTTTTGGAAAAGGAGCATTCCGAGACCCACCGACAGAGAGTGGGCGTGGTGCTTCTGTCCCTCCCTGCGGATGAGGGGACGGAGGTAACAAGGGCCGTTTTGACGGCGTGCCTTTTGTGTATCGGTATTTTATTTGCCGCCGTTCTTCTGGTTTGTTATCTTTCCTATCGGGATTATTTTAAGCCCCTTTCCTCCATGAA
This sequence comes from Eubacteriales bacterium, assembly GCA_045543495.1. GTDB lineage: Bacteria > Bacillota > Clostridia > Oscillospirales > SIG627 > RGIG5579. The sequence goes on along the minus strand of JAZQMO010000013.1, from coordinate 11,166 downwards.
CCGTGCCGCACAAAAGACCTCTCGGGGCGATTTCTCCTTGAGGCTGGACGAGAAAAAGGGCGGTCAGGTGACTCCCTTGGTGCGCTCCTTTAACGAAATGGCGGAAACGGCAGAGAAAAATGAGAAGATCCGTCAGAGCTTCGTGTCCAACGTGGCTCACGATCTGAGAACCCCCCTGACCAGCATCGGCGGCTTTATTCAGCACATGGCCGACGGCATCATTCCCCCCGAAAGGTACGGCCATTATTTCAAGATCGTTTTGGATGAGGTGAATCGGCTTTCCCGCTTGGTGCAGACCCTTCTGGAAACCAGCCGTATGACCGCAGGGGAAAAGAAATACAGGTTTGAGCCCATGGATCTGTGCGAGGTGGGTCGCATCACCCTCCTTTCCTTTGAGAGAAGGCTGGAGGAAAAGAAGATCCGGGTGTCCTTTGAAAGCACGGAGGATTCCATGACCGTTCTTGCCGATGTGGATTCCATCAGCCGTGTGATCTATAATCTTGTGGACAATGCGGTAAAATTCACCCCCGAGGGCGGCTCCCTTTCGGTGAAGATCACCCAAATGGATAAAAAGGCCCTCTTTGCCGTTGAAAATTCGGGCGATGGGATCCCGCAGGAGGAGCTTGCCCATTTGTTTGAGCGCTTTTATAAGTCCGACCGAAGCCGAGGTCTTGACAAAAAGGGAATGGGCCTTGGGCTGTTTATCGCCAAAAGCGTGATCGATGCCCACTCGGAGGAGATCTGGGTGGAGAGCCGTGTGGGAAAATTTACCCGCTTCGTGTTCTCCCTGCCCTTGACAAACACGGAAAAAAACAAATAAAAAGGTTGTGAAGCAATGAACGAGAAGAAAATCCCGCCCAAAGAGGAGGAAGAGATCAATTCCTTCGGCGGGTATCTGACCCGTGATGAGTATCAGCGGCGTCAGGAAAAGAATCAGAAAAGCTGGAGCCATACCCTGTATATTGCGTTGGTGGCGGTGCTTCTTCTGCCGGCGGTCTTGGGGATCGTCTCCCTGATCCGAGGGGATTATTTCCCCGAGGAGGAGCCGGGCCTTGAGTCGGACGGCACCATTCGTGTCCCCAGTCAGGCTCAGCTTTCCGACTCTCCCAAGGATTTGGAGGAAGCCTTAAAGGAATTGGATTCCAGCCTTGTGACGGTGGCCGCCGGCAGTGAGGACGGAACGGTTCGCTACGGTACGGGCTTTATCATTGCCGAGGAGGGCTATGTGCTTTGCTCCTCCAACCTTGTTCAGGAGAATACCGCCTTCCGCATCTATCAGGAGGCCTTCGGCTACAATGCCGCTCTTGCGGGAGTGCAGAAGGAATTGGGTCTGGCGCTTTTGAAGCTGGACGGGGCCTACGGCCTGACTTACGTGTCTGCGGGGAACTTCACCTTCGTGGAGAGAGGGGAGACCCTCACCGCCGTGGGTGCGGTCTACGGCAAGGAATTTCTCGGCACCGCCCTGTCGGGCAATGTGGCCGCTTTGGATACGGTGATCCGCACCGGTGAGGGCAATCTTCCCATTTCCGTGCCCGTGGCCTATTTGAGCGTTCCCCCCAACGCCTCCCTGTGGGGCGCCCCCTGTATCGACGAGGCGGGGAATACCGTGGGGATCTGCACCGATGCCATTGAGAGTCCCTACGGCTCTCTGACGGCCGTGGTCTCCATCAACGCCGTATATACCCTTGTGAATGAAATGCTGGGGAGCGGCGTGGCCTGAGAAAGGAGAAAGCATGCAACTGAACGAAAACATCAAGCTTCTGCCCGAATCGGGCGTTTCCGTAACGGGTCGTGTGGCCGATTTTCAGGCCGCCAATCCCTCGGCTACCCTGATCCGCTTGGATCAGGATCTGATGAATATGCCCCTGCCGCCCAAGGTCACCGAGGAAATGAAGCGGGCGGTGGACGAGGTGGGCTCTCCCTTCGGGGTGCGCCTTTCCGGCCCGTGGGACGGATATGAGAGCCTGAAAAAAGAGGTGGTGGAGCACCTTGCGGGCCACGGGGTGACCCTGTCGGAGAGTGAGGTATTCATTACCAGCGGTCTGGAGAGCGCCAATGCCTGCCTGTCTCAGCTTTTCGGGCAGGAGAATACTGTGCTCCTCCCCGATCCCGCCCTGCAGTCTCAGGTGAGGCTGCAGCAGAGTATGGGTCGTACCCTGTCCTTTTCCCGTGCCCTGCCGGAAAACGGCTTCTGCCCCGATCCCCCCGCCGAGGGTGTGGATCTGATCTATCTTGCCTCTCCCGACCCTGTAACGGGCGTGGCCATGGATCGGGAAAAGCTTGAAAAATGGGTAAATTTTGCCAAGGAGCACGACAGCGTGATCTTTTATGATTCCTCCCTGTCCGAGTATCTGGAGGAGGAAACATACCCCCACAGCATTTATGAAATCGAGGGAGCAAGGGACTGCGCCATTGAATTGTTCAGCTTTGAAAGCGGCTACGGCGTGCGGGAACTGAAGATCGCCTATGTGATCATTCCCTCCTGTCTGACCCGAGAAGGGGAGCGGCTCTCTCAGCTGTTTTGCGCCCGTCAGCCCGTCACCGCAACGCCTCCCAGCTTTGTGATGCAAAAGGCGGCGCAGATGCTCTTTTCTCCCGAAGCCCGAGAGGAAACGAAAAAGATCCTGTATCGCATCAAAAAGGTGGGCCGCACCCTGAGTGCAGGTCTTACCGCCGCAGGAATTCCCCACGTGGGCGGGGAACGAGGCCCGTTTCTCTGGGCGCAGTGCCCCGAGGGAATGAGCGCTTGGCAGTGCTTTGATCGGATCCTGTCCGAGGCGGCCTGCGTGGTGACCCCCGGCACCCTCTTCGGCTACGGCGGCGAGCGGTATTTCCGCCTGACGGCCTTCGGTATGCCCGATGAAGCGCAGGAGGCGGTGGAGCGCTTGGCCCACGTATTCAAAAAAGAGGAAAAAAACCAAGAGGTGACCCCCCGTCAGGTGGAGGATTTTCTCTTTTCCGATCCCCAGAATTGATCCTTCGGAGTGCTCCCCATCAGGGAGCACTCCTGTTTTTTTGCTCCCGCTTTCCCCGAAACAAGCAAAACTTGGGAAAGGAATGGGAAAAAAACGAGATATTTTTGTGAAAAAAGGATAGAAACGACCCTTCTTTTTCGTCAAAATGCCAAAAAGGGCGAAAAACATCTTTTTCCTGTTGCAAAACGGCGGAAAAACAAGTATAATTAGAAAGTAAAGTTATCTACATTAAAAGGCGAACCCTCCGCCTTTTCTTTAGGAGGATATGTATGAAAAAGAAGACACTGTTTATGCTCGTGGCTCTTCTCATGACCTTTGCTATGGTTCTGCCCATGTTTGCAGGTTGCCAGAGTGAGGAGCCCGCCACCACCACGCAGGAGGCCTTTCAGCCCGAGACCGAGGATAAGTTCGTTCCTCAGGGGCCTACGGATGTTCTCCCCGAAAACAGGCTGGATTATGAAAACAGCGAGAGCCTCGTGGCCACTCCCAATGCAGGCAAGGGGAACCGTGTAGAGTCCTCGACCCAGCTGGATAAGAGCGAGTACACGCTCAATCTGGAGCAGCAGGCCAAGGGTGGCGAGGGCAGAAGAGAAACTGCGCTTGCCGCTATGAAGGAAGCTCTTTCCGTTCTGTGGACTCCCGAGAAGGATGTGACCTACAGCTACCATCCCAATGCTTACACCAAGTCCGGCTCTGCCATCAGCAAGACCTCTGATTTTAATAAGAATCAGATCACTCTGAAGGCAGGTCAGATGTATCAGGGAATTCCCTATACCCACGGCTCCGCAGGCCTTGCCGCCTTCGTGGCCGCTACCGAATGTGTGATCACCGTTGGTACGAAGACCGGCACCTATCCCTTGCAGTATACCAACTGCAACGACGGTAAGGTGAAGGACGAGGTGTTCACCCCCTGCGCCATCGAAAAGAAGGCTGACGGCTCCTATGTGATCCCCCTCAACAGTCAGATCCTCTCCGGCTCCAATGCCGTTTCCGCTCGCCTCGGTGCTGACGGAATCGATGCGATCTACTGGGCTTGGGCTGTCACCGGCAGTGAGATCTTCTTTACCGACCTTGCCACCTTCCTGACCGATGATAAGGTTCAGCTTTTGGGTGGCTACACGGCAAACGGCAGCGATACCGCCGCCATTCTCGGCTCCGATCTTGCCAAGGCCAAGGCCGCTTACGCTACCTTGGGTATGGCCGATGCGCTGGTTTCCGGCGTGGGTGGAGAAGAGAGAGCGCTTATGGTCATTTCCGTGGATGCCGCCGCAGGCACCGTGACCGTTATGGAGCAGACCCCCGCCAATGCTCTCGCCGCTCAGGGCAAGACCTTGGATGTGGTTCCCTTCGGTACCCTCAGCCAGATCTACACCTTTGACGAGCTCTTCCAGGCAGGCTTTGTTCCCGCTACCAACGCCGATTTCCACCACAATGAGGTGTTCGGCTCCGTTTGGTACAATTGCGGCTACCGCAGCAAGACCGTTTGGAACAAGATCAACGGCGCCTTTGCCGATACCGTGACCGCAGGCAAGAGAATTGCTTATGTGAAGATCGGTGTTTCCATCACCGGAAAGCAGAGCTTCGGCTGCGTGGCCTTCCCCACCGAGGAGGAGATCCTCAGCGGCAAGTACTTTACCGCAGATCTGGATCTTCTGGCCGAAGCCAGTGACAATGGCCTTCTTTACGGCTATGCCTTCACCGAGGCAGAGCTGAAGACCTACCGTGGCGGTGTATGGACCCGTGTTCGTACCTCCATCGGCTTTGCCGACGGTACCGAGATCGGTATCCGTGATTTCTGGGGCACTTCATCCATTTCTGCCACCTAAAATTTCCAAAACAAAAAAAGCGAAGCTTCGGCTTCGCTTTTTTTATGGACATTTTTCATTCTTTGTGGTACAATGGAAAAAATATGATTTTGTGAGGAAAGTATGCTTTCGTTTTTTACCTCTACCTTCATTGGAAAGATCATTTCCGTGTTTTTGATTTCAATGGTGCCCTTTATTGAGCTGCGCGGTGCCATTCCCTATGCGGTGGGCTTCGGCCTCCCCCTTGAGGTGGCCTTTCCCGTGGCCATTTTGGGGAATATGCTCCCCGTTCCCTTTATTATTCTCTTCATTAAAAAGATCTTTCTTTGGATCCGCCGCCGGATCCCTAAGCTGAACGCTATGGTGGACCGCTTGGAGGAAAAGGGCAAAAGCAAGCGTGATGTCATTGAGAAGGGCGCTTTTTGGGGCTTATTTATTTTCGTGGGAATTCCGCTCCCCGGCACGGGCGCTTGGACGGGCGCTCTCATTGCCGCTATGCTGGATATGAAAATGAAAAAGGCGGTGCCCTCCATTGCCTTGGGCGTTGTCAGCGCAGGCACTATTATGGCCATTCTCTCCTTCTTCGTCAAGGGTCTCTTTTTCTAACCACCTACTTTCTTTGAAAAGAAAGTAGGCAAAGAAACTTTCGGACTAAAAAAAGAGAACTTTTGATCTTGCTTTGGCTACCGCTTTACAAATTACCCATCCCCCTTGAAAAGAAAGTAGGCAAAGAAACTTTTAAGTTTAAGTAGAAAAGAGAACTTTTGATCTTGCTTTGGCTACTCATAAGGAAGCAACAGGAATTTGATTCCCGTTGCTTTTTTCTTTTGCCCAAAACGGGCCGTCGGGGGGAGCGATGGGAGCGCCGCCGGGGGCGGATGAAGCGACTTGAGCGAGTGGCCGTGGTCGCCAAGGCCCCCGAGGGTACGAGGGGAAGCCGTGGCGGGTACCACAACAGGACCGTCGGCCCCTACATATAGGTGCAAATTTCAAATTTTGCAAACAGGGATTTATTTGGTGTTGACCTTTTGCTTCGTCTTGCGGACCGTCGGGGGGAGCGATGGGAGCGCCGCCGGGGGCGGATGAAGCGACTTGAGCGAGTGGCCGTGGTCGCCAAGGCCCACGAGGGTACGAGGGGAAGCCGTGGCGGGTACCACAACAGGACCGCCGGTCCCTACGGTTTGGTGCAAATTTCATATTTTGGCAAACAGAATTTTATTTTGCAAAAATAATGGATTTTTCAAGGTTGGAATGAAATGCGAGGAGAAAATTTTAATATGGTAGGGGAGGGGCTCATACTCCCGTTTTATCTTTGCAAAAAAAGAAAGTAATATCAAGGTTGGTTAGAAATATGAGGCAAAAATGATATCAAATTTGTAGGGGCCGACGTCCTCGACGGCCCGCAGGTTGTGGCTTTATCAACCTTCGCTTCTGCGCACGAAGCCGTCTCTTATTTGTAGGGACCGGCGGTCCTGTTGTGGTACCCGCCACGGCTTCCCCTCGTACCCTCGGGGGCCTTGGCGACCACGGCCACTCTCTCAAGTCGCTTCCTTGCCACCATTCGGTGACACACTCCTTGATACCGGGATTTTATCATCGCCATTCGGCTCGATAAAATCGGGTATCGGCGGTCGGAAACGCATCGAAAAAGACTCCCCGAGTCTTTTTCTCGGTTTCCGCCCCCGGCGGCGCTCCCATCGCTCCCCTCGACGGCCCGCAAGCTGTGGTCTTTGCCGCCTTTGGTTCGGGGCAGAAAGAAAAGATTTTGTATTTTCATTGTCTTCTCCTGCGGTTTTTCCTTGGAAGGGGATCTAATTTGCACTTTTTCGTAAATTTTGCGAATTATGGGTGGTAGCGAATGCTTAAAAAATTCCCGTGTTTGGGGATTTTTTTGCTTATTATCTTCTGTTGACGATTCCGTTACGAAAAAATGCAATTGCATTTTACCGAATTGTTTGCTATGATATTATAGAAGGATAATAGGATCATTATCCCCAATCGGGCGAAAAGGCAGGGCCCTGCCTTTGTATGTAGCATACTACTACATACAAACAAACCCTCCTTGCCTCCCGAAAAAATTCATTTGGAGGAAACCAATATGAAAAACAAAAAGAATCTCCTTTCTGTTCTTCTGGCCGCCGTGCTTCTCTGCGCCTGTGTCGCAGGTATGCTCGTTACCGGCGTTAGTGCAGAAGAACCCACACACAAGGTTCTTGAGGTAGACGGTGTTGGAGCGAGTGGAAGCGGAAAATATAAGACCGTTACCGCAGCTCTGAGAAGCGTTAGTTCGTCCTCTTGGGCTCCCGGTTCTACCTTGACCATTGAGATTTCGGTGGTAGCAACCTCCGGCGAAGGTTTGACAAAAATCGCTTCAGCCAGCAGTATGTTCAACGTTTTTGGTGTGCAGACCCTCTTCGTGTCTGATGGTACTAAACTCCCCATTACCATCCGTAGCGAGTATGTTGCCGAAGGCGAGAATGAATCTCGTTCTTCTCTCCGTTTCTTGAACTGGGGCTATTCCACCTATTCCTACTTTTTTTCCAATGACTATACTTTTGAAAATATAGACCTTTATTTCTCTAAGAATGTACAGACCAAATGGAATACCGACGGTTCCAGACAAATTACCGCCAGAAGCGATTATCTGTATGCAGGTAGCGGTGAAGTTACCTTCAAGAATGTTCGCTTCTGCAGAAGCAATTATCAGTACAAGGCTGCTGATTCCTCTGATACCTCCACCACGCAGCAACTTGTAGACTATACTATCAATTCCAGAAATACCACCTTTTACGGTGATCTGTCCGCTTCTGCCTTGGGCGCAAAAAAGTCCGGCTCTAGTGATCATATGAACGGTCTTTTCTACAACTGGGATGCGGATAAGTTTACCGCTAACGCAGGAGAAGACGGTCTTTTGAAGGTTGGATTTACCTTTGATAATACAAATTATTTTACCGCTGGCTCAAATGTTGGATCTCCTTCTCCGCAGGCATGGCAGCGATCTCACATTGCTGCTTCCTATGGAGCCGAATTCAGTTTTTCCAATGAGGATTTCAGCATCACAAACGAAGATATTCATTCGTATATTACCGTAACCGGTAATTCTCTAGTGACCCGTGTGAACGGCTTTCGTTCCAATCCAGCGATTATCGCTCCCGCTAAGATAAGCTTAAATGTGAAAGGAAATGCAACCGTTTATGGCATTTTTGCCGACTCCGGTAACGGCGGTGGCTATCACGATGGCAACTACGATGCTTACATTGAGAATCCCAGAAAAGTAAATGTTGAGATCAATGTAAGTGAGAATGCTATTGTAAAGGGTAACAATGGCACCAAAGCAGACAGCTGTTCCATTTCGGGTGTTACCGATGCTACTTATACCGCGGATTCCAAGGTTGTGATCAATATCTTGGGTGGCACCATTGAGGAGGAAGTGATCGCAGTGGGCGGTCATAACATCGCTACCGGCAGATACGGTGAAAAGTTCTACAACCTGCCCCTCAATACTGCAGGCGAATTTGAAATTAACATTCGTGGCGGCGTGTTTGCCGATTCCATCTACGGGATCTATTCCAAGAATATTTACAACTGCCATACCCTTCGCGGTACTGTGGATGTGAACCTGTATGCTCCCGTAGACAAGGCGGTTTACGGTGTGTATTCCGATGCTACGGATGAGCCCAATTATGAGGGAACCATTGACGAATCCGAAAAAGGAAAAGGCTCTGTGGTTGCCGATGGCGCGAAGGTTACGGTCAATGTTCTGAGTGGCACCCATACTCAGGCGATCTACGGAATCGGTGGCGGTGCCGGTGCAGTGGAAGCCGGCGGCGAGATTTCCCTTGTATTGAATGGTGCTACCGTTGAAGGAACCTTTGGCCTTGGCGAAGGAACCGATTATGCCGTTGAAGCGGGCGCTATCGCATCCTACTATTTGACAAAAGGTTCCGTTCCTGCCGCACTTGTTCCGGTTTCGGTAGGCAGTAAATCTGCCGAAGTAGATACTTTTGCTGCAGGTAGTACGCTTTCTATTGAGGTTGGCGATTTGAACTATGTCGCTTCCGCTGACGAAACATATCCCACTCTAATTAAGAATGCATACATCGGCGGCAACGTAGAAGTTCTCTTCAATGGAAATGTATCCTTCCCTGTTTGCCATGAAAGCAAAACGACAGTTCGTTTGCTCTATAGTTGCTACATTGGCGGCAATTATACGCTTGATATCAAGCCCGAAGCAGGGAAATCCATTGTTTCTAAGGTTCCTTTCCAAACCTCTTATAGTTCTTACATTGGTGGAAATTCTACTGTTACCGTTGATGGCGGCACAGAGAAAAACGTTCGCTTTGAAAAGGACTTCTTTGGTGCAACCGGTTACAATACTATCCAGAGCCTGAGCAATGCAATGTTTGATGCCGGTATTTATTCTGACCGCAGCGGCGCCACCGGGCGTGGCTATCGTGATACTGCTGCCGACGGCGCAAATGATGTTACCTGGAATCTGAATAACATAACTGCAAAGTACTTCTACCCCAGCCAGTATAACGTTGCAGGTGGCGGTATGAATATTTACGGGAAGTTAACCAATAACATTGAAAACTCTGAAATCACAGGTACGTCTTATATGGGAAGCTACCGTTCTTATTATAAGGATTCGAAAGGCGCCGTAACCCAGACTGTTCCTGTGATCAACGAGATTGAAAATAACTTCAAAGGTGGCAACACCTTCTCCGGCACCGTTTACTGCGGCGGCAGAACTGCTAACCAGTCAACACCCGCATACGGTTCTACCGGCAAGATCGTGAATAAGATCAGCGGCACCAACTCCTTCGGCACCTTCTACGCCGGTGCCGATGCCAATGCTACCTATCATTCCGAAAGCATTGGCTCCATTGACACCACCATTGAGGATGGCTCCACCTTCGGTTCCTTCTATGCAGGATCCAAATACGCTTGGTATAAGGATGGAGTCGAAAGCTCCATTACTACCACCATCAACGGCGGCACCTTCAAGGGCGCCGTATATGCAGGAAATCCCTCCGGCACAGCGGCAAACACTCAGACCCTTACCATCACCGGCGGCACCTTCAAGGGCGTTGTAGATGGCGATAGCGTGGCCTTGAATGGCAATGTATCCATTTTGGAAGGCGGTCAGATCAATGCCGATACCGTCGGAGAAAATGTTACTGTTACAAAGACTGATTCCATTGGTGCTTTTGACAAGGTTTATGTAACCGCTCCTGCCGGAAGCACTGCTAATATCACTTTTGTAGTAGAAGGAAATCAGCCTATTATCATTGATAACGAGACCAACGGCTATCAGGTAAGAGGTTGGTATCTGCCTGTTTCGGCCACCTTGATCTTGACCGATAGAGTTGAGGTTAAGCTGACCATGAGCAATGCTTTGGCAGATGAGTATGTTTCTTTGTTGGGTGAAAGCTATCAAATGGCAATTACCTTTGACACAGAAACAGCGGGTGCATTTGAAGTGGATCCCGACGATAGCAATCTGCTTTATACAACTCTCCAAGGAAGAGGCGCAAAAGAGTTTGATCTGCCCATTGAATATCAATTTGGCGGTGTCAAAGTAGTAAGCATGTCCATTTGTGATATTGCCGAAGCAGGTGCTGAAATGGATGGAGCAACGGCAGAACAAAAAGCTCTGTTCAAGGCTCTGTATGACTACGGCGTTGCGGCAAACAACTTGGGCGAACTCAAATATTTTACTGAGGATGCTAAGGCTGCTTTGGGAGCCCTTGTTCCTGAGTGTGCAGTTCCCGAGAACGGAGCAGGTGCAGTGAACTTTAAGTCGATGACACTCCTTATGGGCGACACCATCGGAATTCGTCTTAAGACGTCGAACGTTGCTGCTTTGAAGGCAATTACGAAGGTTGAAGTAAACGGAATTGAAATTCCTTCCGGCACATACGTGATCAGCACGAACGAAGCCGAGACGGAAGCTTATCTGGATCTCTTTGTGCACGCAGAAAAGTACAACACCAAGCTTTCCATTCAGGTTTATGATGCGAACGAAACGGCTTGTGTGACGGTTTTGGAAACCTCGGTTTCTAAGATTGCAACAGCAATGGCGGCTTTGGATTTGTCTGAAAAGGTAGACGTGCAAAGAAATGTTCAGTCTGTGGTTGCTTTGGTTCTTGCCGTTCACAACTACAAGACTGCAGCTTAATCGGAGGTGAAGAATAATGAAGAAAGTATATGAAGCACCTTTGATGGAAAAGGTAGAGTTCGAAACGGAAGAGACCCTTCTCATTTCGATTGTGACTCCCGGCAAGGGAACCGCTCCCGAGGTTGGAGTGGAAGTGCCTTTGTTCTAAGGACAATACAAAACAGAAAAACACCCAAGCGGCCCCGCCGCTTGGGTGTTTTTCTGT
>JAZQMO010000012.1:0-6304 GCA_045543495.1 Eubacteriales bacterium | reverse complement strand
TTCTGTATGCTCGGTAAAGTAATATCACAAATTCGTAGGGGAGGACTGTGTCCTCCCGTTTTACAGAGCAAAAAATAGTACAAGGCAAATTCCTATTTGCAAAATTCAAAATTCCCGCCAACCCGTAGGGGCCGACGGTCCCTACAAATGTAAGACAAATTCGTACCCCGAACCGAAGGCGGCAAAGATCACGGCTTGCGGGCCGTCGAGGACGTCGGCCCCTACAAATTTCATAAAATTTTCTCCTCATCTTTCAAACCAACCTTGAAAAATCCATTATTTTTGCAACATAAATTTCTTTGCGCAAAACACAATTTCTCCACCAACCCGTAGGGGCTGACGTCCTCCACAGCCCGCAAAACAAAGCAAATAATCAACACCAAATAAATCCCTGTTTGCCAAAATTTGAAATTCGCACCGATAGGTAGGGGCCGACGTCCCCGACGGCCCGAGCAAAATTCTCTTTTTTGCAAAATAGATTTCTATACGCAAAATACAAAATCCCCGCTTTACAAACCAAAAGATCAACACCAAATAAATTCCTGTTGCCCTGTTTGTTCTTTCCCAAACCCCAAAAGTTTTGGGGAGGTTTGGAGGGACTTTTGAAAAAGTCCCTCCAAGACAACAACAAAAAATAGGCTTTCCCGCAGGAAAGCCTACCTTTTCTCTTCACTTTTCACTTTTCACTTTTCTTGTACGCCTCAAAGGTGGGCACGGGCTCCAATTTGTGGAGGGCGCGGGCGTGGTAGCGGTCCATAATGGCACGGTCCTCATCGGTGGCACGGCCTGTGAGAATATACTCATCAATGGCACGGTAGGTCACACCCATTTCCTTTTCATCGGTCTGCCCCTCAAAAAGACCTGCGGAGGGCGCCTTGGCAATGATGTTTTCGGGGGCACCGAGATACCGCAGAAAATCGTATACCTCGCCCACGGTCAGATCCGTAATGGGGTTGAAATCAAAGCCGCCGTCCCCCCACTTGGTAAAATAACCCATAAAGCGCTCGCTTCGGTTGCCCGTTCCCGCAACCAGCCTCCCCTCGGCCGCTCCGATGGCGTAAAGGGTGGTCATACGCAGACGGGGGGCAATGTTGGTGAGAGCCTGAGAATTCAGGGTCGCCGCCTTCTCCAGCGCCTCCACCTCAGCCTGCTTTACCGCAGTCAGATCCACGGTACGGTTTTCAATGCCGAATTTCTCGCACAGGGCGGTGGCATCCTGCAGATCCGAGCCGAAATTCACCGAGGAGCCGCAGGGCATCATTACACTGACGGTATTATCACAAGCCAATTTACTCAAAATTCCCACCAAAGCGCAATCCTTGCCGCCGGAATTTCCAAATACAATTCCCTTGGCACCGCTTTTTTCCAACAGAGAGCGAATAAAGGCCGCTCTTTCTTCCGTTTCCAACCGATAATCTCGCATACGAACTCCTCAAAGGTTTTTTTCTATGATACCACCCTTTTTTTGCTCCGTCAAGAAAAAAGAAGCCCCTTTTCTTGGGCGATGCTGAAATTTCTTTCAAATATGCATTGCAAATGCAATGCATATTTTCATCAACCTTTCCCGTAGAATATTAGCAAGACAAATGTATTGCGAGGTATCTTATGGGAAATTTCAAAATTCCTTCCATTCCCCCCACCACCAACAAAACCATTCGCTTTCCCAACGACATAATCGAGCGAGTGGAAAAGTCCATTCAGGGAAAGGATTGCAATTTTTCCGCCTTTGTCATTGCCGCCGTTCGTGCCGCATTGGAAGAAGTGGAAAAGGCATAAGTGTTTTTGATGAAAAGAAAAGGGGAAGCACGCTTCCCCTTTTCTTTTTTCTCCGTCAAGAAAAAAGAGATTCAAGACTTGAAATAAGCCCCCGATTGGTATATAATAGTAAGGATGATAGGAAAAGGGTCTCATTTGCCCTTTTCGGAAAGAAGAGGAACCCCTATGGAAAAACAGAAGTATTACATTACCACCGCCATTGCCTACACCTCCCGCAAGCCCCACATCGGCAATGTGTACGACCCCGTTTTGGCCGATGCCATTGCCCGCTACAAGCGAATGAACGGCTTTGATGTGTTCTACCTCACCGGCTCCGACGAGCACGGTCAGAAGATCGAGGAATTGGCCAAGGCCGAGGGTTGCGCTCCCAAGGAATATGTGGATAAGATCGCCGCTCAGATCAAGGGTGTGTGGGACTGCATGAATATTTCCTACGACCATTTCATCCGCACCACCGATGCCCACCACGAAAAGGCTGTGGAAAAGATCTTTTCCCGCCTTCTGGAAAAAGGCGATATTTATAAAGGAGAGTACGAGGGCAAATACTGCGTGCCCTGCGAATCCTTCTTCACCGCCTCCCAGCTGAAGGAGGGCGGCCTCTGCCCCGACTGCGGCAGACCCTGTGTGGACGCCAAGGAGGAGGCCTATTTTCTGCGCCTCTCCAAATACGCCGACCGCTTGGTGCAGTACTATGAGGAAAACCCCGACTTTTTCGCACCCCTCTCCCGCAAGGCGGAAATGATCAACAATTTCATTAAGCCCGGCCTTGCCGATCTGTGCGTTTCCCGCTCCACCTTCTCTTGGGGCGTGAAGGTGAAGGACGATCCCAAGCACGTGATCTACGTGTGGATCGATGCCCTCTCCAACTACATCACCGCTCTGGGCTACGATCCCGACGGCAGCGGGGAGAATTTCGGCAAATACTGGCCTGCGGATCTCCACGTGATCGGAAAGGATATCGTCCGTTTCCACACCATCTACTGGCCCATTCTCCTGATGGCGCTGGATCTTCCCCTTCCCAAGCGAGTGCTGGGTCACCCTTGGGTGCTGGTGGGCGAGGACAAAATGAGCAAATCCAAGGGCAATGTGCTCTATGCCGATGAATTGGCCGAGATCTTCGGGGTGGATGCGGTGCGCTACTACCTCCTTTCCGAGATCCCCTTTGCCCAGGACGGCTCCATTACCCACGAATCCCTCATTGAAAAATTCAATGCCGACCTTGCCAACACCCTTGGCAATCTGGTCAGCAGAAGCGTGGCCATGGCGGTGAAGTATTTCGGCGGCAAGGTCAATCGCCCTGCCGAATTTTCCGATGCCGTTGATCTTGATCTCATTGCCTGTGGAGAAAAGACCGCAGAGAAGATCGACGAGAGCGTGGAAAGCCTTCACATCGGCGACGGGATCAACGCCGTGATGGACTTTGCCAAGCGCTGCAACAAGTATATTGACGAAACCATGCCCTGGGCGCTGGCCAAGGACGAGGCGAACAAGGCCCGTCTGGAGGAGGTTCTGTATAACCTGTTGGAGGCCATTCGCCGCATCGGTCTGATGCTCTATCCCTATATGCCCGAAACGGCAGACAGGATCATTGCCCTTCTCGGTACCGAGACAGGCCACGATTGGGCCGAGGTGAAGGCCCCCTTCGGCGCCGAGGCAAGCTTTACCGTGGAAAATACCGCTCCCCTCTTTGCCCGCATTGACAAGGAAGCCTTCCTGAAGGCCGAGGAGGAAAAGGAAAAAGCCAAAAAGAAGGCTGAGAAGGAGGCCAAAAAGGCCGCCGCCAAGGCCATCCCCGAGGCAGGCCCCTGTAGCTTTGACGATTTCTGCAAGATCGAGCTGTGCTGCGCCAAGGTACTGGAATGTGAAAGGGTGGAAAAGAGCGAAAAGCTCCTGAAATTCCGCCTCGACATCGGAACCGAGGAGAGACAGGTGCTTTCGGGCATTGCCAAATACTATAAGCCCGAGGAGCTGATCGGCAAGAATTTGGTTTTGGTGAAGAATCTTCTTCCCCGCAAGATGATGGGTCTGGAATCCCACGGGATGCTCCTGTCCAGCGAGGCAGAGGGTGTTCTTCGGGTTCTGACGCTGGATCCCGAGACTCCCGCAGGAGCAAGGATCGGCTGATGGGGCTCTTTGATTCCCACGCCCACTACGACGACCCCCGCTTTGCAGGGGATCTGCCGCTTCTTGTGGAAAAGATGATGCAGAAGAGCGAGATCTGCCCCGTTGGGGTGGAGACGGTGGTGAACATCGGCTGCGATATTCCCACCAGCCGCCTGTGTCTGGACTTGGCAGAGCAGTACCCCATTTTCTACGCCGCCGTCGGCATCCACCCGCAGGATGCTCACAGCTTCGATGAAAAAAGCATCCCCGCCTTAAAGGAGATGCTCGCCCATCCCAACGCCGTTGCCATTGGGGAGATCGGGCTGGATTATAAGTACGAAAACGCTCCCCGTCAGGTGCAGAAGGATGTTTTCTGCCGCCTGATGGAATTGGCAAGGGAGACGGGCTACCCCGTTTGTATTCACGATCGGGATGCCCACGGAGATGTATTTGATATCGTTCGCTCCTTTCGGGATGTGAAGGGTGTGATGCACTCCTTCTCCTCCTCCCCCGAAATGGCAAAGCAATATGTGAAACTGGGCTGGTATATTTCCTTTTCGGGAACGGTGACCTTCAAGAACGCCGCCGTTGTACCCGAGGCAGCCAAGGCCGTGCCCCTTGACAGGCTCCTTCTGGAGACGGATGCCCCCTATCTTGCGCCCGTGCCCTATCGGGGAAAGCGCAATCATTCCGATTACGCATACGCTACCGCCGCCCGTTTGGCCGAGCTGCACGGGGTCACCACTGATGAAATGATACAAATTACCCGTGAAAATGCCTTGAAATTCTTTCAAATGTAACAAAATTGAAAAAATTTTTAGTTTTTCTTGTATTCTTGGAAAAAATATACTATACTTATGTTTGGTAAAAAATTAAATTTTATATAAAGGAGATACCAAAATGTCTGTAAAAGTTGCCATTAACGGTTTCGGTCGTATCGGCCGTCTTGCTTTCCGCCAGATGTTCGCTGCAGAAGGCTACGAAGTTGTTGCCATCAACGACCTGACCAACCCCAAAATGCTCGCTCATCTTCTCAAGTATGACTCCGCTCAGGGTCGCTACAACAAGAAGGTAGAGGCTACCGAGAACTCCATCATCGTAGACGGAAAGGAAATCACCATCTACTGCGAGAAGGACGCTGCCAATCTGCCCTGGGGCCA
Organism: Eubacteriales bacterium; assembly: GCA_045543495.1. Lineage (GTDB taxonomy): Bacteria > Bacillota > Clostridia > Oscillospirales > SIG627 > RGIG5579. The sequence goes on along the minus strand of JAZQMO010000012.1, from coordinate 1,265 downwards.
GATCGGTGTTGACGTTGTTTTGGAGTGCACCGGCTTCTACACCTCCAAGGAGAAGGCAAGCGCTCACATCACCGCCGGCGCAAAGAAGGTCGTTATCTCCGCTCCCGCAGGAAATGACCTGCCCACCGTTGTTTACAATGTAAACCACAACATTCTCACCAAGGATGACACCGTTATTTCCGCTGCTTCCTGCACCACCAACTGCCTGGCTCCCATGGCTAAGGCTCTCAATGATTTCGCTCCCATTCAGAGCGGTATCATGACCACTGTTCACGCTTACACCGGCGACCAGATGATTCTGGACGGTCCCCACAGAAAGGGTGACTTCCGCAGAGCTCGTGCAGGCGCTGTGAACATCGTTCCCAACTCCACCGGTGCTGCAAAGGCAATCGGTCTTGTAATCCCCGAGCTGAACGGCAAGCTCATCGGCGCCGCTCAGAGAATCCCCACCCCCACCGGCTCTACCACCATTCTGATTGCCGTTGTAAAGGGCAAGGATATCACCAAGGAAGGCATCAACGCTGCTATGAAGGCTGCTGAGACCGAGTCCTTCGAGTACAATGAGGACGAGATCGTTTCCTCCGATATCGTTGGTGCTACCGCAGGTTCCATCTTCGACGCTACCCAGACCATGGTTGCTAAGATCGATGATGACACCTATCAGGTACAGGTTGTTTCTTGGTATGACAACGAGAACTCCTACACCAGCCAGATGGTTCGTACCATCAAGTATTTCGCAGAGATCTAATCAATGCAACAACAAAAAGCACTCCTTCGGGAGTGCTTTTTTTAGTGAAGAGCGAAGAGTGAAAAGAGAAGAGAAAAGGTAGGCTTTCCTTCGGGAAAGCCTATTTTGTTTTTAACCCTACTTTCTTTGAAAAGAAAGTAGCAAAGAAACTTTTAAGTAAGGGAAGAAAAAAGAATACAACAGGTATTTATTTTGCAAAAACCACAACCTTCCTCGGGCCGTCGAGGGGAGCGATGGGAGCACCGCTCACAGGGAGAGCCTCTTGTAGTGGAAATTTGAATTTTGCAATCAAAAATTTGCTTTGCAAAAAAGACTATTTCCCTCGGGCCGTCGAGGACGTCGGCCCCTACATATTTCAAAAAAATTCACCTCTTTATCTCTAACCAATTTTAATAAAACCATCGTTTTTGCATCGATAATTTCTGTATGCTCGATAAAGTAATATCACAAATTCGTAGGGGAGGACTGTGTCCTCCCGTTTTACAGAGCAAAAAATAATACAAGGCAAATTCCTATT
>JAZQMO010000011.1:0-2712 GCA_045543495.1 Eubacteriales bacterium | reverse complement strand
AGGTAAGACCCATTTACGACGGTTGGGTACAGTTCGGCGAGGATTGGGCCTTCTACCAAGAGGGCGAAATGCTGAAAGATCAGTCGATGGCAGATTCCGCAGGCTGGTGCTACCTTGGTGAAGACGGCCTAATGATGAAGAACGCTTGGATCCCCGACTCTCAGGGCCTCTGCCGAGTGGACGGCAGCGGATATATGGTCTACAACTCCTGGATCCACGATGGAATCCAGTGGAGATATGTGGATGCAAAAGGCTATGTTCTTTGTAACGCTTGGCAGCTTGACTCCCAGGGCTGGTGCTATGTGGGCGAGGATGGCTATATGCTCGCCGACACTTGGCACTATGATTCTCAGGGTCTGTGCTACATCGGGGAAGCAGGCTACTGCGAGGTGAATACCTGGAAAGAGTACGAAGGCAAGAAGCTGTATCTGGACGGCAACGGCACTCAGGTGAAGAACACTTGGATGCAGGATGATCCCGATTGGCTTTATCTCGGCGCCGACGGCTTTGCTCTCACCAATCAGTGGATGAACGATTCCGCAGGCTGGTGCTATTTGGGCGAGGACGGCTATATGGTAAGAAACGCTTGGATTCCCGACAGCGCAGGTCTCTGCCGTGTGAATGGTGACGGTTATCTTGTAACAAGCGCTTGGATCGACGATGGAATCGGCTGGAGATATGTAGACGGAAACGGCCATGTTCTTTGCAACGCTTGGCAGCTTGACTCCCAGGGCTGGTGCTATGTAGGCGAGGACGGCTATATGCTCGCCGACACTTGGCATACCGACTCTCAGGGTCTGTGCTATATCGGAGAGGCGGGCTACTGCCTGACAAATACCTTCAAAGAGCACGAAAACGGCTGGGTATATCTTGACGCCAACGGCAGTCAGACAAAGAGCGCTTGGGTTCTGATCGGCTCTGATTGGTATTATCTGAATGCCGAAGGCTTCCGAGTAGAAAACGACACCGTGAACATCGGCGGCGCAAATTACACCTTTGATGCAAACGGCGTTTGGATCGCATAAGACAAAAAAGGCACTCCTTCGGGAGTGCCTTTTTTGAGTGAAGAGAGAAGAGAAGTGGTAGGCTTTCCTTCGGGAAAGCCTATTTGTTTTAACCCCTACTTTCTTTGAAAAGAAAGTAGGCAAAGAAACTTTTTGGAGTGTTAAAAGAAAAGGAGAGCCTTTTGTCTCGCTTCGGCTGCTTCTTTTCAATCCCCCCGTACTTTCTTTGAAAAGAAAGGTGGCAAAGAAACTTTTTGGGTGTTAAAAGAAAAGGGCTACAGGGATTATTTCTGATTCTTTTTGAGGATCGCTTGTAAGGAAATAATCGGAAAAGAGAATTTTTTTGAAAAAGTAGACAGAATGAAAAGGATATGATATAATTAAGGAGTAAAAATGTGCAAACCTTGCACAACAAAAGGAGAATAACATGAGAAAAGCTATGCAAAGATTCCTGAGTGTATTCTGCGCTTTGGTTCTGATCCTTCCCCTTTGTATTTCTGCATCGGCAGGAGGAATTGAGCTTCCTCCGGTCCCTTTGAACCCAACCAACAAGAATTTTCAATATACGGTTGATGATGGAAAGACCACCATCACCGCTCTTTTGGCCACCCTCAGTGGGGCTGTTTCCATCCCCGCCGTTTTGGGTGGATACCCTGTTGTCATCATTGGAGAAGGGGTATTTGAAAACTGTACGGAGATCACCTCCCTCACGCTTCCCAACAGTGTACACACCATCGGAAAAGAAGCCTTCAAGGGCTGCACGCAGCTTCGCACCGTTACCATCAGCTCACAACTGGCCGTTGTGGGAGAGGATGCCTTCGCGGGCTGCACGGCTGTGAAAACGGTCAATTCCCCCAATTTCTCTCTTTGGGGTGGGATTCAGTTTGCCAATGCCGCCGCCAATCCCTTGCAATACGGCACTCTCGTTTCACAAGAGAACGAGGCACCCGAGGTTCTGCGTTTTGCTGACGGAAAGAATGAGATTTCCAAATTCTCCTTCCTCAATCAGGTACAGTTCAAAACCGTGATCATTCCCGAGAGCATTACCACCATTGGGGAAAGCGCTTTTGCAGGCTGCAGCGGGATCGAAAAGGTTTATTTTGAAGCCGAAGCCTTCGAAAGCGTCGGAAGCGGAAACGAAGCCTTGACCGGTGCCGAAAAGCATTTCAACGCTTGCTTATCCTCCGACGATTTCTCTCACACATACGATAACGCCTGCGACACCACCTGTAATAAGTGCGGTGCTATCCGTCAGGTAGAGCCTCACGCTTACGACAATGCTTGCGATACCACCTGTAACAATTGCGGCCAGATCCGCGAGGTGGAGGGACACAAGTACGATCACGTTTGTGATACTACCTGTAACATCTGCGGCCAGATCCGACAAGTGGCGGGTCACGCTTATGACAACGCCTGCGACATCACCTGTAATAAGTGCGGCGAGATCCGTCAAGCAGAGGATCATCAGTATGACAACGGATGTGATAAGGACTGCAATGTTTGCGGCGAGATCCGTGAGGTAAACGATCATCAGTATGACAACGGCTGCGACAAGGATTGCAACGTTTGCGGAGCTGTTCGTGAAGCCAATGACCACGCTTATGACAACTGGCAGGATGCTACCTGTAACAACTGCGGAGAGGTAAGACCCATTTACGACGGTTGGGTACAGATCGGCGAGGATTGGGCCTTCTACCAAGAGGGCGAA
>JAZQMO010000010.1:0-84819 GCA_045543495.1 Eubacteriales bacterium | reverse complement strand
GATGGGAGCGCCGCTCACAGGGAGAGCCTCTTGTAGTGGAAATTTGAATTTTGCAATCAAAAATTTGCTTTGCAAAAAAGACAATTCTCCTCGGGCCGTCGAGGACGTCGGCCCCTACGAAGTCGGAGGCCAAGCGGTCTTAGGAAGACAACATCATTTTTCACCTCCTTGGCACACAGTAGGACATGGCTACGACCCGACTTAATATGTAGGGGCCGACGTCCCCGCCGGCCCGAGGGGAATTGTCTTTTTTGCAAAGCAAATTTTTGATTGCAAAATTCAAATTTCCACTACAAGAGGCTTTCCCTGTGAGCGGCGCTCCCATCGCTCCCCCCGACGGCCCGAGCAAAGGTGTCTTTTTCGCAAAGGAAATTTCTGTAGATTTTGTTCTTTTCCTTTCCCTGAAAGTTTTTTGGCCACCTTTTTTTCAAAAAAGGTGTGAATATATGGGAATATAACAAATAGGCTTTCCCGAGGGAAAGCCTACCTATATTTCATTATATCGCAGATCAGGTTTCGATGATGACGGGGAGAACCATAGGTCTGCGGTGGGTTCTGCCGAAGAGGAATTTGGCGATCTCGTCCTTGGTGCGGGTCTTGACGGCGGCAAGATCCAGCCCTGCGGAAAGGGAATTTTCCAAAACTCGGCGGGCAACGGTGCGGATCTCTTCCATAAGCTCCTCGTTTTCACGGACATAGACAAAGCCGCGGGTGACGATCTCCACATCCCCCACAAGGAACTTGCCGTAGGACTCCACAGCGGCCACCACGGTGATGATGCCGTCCTCCGAAAGGAGCTTGCGATCCCGAAGCACTACACTTCCCACATCCCCTACCCCGAGGCCGTCCACCAAGAGAACGCCTGCGGGAACGGAGCCTGTGAGACGGGCCTTTTCCCCGCCCTCGCTGATCTCCAATATGCGGCCCACATCGGAAATGAAAACATTTTCCTTGGGAATTCCCGCATACTGCGCCAAGGCAGAATTGCGGGCCAAGTGCTTATATTCCCCGTGAACGGGCATAAAGAAGCGGGGCCTTGTGAGGGCGAAGATCATTTTGATCTCCTCCTGACAGGCGTGACCCGAAACGTGCACCTCGGCAATGCGGTCATAGACCACCTCTACCTGCTTTTTCATCAATTCATTGATGATATTGCCGATGGTCTTTTCGTTGCCGGGGATGGGATGGGCGGAAATCACCACCATATCCTCGGGGGAAATTTTCACCTGAGAATGGGTGCCGAAGGCCATACGGGACAAGGCACTCATGGCCTCACCCTGACTGCCTGTGGTAATGAGGGTCACATTGCGGGGGGCGAACTTTCGCAGCTCCTCCGGCTCAATGATGGTGCCGTTCGGAATGGACATATAGCCCAGCTTGGAGGCGGTGTTGACAATGTTTATCATACTTCTGCCTAAGATGCAAACGGCTCTGTGATGCTTCACGCTGGCATCAATGATCTGCTGAACACGGTGGATATTGGAGGAGAAGGTGGCCACGATAACACGCTTGTGGTTTTCGTGGAAGATCTGCTCCAAGCTGGTGCCAACGGTGCGCTCACTGGGGGTAAAACCGGGGCGCTCGCAGTTGGTGGAATCACAAAAGAGGGCGGTGACTCCTTCCCTGCCCAATTCACCGAAGCGGGTCAGATCGGTCATTTCCCCTGCGATGGGGGTGGAATCGATCTTGAAATCCCCTGTGAAGACCAAATTGCCCACGGGGGAATGAATGGCAAAGGCCACGGCATCGGCAATGGAGTGGTTCACCGAGATCAGTTCCACATCAAACGCTCCTGCACGGACGGTTTCACCGGGGTGGCAGACGTGAAGCTGACAGGTTTTCTCCAAGCCGAACTCCACCAGCTTGTTTTCCACAATGCCCAGAGTCAATTTCGTGCCATAGAGGGGCACATTGACCTTGCGGAGGACATAGGGAATGGCGCCGATGTGATCCTCGTGCCCGTGGGTCAGGAAGATGCCACGGAGCTTGTGAATATTTTCCTCCAGATAGGTGGTGTCGGGAATGACAAGGTCGATGCCGGGCATTCCGTCATCGGGGAAGCCCATTCCGCAGTCGATGACGATCATATCCTCATCGGTCTCCACCACGGTCATATTCTTGCCGATCTCCCCGAGGCCGCCCAAGGGAATGATGCGAACCTTGCCGTTTTTCTCGGGCTTGCGGGTGCTTTTATTTGCGGGGGGAGCGGGATTTCTTTTCTTTTTCTCGGGAGCTCTCTTTTGCGTTCCCGTTTTCTTTTCTTTTTTCAGTTCCTTCTCCATTTCCCCTTTCAAGACTGCTTTTTTCTCTCGGGGGAGTCCGTTTTTGGATTTGGATGCGTTTTTCTCACGCTTCTTCCGTTCCGCTTCTCTCATGCGAAGGATCTCCTGTTCCACCGTCAGCTTTTCCTTTTTGGGGCTTTTTTCCTTGGGGCTTTTTTCATTTCGCTTTTTGCCTCGGAAAAGGCCGGTGCTTTTTTTCTTTGGTTTGTCGTTATGTACGGGAAGCACTTTAGCTTCCCCTGATTGTTTTTTCAATTTCATTTAAATTTCCTCTACATTCCATTACATTCTCCAGGGCTGCTTCAAAGCTGAGTGCCTCGGAGATGATTCGTATTCCGTGAAATCCCGGATGGATGCGGGCTTTCTTTTCTTTGTTGTCCTGTAAATGATATAGGCCGATGAGCTTTGCCTTATTTTCCTCTGCGGGATGATACTCCAGCTGTGAAATATAGAGCCTCGGGAGGGCGGCAAATTCTTCCCGTATTTCCTCCTCGGGTCTTCCCTTAATGAGAAAGAGGACCTTGGCGGCAAGGAAATTGAGATCGTACAGCCAGCGCTCCTTTTGGGCAAGGCGGCGCTTTTCCCGCTCCTCTCGGCAGGTCTGATCCATAGAGAAGCGCTGAGATTTTCCGCCTTTTTCCTTAATATAATCGGTAAAATAGGCGGGACAGGAATCGGGAAGGACAAAGTCCTTCTTTCCTGAGGCAAGCTGACGGGAAATCACATAGAGCCGCAGATTTTCCGTATCGGCGATCTTATCCCGACCCAAAAAGAATTTGATTCGGGAGGGGAACATTTCAAAGCTGATGCCTTCCTTTCTGGTATGATTGTATGCACGAAAGCCGGAAAGTATGGCAGCTTTGCGAAAATAGGATGCACCCGAGCCTGACAGGGCAAGGCTCATGGGGGCATTTTCCCCGATGGTTTCGGCAAGGGCGTGGATATACTTCTCCCCCAAGGCGGGCTGCATCAGGAGTCTTCCCGTCTCCTTCCCCGAGGGAAGGGCAAAATGACGGGACAGACGAAGGGTATCCTTCCGCACCAAGGGCAGGCCGTCCTCCTCAAAGCCGAAGATCCGAGCACGGGAGCCCTCTGCCGTAACGAATACGGCAGGCAGGCAAAGAAGAGACGCCGCATAGGAGGCAACCTCTGTGCTGCCCTCCCCTGCCAAAACGGCGTTTTTGCCGCCTTGCACGACCCCTGCGGCAGTGAGAGCGGAAAAAACAGCGCTTTCCGCTTCTTTTTCATCCCAGAAAACCAAAACATCCTTTTGAAAGGCACGGGCAAAAGCAGTTCCCAAGGCGGGTACCCGTGACCGATCCAGGCCGTTTTCCTTCCCCCAAAGGATCCCTTTTTCCGTGAAGGAAAGGCTTTCCTCCCGAAAGGCGGGTCGGGGCGAGATGACGGAATAAGGGGGGTATTTTTTGGCGCTTCCCGCAGTCCCCGAGGGCATTACGGTCGTGCCTGCGCCCAAAACGCTTCCCGGAAGCGCAATGGCGTTTTCCCGCAGCATCGTTTCCTCACACAAAACGCTCTGACGGGCTTCGGCTCCCTTTTCCAATTTAACTTTTTCCAGTACAAGAGAGGCATCCACCCGAGCGCCTGAAGCAAGGTGCGCACCGGGAGACAGGATGCTTCCCGACCGAACAACGGCGCCCTCTTCCACCACGGCACCGTCGGAAACAAAGCAGTATCCTTTGCCGTCGGCTCCGATTTTTCTCTTGCCGACAGGCTCCAGATAGGTCTTGATCTTACCCTGCAACAGGTCCATATTGCAGCGGTAAAGGGTGGGCAAATGCCCAATGTCGCACCAGTAGCCCGAATCCTTATAGCCAAACAGCGAGTAGCCCTGTTTCAAAAGGAGGGGAAACAGGTCTCGGGAGAAATCAAATTCCTTTCCCTCGGGGATCTGCGACAGTATTTTGGGTGACAGAATATACACACCCGTATTCACCTGATCGGAAAAGGCCTCAGACCAATCGGGCTTTTCCGAAAAGGCAAAGATTCTTTCAAAGGTATCCGACAAGACCACACCGTATTCCAGCGGGGTTTTTACGCTGGAGAGCACAATGGTCACATCCGCCTTCTTTTCCAAATGGAACGAGACGGCTTTTTTCAAATCAAAATCACACAGAGCGTCCCCGCTCATAACCACGAAATACTCTTCTCCCGCAAGGCTTTTTTCCAGCGCCTTTACGCCGCCTGCCGTACCCAAGGGGGTATCCTCGCAGGCATAGGAAATCTCCATTCCGAAAGCGGAGGAGCCGTAGCGATGGCGGATCTGGGAGGCCAGATAATGGGTGGTTACAAAGGCGTGGGTGGTGCCGTGGTGCGCCAAAAGGGAGAGGCAATAGTCCATCACGGGGCGGGCCAGAACGGGCACCAGAGGCTTTGGTCTTGTATCGGTAATGGGGCGGAGTCTTTCTCCTCGGCCCCCTGCTAAAATTACTGCTTTCATAGGGCTTATCCTTTCAGAAAAAAATGATCTTTTCTCTATTTTTTCCTGAAACGGGATGCTCTATTCGGCAGAGCCAAACAAAGTGGTCTCTTACAAAAATTCCTTGATCTTTTTCAGTTTTTTTCCTTCCTCATCCGAAAGGATCTCGCCCAAGGCAAAAAACGTGCCATCCTTCAAAAGACGAAGGCGGGTGCCCACGGGCAGATCCAAGGAAAGCTTTTCGCACAAAACGCTGCAGCCGTTTTGGATCAGTTTGTCGTAAAAATCGGGGAGGGGGAAGGCGGGATAGTCCGCAAACAGCGCCTCGGTGGGGAGGATCAGACGTTCTCTTTCCTCAAAAGACATGGCCTCCAATTCCCCAAGGGTTTTGGCGCCCTCCACCGAAAAGGGGCCGCTTTTGGTACGCTCCAGAGCACTCATGGCGCCGATCACACCCACCTTGCGGCAAAGATCCGTTAAGAGGGTGCGGATATAGGTGCCCCGAGAAACGGTGGCACGGAGCGTGGCCTCCTCCTCGGAAAAGGAAAGGATGGAGAGCTCGTATACGTAAATGGGACGGGGCTTTCGTTCCACCGAAAGGCCCTCCCTCAGATATTCATACAGCTTTTTGCCGTTGACCTTGACGGCGCTCATCATGGGAGGGATCTGCTGTGAGGGGCCGAGAAGAGACTCGGCGGCACGGTAAAACGCTTCCTTTTCGGGGCGCTTTTCGTCCTCTCGCAAGAGGTTTCCCCACACATCCTCCGTATCGGTTTCCAAGCCGAAGCGAACGGTGGCCACATAGGTCTTATCCGATTCGGGAATGAGATCGCAGGCCTTGGTGGCACGCTCCACAAGCACGGGCAAAACGCCGGTGGCACCCGGGTCCAGTGTGCCTGCGTGGCCCACCTTTTTGGTGCCAAGGATCCTTCTCAAACGAAATACCACATCGTGGGAGGTCATATTTTGTTCTTTGTAAACATTGATCACGCCGCTTTTCAAGAAAGTCTCCTTTCGGCTTCCCCAAGAAGGGCGGCGATCACGGTCTCCTCACGACCGTGAAGGGTGCAGCCTGCGGCGGCCATGTGCCCGCCTCCGCCAAAGGCGGCGCAAAATTCGCAGGCATCAAAGCCTTTTTCGGAGCGAACGGAGACCTTATATTCTCCCTCTTCCCTCTCCTTTGCTACAAGAGAGACCTGAACCCCCTCGATCTGACGGATCACATTGATCAGGCAGTCCAGATCGCTGTAGGTGCAGGAAAGCTCCTTCTGCTGACGGCGGGAGACGGCAAGATAAGCCAGCGCACCGCCCGCAGCAAAGCGAACCGAGGCGGCGGCAAAGCCCTCCAGCGCAATTTGCAGACGGCTTTTGGTTTCAAACAGCTTCTTATTGATATCATAAAAGGCGCCCTCGGGGGCGGCGGCATAAAGCTTTGCCACCACGGAAAAGGTATGCTCCCTGACATTGGAATAGCGGAAGCACCCCGTATCGGTGGCAATGCCCGTATAAAGGGCGGCGGCAAGATAGGGATCCAAAGAAAGTCCCAAGCCGAAGATCAATTCTGCCACAAGCTCCGCACAGGCGGCGTATTGGGGAAGAACGATCTTCACCTTGCCGCAAACGGAATTGACTCTGTGATGATCCAGCACCAGATCGATCCGGTTGGCAAAGGGAGCAGAGCAGAGCATATCGGGGGCGGCCACATCCACGGTAATAAAGTGGGCGGGCTCAAAATCGGGAAGGCTTTGCTCCTCACTTGTCAAATAAGAAAACTCCTCCCCAAAGGGATCGGGGCAGAACACACGGGCTTCTTTTCCCATTTTCCGCAGGGCATAGCTGAGGGCGTGGGCAGAGCCGCAGGCGTCTCCGTCGGGAGAACGGTGACAAGCCACAAGGACCCGGTCAAAGACCGGGTCTTGGAGCATTTGTATCGCTTGTTTCCAATCAATCGTTTGTTCCATTGACATTCAAATCCTTTAAAACCTTGGCAATGTGAGCGCCGTGCTCTGCCGAGCGGTCGTGAATAAAGGTGATTTCAGGGGTCTGCCGCAAATTCAGCTTTACGGCAAGGGAGGAACGGATGAAGCCCGCTGCGCTCTCAAGACCCTTTTGCACCTCGGCGGCATCGCCCGTGATGGTGCCGAAATAGACCTTGGCAAATTTCAGATCGGGGGTGACACGGGCGGCGTTAATGGTAACAAAAGCCCCTGCCACTCTGGGATCCTTTACATCACGAATGATCTCACCCAAGGTTTGAGCAACGGAATCGTTGATTCTCTCCTGTCTGTGATTCATAGTATCCTTTCGAGATCAGTCCTTGACCTCTTCCATAATGTAGGCTTCCAAAATATCGCCTACGTGAATGTCGTTGAATTTTTCAAGCCCGACACCGCATTCGTACCCCTGAGCCACTTCCTTGGCATCATCCTTGAATCTCTTCAGGGAGGAGATCTTATCCTCAAAGATCACCACGGAGTCACGCAGAACACGGATCATAGCGTTTCTTGCGATCTTGCCGTCCAGCACATAGGAACCGGCAATGACGCCAACACCGGGGACACGAATGGTCTGACGAACCTCTGCCTGACCGAGAACATTCTCTCGGAAGGTGGGGGCCAGCATACCCTTCATAGCCTTTTCGATCTCTTCCAGGCACTCGTAGATGATGCGGTAGGTGCGGATATCCACCTGATTCTGGGCAGCGCTTTCGGTGGCACCACGGTCGGGACGAACGTTAAAGCCTACAATGATGGCATTGGAGGCGGCGGCCAGCATTACATCGTTTTCGGTGATACCGCCAACGGCACTGTGAATGACCTTGACCTTGACCTCCTCGCAGGAAAGCTTCTCCAGAGAGGCCTTTACTGCCTCTGCGGAGCCCTGCACGTCGGCCTTGACGATGATGTTCAGGCTCTGAACGCCCTGACTCATCTGACTGAAGAAGTCCTCCAGGCTCACCTTGGCATTGGCACGGAATTCCTCTTCCTTCTGCTTATTCTTTCTTTCGTCGGCAAGCTCTCTTGCCATTTTTTCATCCTTCACGGCGTTGAAGATATCTCCTGCGCCGGGAACCTGATCCAGACCCAGGATCTCAACGGGAACGCTGGGGCCTGCACTCTTCACGCTTCTGCCCTTATCGTCGGTCATGGCACGGACTCTGCCCACGGCACCTCCTGCGATGATCACATCGCCCACATGGAGGGTACCGTTCTGCACCAGAACGGTGGCAACGGGGCCTCTGCCCTTATCCAGCTTTGCCTCAATGACGGCACCCTTGGCCTCACGGCGGGGGTTGGCCTTGAGATCAGCCATTTCGGAAACCAAAAGGATATTTTCCAAAAGATCGGGAATTCCCTTCTTGGTCAAAGCGGAAACGGGAACGCAGATCACATCGCCGCCCCATTCCTCGGGAACCAGATCGTATTTGGTCAATTCCTGCTTGATGCTGTCGGGGTTGGCACCGGGCTTATCCATTTTGTTGATGGCAACGATGATGGAAACGCCTGCGGCCTTGGCGTGGTTGATGGCCTCCACCGTCTGCGGCATAATACCGTCATCCGCGGCAACCACCAGAACGGCAACGTCGGTCAGCTGAGCACCACGGGCACGCATAGCGGTAAAGGCGGCGTGGCCGGGGGTATCCAGGAAGGTGATGGGCTTACCGTCCACCTCAATGCGGTATGCACCGATGTGCTGGGTAATACCGCCTGCCTCGCCTGCGGCAATCTTGGCGTGGCGGATGGCATCCAAAATGGAGGTCTTACCGTGGTCAACGTGGCCCATAACCACAACAACGGGACTGCGGCTCTCCAGCTCTTCTTCTCCGTCCTGATGCTCGTCAATGAGCTTTTCTTCAATGGTAACGACCTTCAGGGGCTCTGCCTCGGAGCCGAATTCATCGGCCACCAAAGCGGCGGTATCAAAATCGATGCTCTGGTTGGCGGTAGCCATAGCGCCCATCATCATCAATTTCTTCATAACCTCTGCCGTGGTCACACGAAGCTCCTTGGCAAGATCGGAAACCACAATGGTTTCGGGAAGGAAGATATGGGTGGGAATGGTGGCTCTTGCCACGGGCTCATTGCCGCGCTTCTTCTTTTCTCCGCGGCGGGGACGGCGAGGCGTCATACGGCGGCGGTTGGCATCGTTACCGAATTCGTAATTCTTTTCGTCGTACTTGGAAAGATCCACATCCACGATCTTGGTATCGATGATGAGGGTCTCCTTTTTCTTGGCAACAAATTCTGTTTTGGGTCCGTCGAACACAGGGGTCTCTTTCGTGGAGGGAGCACGTCTGTCGCCCTTGTCTTCTCTCTTTTTCTCTTTTCTTTCCGCCTGACCGGGACGGGCGGCGGCAAAGCGATCGTTTCTCTGCTGCTTTCTCTTTTCTTCCTCGCTCTTGGCTTTGGCGGCGGCCTTTTCGGCGGCAGCCTTTTCAGCGGCGGCCTTTTCCGCAGCAGCCTTTTCGGCGGCGGCTTTTTCCGCAGCAGCCTTTTCGGCGGCGGCCTTTTCCGCAGCGGCCTTCTCGGCGGCGGCCTTTTCGGCAGCAGCCTTTTCGGCAGCGGCTTTTTCGGCGGCAGCTTTTTCGGCAGCGGCCTTCTCCGCGGCAGCTTTTTCGGCGGCGGCCTTTTCCGCAGCCGCCTTCTCGGCAGCCAGTCTCTCTGCCTCTTGGCGCTCTGCGATCTCGGCGGCGGTCTCCTTCACCTTATATTTTCCGTCAATATAGTCATTGATATTCTCGATCACAAAACGATCCATCAGCGTTTGCAAAACAAAGCTGACCTCATCGTTTTCCAGCGTGCCGCCGGTTTGCTTGGTCATACCAAGCTCAGAGAACAGTGCCACCAGATCCTTGGATTTGATTTCAAGATCCTTTGAAAGTTGACTGATTTTCATATTTCCTGCCATACATTCCCTCCAAACAGCTTCACAGCGAAGCCAACACTAAATTCAAAAACTCTTGCGGGACCGAAACACAAACTGCCTCGCCCGACTTTCCTACCGCTTGGGCAAGCTCCTTTTTGGAAAGAGCGCACTGCCGAACGGGAATCCCCTTTTTCTCGGCGGGGACTGCAAGCTTTCTTTGAGCATCCCGTCCCGCATCGGCGGCGAACACCACCAAAGCGGCTTTCCCCTTTCGGATCTGATCCAAAACAAGGTAGGTCCCCACGGTGATCCTTCCCGCTCTGGAAGCCAGGCCGAGAGAGCCTGCGAGCTTGGCACCGGTCATTGACCGAGCCTCTCCTCAAGGCTTTTCCAGATTTCCTCGGGGATGGCCACATCAAGGCTTTTTTCCAAACGCTTCGCCTTCTTGGCCTTTTGCAAGCACTTGACATCGGGGCACAGATACACGCCCCTGCCGTTTGCCTTGCCCGTATCGTCCAGAATGATCTGACCCTCGGGGGTTCTCACCACGCGGACGAACTCTTTTTTGCTTTTTTGCTCATTACACCCTGCACAGCGGCGCAGGGGGATTTTTTTCGTTGTCATTGTTACGCCTTAATATCGATCTTGTAGCCGGTGATCTTGGCGGCCAGACGAACGTTCTGACCCTCCTTGCCGATGGCAAGAGACAGCTGATCGGGGCTGACCTCCACCTGACAGGTCTTATCGTCGTTCACGTGAACGGCGATCACCTCGGCGGGAGAAAGGCTTGCGGCAATAAACTCGGCGGGATCCTCGCTGTACTTGATCAGATCGATCTTTTCACCGGGAACCTCCTTGAGGATATTGGCCTTACGCATTCCCTTCAAGCCGATACAGCTACCGATGGGATCCACATTCTCATCACGGGAGTAAACGGCCACCTTGGTGCGGCTGCCCGCTTCTCTTGCGATGCCGTGGATGATCACGGTGCCGTCCTGAATTTCGGGAACCTCGGTTTCAAAGAGGCGCTTGATGAAATTGGGGTGGCTACGGGAAAGGACGATAATGGGATTGCGGGTCTCCTTCTTCACCTCGCACACATACACCTTCACGTGATCGCCTACCTTGAAGCGATCGAAGGGCAGCTGCTCGGACTTCATCAGGGTTGCCTGGGTGTTTTCAAACTCCAGGATCACATTTCCCGTCAGTCTTTCAATGATCATAACCGTACCGGTGATGATGCCCTCGGTCTTCTTCTCATATTCCTCAATGAGACGGCCTCTTTCTGCCTCACGGATGCCCTGCACGATAACCTGCTTGGCGTTCTGTGCGGGAATTCTGCCGAAGTTCTTGGGCTTGAATTCGTATTCCTGAATGTCACCGATCTTGGCCCTCTTGGATTTCTTGCGGGCCTCCTCCAGAGTGATCTCCGCCAAGGGATCCGCAACCTCTTCCACCACGGTCATCTGACGGTACATCTTCACCGTGCGCTTCACGGGATCGATGGCAACTCGAACATTGGATTCGTTGTTGTTCTCCTTCTTGTAGCCGGTGAGCAGAGCGGCCTCTACTCTCTCCAGCATAAATTCCTTGGGAATTCCTTTTTCTCTTTCCAGCGCTTCCAGTGCATCAAAAAACTCGTTGTTCATGATTTGATCCTTTCCGATTGAATCCTTACAAATTTTCACAAATTGTGGTGACGAGCGCCACCGCTTCATTTTTCAAAACCTTTTCTTCCCCACCTGCAAGAAGGATGCGGGTCTCCTCTGCCGTGCGGGCAAGGAGGGTACCCGAAAGCCTCTTCTCTCCGTCCAAAGGGGCGTAGAGACGAAGGGAAACGGGAGTTCCGATATAATAATCAAAATGCTCGGGGCGGCGAAGCTCTCGCTCCAGACCCGCAGAGGATACCTCCAAATAATACCCCTCGGCAATGGGATCCGCCTCATCCAGAATGGGATTGATCAGGTGGGTGACCTTTTCGCAGTCCTCCAGATCAATATTCTTTTCACGGTCGGGAAATTCAATGGTGACAAGCAGATTAAAATCTGCCCCTTCCTTATAAAAATCCACGTCCCAAAGCAGGTAGCCGGCCTCTTCCACCGGCCCACGGATGATCTCTTCCACCCGAGTGGCAATCTTGCCTCGACCCTTTTTTTCTGCCACGATACTCTCCTTATAAAAAAGTCCTAACATAGCAAAGCGAGTAGAGCGGAAATCCACTCTACTCCCATACTTCACTATTGCTATGGGAATACTTTACCACATTCCGCAAAAAAAATCAATACTTTTTTTATTTTTTCCTCTAATATATATTGTGCCACGGGGAAAAATGTGTTAAAATAAGCCTAATAACAAAGGAGGAACTCTGATGAAAACAAGATTTTTCCAAAGGATCCTTTTCTTTTCCCTTGCTCTTT
The DNA here is from genome assembly GCA_045543495.1 of Eubacteriales bacterium. Taxonomy (GTDB): domain Bacteria; phylum Bacillota; class Clostridia; order Oscillospirales; family SIG627; genus RGIG5579. The sequence goes on along the minus strand of JAZQMO010000010.1, from coordinate 72,817 downwards.
CCACCCTTTCGGGGCTTGCGGCCTGCGGCAAGGAGGAACCCAAAACCCTGCCCGAAACCCAAACACAAGAGATCACCGAGACCGTGCAAAACGCAGAAAACGGTGAAATCATGGATCGGATCTCCGTTTTCACCGCAAGGGTGAACGAGGGAGAATTGACAAAGCCCGGAGAAAGCCGAATTCTGGACATTAAGACCCAAGAGGAGCTATCCGGCTACAAAGCCCTGTTCCCCGAGCTAACCGAGGAGGAGGCCTCCGCTATGCTCTCCGACAAGGGCGGCAGAATCCTTTTGATCGAGATCAGACAGAATTTTGACGGACACTCCTATTACTGCAATTCCGTTTCCCGTGACGGCGGCTTTATTGATCTGTATGTCAACGAATCCGAGAGCGAGGAAGCCACCAAGCACAACTTTTTCCTGTTCTATTTCCCCTCCGAGCTTTATAACAGGGAAGACATTCGACTTATGTTTATTCAATAAATAAGCAAAAAAGGAACCGAACGATCGGTTCCTTTTTCTTTATTTGCAATAAACGATGCGAGACTCCTTGGGACGGACAAGCTCCCCTTCCCCTTCGCCGTAGCCGATGGCGGCACAGCCGAAAATGCGGTGAGAGTCGGGCACGCCCGCTTCGGTGAGAACGGAGCGGATCGCCGCTTCGTCACAAAGGGGATTCAGCTGATTGATCCAGCAGGAGCCGAGCCCCTCCTTTTTTGCCTGAAGAAACATATTCTGCAGGGCGCAGGCACAGTCCGCCTCGGGACAGCAGGCATCCCTCTTGTGGGAGACGAGAATGAGAACGGGGGCGTGATAAAAGAAGGAGAAATCCCCTCCCATACGGCTCTTGATCCGTTCCACGGTAGCCGCATCGGCCTGAGACAAAACGGCTTCGTTCAGGGCACAAAGCACCTCGGGGCGGGTCACCACGGTGAACTGACGGTCCTGATTGTTCAGAGCGGAGGGGGCATAATTTCCCGCCTGCAGGATCCTTTCCAATTTTTCCTCCTCCACGGCACGGGAAAGATACTTACGGATGCTTCTTCGGGTCAAAATTTCGTTCATGGCACACCTCACACTTTTTTCTTACCTTGATCCTACCACAAAATGAAAAAAATGGCAAGAGCCTTTCCGCTCTTCTTGCCTTTTGACAAAGGATTTGTTATAATGGAGAAAACACTGCGGGAGGACGAAATGAAGGAAAGCGGAAGAATACGGAAGATCGAGGAAAACAAGGAAACGATCCTGAAAACGGAGCGATATCTCTGGCAACACCCCGAAACGGGCTTTCGGGAATGGGGCACCCATCAATACCTGAAAGAGGCATTTGAGCGCTTGGGGTATGTGGTGGTGGAGGCGGGAAATATCCCCGGCTTCTACGCCGATTTTGATACGGGGATCCCCGGGCCGAGGATCGCCGTATTCGGAGAGCTGGATTCCCTTCTCTCGGCAACCCACCCCCAATGCGACCCCAAAACGGGTGCAGTGCACGCCTGCGGGCACCACGCGCAGTGCGCCGCTCTTTTGGGCGTTGCCATTGGTCTGAAGGCCGAAGGGGAAAAAAAGGGGCTTTGCGGCTCCGTGCGCCTTTGCGCCGTGCCTGCGGAGGAAGGGATCGAATTGGAATTTCGCCGCTCCCTTCAAAAAGACGGTGTGATCCGCTACAATTCGGGAAAGACCGAATTTTTATACCGCGGGCTTTTGGACGGAGTGGATATGGCTATGATGATCCACGCCTCCACCTCCGAAAAATTCAAGATCGCCTGCCCCGTAAGCACCAACGGCGCCATTTCAAAAAGAGCCACCTTCCGAGGGAAAAGTGCCCACGCAGGAGGCAATCCTCATTGCGGACGCAACGCTCTCTACGCCGCTACCACGGCCATTCAGGCGGCAAACGCTCTGCGAGAGACCTTCCGAGATCAGGATACGGTTCGCTTTCACCCCATTATCACCAATGGCGGGGCGGCGGTGAACGCCATTCCCGATGAGGTCATTACAGAATCGTATGTGAGAGCGGCAGATATCGTGACCATGAGACAGGTCAGTGAGGGAATCAACCGAGCCTTTGCAGGCGGAGCGGCGGCTTTGGGCTGCAAAGTGGAATTTGAGGATGCTTTCAAAAGCGCACCGAGGCGAAACGATGCCAATTTAAGACGCTTGTTTCATCAGGTGGCCGCCCAATACTATAAGGAAGAGGAAATGAATCTTTCTCAGGAGCACGGCAAGGCCTGCAGCGATATGGGTAACATTTGCTGTGTGATGCCCGCCATTCAGGCAAACATTGCGGGGGCTTCGGGCAACGAGCACGGCTCGGATTACATCATCAGCGATCCTGAGAACATCTGCGTTACGGGGGCAAAGCTCCTCGTGGGGGTCATTGAAACGCTCCTTTCCGACGGTGGGCGGGAGGCCAAAAGGGTCCTGAAAGAGGCGGTGGTTCCCTTTGCCACCAAGGAAGAATTTTTCCGCTTTATTGACTCCGTCACCTTCCAAAAGGAGGGTATTTCGGAAAATGAAGACGGTACCCTCACCTTGACCTACAAGGAATAAAAAGAAAAAATGCTGAATTTTCATTCAGCATTTTTTCTTTTTTTACTTTTTAATATTCAAAATACGGTAAAGAGCGGGGCTTAAAACAATGTTGGCAAGAAGCTCAAAGACAAAGTTCAATCCCACGAAGAACACGATCAGGTAGCCTGCCACGCTCATACTCTCAGCGGCGGCGCCTGCGGTGACCGTATCCACGAAGAACAAAAGACAGCCTACGAGAAAGATTCCCGTATTCACCACGGGGCATACGATGGCGCTGACCACCACTGCCAAATAGCGGTTGACCTTTTCCAAAAGGCGGTAGGTCAAGCCTGCCAGAAGGCCCGCCAAGGTTCCCTTAACCAGAACGGTGATCACCGTGCCGGGAACGCTGAGGCTGAACCAAAAGGCCGCATCTGCGGTGAAGAAAAAGACAATGCCCGAAACGGCACCGAGGAGCGCCCCTGCGGCGGGGCCCATCATTGCGCCGCCCAGCACCACGGGGATCAGGGTCAGAGAAACGGAAGCCAATCCTCCGATCTTAATGAAGCCGCCGAAGTACGAAAGCACTGCGACCAGAGCCGTGAAAAGGGCCAGAAGGGCCAGCTTTTCGATCTTCTGTTTTTGTGTGTTTGCCTGCATAAAAAATCCTCCTTGCTGTCGTCCGCCGAGGCGGTACAACGCATATATTTATATGATCCGCCGAGGCGGGGCATATCAAAAAAAGTCAGGCCTTGTTTTTGCGGTACAAAATATGAAGCCCCTTGAGAACCAAATATTCATCCACAAAGATCTCGTGCTTGCAAAGGGGAATAATGGTCGAGGCCATTCCTCCCGTGGCATACACCCGAAGAGGAGCGCCGAATTCCTCGCAAATGCGGTCGATCATCCCGTCAAGGAGACTGGCGTTGCCGAAAAGGACTCCCGAGCGCATACAGTCGGCCGTGTTCTTGGCAATGACCTTCTCGGGCTTTTCCAAGCTGATGCGGGGGAGCTGAGCCGTTCTCTCGGACAGGGCAGAAAGCCCCATGAGAACGCCCGGGATGATGGAGGTGCCGATGAAGGCGCCCTTTTCGTTGACCACGGTCATTTTGGTGGCGGTGCCGATATCGATGATCAAAGCGGGACTGCCGTAGATGCTGTGGGTGGCCACGGCCGCTGCGATCAGATCCGCTCCTACGGAGGAGGGCATATCACACTGAATTCCGATGCCGCTTTTGATACCGGGCCCCACAAAGAGGCACTCTACGTCAAAGAGCATTTTCACCGCCGATTTTAAGGCCGCATTCAGGGGAGGAACCACCGAGGACACAATGACACCGCTGACAGACTCGGGCTCGATCCCGTAAAGGGAGAGGGCGCTTAAAACGGAGACGGCAAATTCATCTGCCGTGCGGGAGGGGAAGGTGGAAATACGGGAGACAAAGCGGATCTCGTCAGACTCGAAGCCGCCCAGCATAATATTGGTATTTCCCACGTCAAAGGTCAGTACCACGCCGCTTTCCTCCTTTTTTCTTTCAGATGCCTTATTCTAACACGGAAAAACGAAAAAAACAAGCCCCGCAAAGAAAAAAAGAGGCCTTGACGGAGGAGGATGGGCTATGATAGAATTCCTGTGAGGTGATCCTGATGCGTTATTATGAAAATCCCGAAAAAACAAGTGAAAACAGACTCTCGCCCACCTCCTACTGTATTCCCGAGGGCATTTCGGAATACAGGCTGTTAAACGGAGCGTGGAGATTTTGTTTTTTTGAGCGGGATGATAAGATTCCCGAAGAGATCGCGTTTTCCGAAACCATTCCCGTTCCCTCCTGCTGGGAGCTTTACGGGTATGAAAACCCCAATTACACCAATCAGAATTATCCCTTCCCCTGTGACGTGCCCTTTGTGCCCGATGAAAACCCCTGCGGCATTTACGAAAGAGACTTTCTTTTGGAGAAAAAGTGGGGGCAGATCAGCCTGATTCTGGAGGGGGTCTCCTCCTTGGGAGAGGTTTGGGTCAACGGAAAAAAAGTGGGCTTTACCCAAGGAAGCCGCCTGAGAGCGGAGTTTGATCTTACAAGCTTTGTAAAAGAAGGGGAAAACACCCTGCAGATCCGTGTGCTCAAATGGTGCTGCGGGGCCTATCTGGAGGATCAGGATGCCTTCCGTTACCACGGTATTTTCCGTGACGTGGCATTGACTCAAAGACCCTTCGGGCATTTGGAGGATGTAGAGATCCTGTCAGATGACAAGGCCTTTTCCATCCGAGTGGACAAGACCGCCACGGTGTGCATTTCAGAGGGAGAGAAGGTCCTTTGCCAAAAAGAAATTGAGGGAGAATTTCGCTTTTCTCCCGAAAAACCCGTTTTGTGGAATGCGGAGGCTCCCTATCTCTACACTCTGACCTTTACCTGTCAGGGGGAAATTCTGACCTTCCGTGCGGGGCTGAGAAAAATTGAGATCTCCCCCAAAAAGGAGCTTTTGATCAACGGCTCCCCCGTGACCCTGAGGGGAGTCAATCACCACGACAGCACGAAATTCGGCGGCTGGTGCATCACCGAAACGCAAATGAGATGGGATCTTGCCTTAATGAAGGAATTGAACATCAACTGCATTCGTACCTCCCACTACCCGCCTCACCCCAAATTTTTAGCCCTTTGCGATGAAATGGGCTTTTATGTGGTGCTGGAAAACGATCTGGAATGTCACGGCTTCACCCGCAGGATCGCAGGGGCCAAATATGCCTACGATATGGAATCGGGAGATTGGCCCAGCACGAAGCCCGAATGGAAAAAGGAATATGTGGAGAGAATGCAGCGCTCGGTGGAGATCAATAAAAACTTCACCTGCATCATTTTTTGGTCTCTCAGCAACGAAAGCGGCTTCGGGGAAAACCACATTGCCATGGCCGAATGGGTCAAGAAGCGGGATGCCACCCGCCTTGTTCACAGCGAGGAGGCCTGCCGCAAGGGAGAATTTTGGTATTCGGATGTTTATTCCCGTATGTACCTGTCCCTCAATGATCTGGAGGCGGCGGCAAAAAATGACGAGATTGACCGCCCCGTGTTCCTTTGCGAATACGCCCACGCCATGGGCAACGGTCCCGGTGATGTATGGGATTACAACGAGCTCTTTGACTCTTACCCCAAGCTTTGCGGCGGGTGCATTTGGGAATGGGCCGACCACGTGGTGGACCAAAACGGCGTGGAACGATACGGCGGAGATTTTGAAGGGGAACGAACCCACGACAGCAATTTCTGCTGTGACGGAATGGTCTTTGCCGATCGGAGCCTGAAGGCGGGATCCCTTGAGATCCGTGCCGCATACCGTCCCATCCGAACCGAATATGAAAACGGCACCCTGACCCTTTACAACCGCCTTGATTTCACCAATCTTTCGGAGTATATCTTCCATTATCACATTGAGGTGGACGGGGTGATCCGAAAGGCAGAAAATCTGACCTTGAACGTGCCGCCCCACGAAAGCACCACGCTTTCGATCCCCGCAGAGGGAATCGAGTGCAAGCTGGGAGCGCACCTGAATCTGGTGCTTGCCAAGGGAGATGTGGTATACGCCACCCTCCAGCACCCGATCCCCTGCACCGTGACGGAGGAAGCGTTCCCCGAAAAAGCCTTGTTCCGAGAAACGGGCGAGGGCTACCTTTGCGAGGGCAAGGATTTCTCCTACCGCTTTTCCGCCCTTACGGGAGAGATCGAGAGCCTTGTGATCAGAGGAAAGGAGCAGTTCCTTTGCCCTCCTCGCCTGTCTGCCTTCCGCCCTCTGTTTGATAATGAGCGGAAGATCAAGGAAAACTGGCTGAATCTCACCACCTGGCAAGGAGAAAATTTAGATCAGAGCTTTCAAAAGACCTACGATTGCCGCTTGGAGGACGGAGAGCTTGTGATCGAAGGGGCGCTGGCGGGCATTTCCCGTTCCCCTTTCCTGAAATACACCCTATCTTACCGAGTGCACGAAAACGGAGCCATGCGGGTCAGCCTTCACGGCAGGGTTCGCCCCGATGCCTTTTACCTGCCTCGCTTGGGCTTTGATTTTCATTTGCCCAAGGAGTTTGACCGCTTCTCCTATTACGGCCACGGCCCCTTGGAAAGCTACTGCGATATGCACCACGCCTCTCCCGTGGGCCTGTATGAAAGCCGTGCAGGGGAGGAATATGTGCCCTATCCCATGCCGCAGGAGCACGGAAACCACTTCGGCACCAAGGAATTGAAGATCGGCTCTTTGCGGATCCGTGCGGAGGACAGTATGGAGTTTTCCGTTTTAGAATACAGCGCCGAGGCACTTCAAAAAGCAAAGCATCAGGATGAGATCCTGCGGGACGGCAAGATCCACCTGCGGGTGGATTACAAGGTTTCGGGCACCGGCTCGGGAGCCTGCGGCCCCGCTTTGGCAGAAAAGTATCAGCTTTCGGAAAAGGAGATCTCCTTCTCCTTCACCATTTTTCCCGATGCATAAAAAAATCGGCAGATCACTTGATCTTGATCTGCCGATTTTTTCTTTTAGCGAATGCCGTATTTTTCCAAAATATAATCCATATCCTTATCGCCTCTGCCGGAGAGGTTGATAAGAACGGAGCCCTTCTCCATCTTTTGGGCAAGCTTCATACCGTAGGCAACGGCGTGGGAGCTTTCAATGGCGGGAATGATACCCTCAAGGCGGGAAAGCTTGAAGAAGGCATCCACGGTCTCCTCATCATCAATGACATCGTACTTGACTCTGCCGATCTCCTGCAAGAAGGCGTGCTCGGGGCCGGAGGAGGGATAGTCCAATCCGCTGGCCACGGAGTAAACGGGAGCGGGATCGCCGTTTTCATCCTTCAGCATAATGCTGTTGAAGCCGTGCATAATGCCCTCGGTGCCGTATTTTAAGCTGGCAGCGTGATCCCCCAGCTTGGGGCCTCTGCCCAAGGGCTCGATGCCGTAGATATCCACGGGATCGTTGAGGAAGCCTGCAAACAGGCCTGCGGCGTTGGAGCCACCGCCCACACAGGCCACAATGGCATCGGGCAGATGACCTGTCATTTCCACAAACTGCTCTCTTGCTTCAATGCCCACCACGCTCTGAAAATCGCGCACCATCATGGGGAAGGGATGGGGGCCGAGAACCGAACCGATACAGTAAATGCAGTCCTTATATTCCTTGCTGTATGCATCAAAGGCGGCATCCACCGCTTCCTTCAGGGTCTTCAGGCCGTGGGTCACCTCCACCACATTGGCGCCGAGGATCTTCATTCTTGCCACATTGGGAGCCTGCTTCTTAATATCCACGGAGCCCATATAAATATCGCACTCCAAGCCGAAATAAGCGGCGGCGGTGGCAAGGGCAACGCCGTGCTGACCTGCGCCGGTCTCGGCAATGACCTTCTTCTTGCCCATATATTTGGCAAGGAGAGCCTCGCCCATACAGTGGTTCAGCTTATGGGCACCGGAGTGGTTCAGATCCTCACGCTTGGCGTAAAGCTGAACCTTGCCGCCCAAGGAATCGGACAGGCGCTCCAAATGGGTCACAGGGGTAGGTCTGCCCTGAAACTCCTTGCGGATCCGTCTGAGTTCCGCAATGAAGCGGCGGGACTGACAAATGGAATAATACGCCTCGGTGATCTCTTCCATCGCGTTTTTCAGCTTTTCATCAATGTAAACACCGCCGTATTTTCCGAAGTATCCGTTCTTATCGGGATACTGATTAAAGTAAGTATCAAAATCAATTCCGTTGAATTTCATAATCTATCCTCCAAAAAATGGTTTGTTCTTTGATTCGGTATGTTAGGCAAAAAAATCGTGGGAACGACGCCATCGCTCCTTCCATAAAAGCCTTGCCATCCTTTTTTCCTCCAAAAAAATATAAAGCCCCGAACGGAAAACCGTTCGGGGCGAATCAAATCCGCGGTACCACCCAAATTCGCCCGAGACGGGCGCACTGCTTGTGTACTGACATACACTGCCGAGGTAACGGTCGGACCCGTCTCACCTACTTGGTTTCCCGTTCGGATCGCCCTCACAAGGCCATTCACCAATCCCATCCTTACCGCTTTTCCACCAAGGGCGGCTCTCTTTGAAGGACGAAGAAGGGTTACTTCTCTTGTTCATCGGTTTTTATCAGTATAACAAAGGATGAAAAAAAAGTCAAGCATTTTCCTCAAAGGCGATCCTTCCCGCCTGCTCGAAGATCTCATCGGGGGTAACATTCTCCCGCTCAGTCAGGAAGGAGAGCATTTTTTGCCCCTTTTCCTCCTTGGTGAGAACCAGCATCACCGAAAAAATATCATCCCGACCAAGGCCCTTTTTCACAAGGGTCTCCATCAATTCCTTTTGCCAAGGCATAAATTCCATATTACACCCCGTAGACCAAAATTCCCAAGACCGCCGAGATGCCGATGGACAAAATGGGAGAAATGGTTTTCTTTTTGATGATTCTGTAAAGGCTGCGAACCAAGAATACCAGCCCGAAGATGAGAAGGGTCTTAAACTGCGGGAGCAAAAAGCTGCCGAAGCCATCGGTGACAACACGGTTCACCTCGGGAAGAATGCCCGACAGCAAAAGATAGGAGCCCGTTGCCAAAATGATCCCCACCACGCAGGGCTTAATGGCATCCAGCGCACTGCGAACCGCCTTTTTCTCCATAAAGCCACGGAGAAAACGGGCAATGAGCACAATGATCACAAAGGACGGAGTCACCACACCGAGGGTGGCAAAGAAGGATCCCAAAATCCCTGCGGTGGTGGAGCCGATATAGGTGGCAGAATTGATCATAATGGGGCCGGGAGTGGACTCGGCCACGCCGAGAATGTAGGAAAACAGATCTGCATCCACACCCATCCAGGGGTTTGAGAGAACCGCATCCCGAATGATGGGAATGGCACCGTATCCACCGCCGAAGGTGAACAGGCCAACCTTGAAAAATTCCCAAAAGAGACGAAGACAGGTGATCATTTTTCATCCCCTCCCTTCCCTTTTTTGGCAACGCCGTAGCACACAAGGCCGATGACGGCGGCACAAAGAATGAACACAATAGCGGAAACATAAAAGAGATCAAAATTGACGGCCAGCATCACCAAAAGGGCGCCGAGGAAAATGCAGAGCTCCAAGGCCTTTTTCTTCATTTTGCGAAACATTTTCCAGCCTGCACCGAAAATGAGAAAAGCCACCGCCGCCTTGATCCCCTGAAAGGCGCTGGCCACCCAAGTGATCTCCAAAAAGTTTTTCAAAAAGACGGAAATGATAAAAATGATAACAAAGGAAGGCAGCACCACGCCCAAGGTGGCACAGAAGGAGCCGAAAAGGCCGCCGATCTTATACCCCACGAAGGTAGCGGTGTTGATGGCAACGGGGCCGGGAGTGGACTCGGCAATGACGAAAATATCCATCATTTCGTCATGGGTGAGCCATTTTTTCTTGCTCGTCATTTCATTTTCCACAATGGAAAGCATGGCATAACCGCCGCCGAAGGTAAAGGCGCCGATCTTCATGAAGGTCAAAAACAAATCCAAGAGCTTGTTTTTTGCTTTTGTCATTTCAAAATCCCCTCCTGTCTCAAATAGTCCTCCAAAATTTCCGCCGCACCCTCCACAAAGCGGGCACAGGGGCGAGTGGCGTAGTACTCGCCGGTTCTCTCTGAGGCGGCACCGCCTGCGGGCACCTTATTCTCCAACAGATCAATGCAGCGAAGGTTGCCGAATCTCTCCCGAAACAGCCTTCCCAATTCCTGCACTCTGGGATAAAGCTCCCCTTTTTCGGGAGAAGAGAGCTCGGAATAACCGAAGATCTCCCCCACCACCAGCATCATTCCGCTGAAGGCACCGCAGACCTCTCTCATTCTGCCAAAGCCGCCACCAAAGGGGGAGGCCAGCATCAGAGCCTTCTTTTCTTCCACCCCGAGGGCGGGCGCGAAGGCGGCATAAACCGATTGGGCACAGTTGTACCCTTCCAGAAAATAATCCCTTGCCCGCTGAGAAAACGGGAGGGTGTTGATGTTCTTTTTCATTTTTTCCTCTTTCCCTGAAAAAAGTCTCCGGCAGGGCCGGAGACTTTCGTTTGTCCTTAATCTAAGGGAATGGGATTGGAGCAAGCGGGACAGGGGAAGCTGTCGCCCTCGGGCTCTTCCTCAAAGCAAACGATCTCTTTGCAGTGAGGGCACTCTACCTCGTAGCAATCCTCTTCTTCGCAATCCTCGCAGCAGCAGCAATCGTCATCATCCTCCAGAAGGTCGCCGAAGATCTCTTCCTCCACATTGGTCAGATCCTCGTCCATCGCTTCCAGATATTCGTTGATGTCGTCCACATCATCCTGCGTTTCGGTGATCTCCAGTGCCAGATCCTCCAGAATGTCAGCCATCAGCTTGATGATCTTGCCTTCCTTGGTATCTGCCTGAAAATCCAAGCCTTCCATAAGGCCCTTGAGATATGCAACCTTTTCGGTAACCGTCATTTTCTTATCTCCTAATTATACTCTTTCCAGATATTCGCCGGTACGGGTATCGATCTTCAGAACGTCGCCCTCGTTGACAAAGAGGGGAACCTTGATCTGTGCGCCGGTCTCCAGAGTAGCGGGCTTGGATGCACCGGTAGCGGTATCACCCTTGAAGCCGGGATCGGTCTGGGTCACGGCAAGCTCCACGAACATGGGTGGCTCAACGCCGAATACACTGCCCTTGAAGGAAAGAACCTTGCAGATCATTTCCTCCTTCACGAACTTGAAGTTGTCACCAACCAGATCGTGACCTACCAGGGTCTCTTCCCAGGTCTCGGTATCCATGAAGTGGTACAGATCGCCATCGTCATAGGAATACTGCATGTCTTTTCTCTCCACAAAGGCGGGAGTGAATTTTTCAGTAGGGTTAAAGGTTTTTTCCACAACAGAACCGGTGATCACATTTCTGAGCTTGGTACGAACGAAAGCTGCGCCCTTACCGGGTTTAACATGCTGGAATTCAATAACCTGCATGGCAGCGCCATCCATCTCAAAGGTAACGCCGTTTCTGAAATCGCCTGCTGTAATTGCCATAATGTCCTCCAAAATATCATATTAAAATGAAATTACGCTTTATTATACAACTTTTTTCCTTATTTGGCAAGATATATTGAAAAAAAACATTTATAATTCCAAAAGTTCTTTTCCCGTGCGGTTGAGATTTTCGCATCCCGCTTCGGTCACCACCACAAGATCCTCAATGCGAACGCCGAAGCGGCCGGGCAGATAGATCCCCGGCTCCACGGACAAAACGGCCCCCGCGGGGATTTTTCCCTCAAAGGAAGGAGAAAAGGAGGGAGCCTCGTGAACCTCAAGCCCCAGACCGTGGCCCGTGCTGTGGCCGAAATATTCGCCGTAGCCCGCAGTTTCAATAACGCTTCGGGCCGCTCTGTCCACCGTTTTGCCCGAAACATTTGCCCGCACGGCGGCAATGGCATCTTCCTGTGCCTTGAGAACGGTGCCGTACACCTTCTTCATTTCCTCGCTTGCCCTGCCGATGCAAACGGTACGGGTCATATCGGAGGCGTAGCCGTCCAACATACAGCCGAAATCAAGGGTGACGAATCCCCCTTTTTCCAAGACTGCATCGGTGGGGGTGCCGTGAGGCAGGCTGGAGCGGGTGCCCGATACGCAAATGGTGGAAAAGCTGGGGCCCTCGGCTCCGTTTTTCTTCATATAGTATTCCAGCTCGGCAGCGATCTCCCGCTCGCTTCTGCCCACACTCAGGCGGGGAAGAATATAGCGGTAAGCCTCCTCCGCCAAGGCTTGGGAGGCTCGGATGCGCCCGATCTCCTCGGGGCCCTTGACTACCCTCTCCTCCTCCAAACGGTGCCCCATAGGGGAAAACTGCGCCTTGGGGAAGCGGCTTTTCAGAGACTCCAATTCCGCCACGGTAAGACTGCGATCCTCAAACAAAACACGGGTGATTCTGCCGGAATCGGTCAGAACCTTCATTTCCTGCGAGAAGCGATAGGGAAAAACCGCAAGTCCTTCCGGCAAAAGGCCCTCCTTCTGCTTTAAGGTGGCCATTTCATAATAGCGGGAATCCAAATACAGGCTGCCGCCCTCGCAAGTAACCAAAAGGATGCCGTCGGAGGAAGAAATGCCTGTGAGGTAATAACGGGAAACACGGGAAAAGAAAAGAGCGGCCTCGCCCTTTTCAAGGGTGGCCGAAAAACGGGAGAGCGTGATCATTTTTTCTTCCTTTCTCGGCGGTAATAAATTGCCACAAAGGGCTTTTCCAAAAGCCTTTTGAAGCGGAAAAACAGATTTTCCCGTTTCTTCACGGGAGATACCACCGCTGCACGGGCACCCCAGGACTTGGCGCAGAGCACATCCGTCAACAGCTGATCCCCCACCAATAAAAGCTCCTCGGGCAAAACGCCGAAGTTCTCAAAAATGGGGGCAAGGGCACGCCGCAGAGGCTTGTGGGCATCGGGCACGGTAAAAAAGCCCAACGTTTCATTAAAGCGTGACACTCGCTCGGGAGAATTGTTTGACACCAGCGCCACGGGGATCCCTTTTTTTTCAAAGTCCTTCAAAAAGGAAATGAGCGCCGCAGAGGGCTCGGGGGTCTCATAGGACACCAGAGTATTATCAATATCAAACACCACCATTTTCACCCCTTGGGCAAAAAAGGAGTCAAAGGGGATCCGGCTTACCTTCTCGCAAATCAGATCCGGAATGAGTCGGTCATATACGGCCATAATACACTCCTTGCGACATATTTTGTATCAGTATACCACAAGAAGGAAAACAAAAAAAGGGGTTTTGAAGATTTTTAAGTGCTCGCCAAAATCTCCTTTTTTAATTTGGCGATGATTCTTTTTTCCAAACGGGAAATATAGGATTGAGAGATCCCCATTTTCTCTGCCACCTCCTTTTGGGTCATTTCCCGACCGCCGCACAGGCCGAAGCGATCGCAAATGATCCTGCGATCCCGCTCGGAAAGCTTTTCGATGGCCGAAAGGAGCATTTGCCGATCCTCCTGCTTTTCCAATTCCCGATGGACCTCGTCTCCGTCGCTTCCCAAAACATCGGACAGCAAAAGCTCGTTTCCGTCCCAATCGGTATTCAGGGGCTCCTCCAGACTCACCTCCTGACGGGTGCGGGCGGCCTTTCGCAGAAACATTAAGATCTCATTTTCAATGCACTTGGAGGCATAGGTGGCAAGCTTGATGTTTTTTTCGGAGCGAAAGCTTGTGACTCCCTTAATGAGACCGATGGTGCCAATGGAGATCAGATCCTCCATTCCCACCCCCGAGCTTTCAAATTTTTTGGCAAGATACACCACCAGCCGTAGGTTGTGCTCCACCAAAAGATTGCGGCAGATCAGAACATTTTCTCCCCTCTCCATCTGCTCGATGCATTCCCTCTCCTTTTCGGCGCCCAAGGGCGGGGGGAGCTCCTCCGACCCGTTGACATAATAGACCTCATAAAAAAGCCTGCGGGAGCGCCACAGATCCCACAGCCTCACAAGGGGCAAAACAAAAAAACGATACAGCCAATTTCTTTTTTTCATACAAACTCCTTACAGGGCGCAAAGAGGCACCAAAACGGGACAGCCGCCGAAGGCACCGCAGGAAAAATCCAGCGCCACCAAAACCTGATTGCTTTGCTTCACTTTCTTTTTTTCATAAAAATACACGGCCGTGGGGAGAAAGGCGTAGAGATTGCCCTCTCCCGAGGCGGTGCGGATGGGAAGGGACACAAGCCCCTCCCCCTGACCGAATCGGATCCGATCCAATTCCTCCGGGGTCAAAAGGCCCCCTGCCTCATGGGCCTTCAGTAAGATCACATCCCGCCCGTCGGGAGAGCGAAGAAGTGCCCCCGAATCCACAAGGCCGTAGAGCTCTTCCCGCTTTCCCTTATGACAAATGGACAGGGGGATCACAAGGGTATCCAGCCTTCTGCGCAAGGCCTTGCCCCAAAGGCTCCAGGCACCCAAGGCCAAAAAGACGGCCGCCAGAAGGATCCCCAGAGAGACGCCCCCTTTTTCTCTTCCGACGTAAAAGGTGAGAAACTCCATGGCGCCGCCCAAAAACAGAGCGGTGAGAAAGGTAAAAAAGCCCACGACAAGCTTCTCTCTTGCCCTGCCCCTGCCGCAGGAGAGGAGCACCATGGGATAAAAGATCGCACAGCCCGAAAAAAGCCGCAAGGGATGGGGGATAAACAGCGTTGCCACCGAAAAGGAGGCCCCCAGAGCCGAGGCGAATACAAGACGAAAAAAATGGGGACGACGGGAGGAGGCAAGATGCCCCACCAAAAGGGAAACGAGATCCAAAACGAAATTCCAAGCAAAATAAAGGTCGATGTAAATGATTTCCTCCATGATTTCCTCCAAGAAAATCTTACCACGCTCCCCTCTCTTTTTTTGTCAAAACGTGGGAGAGGGGAAAAAGTGCCATAACTTTTCCAAATACCCGTATTTGGAATAAACATTACCGAAAACCCCTTATTCGCTTGATTTTTTTAACTATTTGCATTAGAATGTTAACAATATAAAATGCACAGCGTTTGCATCAGAAAGGAATTCCAAAATGAGCAAGAAAATCACCATTCTCGGTTGCGGCAATGTAGGTGCCACAGTCGCATACACCCTGTCTCAGGCAAGCCTTGCCTCCGAGATCGTTTTGCTGGATATCAACCGTGCCAAAGCCGAGGGCGAGGCCATGGATATCATTCACGGCGCTCCCTTCTCCACCCCCTTGAATATTTATGCAGGGGATTATTCCGATGCCGCCGGCTCGGATATGGTCATCGTCACCTCCGGTATCGGCCGTAAGCCCGGTCAGAGCCGCTTGGATTTGGCCTGCATCAATACGGATCTGATCCGTGAGATCGCTCCCAAGATCGCATCCTACTGCCCCAATGCGGTATACGTTCTGGTCAGCAACCCCGTGGACGTTTTGACCTACGCTTTCATTAAGTATTCGGGTCTGCCCGCTTCCCAGATCATCGGAAGCGGAACCATGCTGGATACCTCCCGTCTGCGTTCCATGGTTTCTCAAAGACTTTCCGTTTCCGCCAAGAACATTCACGCTTACGTCTTCGGTGAGCACGGCGATTCCTCCACCTTCCCCTGGAGCGTGACCAGTATCATCGGTATGAACTTCAAAGAATACTGCCGCAGCATCAAGCATTACACCGAGGAGCAGACCGAGGTGTTCCTGCGCGGTGTGGAAAAGGATGTCAGAGAAGCGGGCGGTGAGATCATCAAGCGCAAGGGTGCCACCTTCTACGCCGTTTCCACCTGTGTTTCCACCATTGCCAAATCCGTCTTTTCCGGAAACGATTCCGTTCTGACCGTCTCCACCATGGCCCACAACCGCTACGGCATCAAGGAGGATGTTTGCCTCTCCCTTCCCTGCGTTCTGGGACCCATGGGCATTGTCCGTGAGGTGGATCCCCCTCTGGAAGAGCAGGAGCTCAAGGATCTGCAAAACAGTGCAAGAGTGCTCAGAGCCACTCTGGACAGCGTGGGTCTGTAAAAAGCAAAACCAGCCAAAAAGCAACCGAAAAAAATCGGTTGCTTTTTTCTTTGCGGCAAAAGGGGGGCGATCACAAAGCCGCTCTCTTTTTTCTTCATTTTTTCTTTTCTTTTTTTGCGCTTGGTGTTGAAATCACGGTTTTTTTATATTATAATATCTATAATTATGTGCGAATATAAAAAAGGGACAGGTTCAAAACGGGATGCAAAACATAGGATTTGATAACGACCGTTATCTCAAGCTCCAATCGGAGAGGATCAAGGAAAGAATCGGAAAATTCGGCGGAAAGCTCTATCTGGAATTCGGCGGAAAGCTCTTTGACGATTTCCACGCCGCAAGAGTGCTGCCCGGTTTTCAGCCGGACAGTAAGATCCGTATGCTGATGCAGCTGAAGGACGAGGCGGAGATCGTTTTGGTGATCAACGCTTACGACATTGAAAAAAACAAGGTCAGAGGAGATCTGGGGATCACCTATGATCAGGATACCCTGCGCCTGATCGATGCCTTCCGTGGCTGCGGTCTTTATGTGGGAAGCGTGGTTTTGACCCGCTTTGCCGCACAGAATTCTGCCATCAAATTTCAGGAGAAGCTGGAGAGCCTTGGGATCCGTGTATACCGCCACTATTCCATTGAGGGCTACCCCGAGGATATTCAGAAGGTGATCAGCCCCGAGGGCTACGGCAAGAACGATCCCATTGAGACGGAAAAAAGCCTTGTGGTGGTGACGGCCCCCGGCCCCGGAAGCGGAAAAATGGCAGTTTGTCTCTCTCAGCTTTACCACGATAACCTGAGAAACATCAAGGCGGGCTACGCCAAGTTTGAGACCTTCCCCATTTGGAATCTTCCCTTGAACCACCCCGTAAATTTAGCCTATGAAGCGGCCACGGCCGATCTGAACGATGTAAATATGCTGGACCCCTTCCATTTGGAGCACTACGGCGAGGCGGCCACCAACTACAACCGTGATGTAGAGATCTTCCCCGTGGTAAGAGCCATGTTTGAGAAGATCTACGGCTCTTCCCCCTACAAGTCCCCCACGGATATGGGGGTCAATATGGTGGGAGACTGCATTGTGGACGACCAGGCCTGCCGCGATGCCTCCAAAAAAGAGATCCTGAGACGGTACTACACCGCTCTTTGCGAAAAGAGAAAGGGCCACTCGGTGGATTCCTCCATTTCCAAATTAAAGCTTTTGATGACGCAGGTGCAGATCGCTCCCGAGGATCGCACCATCATTGCCGCCGCACAGGCCAAAAAGGAGGAGACGGGGCAACCCGCCGCCGCTTTGGAATTGCCTGACGGACGGATCGTGGTGGGCAAGACCTCAAAGCTTTTGGGGGCTTCCTCCGCTCTCATTCTGAATGCCGTGAAGGTGCTGGCGGGGATCCACAAGGATGTGGATCTGATCTCCCGTGAGGTCATTGAGCCGGTACAGGAATTGAAGATCCGAAACCTCGGCAACCACAACCCGAGACTTCACACCAACGAGGTTCTGATCGCCCTTTCCATTGCGGCGGCTCACGATGAGAATGCCAAGAAGGCCATTGATATGCTTCCCCTGTTGAAAGGGTGCGAGGTGCACTCCACCGTGATCTTGACAGAGGTGGATGCGGGAACCTTCCGCAAGCTGGGGATGAACCTGACCTGCGATCCCGAATATCAAACCAAAAAGCTCTTCCACAATTAAGGAGAACGAAATGAAAATACTGGTTACCGGCGGCGTGGGATTCATCGGATCTCACACCGTTGTTGAATTGCAAAACAGCGGTCACGAGGTGGTGATCGCAGACAACCTCTCCAATTCCAAGGAAAGTGTTTTAGATCAGATTCAGGCCATTAGCGGCACTCGCCCTGCCTTTTACCGAGCCGATATTCGCTCGAAAGAGGAAATGGATCGCATTTTCCGCGAGCACAGGATCGATGCCGTGATCCACTTTGCGGGACTGAAGGCGGTGGGCGAATCGGTGCAGATGCCCTTGGAATACTATGAGAACAATATCAACGGAACCTTGGTTTTACTGGATGTGATGCGCTCCCACGGGTGCAAAAGGATCGTCTTTTCCTCCTCGGCTACGGTATACGGTATGAACAACACCGCTCCCTTCCGAGAGGATATGCCCACCTCCTGCACCAACCCCTACGGCTGGACCAAGTGTATGCTGGAGCAGATCCTTTCCGACCTTGCCGCCTCCGATCAGGAGTGGAGCGTGGCTCTCCTTCGGTATTTCAATCCCATCGGCGCTCATCCCTCGGGACTGATCGGAGAGAATCCCAGCGGCATTCCCAACAATCTTTTCCCCTACATTGCCCGTGTGGCGGCGGGGATCCTTCCCTGTCTTTCCGTATTCGGCAACGATTACGACACCCCCGACGGAACGGGAGTGCGGGATTACATTCACGTAGTGGATCTGGCTAAGGGCCACCTGAAGGCCTTGGAATGGGCCATAGAGCACCAAGGGGTGGAAGCCATTAACCTCGGCACAAGCCAAGGCACCAGCGTTTTGGAATTGGTTGCGGCCTTTGAGAAGGCAAGCGGGGTGAAGGTGCCCTATAAGATCGCTCCCAGAAGAGCGGGGGACATTGCCTCCTGCTGGGCCGATACCCAAAAGGCAGAGCGCCTCTTGGGCTGGAAGGCTCTGTATAACATTGAGGATATGTGCCGTGACGGCTGGAACTATATGGTGAAAAACAAATGAATGCAAGAAGAAAGAGAATCCGAAAAAAAAGAGTGCAAACGCTCCTCTCCATCCTCTTTCTCCTGATCCTTTTGGGGCTGGCTCTGTTTTTGTTCCAAAAGCCCGTGGTGGTTCTGTCGGAGAACACTCGCTTCCCCGTTGGGGAGAGAGTGGAGCTGATGGATCTGATCCGGGAGGTGAAAAACGGTACTCTCGTGAATGAAAACGAGGGCTTTGAGGCCCAAAGTGCCTGCACCCGCACGGTTCAGATCAAGATCAAAAGCCGTTTGGGAAGGATCGTGGAGGAGAGCTTTACCATTGAGTTTTACGACAACACCGCTCCCGTGATCTCCCACCCCGATCAGATCGCCGTTATGAAGGGTGAGACCACGGATCTTATGGCCAATGTCAGCGCCAAGGATGAGACGGGAGAGGCCTGTCAGGTGACCCTTTCGGGGGAATACGATTTCAATGTGGCGGGAGAATACAAATTGACCCTGAGTGCCGCCGACCGTGCGGGGAACAGCGCTGTCAGCACCATGACCTTGACGGTGCGCGCCCTTCCCTATGACGACAACGGCAAATTGGTGGACGGTGTTTACACCACCAGAAACGGCTTTGAACTGATCGTGAAGGACGGGATCGCCACCATTGACGGGCATATTATCGCCAACAAGAGCTATTCCCTTCCCAAGACCTACACCTCCTCTTGGATGAGCCCCGAGACGACGGCCGCTTACAACAAAATGAACGCCGAGGCGAAAAAGGCGGGCATCACCCTGAAGGTGGACAATGCCTACCGCTCTTGGTACGATCAGGATTATATTTTCCGTGGCTACGCCGCCCGTGACGGGGTGGAGGAGGCTGAGACCTACTCGGCACGCCCCGGCCACAGCGAGCATCAGACCGGCCTTGCCATGGATCTGATCACCTCCAGCACCTACCTTGCCTCTCTTCCCGAGAACGCCAAGAAATTCCAATGGCTCAATGAAAACGCCCACCGCTTCGGCTTTATTCTCCGTTATCCCGAGGGAAAAACCGAGGAAACGGGCTATATTTACGAGGCCTGGCATTTCCGCTATGTGGGAGAGGACCTGGCAAGAACGCTCTACAACAACGGAGACTGGATCACCATGGAGGCCTACTACGGCATTACCAGCAGTTATTTGGGATATACAAAATGAGAAAAAAGAAGCAGTAAAAACTGCTTCTTTTTTTCGTTTACTTTTTGCCCAATTCCAAGGTTTTTTCGTAGGCGGCTACCACCGCATCCATAGCGGCGCCGCGGAAGCCGGCCTCCTCCAGCGCACGAACCCCCTCAATGGTGGTTCCGCCGGGGCTTGTGACCGCATCCTTTAATTTGCCGGGATGCTCCCCGCTTTTCAGAGCCATTTCCCCTGCCCCCGCAATGGTAGCGGCGGCAAAGCGGAGGGCCTGATCACGGGAGAGGCCACATAAAACGGCACCGTCTGCCAAGGCCTCCAAAAACAGATATACGAAGGCGGGGCCGCAGCCGTGAAGGGCGCTTGCCGCATCGATCTTATCTTCCCCGATCTTTTCCACAACGCCTGCCTGAGCGAGCATTTTTTCAAAGGTCTCTTCTCTTTCGGGAGCGGTATTGGCGGTGCAGTACACCACCACGCCCTTCCCCACGGAAACGGGGGTATTGGGCATAATGCGAATGACGGAGGCTCCCTCCAGCTTCTCCAAAACGGAGGCAATGCTGACGCCTGCCGCCATGGAAACCAAGGTCAGATCCTTTCCTCTTTCCCGAACGGCGGGGGCAATGGAGGAAAGAAGCTGAGGCAGAACCTGAGGCTTGACACCCAAAAAGACATAGTCACAGGTGGCAACAAGGGAAAGATTGTCCCCCACCTCGGCAGAGATCTCCTTTGCCAAGGCATCCCGTTTTTCGGTGCAGAAATCGGCAAGACAGATCTCGGCCTCCTGCATGGCCCTTCTGACTGCCTTTGCCAAGGCGGAACCCATATTGCCGGTTCCGATAAAACCAATTTTCATATCCTTCTCCTTATCTGATGTTTCCGTTGCCGGAAATCACGTATTTGTATGAGCAAAGCTCCTCCAGACCCATGGGGCCTCGGGCGTGGAGCTTTTGGGTGGAAATTCCCATTTCACAGCCCAAGCCGAATTCCCCACCGTCGGTAAAGCGGGTGGAGGCGTTGACATAAACGGCGGCGGAATCCACCATAGAAACGAAATCATCGGCGTTTTTCTGATTCTCCGTGACAATGGCCTCGCTGTGGCCTGTGGAATGAGCCCGAATATGATCGCAGGCTTCTTTCACATCCCGAACCACACGGACAGCCAGAATATAATCCAAAAATTCCGTATCGAAATCCTCTTCGCCTGCCCTCTCGCCACGGATGATCCGAGCGCTCTTTTCGCAAAGGCGAAGGGTCACGGGGTTTTTCTCTCGCTCCTCTACAAGCTTCTGTTCCACCATAGGCAGGAAGGTGGGAGCGACGGACTCGGCAACCAGAAGCACCTCGGCGGCGTTGCAAACGCTGGGGCGACTGCACTTGGCATTTTCCACAATACGAAGGGCCTTTTCAAGATCGGCCGCTTCATCCACATAAATATGGCAAATGCCGGTTCCCGTTTGGATACAGGGGACGGTGGCATTTTCCACACAGGCACGGATCAGCCCCTTGCCGCCACGGGGAATGAGCAGATCCAAATACCCCTCCGCCTTCATCAGATCCATAGCGCTTTGGCGGGTAATATCCTCCACAAGGCCGATGGCCTCGGGGGGGAGCTGTTTTTTCTTTAAGGCCTCCTGCAGGGCCACGACAATGGCCGAGGAGGAACGAAAGGCCTCCTTACCGCCACGGAGCACGCAGGCGTTTCCGCTTTTGAGGGCAAGGCCTGCCGCATCACAGGTCACATTGGGGCGGGATTCATAAATGATGCCCACCACGCCCAAGGGGCAGGAAATACGGCGAATGAGAAGGCCGTCCTCCCGCTTATACTCCTTCAGGATACGGCCCACGGGATCGGGAAGAGCGATCAGGGCACGAAGACCATCGGCCATTCCCTTGATCCGCTCGGGAGTCAGACGAAGGCGATCCAGCATCACCTCGGAAATGGAGCCCTTTGCGGCCTCCAGATCCTTCCCATTTTCTTCTAAAATAAAATCCCCGTGCTCCAAGAGGGACTTGGCCATTTCCTCCAGCACCTGATTCTTCTCCTCAGAGGAAAGAGAAGCAATGGCAAGGCCGGCGCTTTTGGCGTCCCGTAAAATAGAAAGTGTATCCTTCATTGCTTTCCTCCCGCAACAAATCGGGTGCCCACCTCTTGATTATCGGCAATGTCATAGAGGATCTTAGGATCCGCTCCGTTGGCAATGATCATATCGCACCCTGCCTCGGTGGCGGTACGGGCGGCGTAAAGCTTGGTCTTCATTCCTCCCGTGGCAAGCTCCGACCCCTTATCCCCCGCAAGGGAGAGAACGGCATCGTCAATGGTGTGGACCTTGCGAATGAGGCGGGCGTTGGGATCGGTATGGGGATCGGCGCTGTAAAGCCCGTCAATATCCGAGAGCAGCACCAGAAGATCCGCCTTGGCGGAAACTGCCACAATGGCGGCAAGGGAATCGTTATCCCCAATGACGATCTCCTCGGTGGCCACGGTATCGTTTTCATTGATAATGGGAAGAACGCCCAATTCCAAAAGACGGGAAAGGGTATTGCAGAAGTGATTGTGGCTCTCTTCATTTCTTACATCATACCCCGTCAAAAGGATCTGAGCCACGGTGTGATTGTATTCGGAGAACAGCTTGTCGTAGGTATACATCAGCTCGCACTGACCCACGGCAGCGGCGGCCTGCTTGGTGGGGATATCCTTGGGGCGGCTTTTCAAATTCAATTTGCCCACACCCATACCAATGGCGCCGGAGGACACCAAAATCACCTCGTGCCCCGTGTTTTTCAGGTCACTGAGCACCTTGCACAGCTCCTCCACGCGGCGAATGTTCAATCGGCCCGTGGTGTGTGCCAGAGTGGAGGTTCCCACCTTGATCACAATTCTCATACTCATTCTCCTTCAATTCTGCTTTTGCACGAATTTATACTCATCGTAAAAACGGTAATAGGGACAGGTGGCGTATCTTCCTGCGGCCAGACGCTCCAATTCGTCTTCATCCATATCCATGGTGCAGATCTCCTCCTGATTCTCCTCGTCATAATCAAAATACAGACAAGTTTCGCACGAGGCCTGACTCTTTCGGTCCACCCTTCTCTCCCCTTTCATTTTTCATACCCTTTATTATAGCCTACTTTTTTCTCCGTTGCAAGTCCTTTACAAAAAAAGCGAAGCCGAAGCTTCGCTTTTTCTCAGTTCAATTCAAAGGCGCCTGTATAAAGCTGATAGTATTTGCCCTTTTGGGCAATCAATTCCTCGTGGTTGCCACGCTCAATGATCTCGCCGTTTTCCAGCACCATAATGGCATTGGAATTGCGCACGGTGGAAAGGCGGTGGGCAATGACGAACACGGTGCGATCCTCCATCAGCCGATCCATTCCCTTTTCGATGAGGGCCTCGGTTCGGGTATCAATGGAGCTGGTGGCCTCATCCAAAATGAGAACGGGGGGATCCGCCACGGCAGCACGGGCAATGTTCAAAAGCTGAACCTGACCCTGGGACAGATTGGAGCCGTCTCCCGAAATGAAGGTGTGGTAGCCGTCGGGCAGGTGGCGGATGAAGGAATCCGCATTGGCAAGTTTGGCGGCGGCGATGCACTCCTCGTCGGTGGCATCCAATTTTCCGTAACGGATGTTATCCAGAACGGTGCCGGAGAACAGGTGGGGATCCTGAAGCACCATGGCAAGGCTTCTTCTCAGATCCGCCTTCTTGATCTTATTGATGTTGATGCCGTCATAGCGGATCTTGCCGTCGGGCACATCATAGAAGCGGTTGATCAGGTTGGTGATGGTGGTTTTTCCCGCACCGGTGGAGCCCACGAAAGCAATTTTCTGACCGGGCTTTGCATAGAGAGAGACATTTTTCAAAACGGTTTTTTCGGGCACATAGCCAAAGGTGACTCCATCCAATTCCACCTTGCCCTTGACCTCGGTGAGGGTGACGGTGCCGTCGGCCTTGTGGGGATGGCGCCAAGCCCAGATTCCGGTGCGTGTTTCGCTTTCCGTCAGGACTCCGTTTTCATCCTTTTGGGCATAGACCAGGGTCACATAGCCCTCATCCTCCTCGGGCTTTTCATCAATGACACGGAAGATCCGCTCCGCACCGGCAAGGGCCGTGAGGATGGAATTGATCTGCTGTGACATTTGACTGAAGGGACGGGAGAACTGATTGGAGCAGGTCAAAAAGGTAATGAGGGTACCCACGGTCAGAGACTGGGGCCAGAACACGGCAATGGCGGCGCCCACGGTGGCAACCACGGCGTAATTGATGTGGTTGAGGTTATTCATAATGGGCATCAGGATATTGGCGAAGGTATGGGCGTTGGTGGCGGCGTGGCAGAGGGAATCGTTGAGTTTGTCAAAGGCTTCCTTGGTCTCCTTTTCACGGCAGAAGACCTTGACCACCTTTTGTCCCTCGATCATTTCTTCGATGTATCCGTTGACCTTACCGAGGGCGGCCTGCTGACGGATGAAGAAATGAGCGCTTTTGCCGCTGATGGTTTTGGTCACAAGAGTCATGACCACAAGCGTGACGATCACCACCAAGGTCAGCTGCCAGGAAAGGCAGATCATCACCACAAAATAGCCGATGACGGTCACAAGACCCGAAACGATATTGGACAGAGAATTGGAAAGCATTTCCCGCAGGGTATCCACATCGTTGGTGTAAAGGCTCATAAGTTCTCCGTGAGTACGGGTATCAAAGAAGCGAACGGGCAGGGCTTCCATCGCCGCAAACAGCTGAGAGCGCACGGTATAAAGGGCCTTGGAGGACACCGCCAACATCACACGGGAGCTGACGTACATCGACAGGGCGCCCACGCCGTAGACAAGGCCCATTCTCACCAACAGGAAAACAAAATGTCCCATCAGGGCGGCATTTTCGGGGTCGGCCACAAGGGGGGCAATGCCCTCATCAATCACGGGGCGAAGCATATAGCCGCCCAGCACCTGTGTGCCTGCCGTCACCAGCACGCAGGTGAAAAACAAAATCAGGGGCAAACGGCTTTTGGAGAGGTAGGAAAAGGTGCGCTGAAGGGTGCGAAGCGCATTCTTCGGCTTTTCGGGGGGTCTCTTGGGTGGTGGCATTATTCCTCTTCTCCTTTCTGCTGAGAGGTGTAGACCTCCCGATAGATTTCGCTGGTTTTCAGTAGCTCCTCGTGGGTGCCGATGTCGGCAATTTTTCCGTCATCCAATACAAAAATTCGGTCGGCATCCTGCACGGAGGAGATTCTTTGGGCAATAATAAGAGTGGTGATGCCATCCAGATTCTTCTTGAAGGAGGAACGGATGAAGGCATCGGTAGCGGTATCCACGGCACTGGTGGAATCATCCAAAATGATGATCTTGGGCTTTTTCAACAGGGCGCGGGCAATACAGAGCCTTTGCTTCTGACCGCCGGAAACATTCACACCGCCCTGCCCCAGCTGGGTCTCGTACCCCTCGGGGAAGGAGGAGATGAATTTGTGGGCATCGGCATTTTTGGCCGCCTCGATCATTTCCTCCTCCGTGGCATTTTCATTGCCCCAAAGAAGGTTTTCCCGAATGGTGCCCGAAAAGAGCACATTCTTTTGCAGTACCATGGCAACCGAATCCCGCAGGGAGGAAAGGGTGTAATCCTTCACATTGCGGCCGCCCACCGAAACGGTACCGGAAAGGGGATCGTAAAGGCGGGGGATCAGCTGAACCAGAGTGCTTTTGGCGCTGCCCGTGGAGCCGATGATGCCGATGGTCTCGCCGCTTCGGATGGAAAAATTCACATCGGCAAGATTTAAGTTTTCGGGATCCTTATGATAGGAGAAGGATACGTTTTCAAACACAATGGAGCCATCCTCGGGAGAAAGGGCGGGGTCAGCATCCTGATCGCTGATTTCGGGCACCTCACCCAAAACCTCGCAAATTCTCTTGGCGGCGGCAATGGAAATAATCATCATCATAAAGAGCATCGACAGCATCATAAGGCTGGTGAGGGTCTGCCCGATATAGGTGAGAAAGCCCGTCAAAAGGCCAAGATCAAAGGTGCCGCCGATGATCATTCTTCCACCGAACCAAAGAACGGCGATGATGCTGCCGTGCATCACAAGCTGCATAACGGGGCCGTTGAGAATAATCAGCTTCTCCGCTCTGACCTGCGCACGGCGCACCTGATCGGCGCTGAATTCAAACTTTTCCATTTCGTGCTTTTCCCGCACGAAGGCCTTGACGATGCGAATGGCAATCAGGTTTTCCTGAACGGCGGAGTTTAAGGCATCGTACTTTTTCAGCATTTCACGGAAGCGGGGATGGGCATTGGTGGAAATGAGAACGAAGGAGACGGCCAAAATGGGAATGGCCACAAGGAAGATGCCCGCCAGCGTGGGATTGATCCGCACCGCCATGATCACGGCACCGATGAGCATCATAGGGCTTCTTACGGCGGAGCGAATGAGCATCATAAAAGACATTTGCACGTGGTTGACATCGGTGGTGAGGCGGGTCACCAGAGAGGAGGTGGAGAAATGATCCACGTTCCCAAAGGAAAAATCCTGCACCTTGGCAAAAAGGGCACTGCGCAGGTTTTTGGCAAAGCCCATAGCCGCACGGGAGCCGAGAGCACCGCCCAAGGCACCGAACACCAAGGATACAAGACTCATTCCCACCATCAATAAGCCTCGCTTGGCGATGTATTCCACATCGGCCGTGCCCTTTTGAAGACCCGAGATGATATCAGCGGTAACAAGAGGGATCAAAACCTCCATCAGCACCTCGCCGATCATCACCACGGGGGTCAAAATGGCATAGACCTTATATTCTTTCACATAGGAAAGCAATTTCTTGATCATACTTTTCCCCCTTCAATATTTTCTAAATTGGAAATGATGCGAACCAAATACCCCTGAAGAGATGCCTTTTCCTCGGGCGAAAAGCCCGATAGCATCTCCTCCTCCAAGGAATGGATGTAGCGCAGAAGGGTCTGGTCCAATTCCCTTCCCTTTTGGGTGAGGACCACCCGCTTGACACGGGCATCCCGCTGAGAGCTTTCCCGAACCAGATACCCGCTCTTTTCCATATTCTGCAAAATGCTGGTCACGCTGGAGCGCCGCACGCCGAAGGCCTCCTCCAGATCCTTTTGATAGATCTCGCCCTTTTCTTCGTTTCGGGCAAGATACCCCAAAATGCGAAGCTGGCTGATATTGATCCCGTGGCGGGAAAGGTTTAGATCCCCCAAGCGGCGAAAGCGCACGTTGGCCTGACCCAAGGCTCTGCCGAAGCGGAATTCCTCATCCTTCTTGTGCTCGAAACGGCAATCCTGTTTCATCGGGCTTGCTCCTTCCAATGATATTGTTAGAAACCAAACTGTTAGATTTCGAACTATCGGTCAGTATAACACAGCAAGGGGTCTCTGTCAAGAAACGGAAGGAAAAAACAGTGAAAAATGAGCGCTTTTTCCTAAATCCCTTTCTTTTTTTGGGGCAAATTCGGCAAAACGACAAATTTTGATCGTTTTTGATAAAACGCTGTTTTTTTCGATCATTTTATGATAAAATGGAAGCTGAGGAAAAACGGAAAAGAAATAAGAAAAAAGGAGAAAAAACAAAATGGATTTTTTTGATCTGCTCACCATGGTCGGCGGGTTATGCCTTTTCCTTTTTGGCATGAACCTGATGGGTGAGGCATTGGAGAGAAGAGCGGGAAACAGCCTTCGCTCCATTTTGGAAAAATTGACCAACAATCCTGCTATGGGTCTGTTGACGGGCGTGGCCGTAACGGCGGTCATTCAAAGCTCCTCCGCCACCACGGTGATGGTGGTGGGCTTTGTCAACTCGGGTCTGATGACCTTAAGGCAGGCCATCAGCGTTATTATGGGTGCCAACGTGGGCACCACGGTAACGGCCTGGATCCTGAGTCTTGCGGGAATATCGGGAGAAAACCTATTCATCCGCCTTCTCAAGCCAAGCTCCTTCACTCCGATCCTGGCGCTGGTAGGAATTTTGTTTTATATGTTTGGCAAAAACGGCAAAAAGAAGGATACGGCGGTGATCCTTTTGGGCTTTGCCACCCTGATGTTCGGTATGGATACCATGTCGGGTGCGGTATCGGGCCTGAAGGACAGCCCTGCCTTCCAAGCGCTGTTTCTGCTGTTTGAAAACCCCATTCTCGGTGTTCTGGCCGGTGCGGTGCTTACCGCCGTCATTCAGTCCAGCTCCGCCTCCGTGGGAATCTTACAGGCCTTGGCCGCCACGGGACAGATCCGCTACGGTGCCGCCGTGCCCATTATTATGGGGCAGAACATCGGTACCTGCGTTACGGCACTTCTCTCCTCTATCGGCGCCACCAAAAATGCCAAGCGGGCCGCCTTGGTGCACCTGTCCTTTAACGTGATCGGCACGGTGATCTGGCTCTCGGTGTTTGCCGCCGTCAAGTCCATCTTCTCCCCCGCCGTCTTAAACGAGGGAGCGAGCCTTTCGGGCATTGCCGTATGCCACTCCGTATTTAATGTCCTTTGCACCCTGATCCTTCTGCCCATGTCGGGCCTTTTGGAGAGGATCTCAAAACTTCTCATCCCCGAATCCAAGCTTCCCGAGGTGCAAACGGAATTGGACGACCGCCTTCTTTCCACCCCCGCCATTGCCTTGGGCAAATGCCGCGGGATGGCAATGGAAATGGCTGAGACCGCCTTTTTGACCCTCCACGAAAGCTTGAAGGCCATCGGGCACTACACCCCCGAATTGGCGGAGCGGATCCGTCAGGGCGAGGAGCGAACGGACCATTTTGAGGATGTTCTCGGCTCCTTTCTTGTAAAGCTCAGCTACAAGCACTTAAGTCAGGACGAGGGAAACGAGGTCACAAAGCTTTTGAAGATGATCGGTGATCTGGAGCGGATCGGAGACCACGGAGTCAACCTTGTGGAATCCGCCGAGGAGATTCGGGAAAAGAAGCTTGTCTTCACCCCCGAGGCCGAAAAGGAGCTTGGGGTGATCTGCGGCGCGGTGAGCGAGATCTGTGAGCTGGCGCTGGAGTCCTTCCTTCATGAAAAAGCGGAGAACGCTATGGTGGTGGAGCCCTTGGAGGAGATCATTGACCGACTCAAGGAGACCCTGAGAACCCGTCACATCATTCGCTTGCAGCAAGGAAGCTGCTCCATCGAGGCGGGCTTTGTGTGGTCGGATCTGTTGACCAATTTAGAGAGAGTCTCCGACCATTGCTCCAACATTGCAGGCTGTATTTACGAAATGAAGGAAACAAAAATGGACCTTCACGAGACCCTGCGTGCCCTGAGCCGTGGCAACGGAGAATATCAGAAAAACCTGCTTTTGTATGCAGAAAAATACGCTTTGAATTAAATGTTCTCTCTCCCGCCACGGCGGGAGAGAGATCCCCCCCTTCCATTTCCTCAAATATTTTGAAAAAAGCCCTTGGGGGCTTTTCTTTTTCCCCTTTTTATGTTACAATAGGAAAAAATAAACGTAAGGAGTCATTATGAAAGCTGTCATTACCGTAATCGGAAAGGATACCGTGGGAATTTTGGCCAAGGTATCTACCATGTGCGCCAACCACGGTGCCAATATTATTGACGTAACGCAAACCGTTATGCAGGATATGTTCTGCATGATCATGCTTTGCGATGTAAAGGGGATCACCATTCCCTTCTCGGAATTTGTGGACGAGGCAGAAAAGCTGGGTGCAGAATTGGGAATGAAGATCCACGTGATGCACGAGGATCTGTTCAATTCTATGCACCGCATTTAAAAAGGAGTCACTATGATCAATACCAAGGATATTTTGGAAACGGTGGCAATGATCCAGGATGAAAATCTTGACATTCGTACCGTCACCATGGGCATTTCCCTTTTGGACTGCATTGACCCCGACATTGATCGGGCCTGCGAAAAGGTCTATGCCAAGATCTGCGAGAAAGCAAAAAATCTGGTAAGCGTGGCGGAGGAGATCGAAAAGATCTACGGCATTCCCATTATCAACAAGCGCATTGCCGTGACCCCCATTGCCATGCTTGCAGGCGCCTGCAAGGGGCAAAGCCCCGTAAAATTTGCGCTGACTCTGGAGAGATGCGCCCAGACTGTGGGAGTCAACTTCATCGGCGGTTACAGCGCTCTGGTTCACAAGGGCTTTGCCGCCGGAGACCGTGAACTGATCGAGAGCATTCCCGAGGCTTTGGCCAAGACGGAGCACGTATGCGCCTCCGTCAACGTGGGCTCCACCAAGGCGGGCATCAATATGGATGCCGTAGGCCTCATGGGAAAGATCGTGAAGGAGGCGGCCGAGTTGACCAAGGATCGCCAGTGCATCGGCGCCGCCAAGCTTGTGGTCTTCTGCAACGCGCCCGAGGATAACCCCTTTATGGCGGGCGCCTTCCACGGCGTAGGTGAGCCCGATACCGTCATCAACGTGGGCGTTTCGGGTCCCGGCGTGGTAAGATCCGCTTTGGCTAAGCTCCCCAAGGATGCCCCCATTGACGAGGTGGCCGATCTCATTAAGAAAACGGCCTTCAAGATCACCCGTATGGGTCAGCTGGTGGCCAAGGAAGCCAGCCGCAGACTGGGAATGGAATTCGGTATCGTAGACCTTTCCCTTGCCCCCACCCCCGCCGTGGGTGACTCGGTGGCACATATTTTGGAGGAAATGGGTCTGGAGCAATGCGGTGCCTGGGGTACCACGGCCTGTCTTGCCCTGCTCAACGATGCGGTGAAGAAGGGGGGCGTGATGGCCTCCAGCCATATCGGCGGCCTCTCCGGTGCCTTCATTCCCGTGACCGAGGATGCCGGTATGATCGATGCGGCCACAAACGGCACCCTGACCCTGCAAAAGCTGGAAGCTATGACCGCCGTTTGCTCGGTGGGTCTCGATATGATCAACATTCCCGGCAACACCACCCCCGAGGTGATCAGCGCCATTATTGCAGACGAGGCGGCCATCGGTATGGTCAACTCCAAAACCACGGCTTGCCGTCTCATTCCCGCCATAGGCAAGAAGGTGGGCGACACCCTCTCCTTCGGCGGTCTTTTGGGCGAAGGCCCCGTTATGGCGGTCAACACCAAGTCCCCTGCCACCTTCATTCACCGTGGCGGCCGACTTCCCGCCCCCATGCAAAGCCTGAAAAACTGATACGGAGGCACCATGCAGCTTCTTTTGACGGAAATTGAACAAAGATTGGATTCCTTTTCCCGCCTGATCCTGAGCGCTCCCAAGGAAAAAGACCCTTCCCTGCCCGATAAACTCCTTTTGAAAAGAAGAGTCACAAGGGAGGGAAAGAGCGCCTTTTCCGTGGAAAGCACCGTGAACAATCAGGCAAAGCAAAAAAGCCTTGAGGAAGGCGGTGTTCTCCCCTTTGTAAAGAAAAGCCTTGAGGAGAGGCATTTTCGGCAGATCAATCTGTTTGTGCCGGAGGGGGAGATCTCCTTTCGCATCTCCAAAAAGGGAAAGGTAAGCCGAAGCGTCAATCGGAAGACAGCTCCCGCCAAGGTGGAAACAAGCCACAATCGGGAGAAAAACTACCTGATCCGCGAGGGCGATCCCGTTCCCTTTATGGTGGAGCTCGGCGTTTTTACCAAGGAGTACAAGGTGGTTCACGCCATGTACGATAAGTTTCGCCAGATCAACCGCTTCATTGAAATTTTGGATCACGCCTTCAGCGATTTTGAAAAAGAGGAAATTTCCGTTTTGGATTTCGGCTGCGGAAAATCCTATCTGACCTTTTTCGTCTATTATTATTTTGCCGTATTAAAGAAAAAGCGGGTTCATATCACGGGGTACGATCTGAAAGAGGACGTGGTGGCAAACTGCA
Source organism: Eubacteriales bacterium (assembly GCA_045543495.1). Lineage (GTDB taxonomy): Bacteria > Bacillota > Clostridia > Oscillospirales > SIG627 > RGIG5579. The sequence goes on along the minus strand of JAZQMO010000010.1, from coordinate 41,215 downwards.
ACGCCTTGGCCAAGAAATTTGGTTATCACGGGCTTTCCTTTGTGGTGGCGGATGTAACTCGGGATGCCCTTGCCCAGCGCCCCATTGACTTTGTGATTTCCTTGCACGCCTGTGACATTGCCACGGACTACGCCTTGAATTTTGCTCTGGAGCGGGAGGTTCCCTATATTTTCTCCGTCCCCTGCTGTCAGCACGAGGTGCTGTCACAGATCAAAAAGGGGCAAGGAGAGCTGGATCTGTTTTTGGGCCACGGTCTTTTCAAGGAAAGAATGAGTGCCCTATTGACCGATGCCTTCCGTGCGAAAATTTTGGAAAGTGAGGGCTATCGGGTGGATGTTTTGGAATTTGTGGACTTTGCCCACTCTCCCAAAAACCTGATGCTGAGAGCCAAAAAGAAGGCAGGCTCAAGGCCTAAGAGCCTGAAGCATTTAACAGAAATGGAAGAGAAATACGGCTTTCGCCAGACTCTCTTGCACTTACGAATGAAGGAGGACTCCTGATGGATCATAGCCTGTTCCCCGAGGAATTGGAAGAGGGACTGGAGCGATTGAAGGAAAAAGAGGTTTACGTCACCGGCGGTGTTTTGTACGTGGTGGCAACCCCCATCGGACGGATCGTGGATCTGTCGGTTCGTGCCATCAAGGTATTGGAGGGGGTAGACCTGATCGCTGCGGAGGATACCCGAAGAAGCTATATTCTCCTGAATATTTTGGGGATCCGCAAAGAAGTGATCTCCAACCAAAAATTCAATGAGCACCGCAAAACGGAATTGTTTCTCAGTGCCCTCCGTGACGGCAAAAGCATTGCGGTGATCTCCGATGCGGGCACCCCCTGCATTTCCGATCCGGGAAATGAACTTATTAAAAGGGCGCTGGAGGAGGGCTTTCCCGTGATCCCCGTTCCCGGTGCCTGCGCCGCCGTCAGCGGGGTGAGCGTTTCGGGCTTTGATCTGACCTCCTTTCTCTTCTGCGGCTTTTTCCCCAAGGAAAACAGTGATCGCAAGAAGGAATTGGAGCGACTGCAAAGCGGTGTGACCCGCACCTTTATTTATTACGAATCCCCCAAAAGGATCCTGAAGACCGCCGCATATCTTGCAGAAAAGCTGCCCGAGGCGAGAATTTGCCTGTGCAACGATCTGACCAAGACCCACGAGCGCTTTTACCGAGGAAGCCCCTCGCAGGTGCTATCGGAGCTTGAGGCCAACCCCAATGCGGAAAAAGGAGAATTTACCCTCATTGTGGAAATGCCCGTGCAGGAGGAAAAGAAGGAAGAAAAAGCCCTTCCCCATTCTCCCGAGGCGGCCTTGGTAGAGGAAATGATCGGCGGTGCCCCCTCTCTGCGGGATGCGGTAGAGGCCCTCGTTTTGCGGGGTGACTCCCCCTTTAAGAAAAACGATTTGAAGGCTGCCGCCATTCGCTTGAAGGAGCTGTTTCAATAAGAGAAAAAATCCGTGTAAAAAATACACGGATTTTTTTGTTTTCCCTTGACAAATCAAAGGAAAGAGTTTAGAATTTTATATCAGTGATTTACATATTATTAGAATAAATTTTCAAGGAGGATGTGTGATTACAAACAGTATCAAAAAGCACTACGCCATTCTGACTCCCGTGGAAAAAAGAATTGCCGATCAGATCCTTTCTTCTCCCGAAGAGGTGATCCGCTCCACGGCAAGTCAGGTAGCAAAAATAAGCGGCACCGCTCCCTCCGCCGTGATCCGCTTTTGCAAATCCATCGGGCTGGAGGGCTTTTCCCAATTGAAGATCGCTTTGGCTCAGGAAATGGGAAAACGAGAGAGTACTTCCCGACTGCCCGCCTTTCAAAAGGGGGATACGGCAGAGCATATCGTGGACAAGGTCTTTCAAAACGCCGTGGGCACTCTGAAGGACACCTTGGGTCTCATCGACCGAGAACGGATCCTTCAAATGGCCGCTCTTTTGGAGGGGGCCAAGCGGATTTTTCTCTTTGGTGTGGGCACCTCCTCCGTGATTGCCGTGGATGCCCAGTACCGCCTGTCTCAACTGGGGCTTTGGGCGGCGGCCTATACCGACATTTTGTTTATGAATGTCTCCGCCTCCAATGCGGGGCCCGAAGACGTGGTTTTGGCCATTTCCCACAGTGGACGAACCAAGGCGGTGGTGGATGCCGTTCGCACTGCCAAAAAGGGCGGAGCAACGGTGCTCTCCCTCACAAGCTTTGCCGACAGCCCTCTGTATCGGGAGAGCGATCTTTCGGTGGCCGTTTATGCCGATGAATCAAACTACCCCGTAGAAGCGGTTTCCGCAAGGCTTGGCCATCTTTGTCTGGTGGATGCCCTGACCATGATCCTTGCCACCAAGGATTATGACAGCTTTACCAGACACATTCATTCCCGAAATCAAATTTTAGAAAATATCCGTTACCAAGGAGGAACGAACCATGAAAAAAGCAATTCTGATCTCAATTGACGCAATGCGGCCCGACGGCTTTTTGGCCTGCGGCAACCCCTTTGCCAAGACCTTGATGGAGCTTGGAGCCTACACCCTGAAAGCAAAGAGCGTATTCCCTTCCAAGACCCTGCCCTGTCATATGTCTATGTTTCACAGCGTCCCTCCCCAGAGACACGGCATTACCACAAACCAGTTTATTCCCTTCTCCCATCCCTTGGAAAGCCTGTTTGATAAGATCAAGGCGGCAGGCGGTATTTCCGCCATGTATTACGGCTGGGAGCCCCTGCGTGATGTTTCCGCCCCTCTCACGCTGGCCTATTCCACCTTCATTCGCGCCCGTCAGGATGATGATACCGACCGCGCCCTCACCGACTGCGCTCTGGAGCGGATCCGCAAGTGCAGACCCGATTTTGTCTTCCTGTATCTGGTGGAGACCGATGAAAAGGGCGGCCACGACAACGGCTGGATGAGCGAGGCTTATTTGGGATACATTTCCACCGCCATTGATCAGGTAAAGAGAGTATGGGAGGAATTCGGTGAGGAATACAGCATCGTCGTCACCGCAGACCACGGCGGACATGACCGTGCCCACGGAACCGATCTGCCCGAGGATATGACCATTCCCATGTTCTTCATCGGAAATGCCTTCCAATGCGGTGAGGAAAGAAGCGATGAGATCAGCCTTTTGGATTTGGCTCCCACCATTGCCGATCTGATGGAAATTCCCAAGTCCTCCGATTGGGAAGGAAGGAGCCTTGTAAAGTGACGGTTTTTCTCTCCACCATCAATCAGATGGGCTTTTTGCTCCTGATGATCGCCATCGGCTATGTTTTATCTCGCTTCAAGCTTTTGCCAAAGGAAAGCGCCGCGGTGCTTTCCAAGCTGGAAAACAACGTTTTGATCCCCGCCCTTGCCATGGGCACCTTCCTGACCCACTTTACCCTCGATAGCTTTCGGGAGGCGGGGCTGTATCTTTTGGCGGGAACGGTTTTGGCCGTCCTTTCCGTTTTGTTTGCCGTATTGGTGGCAAGATTCTGCTCCAAGGATCACTACATTCGCAAGATCTACACCTACGGTCTTTCCTTCTCCAATTTCGGATTTATGGGAAATGCCGTGGTGGCGGCCCTGTTCCCCGATATTTTTATGAACTATCTGGTCTTTGTGATCCCCTCCTGGGCCATTATTTATGTTTGGGGAGTTCCCGCCCTTCTGATGCCGGAGACCGAAGAAAAGGGCCATCCTTTGGAGGGGCTGAAAAAGCTTTGCAACCCCATGTTCGGCGGTATGGTCATCGGAATGATTTTGGGCATTACCTCTCTCCCCCTGCCGGGCTTTGTTTCCTCCACCATTTCCACTCTGGGCAGCTGTATGTCCCCCGTGGCCATGCTTCTGACGGGTATTACCATTGCGGGGATCGACCTTTTGGCCGCCTTCAAAAATGCCTCGGTCTATGCGGTCTCCTTCCTTCGCCTTGTGGTGATGCCCCTTTTGGGAATCGGAATTCTCATTCCCCTCTCCCTTCCCTACGGCATTACCCTCTGCTGCGTTTGTGCACTGGCCATGCCCTTGGGGCTCAATACCATCGTGGTGCCCTCCGCTTACGGCAAGGACCCCACCGTGGCGGCGCAAATGGCGCTGATCTCCCACCTTCTCTCCTGCCTGACCATTCCCCTCATTTTTATGCTGTTTCATTTCCTGTTTGCCTGAAAAAAGCAATAAAAAAATTGCAGTTCCCGAAAGGAACTGCAATTTTCTTTTGTCTTACTTCTTCTGATTCTTGGCGTTGACCTGCGCCTGAACGGAAATGGGAAGACCCCACAGGTTGATAAAGCCGGTAGCATCGGTCTGATCGTAAACCTCATCCTCCTCAAAGGTTGCGATCTCTTCGGAGTAGAGGGACCAATCGCTCCAAGCGCCTGCCTTGATCATATTGCCCTTGTAGAGCTTGATGCGAACCTTACCGGTCATATGCTCCTGAGTCTTTTCTACGAAGGCGGAGAGCGCCTCACGCAGGGGGGTGTACCACTGACCGTTGTAAAGAAGCTCACCAAAGGTGATGGAAAGCTCTTCCTTCTTATGCTTGGTCATTTTATCCAGACACAGGGTCTCCAGATAGTTGTGAGCAAAATACAGGATGGCTCCGCCGGGGGTCTCATATACGCCGCGGCACTTCATACCGACCAAACGGTTCTCCACGATATCCAAAAGACCGATACCGTTCTTACCGCCCAATTCATTGAGTTTGAGAATGATCTCCTTGGCGCTCATCTTAACGCCGTCCAAAGCTACGGGGCGGCCTGCCTCGAACTCCAGAGTCAGATAGGTGGGTTCATCGGGAGCCTGCATGGGAGAAACGCCCATTTCCAAGAAGCCTTCCTTTTCGTAAAGGGGCTCATTTCCCGTATCCTCCAGATCCAGACCCTCGTGTGAAAGGTGCCACATATTCTTATCCTTGGAATAGTTGGTCTCACGGTTGATCTTCAGGGGAACATTGTGTGCCTCAGCATAGGCGATCTCTTCTTCACGGGACTTGATATCCCACTCACGCCAGGGAGCGATGATGGTCATCTGAGGAGCAAAGGCCTTGATGGCAAGCTCAAAACGAACCTGGTCATTTCCCTTACCGGTGCAGCCGTGGCAAATGGCATCTGCCCCTTCTGCAATGGCGATCTCACAAAGACGCTTTGCGATGATGGGACGGGCCAGAGCGGTACCCATCAGGTACTCCTCATACTTGGCGCCTGCCTGAACGGTGGGAATCACCATTTCTTCTACGAATTCTTCGGTCAGATCCTCAATGTAGCACTTGGAAGCACCGGTCTTGATGGCCTTTTCCTCCAAGCCCTCCAATTCATCTGCCTGACCCACATTACCGGAAACGGCAATGATCTCGGGGTTGTTGTAATTCTCCTTCAGCCACGGAATAATGATAGAGGTATCCAGACCTCCGGAATAAGCAAGTACGACTTTCTTAATGTCTTTTTTCATTTTGTTTCCTCCCATTGGATTACAAATCCTAAACTGCACCTATCTTATCACAACACAGAATAAAATGCAATAGGTTTCCCTTGATTTTTTGCAGGTTTTTCCACGTTTTTTCCATTTTGAACGAATATTTATCATTAAATATTCAAGTAAAATGAAAACTATTCATTTTCACTCTTTACAGAACCTTATAGCCCTCTTTTTCCACGGTCTCCTTTAAGACTTCATAAGGAACGGGAGAGGACAGGATCACACGGGCCTCGTTCTTCTCGTGGCTTGGAATGGCCTCTTGGACTCCCTCCAGCGCCTCCAGCGCTTTTTTTACGTGAGCCTCGCAGTGGGGGCACATCATCCCTTCGATCTTTAAAACTGTTTCCATCGTTTTATTCTCCTTTTTTATTTTTCTTTGTTTTTCTTTCTTTTCTCCGTAAAGGTTCAGGCGCAGGGCGTTGGACACCACAAGGAAGCTGGAAACGCTCATGGCGGCGGCACCGAACATGGGGGTCAGGCTCCAGCCGAAAAGAGGCTCAAGCACACCTGCCGCAAGGGGAATTCCCACCAAATTGTAGCAAAAGGCCCAAAACAGGTTTTCTTTAATATTCTTTAAGGTCTTGCGGGACAGCCCCACAAGGAAAGGAAGCGAGGTGAGACGGCTCTGCATCAAAACCACCTCGGAGGCATCCATGGCCACATCCATTCCTCCTCCGATGGCAACGCCAAGCTCGGCGGCGGCGAGAGCGGGGGCATCGTTGATGCCGTCCCCCACCATCATAGTGGCGCCCTCCGTCGAGAGCTTTCGCACCAATTCCTCCTTGCCCTCGGGGAGAACCTCGGCATAGACCGTATCGATCCCCGCCTTTTTGGCAATGGCTTCGGCGGTTCTTTGGCGGTCACCCGTGATCATTACGGTGCGGATCCCCATTTTATGAAGCTCTGCGATGGCCTTGGCGGAATCGGCCTTAATGGCATCGGACAGGGCAAGGATCCCCAAAAATGTGCCTCCCTTTTCAAAGAACACGGGGGTTTTTCCCTCTCGGGCATATTCCTCGGCACGGCCAAGGGCCTGATCCGACAGAGGGGCTGACAGCATTTCCTTTTTGCCGCCGATGACCTTTTCCCCCTGCACGATCCCTTCTACTCCAAAGCCTGTGCGGGAGGAGAATTCCGACACGGCAAGGGACTCGATCCCTTCATTCTTTCCGTAAGAGACAATGGCCTCGGCCAAGGGATGGGCGCTTTTTTCCTCCAAGGAGACGGCAAGAGACAAAAATTCTCTGCGGTCGACCTCGGGGGGGCAGTAGACATCGGAAACAGAGGGCTTTCCCTCGGTGACGGTGCCTGTTTTATCCAGCACGGCGATCTTGGTTTTTCCTGCCTTTTCCAGACTTTCTGCCGTTTTGAACAGAACGCCGTGACGGGCGGCCACACCGCTTCCCACCATAATGGCAACGGGGGTGGCAAGGCCCAAGGCGCAGGGACAGCTGACCACAAGAACGGCAATGGCGTGCTCCAAGGCCTTGGCAAATTCAGCCCCCAAAAGAAGGTGGACGGAAAGAGTGATAAGAGACAGGATCAGGATCACGGGGACAAAGACCGCCGAGACCCGATCGGCAAGGCGGGCAATGGGAGCCTTGGAGGCACCCGAGGCAATGACCCGATCGATCATACGGGCCAGAGTGGTTTCTCCTCCCACCTTTTCGGCACGGCAAACAAGATACCCCGAAAGGTTTGAGGTGCCTGTATACACCGAATCCCCTGTTTTTTTATCCACAGGGAGGCTCTCTCCCGTCAGGGCGGATTCATCTACTGCGCCTTCCCCTTCCAGGATCACACCGTCCACAGGGAAGTTTTCACCGGGGCGAATGGCAACAAGATCGCCCTTTTGGAGCTTATCCACCCGCTTTTCCACTTCCGCCCCTTCCACCAAAACACGGGCGGTATCGGGAGAAAGTCTTTGGAGGGAGCGAATGGCGGAGGTGGTTTTTCCCTTGGAATAGGCCTCCAGCTTTTTGCCCACGGTAATGAGCACCAAAATCATGGCGGCGGATTCAAAATAGAGGGAATGAAGAATCTCCTTTGCCTCCTCGGGGGAAAGAAGCATCCGTCCCAAAAGATAGGTGCTGTACAGGAAGGAAATGCCCGAGCCCAAGGACACCAAGGTATCCATATTGGCACCGCCCCGCACAAGACCGCGGGCTCCGTTGATAAAATACTTTCGGTGCAAAACAAGGATCACAAGGCTCAAAAGAAACTGATAAAGCCCCTGCAAGAGTGGGGTGAAAAAGGCGGGGAGCGGGAGGGAGAGCATATGCCCCATGGAAACATACATCAAGGCCAACAGAAGAAGAGCAGAGATCACAAGAGAAAAAAGACTGCGATCCTGCTTCTCCTCGGATCTTTCTTTTTTGGCCTCCTCCCCCTTTTTGCCGATGCCGTAGCCCGCCTTCTCCACGGCCGAGATCACATCGGCAGAGGAAAAGGTGCCCTCCACGGTCATGGAATTGGTCAGAAGGCTGACGGCGCAAGATGTCACCCCCGCCACCTTTTTGACGGCTCCCTCCACACGAGCACTGCAAGCGGCGCAGCTCATTCCCGTTATGATAAATTCTTCCATTCTTTCTCCTTTTATCACAAAATGGTCTCCATTCCGAGCTTCTGCACCTTCATTCCCAATTTTTCATAGAAGGAAACGGCACTATTGGGGAAATTCCATACATTCAGGGTCAGGTTGTAGCAGCCCTCGGCTCGGGCAAAATCGCAGACCGCTTCATAAAGCTTTTTGCCCACGCCCTTACCACGGGTGCTCTCATCCACACAAAGGTCATCCAAATACAGGGTTTTAATGGGGGTGAGAACGTGGCTGTCGGTAATTTGCTGAAAGATACAGAAGGCATAGCCCAAGACCTTCCCCTCCTCCACCGCCACAAAGACGGGGCGGGCAGGATCGGCGAGGATCTGTAAGACCTCCTTATCGGTATATTTTTTCACACCGCTGTAAAACAGGTCGGGTCTTCCCTTATGGTGCACCTCAAGGACCTGAGAAAGAAGGCTTCCGATGCCTTCCAGATCACATTCCTTGGCTTTTCTGATTTCCATTTTTTCTCCTTTATACAAAAAGCTGTATTTTCATTCTCTGCCTTCCGCTTCGGGTCTCACCTACGGCGCCTTCAAAAATGAACTTGCCGTAGCCCCGAACCGAAATTTTCTCTCCCTCGAGAATCTCCTTGGCGGGATCGGTAACGGGAAGCCCCGAAAGGCTGACCCTCTCCTTTTCCACCAATTCCCTTCCCTCAGAGCGGGACAGGTCAAATACGGCGGCCACCAGAGCATCGACTCTGGGGGAGGCGGCAATGACGATTTTTTCCAAGAGCTCGATCCCCACGCCCTCGGGGAGACAGGCTACGGGAGATAAGAGCACATCCGTATGACGGACACGGGTCAGATTCTCCACCAAATACGGGAAAATTTTAGAGAGCAAAAAGAGATAGGCGTCCCCCTCGGACAAAACGAGATCTCCCAGCATTTCCCGCTTGATGCCAAGATTTAAAATTGCCCCCAAATAATCCCGATGGGTCAGCTTCTCGGCAAATTTTCTGCTTTTCGGCTCTATTTTCAAAATCACAATGGGGCTTTCCCATTCCCAGCCGAATTCCTCTGCCGAGCCAAACACCGCAAGGCGGCGTTGAGCCTCACAAAATCCCCCTTCAAAGCGGGGCGGAAGGGGCAATTTTTCCTGCTTCAAAAGAGCCTGCTCCCCTTCTGTGAGAAAGGGGGTCTCAGTATAAATTCCCCTTTCCAAGGCCCTCTGAGAGAGCTTGGCATAACGGGCGATGCTTTCTTTTTCTTCCTTTGTCATAATCCCTCACCTTATTATCATACAAAGATATTATACCCCTTTGGTTTTTTTCCGTCAAGAAAGCAAAAGAAAAAACGGCCTCATCGGCCGCTTTTTTCTTTACTGTTTCATTTCTGCCAAAAGGTCTACAAGCTCACCTGTGAGCTGCTCCGTTACGCCCGGGCCGAAGCGGCAGGTGTCGCAGCCGTAGCCGCCGTGGGCAAAGGCCTTGATGGTGGGCATATAGCCGTGGGAGCCGTTGGTGTAGCCCAAAACGAAGGTCATTTCAAAGGGGCTTGTGGCCTTCAGGTACATTCCCGTTACATCGTAAAGCTCATTGGGAGTCCAGACAAAGCACACATCTCCAAAGGAAATGGCACCGATGCGATAGGAATGGGTGGCGGGCATTTTGCTACGCTTGATAATGGCGTTGGCGTGGTACACGGAATGAAAGCCAAGCTCCAAAGCAAGCTGCTTTGCTTCTCCCGGAACCGTGCTTTCCTTCCAAAGTTTTGCGACCTTCTCAGCATCCTCCAATCTGTAATCCAAGTCGTGGTTTACGGGGCCTGTAAAGGTCTTCACGGTAGCACGGATCTTATCCACCTTCACGGGGCGCATATTACCGAGAATGGGGGTGATCCCCTCGGCAAGCTTTTCGCCCACCTCCTGATGGGTCAACCAGATCCGCTCCGACTCTATACGGGAGTGATGATTGATGTTGCCGCCGCAGCCCTGATAGAAGGAGAAGAGAACGCCGTGCTCCTTCTCCACCTTGTTACGGAAATATTCGATCAAGTCAGAGGAAAGATCGTATCTTCTGGCGCCGCCCGTGCGGTGGGGATGGCCCTGCCAGTTCACCAGAACGATATCCTTCTTTTCCTCTCTGGTAAGACGAATGACCTGCATGGTATGGTCTGCCTCGGTCTCGTGGCCGAGGATGGTATTGTTTTCAAAATCGCCGAAGTTATCGCCGCCGTAGGAGCCGTCGGACAGAAGGTAGCGGCGCACGAAATTCACCCCGTACACCTGACCCGAGCCAATGGAAAGAGAGGCGGGGGCAAGATCGGAAATGGCCTGATCGGCGGCCTCCAGGATCTTGTCGGACAAGAATTTCTTATACTCCACCATACAGTCCATCTTGCCCTGCACCGCAGGGGCAGAGTGGGTATGAGTGGTATTGAAAATAAGATTTTCGGCGGGGATGTGATACTTTTCCCAAAGACGGTGACTGTAATCCTCTACCTGATCGTCCCACACGGCGGTAAAGTCCATATGGTAGAAAAGAAGGGTGTTGTCTCCGTCGGAAAGGGCCACACAAATGACATAGATGGGATCCAGTACATTGTCGTGATATCTTTGCTCAATGTTACCGTAGCCCGCCATAGGAACGGGATAAGAAGGGGTCACATCGACCTTGCCGTAGCCTGCTTTGAATGGAATACTCATGTCTCTCTCCTTATTCTTTTACCTTCAAGATCTCTTCCAGCATTTCGCCCGTCAGCTTCTCGGTGACACCGGGGCCGAAGCGGCAGGTGTCGCAGCCGTAGCCGCCGTGGGCGAAGGCCTTGATGTTGGGCATATAGCCGTGGCCCATACCGTTGGAATAGCCGCAAACAAAGGTCATTTCAAAGGGGCTGGTGGCCTTCAGGTACATTCCCGTTACATCGTAGAGCTCATTGGGAGCCCAAACCACACAGGTATCGCCAAAGGAAATGGCGCCGATGTGGAAGGAATAGGTCTCGGGCATCTCGGCACGGCGGATGACCGCGCTTGCGTGATACACGGAGTTAAAGCCCTTGGAGCGGGCGAATTCTGCCGTTTCGGCGTGGGTATGTGTTTCAAAAAACTCCTTCACGACCTTGGCCTGATCCACCAGATGATCCAGGCTGTGGTTCACGGGGCCGGTAAAGGTTCTCATAGAGGTGCGGATCTTTCCAAGCTTTACGGGGCGAAGATTCTTCAGAATGGGGGTGAGCCCTGCGGCAAGGCGTCTGCCCGACTCATCGTGCTCAAGTCTGGGCTCGGATTCCATTCTGGAATGGTGGTTGATGTTACCGCCGCAGCCCTGATAGAAGGAGAAGAGAACGCCGTGCTCCTTTTCTACGGTATCACGGAAATGCCAGATCAGGTCGGAGGAAAGGTCCTGTCTCACGCTGCCGCCTGTCAGGTGAGGATGGCCCTGCCAGTTGACCATCACGATATCCTTCTTTTCCTCTCTGACCCAGCGGATGACCTGCATGGTATGATCCGCCTCGGTCTCGTGGCCGAGGATGGTATTGTTCTTAAAATCACCGAAGTTGTCTCCGCCGTAGGAGCCGTCAGAGAGAAGATAGCGGCGCACATAATTGAGGCCATACACCTGACCCGAGCCGATCTCTATGGTGGCGGGAGAAAGGTCGGCAATGGCGGGCTCTGCCAGATCCACCAGCTTTTCGACCAATTCCTTCTTGTAGCGGGTAATGGACTCCAGCTGACACCCAAGAGCGGGAGCGGAGTGGGTATGGGTCACGTTAAAGAGCATATCTTCCATGGGGATCCCGTATCGCTTGAGGATCTTTTCGCAGCACTCCTCGTGAAGGGGCTGTGAAAAGCCCGTCAGATCCAAATGATAGAAAAGAAGGGTCTTTTCCCCATCGGAAACGGCCACGCAAATGGCGTAGATAGGATCGAGCACATTGTTATGGATGCGATTCTGCTCGTTGCCGTAGCCTGCCAGAGGCACGGGATAGGAAGGGGTAATGTCGACTTTGGCATAGCCTGCCTTGAATGGTACGCTCATACGGATCTCCTTGTTTCATACAAAGCTTTTTCACCTACAATTATACCACCCCTCCCCTTTTTGTCAAGAAAAAGGGGGTCTTTTCCACGAAAAAAACGGCTTAAAAAGCCGTTTTTTATCTTTTGATTTACTTTTTCAATGCTACGATCAGATCCAGCATTTCTTCCGTAAGCTTTTCGGTGGTTCCGGCGGGGAAATTGCAGATATCACAGCCGTAGCCCCCGTGGGCAAAGGCCTTGATGGTGGGCATATAGCTTCGCTCCCCGTTGGTATAGCCCATCACAAAGGTGGTCTCAAAGGGACTGGAGGCCTTCAGATACATTCCCGTTACATCGTAAAGCTCATCGGCAGTCCATACAAGGCATACATCCCCGAAGGAAACGCCGCCGATCTCGTAGGACTCGGTCTCGGGCATTTCGCTTCTGCTTATAACGTACATGGCGTGATACACGGAGTTGAAGCCAAACTTGTTGGCATAAAGCCTTGCTTCTCTGGGAGTTTCACAGGTGGGCCAATGATCCAAAACCTTCTTAGCATCCTCCACCTTGTGATCCCAATCGTGGTTGATCCTTGCGGTGAAGCAGCGGGTGACGGATGAGATCTTCCCCGATTTTGCGGGGCGCATCTTCCCGAGAATGGAAACCAGCCCCTCCCCGAGAGCGGTACCGATCTCAACATGAGAGGTGGAGATCATTTCCTCCTTGATGCGGGAATCGTGGTTGATGTTACCGCCGCAGCCCTGCAAAACGGCAACCAATACATCCTCCTTTTCCTCAGCGGTACGGCGGATGTATTCGATCAGGTCAGAAGAAAGATCGGGCGCCCTGCTGCCGCCCGTGCGGTGGGGATGACCCTGCCAGTTGCAAAGAACGATATCCTTCTTGCCTTCTCTTGCCAAACGGACGGCCTGCATTTCGGCATCGGCCTCGGTCTCGTGGCCGAGGATGGTATTGTTCGCAAAATCGCCGAAGTTATCGCCGCCGTAGGTACCGTCGGACAGAAGGTAGCGGCGAACAAAATTGTAGCCGGGAATATGATCCGAGCCAATGAAAAGCGTGGCCTCAGACAGATCGGCCAGAGCCATTTTAGCAGCCAGAATCACCTGCTGACGCAGGAAGGGCTTATAATCCTTCTGAATGCAGTCCAAGGGACTGTACAGATCGGGGGAGGAGTGATTGTGGGTGGCGTTTAACAGAATATTCTGTTTCGGAATCCCGAATTCCTGCTCCATCACACTGCGGCAAAAATCGCTGTCGTCATCGGCGATGGCGGTCAGATCCAAATTATAGACAAGAATGGTACTTTCTCCATCGGTAAGGGCCACGCAAATGGCGTAAATGGGGTCCAAAACATTCGTGCTCATTCTCAGGTGGCTGTTTCCGTAGCCATAAAGAGGGACGGAATATTCAGGCGTAATGCTCACCTTTCCAAAGCCTGCTTTTAACTGTATACTCATACGCTTCTCCTTTTTTTAACATAATCATCTGTCTCCATTATACTATTCCCTTTTCATTTGTCAAGAAAGGGAAAAAGGAAAAGCGGCTTTTCAAGCCGCTTTTTCTTTATTTCTTGGTTTCCACCACAAGCTCGATCAATTCGCTTGTGAGGCGCTCGGTGGTACCCGGAGGATAGGTGCAGGTATCGCACTCGTAGCCACCGTGCTCAAAGGCACGGATGGTGGGCATATAGCTGTCGTACCCGTTGGTGTAGCCCAGAACAAAGGTCATTTCAAAGGGGCTGGTGGCGCGGATGTAAAGACCCGTGGTATCATAGGGCTCGTTGGGCATCCAGGCAAAGCACACATCACCGAAGGAAACGGCGCCGATGTTATAGCTCTTTTTTTCGGGAAGGCGGGAGCGAGAGATCACCTCGCTTGCGTGATACACGGAGTTGAAGCCGTTTTCATTGGCGAAGCGTCTTGCCTCTCGGGAGTCTGTGCTCGCCTTCCAGTGATCCACCACCCTTTGGGCAATGTCAATGCGATCGTCCCACAAATGGTTGATCTCCGCTTCAAAAAATCGGCGGACGGTGCAAATCGGCCCCGATTTTACAGGGCGCATATCCGAAAGAATGGCAGAAAGCCCTGCCGCAAGGGCTTTTCCCACCACACTACTATCCATCGAAACGTTTTCCTCGGGAAGGCGGGAGTGGGTGTTGATATTCCCTGCGCAGCCCTGAAGGAAGGCACAGCAAATGCCGTTTTCCTCCTCGGCAAAGCGGCGGAAATATCCCACCACGTCAGAGGTGAGAATGGATTTGTCCTTCTCGGCGGTCAGGTGGGGATGAGCCTGCCAGTTGACCAAAACGATATCCTTTTTCTCTTCTCTGACAAAGCGAACGAGGCGCATGGTATCATCAGGCTCGGATTCGTGACCGAGGATGGTATTGTTAACAAAATCTCCGTAGTTATCGCCACCGTAGGTAAAATTGGAAAGCAGATAGCGGCGAACGAAATTATAGCCCGGCACTCTTCCCTCTCCGATGCTGATCGAGCAAGGAGCAAGATCCGAAAGGGCCTGTTCTACAAGGTCTACAATGGCCTTCTGAAGCTCTGCCGTATAGGTCTTGATACAGTCCAGAGGGCTTCTTTGATCGGGGGCGGCATGGGTATGACAAGCGTTGAAGAGAATATACTCGGGTGCAATGCCGTACCGAGCCAAAATGGCCTCTCGGCAAGCATCCACATTGGGCTGAATAAAGCCTGTCAGATCCAGATTATAAATAAGAAGGGTGTTTTCTCCGTCGGAGAGAGCGGTCAGGACAGCATAAATAGGCTCGTCCACCGATTGGTGAATTCTCTTGTGTGAATTGCCGTAGCCCGCCAAGGGAACGGGATAGGAGGGGGTAATATCAATTTTGGCATAGCCCGCCTGAAGCGAAACACTCATTTTGATTCCTTAACCTCCAAAATCTTTTCCAAGAGGGCTTCGGTCATTTTTTCGGTCACGCCGGGGCCGAAGCGGCAGGTATCGCATCCGTAGCCGCCGTGGGCAAAGGCCTTGATGGTGGGCATATAGCAGCCCGAGCCGTTGGTATAGCCGCAAACAAAGGTCATTTCAAAGGGGCTGGTGGCCTTCAGGTACATACCCGTGGTATCGTAAAGCTCGTTGGGAGCCCAAACGATGCACACATCACCAAAGGAAACGGCACCGATGTTATAGGAATGGGTTGCGGGCATCTTGGCACGGGCGATGACAGCGCCTGCGTGATACACGGAGTTAAAGCCGAGAGACTGAGCAAACCTTGAGGGTTCACCGTGAACATTGCAATTCTTCCAGAATTCCTGAACCTTTTTGGCGTCCTCCACTCTGTGATCCAGACTGTGGTTGATGGGACTCTCAAAGATGGAGCGGGTGGCACGGATCCTATCCACCTTCACAGGGCGCATATTGCCGAGAATGGGGGTCAGCCCTGCGGCAAGTCCCTTTCCTGCCTCTACCTCATCGAGACGGGGCTCGGATTCTATTCTTGAGTGGTGGTTGATGTTGCCGCCGCAGCCCTGATAGAAGGAGAAGAGAACGCCGTGCTCTTCCTCCACGGTATTGCGGAAGTGCTCGATCAGGTCGGAGGAAAGATCGGGACGGAGCGTGCCGCCGGTACGGTGGGGATGCCCCTGCCAGTTGACCAAAACAATATCCTTCTTGACCTCTCTTACCAGACGGATGGCTTGCATCATATCATCCACACGGGTCTCGTGATCTACGATGGTATTATTTACAAAATCACCGAAGTTATCGCCGCCGTAGGAGCCATCGGACAGAAGATAGCGACGAACGAAGTTCATATTTTTTACTCTGCCGGAGCCAATGAGAACGGAAGCATCTGCCAGATCAGCCATAGCCTCCCCTGCCACACGAATCAAGTTTTCGCACAGAATGGGCTTATACTCCTTGATGCAATCCAGAGGACTCTGCAAGTCAGGAGCGGAGTGGTTGTGGGTAGAATTAAACAGAATATACTCTGCACCGATACCGTACTTTTTCAAAAGCTCATCTCGGCAGATCTCCACCAAATCATCGGGGAAGCCGGTCAGATCCAAATGATAGAGAAGAAGGGTCTTTTCTCCGTCGTTAATGGCAACGCAGATGGCATAAATAGGATCCAACACATTGGTATGCATTCTCTTATGGGTATTTCCGTAGCCACGCAGAGGAACGGAAAAAGAGGGAGTAATGTCGACTTTGCCGTATCCGGCTTTCAATTGAACACTCATTGTAATCCTCCAAATTTGAGCATTTTTTTCATTTTAGCACTTTCGTTTCTCCTTTTCAACCCATTATGAAAAAAAGAACGATTTTTTACAAAAAAACATTATCTTCATTGACTTTTAAGTGGCTTTTTTTTATAATGTAGAAAAAATCACCGAGGTAAAATATGATCCGCAGCATCCGAAAAGAAGATCACGATCTGTATTTGAGTATGGCAAAAGCCTTTTATGAAAGCGATGCCGTGCTGTCCCCCGTTCCTGAGGAAAATTTGAAAAAAACCTTTGATCTGCTCCTGACCGATAATCCTTATGCCAAGGGATATATTCTGGAGCGGGACGGCGAGGAATGCGGATACGCCCTTTTGGCCGAGACCTGGTCTCAGGAGGCGGGGGGGAAGGCTGTTTGGATCGAGGAGATCTATCTTTTGCCCGAAAAAAGAGGCCTTGGTCTGGGAAGTGAATTCTTTGCCTTCTTGGAAACGGAATACAAAGATAGCGCCAAGCGCTTCCGTTTGGAGGTGGAGGATGAGAATGAAGGGGCTGTTCGTCTATACAAAAAGCTCGGCTTTACATTCTTTGCCTATAAACAAATGAAAAAAGATTTCTGAACACTTGATTTTTTCTTTTCTTTGTGGTATAATCGGCGGTGTCCTTGGAGTGCAAAGCTTCTCCAACGCCACCGCCGATCCGTTTCTCAAGGGGATAGGCAAAACAAAAATTAAATATGTGCTAGTGTAGCTCAGTTGGGGACGCTTGCGAGCGCCGCCGGGGGCGGATGAAGCGAGCAATAAGGAGTGGCAGCAACACGGCGATTGCCAAGCCCTGCGGGCGACGGCAGAGGCGATGTTGCAACAGGAAGAGCAGCTGATTGCTGCGACGGCTTTTCTCTTTTTCAAGGGGATAGGCAAAGCAAAAATTAAATATGTGCTAGTGTAGCTCAGTTGGTAGAGCAGCTGATTCGTAATCAGCAGGTCGCGTGTTCAAGTCACGTCACTAGCTCCAAAAAGAAAGACACGATTTTCATCGTGTCTTTCTTTTTGTTTGTATCCGCAAAGAGACTACTTTCTTTCGCTTTGGAAAACTTATAATGGTTGCAATTTATATAGCTTTATGCTATACTGAAAAAAAGATAACAAGCGGAAAGGGAGATTATATGAGCAAAGAAAAGAAAATCGGTATTTCAATCGCTGCCTTTATTGCTGTTTTCGCAATCATAAGCATTGGTCTTTGGTTTTTGATTCGTTCTCTCCTTCCTAAAACGTATCATTCAGCAAAAGAACAATGCGAAAAAGTCCTTGATCAATATCAGGGCGAGATGGAAAAGATCGCTGTTGATTCTTTGGAATCAGCGAATAATGCTTCAGGAAAATTTAAGGAGTATTCTTATATTTGCCACAAAGGGGATGGCCTTGTTGTCTTTTCCATTGATGCACAAGGTATGCTCGGCGGTCAGTACTGGGATTTGGTTTATACCGAAGACGGTACCTTCGGCGGTCAAACCGAGTCGTATCTGGAACAAGATACAATGGGCAATGACATTATCAGAGGCGAAAAGCTCGACGAGCATTGGTGGTACCTTTGGACCGATTATGACGGAACAGAAAGAAGCTTCCACTGACCCTTTGGTGATTCTGTTCTTTTCTCTTGCATCAAATTTACAAAATAAAAGCAGGTCAAATGACCTGCTTTTATTTTGTTTTCAGCAAACGGAAGACATCCTGCTTGGGGGTGGTCTCTCTGCAATAGGTTTCGGAATTTTTTATAACAAAGTGATACTTTGAATCGGTTACGGGGTAAGGCTGATCCCCTTGAAGAGCCTCATAATCCCCCTGAAAGAGGAGGAAGGTATAAACTCCCTTATCATCCCACTTGACCCCCTCAAAGCAAAGGCGGAAGAAGGTATACTGAAAGGTTTTCTCCTTTTCATAGTAGGACAAAGGATAATAGGTGGTCTCCTCTCCCGAGACGGCACGGAGAATGAAGGTGTAGCCCGTTTCCCCTTTTCCCGGCGGCAGATGATTGCGGTTGATTCGTACGGTGAACTGCAAATTTTCCGTTTCGGGAAGATAGATAGGATAATAGGTCAGGGCTGCATTGTCCTCTTGATTTTCCGTGGAGGAATTGATGCGAACCACAGGGGTATGGGTTTCATAATAAATGGGAGCGGCACGGTCATTGAGAAGGATCATTTTCTCAAATTCCCCATTGGAGGAGGAATAGATCCGAAAGAGGATCACAGCCCAAACCAAAACACTGATGGTGCAGAACACCACCTTGATGATACGGGTCAGAGGCCATTTGGTCTGCCCTTCGTACCAATCGTATCCATCCAAACCTTCCTCATCATATTTCGATTTTTTTGCCGCAAGTTTTATGGAAAATTTATGCACGGTTTTCTCCTTATAAAGATAAGGGGCATAACTGCCCCTTATCTGAAAAAGCTTTAGTTTGCGCTGCCTGCTTCCACAATCACAGCAAAGTCCTGAGGCTTGAGCGCCGCACCGCCGATGAGGCCGCCGTCAATATTGGGCATAGCCAGAAGAGCGGCACAGTTGCCTGCATTCATGGAACCGCCGTACTGAATGGTGGTTTCTTCTGCAACATCCTTACCGAAGAGATCTGCAATCAAGGAGCGGATGAAGGCACAAACCTCCTCTGCCTGCTCATTGGTAGCGGTCAGACCGGTACCAATGGCCCAAACGGGCTCGTAAGCGATGACAACGCCTGCCATCTCTTCCTTGGTCAGATCGGCAAGGCCGAGGCGGATCTGGCGCTCGATCACCTTTTCGGTAACGCCGCCTTCTCTCTCCTCACGGGTCTCGCCAACGCACACGATGGCCTTCAGCCCCTTTGCAAGGGCGGCCTTGGTGCGGAGATTTACGGTCTCGTCAGTCTCGCCAAAGTACTGTCTTCTCTCGGAGTGACCGATGATGACATACTCGCAGCCAACCTCAATGAGCATATCGGCGCTGATCTCACCGGTGTAAGCGCCGCTTTCCTTCCAGTGACAGTTCTGTGCGCCAAGCTTTACGTTGGAGCCTTCCAGAGCCTTCTTGGCATAGAACAGGTCTACGAAGGGGGGACAGATCACCACTTCACACTTTGCCCCCTCGATCTTGGCAATGGCAGCAGCAAGCTCTGCGGCCTCGCTGGGGGTCTTATTCATTTTCCAGTTTCCTGCAATAATGGTCTTTCTCATAATTTACTCCTTATTTGTCCTGCAGGCAAGCGATACCGGGAAGCTCTTTGCCTTCCAGGAACTCAAGGCTTGCACCGCCGCCGGTGGAAATGTGAGAAATGCGATCGGCAAAGCCGAGCTTCTCAATGGCTGCGGTAGAGTCGCCGCCGCCTACGATGGAAATGGCCTCGCTCTGAGCAACGGCCTCTGCTACGGAGCAGGTACCAACGGCATAGTTCTCAAACTCGAACACGCCCATGGGTCCGTTCCAAATCACAGTCTTGGCATCCTTCACAGCATCACAGTACAGCTCAATGGTCTTGGGACCGATATCCATACCCATATATTCATCGGGAATATCGCCGGTGGCGAAGATGGCGCTGGGAGCATCGTTATCAAATGCGGTAGCGCACTTGTTATCCAAGGGGAGCAGGAACTTTACGCCCTTTTCCTTTGCCTTGGCAATGAGGGAGAGAGCAAGCTCCATCTTATCGTCCTCACAAAGGGAGGTACCGATCTTGCCGCCCTGAGCCTTCATAAAGGTATAAGCCATACCGCCGCCGATGATGATGGTGTCAACCTTTTCAATGAGGTTCTGGATCACACCGATCTTATCGGAAACCTTTGCGCCGCCGAGAATGGCAACGAAGGGACGGGCTGCATTTTCCAGAGCACCGCCCATAAAGGTGATCTCCTTATCAATGAGCAGACCGGAAACTGCGGGAATGTAGTGAGAAATTCCCTCGGTAGAAGCGTGAGCACGGTGAGCGGTGCCGAAGGCATCGTTTACAAACAGATCTGCCATGGAAGCCAGAGCCTCTGCAAAATCCGCACCGTTCTTTTCTTCTCTTGCATCAAAACGAACGTTCTCCAGAAGAACGGCCTTGCCTTCCTCCAGAGCGGCAACCTTTGCCTTGGCATCCTCGCCGATGATATCCTCTGCAAAGGTAACCTTGTCGCCCAGGTACTCATTGAGTCTGACAGCAACGGGCTTGAGGGTGAGCTTCTTCTTATCGTCTCCTGCCTTGGCAAGATATGCTGCCTTGGCAGCTGCCTGCTCTTCGGCGGGAAGTTTCTCAACAGCCTTCTTTTCCTTCTTGGTCAGGCCGAATCCCTCGGTGAAAATATTGTGGGGCTTGCCCATGTGAGAGCAAAGGATCACCTTTGCGCCGTTCTCCAACAGATACCGGATGGTGGGCAGGGCGCCGGTAATTCTCTTATCGCTGGTGATCACACCGTCTTTCATGGGTACGTTGAAATCGCAACGAACGAATACTCTCTTGCCGCGAACTTCAACATCTTTTACTGACTTCTTGTTCATGGTAGTTCCCTTTCTTCATAATAAGTTATCTTATCATACCACAATCCCATTGTTTTATCAAGATATTTATTTCCAAAATTCAGAAAAAAGATACAAAAAATGGGAAAAACAAGACCCCGACAAATGTCGGGGTCAAATTTTGATTACTCAGTCTTTGCTTCTTCGGCGGGAGCTTCGGCAGGAGCCTCGGCGGGAGCTTCAGCGGGAGCTTCGGCAGGAGCTTCGGCAGGAGCTTCAGCGGGAGCCTCAACAGCTTCCTCTTTCTTCTCTTCAGCCTTGGTAGCCTTCTTCGCAGGAGCCTTCTTGGTAGCCTTCTTAGCGGGCTTCTTCTCTTCCTTTTCGTCGAGAACCAGCTCGATAATGGCCATTTCAGCAGCATCGCCGCGACGGGGACCGGTCAGGATCACTCTGGTGTAACCGCCGCATCTTCCCTCATAGGAAGGAGCGATCTCATCAAAGAGCTTCTTAACAACGTCCTCTTTGGTAATAAAGGAAAGAGCCTGTCTTCTGGAAGCCAGGGTGTTCTTCTTTCCGAGGGTAATCATTTTTTCAGCAAGACTCTGAACTTCCTTTGCACGGGTCGCGGTAGTTTCCAATCTGCCTTTTTCAAGCAGGAACGTTACCTGACCGCGGAGCATGGAAAGTCTATGATCCGTCTTTCTGCCAAGTTTTCTTCCGGGCATTTCAGTTTTCCTCCTGATAGTATTGGGACGAGATCATTCTTCTTCCTTCTTGAGCTCAAAGCCCAAGGATTGGAGTTTCAGAATGACTTCTTCCAGTGATTTCTTACCGAGGTTACGGACTTTGATCATGTCCTCCTCGCTACGATTGATCAGATCTTCAACGGTATTAATACCGGCGCGCTTCAAGCAGTTGAAGGCACGAACCGACATATCAAGCTCCTCAATGGTCATCTCAAGGACCTTCTCTTTGACGACTTCTTCTCTGTCCTTCATGATCTCGATCTTTTTCGCTTCATCGGAAAGATCGATGAAGAGATTCAGGTGATCGTTGAGGATCTTGGCGGCGAGAGAAATGGATTCCTTTGCGGTAATGGTACCGTCGGTCTCCACCTCCAGGGTGAGCTTATCAAACTCCATACGGTCGCCCACACGAGCATTGTCAACGGTGAAGTTGACCTTCTTGGTGGGAGTAAAGATGGAATCGGTATAAATGGTACCGATGGTGGGAGTTCCCTGAGCCTTGTTCCGCTCGGCATCCACATAGCCTCTGCCGGTTTCAAAGGTCAGCTCCATATAAAGCTTCGCATCCTGTGCTACGGTACAGATATGCAGGTCGGGATTGAGGATCTCAATGTCTGCATCCGACTTGATATCGCCTGCTGTTACCACACAGTCGCCCTGTACGTCGATCACGCAAACCTTGGGCTGATTGGTGAAAAGCTTTGCGCGAATGCTCTTGATATTCAAGATGATTTCGGGTACATCTTCCTTCACGCCGTTGATGGTAGAGATCTCGTGCAGTACGCCGTCGATCTTTACGCTGGTCACGGCTACACCGGGAAGAGAGCTGATCAGAATTCTACGCAGGGAGTTACCCAGCGTGATTCCGAAGCCACGCTCCAAGGGTTCTACTTCAAATACACCGCGGGAGCCGTCCTCGGACTGTTCAACTGTTTTAATACCCGGTCTTTCGATTTCTATCATGAAATAACCTCCTTAAAAATTTAGGGATTATTTGGAGTAAAGTTCGACAATGAGCTGTTCGTCAATTTCAAAGTCAATGTCCTCACGCTGAGGCATTGCAATGATCTTGCCCTTTCCATTCTCCTTATCAACTTCGATCCACTTCGGGATAAGCTTTCCTTCGCTCTTCTCGATGACGGTCTTGATCTTGGGACGGTCCTTCTTGGAGTCCTTAATTGCGATCTCGTCGCCAACCTTCAAAAGCATGGAAGGAATGTTAGCATTTTTGCCGTTTACGGTGAAGTGACCGTGACGAACCAGCTGACGTGCGTCTCTGCGGCTCTCGGCCAATCCCATTCTGTAAACAACGTTGTCGAATCTCCGCTCGATCATGATAAGCAGGTTCACACCGGACATACCTTCCTGTGCGTCTGCCTTCTTGTAGTAGTTTCTGAACTGGGTCTCCAGAATGCCGTAGTAACGACGGGTCTTCTGCTTCTCACGGAGCTGAAGTCCGTAGTTCTTCATCATTCTGGCACGGGCAGCACCGTGCTGTCCGGGTACGGTGCCACGTCTGGTGATGGGGCACTTATCGGAGAAGCATCTGTCTCCCTTCAAAAACATCTTTACGCCTTCTCTGCGGCACTGTCTGCACGCAGGGCCTGTATACTTAGCCATTTTATCTCTCTCCTTTCTGGATTATACACGTCTTCTCTTGGGAGGACGGCAGCCATTGTGGGGGATCGGAGTTACATCCTTGATCAGGGTGATCTCAAGACCTGCGGTCTGGAGAGCACGGATGGCGGATTCTCTTCCCTGTCCGGGGCCCTTTACGAAAACCTCAACGGTCTTCAAACCCTGGTCAACGGCAAGCTTTGCAGCAGTCTCTGCTGCCATCTGTGCGGCAAAGGGAGTGGACTTCTTGGAGCCCTTAAAGCCCAATTCGCCGGCGGATGCCCAAGAAATGGCATTACCATTTACATCGGTGAGAGTGATGATGGTGTTGTTGTAAGTAGAACGGATATGAGCGGCGCCTTTTTCGATATTCTTCTTTTCGCGGCGCTTCTTGGTAGTTCTTTTTGCTTTCGTAACTGCAGCCATGTTTTCCTCTACTCTCCTTTACTTCTTCTTATTGGCAATGGTCTTTGCGGGACCTTTTCTGGTTCTCGCATTGGTCTTGGTTCTCTGACCTCTTACGGGAAGACCCTTGCGGTGGCGGATTCCGCGGTAGCAACCGATATCCTTCATTCTCTTGATATCGTATGCAATGTTTCTGCGGAGATCGCCTTCTACGGTGTACTCGTTTTCGAGGATCTCACGAAGCTTTGCGAGATCATCGTCAGTCAGATCCTTGACTCTGGTATCGGGGTTGATTCCGGTCTTTTCGAGGATCTTCTTGGAAGATGTAAGACCGATACCAAAAATGTAGGTCAGGCCGATTTCGACGCGCTTCTCTCTGGGAAGGTCTACACCTGCTAAACGTGCCATACTGTTTTTCCTCCTCTTAATTAACCTTGCTTTTGTTTATGCTTGGGGTTTTCGCAGATCACCATAACTTTGCCTTTTCTTCTGATGATCTTGCACTTTTCGCATATTTTCTTTACGGAAGGCTTAACTTTCATTTGATTTCCTCCATATTGGTTTAAAAATTACAGACGCCTGATGATTCTTCCGCGGGTCGGATCGTAAATGCTGACCTCAACCAGCACTCTATCCCCCGGGATGATTCTGATATAGTGTTGCTGCATCTTACCCGAAATGTAAGCGAGAATCACCATATCATTGGGAAGCTTAACTTTGCTCGTGGCATTTGGAAGGGTCTCGATTACGGTACCCTGAAATTCCATTACATCGTCTTTTGCCAAAATAATCACTCCTTTAGATCTTGGCATTCATTACAGTTCGGTTAAGATTTTTGCGCCATCTGCCGTGACGGCGACGGTATTTTCATAATGTGCGGAAAGGGAGCCGTCAAGGGTTACGACGGTCCAGCCGTCGGAAAGCTGACGTACCTCTTTTTTGCCGTAATTGATCATCGGCTCAATGGCCAAGGTCATTCCGGCGTAAAGACGAGGTCCTTTTCCGGCCATCCCGAAATTGGGTACATCGGGTGCTTCGTGCAGATTTTCTCCCACCCCGTGACCGACATATTCTCTGACAACGGAAAAACCATTTTCCTCCGCTGTTTTCTGAACAGCCGCCGAAATGTCGCCCACACGGCACTGAGGATGAATCGCAGAAAGCCCAGCATAAAAACTTTCTTCGGTCACCCGAATGAGCCGCTCGGCTTCGGGAGAGATCTTGCCGCAGGGGAAGGTTCTCGCACAGTCGCCGTGGTAGCCGTTTAAGTAGGCGCCCACATCGATGGATACGATGTCTCCGTCCTTTAGCACCCGGTGTCCGGGAATTCCGTGGATCACCACATCATTGACGCTGATACAGGAGCTTTTGGGGAAGCCGGCGTAGCCGAGAAAGGAAGGGGTGCCCTTGTGCTTCTCAATGTACTGCCGGATCCTTTGATCGATTTCGCCGAGCTCCACACCGGGTGCGATGATCTCGGCACCGTGGTAAAGAGCAGCGATTGTCAGCCTGCAAGCCTCCTGCATTGCCGCAAGCTGCTGAGAATTCTTTAATTTGATCATGCGTTCAGATCCTCAAGAATTCTCTCGGTAATTTCTTCCGGTGTCAGGGTACCGTCTACCGTGAAGAGCTTATCCTGATAATACCGGATCAGGGGCTCGGTCTGGCGGTGGTACACCTCAAGGCGGTTGAGAACCGTTTCCGGTTTGTCATCCTCCCGAATGGAAAGAGGAACCTTGCAGGTATCACAAATTCCATCCTCTGCCGGTTTGGAGTAAACGACGTGGTAGGTCTTCTGACATTGGGGGCAAAATCTTCTGCCGCCCATTCTTTTGACGATCCGATCGTCGGCTACCTCAATGTTGACGACCCGATCGATCTTGCAATCGGATCTGTCAAGAAATTCTGCCTGTTGAATTGTGCGGGGAAAGCCATCCAGAATAAATCCGTTTTCGCAATCCGCCTTATTAAGACGCTGAGTGAGAAGCGATACCACGAGCTCATCGGGAACAAGTTTTCCCTGATCGGTGTAGCTTTTCATTTCAAGTCCCAAGGGGGATCCGGTGCGGATGGCCTCTCTGATGATGTCGCCGGTTGAGATCGCCGGGATCGCAAGGGCGGCGCTGATTCGCGCTGCCTGCGTTCCTTTCCCGGCTCCGGGCGCTCCGAGAAAAATCAATTTCATTGCAGATTATCCAAGAAAGCCTTTGTAATGTCTCATGGTGATCTGAGATTCCAAATCTCTTACGGTTTCCAGAACCACGCCGACTACGATCAGCATGGAGGTACCACCGAAGGATACGCTACCCAGGTCAACACCGCCTACCAAGGAGGAGATGATGTTGATCAGCATAGGAAGCACTGCGATCACGGCCAGGAAGAATGCACCGATGAGGGTGATCTTCTTCAAAGAGCTGGCGATGAAGTCGCTGGTGGGCTTTCCGGGACGAAGTCCGGGAATGAAGCCACCGTTCTTCTTCAGGTTGTTGGCAACCTCAACAGGGTTGAAGGAAATTGCCAGGTAGAAGTAAGAGAAGGCAATGATCAGAACCAATTCTACGAGAACATATACAATGTTGGTGGTGCTGAACAGTCCCAAAAATCCTGCCCAGAAGCTTCCCTCTGCGGGATCCGGGAAGAACATTGCGATGGTAGCCGGCAGCATCAGAATGCTGGAAGCAAAGATGATGGGCATTACACCGGACATATTCAGCTTGATGGGAAGGTGAGTGCTCTGGCCGCCGTACATTTTACGACCGACCACACGCTTTGCATACTGAACGGTGATCTTTCTCTCAGACTCGGTCATAAAGACAACGAAGGCCACGATGAGAACTGCGATCACAACAAACAAAGCATAAACCAGGATGGTCTGCGTTACACTCTTGAAGGAAACCTCTCCGCCGGAAAGGTTCAGGGTCTTCACAAAGCCGGTGACCATCGTAGGCAGAGCTGCAATGATGTTGGCAAAGAGGATCATGGAGATACCGTTTCCAATGCCGTTTTCATTGATTCTTTCAGCCAGCCACATAATAAGAGCTGCGCCTGCACAGTGGCAGGAGATGATCACGATCGCCTTAAACCAGTTGGGATCGGAAATTGCATTGATGGAGCTGCTCTTCAGGGTTACATAGTAGCCGTAAGAGGTCATCAGAGCAATACCGACGGTGGTATAGCGGGTGATCTGAGTAATTTTCTTCTTGCCTTCCTCGCCGTCCTTCGACAGTCTTTCCAATGCGGGGATCGCAATGGTCAGAAGCTGAATGACGATGGAGGAGGTAATGTAAGGGGATACAGAAAGTGCAAACAAAGTTGCTTGGGAGAAAGCACTACCTGACAGAATGTTCAAATACTGGAGCATCGTTCCTGAAGTCTCCGTATTAAACCAATCTTCAATAGCACCGGGATCGATAAAGGGAACCGGCAATACGCAGCCGATACGGTAGATCACGATGATGAACAAGGTGAAGAGGAGCTTTCTGCGGAGATCAGGAAGTTTCCAAGCATTGGCAAATGTTTTCAGCACTTCAGATCACCTCAACCGTTCCGCCGGCTGCCTCAATCTTTGCCTTGGCGGCATCGGAAACCTTGTGGGCTTTTACGGTCAACTTTTTGGTCAAATTGCCGTTTCCGAGAACCTTCAGGCCGTCGAGCGGCTTCGTAATCAAATTTGCTTCCACGAGAGCAACCAGATCAACTACGGCACCGTCCTCGAAAAACTTGTCCAGAACGGAAAGATTTACGATAGCGTACTCGGTAGCGAATCTTGCGTTGTTGAATCCTCTCTTGGGAAGTCTTCTGTATGCGGGCATCTGGCCGCCTTCGAATCCGATGCGAACACCGCCGCCGGAACGAGCCTGCTGGCCCTTGTGTCCACGGCCGCCGGTCTTACCGTTTCCGGAGCCGGGTCCTCTGCCCTTGCGCCATGCCTTTTTGGTAGGCACTGCGGGAGCTAATTCATGAAGCTTCATATGTTCCTCCTATTTTTCTCAGGCGTTCTCGACGCGGACCATGTGCTTGATCACTTCGATTTTGCCCTTCACTGCTGCGTTGTCTTCCTGAACGGTGAAATCGCCGATCTTCTTCAGACCGAGAGAAGCAGCAGTCTTCTTCTGCTTTTCGAGTCTGCCGATAAGGCTTTTCTCGAGCGTAATTTTAAGAGCCATTGTTTCTCCTCCTCGTTCAGTTCAGAATTTCCTCTACACTCTTGCCGCGCATTTCAGCAACCTGCTGAGCGGAGCGGAGGGTGCGAAGTCCTTCAAAAGTAGCTTTGACAACGTTGCCGGGGTTGTTGGTACCCAGGCACTTTGCACGGATGTCAGAAATGCCTGCCAGCTGCAGAACACTCTTAACCTTACCGCCTGCGATGATACCGGTACCCTTGGGAGCGGGCTTCAACAGAACGCGGCCTGCGCCGAATTCACCGATAATCTCGTGAGGAATCGTGGTTCCCTTCATGGAAACTTCGATCATATTTTTCTTTGCGTCTTCCACGCCCTTGCGGACTGCTTCGGGACGCTCGGATGCTTTTCCGAGGCCGTAGCCTACGTGACCCTGACCGTCACCCACAACAACCAGTGCGGAGAACTTACGAACACGGCCGCCCTTTACGGTTTTGGAAACGCTTTTGGTGTATACTACGTCTTCTCTCAGATCGAGAGTAGCCGCATCAATTTTCTGTGCCATATCATTTCCTCCCTTAGAATTTTAACCCAGCTTCGCGGGCACCTTCAGCAAGTTCCTGAACTCTTCCGTGGAAGATGTACCCGCCACGGTCGAACACTACCTCGGTAATGCCCTTTTCAAGAGCTGCCTTGGCAACTGCCTGGCCCACAAGCTTTGCGGCCTCTTTGTTGCCGCCGTACTGATTGAATTCCTTATCCAGAGAGGAAGCGGAGGCGAGAGTCTTGCCGTTTTCGTCATCGATCACCTGAGCATAGATGTTCTTGAGGGATCTGAAAACGCAAAGTCTCGGCTTTTGAGCGGTTCCGAAAATCTTACCGCGAACTCTTTTATGTCTTCTAATACGCTTTTTATTCGTATCAACGCGAGAAACCATTCTATTCCACTCCTTTCCTTATTTGCCGGCCTTACCGGATTTGCGGCGAATACGCTCGCCAACATACTTGATACCCTTGCCCAGGTAGGGTTCGGGGGGTCTCTTACCACGAACTTCGGCAGCAATCTGGCCTACCTTCTGCTTGTCGATACCGCAAACAGTGATGTGGTTGGCATCGGGAACCTCGAAGGTGATTCCGTCGCCCTCGGTCATGATCACGTCATGAGAGAAGCCAAGGTTCATCACGATCTGATTGCCCTTCTTTGCTACACGGTAGCCGCCTTCGCTGATCTCCAGCTCCTTCTTGTAGCCGTTGGTAACACCTTCTACCATGTTGGCAATAAGGGTACGGGTCAGGCCGTGAAGGCTCTTAGCGGTCTTTTCGTCGTTGGGACGGGATACGGTTACTTCGGCTGCGCCGACTTCCACCTTCATCATGGGATGAACATCTCTTGTGAGGGTGCCCTTGGGTCCCTGTACGGTTACGGCATTACCGTTTACGGTAACCTTAACACCGGCGGGAACTGCAATGGGTTTCAATCCAATTCTTGACATATCTCTTCCCCTCCCTTACCAAACGAAAGCGAGCACTTCGCCGCCAACGTTTGCTTTTCTTGCAGCACGATCGGTCATGATGCCCTTAGAAGTGGAAACGATGGCAACACCGAGTCCGTGCATAACCTGAGGGATCTCTTCGCAGCTTGCGTAGATACGAAGACCGGGCTTGGATACTCTGCGGATGCCCTGAATGATGCGCTGCTTGTTGGGACCGTACTTCAGGGTCACACGGATGATGCCCTGGTTGCCGTTGTCCACGACCTCAAAACCTTTGATATAACTCTCGTCCAACAGGATCTGAGCAATTGCCTTCTTCATATTGGAATTGGGGATATCTACTTTTTCATGCTTTGCAGCATTTGCGTTTCTGATACGGGTGAGCATATCAGCAATAACGTCTGAAATTTGCATTTTAATTTTTCCTCCTGATTGCATTTAGTTTGCGCCGAAGCGCACTTGAACACATAATGCCGGTATTTTACCAGCTTGCCTTTCTGACACCGGGGATCTGACCCTTATAGGCCAATTCACGGAAGCAGATACGGCAGATACCGAATTTGCGAAGATAGGCATGGGGACGGCCGCAGATCTTGCATCTGGTGTACTCTCTGGTGGAGAACTTCTGCTTCTTCTGCTGCTTGAGAATCATTGCTTTCTTTGCCATTTTACTCTTTCCTCCTTAACCTTATCTTGCAAACGGAGCGCCCATAAGCGCCAGAAGCTTGCGAGCTTCCTCGTCGGTGTTAGCGGTGGTTACGAACACGATGTCCATACCACGGATCTTATCAATCTTGTCATACTCGATTTCGGGGAAGATCAACTGCTCTTTGATACCGAGAGAGTAGTTTCCGCGTCCGTCGAATGCGTCGGGGTTGATGCCCTTGAAGTCACGAACTCTGGGAAGAGCCAGGTGGAACAGACGGTCGATGAACTCATACATGATCTCGCCACGGAGAGTCACCTTTGCACCGATCTTCTGACCCTGACGGATCTTAAAGTTTGCAACGGATTTCTTTGCGTAGGTGGGAACTGCCTTCTGACCGGTAATAGCGGACAGATCGTCGATAATGTTATCGATGACCTTGGCATTTTCCTTTGCCTCGCCTGCGCCTACATTCACCACGATCTTGTCGATCTTGGGGATCTGCATAACGCTCTTGTACTTGAACTCCTCCATAAGAGCGGGAGCAACTTCTTTGGTGTAAAACTCTTTCATTTTAGCCATTTTGCTTTCCTCCCTTACAGTTCCTGACCGCATTTTGCACAAACGCGGGTCTTCTTGTCGCCATCGACCTTGATCTTAACTCTTACGCCCTTGGCGCACTTGGGGCAGTAGAGGCTAACCTTGCATGCATTGATGGGAGCCTCTGCCTTCACGATACCGCCGTTCTCGCCCTGCTTTCTGGGCTTCACGTGCTTGGACACCATATTGATGCCTTCCACGATCACTTTGCCTTCCTTGGGGCTGACTTCCAGAACCTTACCGGTCTTGGGAGTGCCGGGCTTAGTGAACTTGTTGGAATAGCTGCCAACATTCAAAACGACCGTATCGCCTTTTTTAATGTGAAGCTTATTGTTCATTTTCTCACGAAGCGCTGCCTACAATTCTCTCTTCGGGATTGCTCAGCGCCATTCTCCTTCCGTAAGTTACTATTCGGTGTGACAGGAATCAGAGTACTTCGGGAGCAAGGGAGAGGATCTTCAGATAATCTTTATCACGAAGCTCTCTTGCAACCGGTCCGAAAATTCGGGTTCCCCTGGGGTTCTTGTCTTCTTTAATGATAACGGCCGCATTTTCATCGAATCTTACATAAGATCCGTCAGGTCTGCGGGTGGGCTGTACGGTTCTGACGACAACGGCTTTCACAACGTCGCCCTTCTTTACCATACCACCGGGGGCCGCTTTTTTAACTGCACAGACTACAACGTCACCGATGCCGGCATAACGTCTGCCGGTGCCGCCGAGAACTCGGATGCACATCAGCTCTTTTGCGCCGGTGTTGTCAGCGACCTTCATTAAGCTCTGCTGCTGAATCACTTTTCGTTACCTCCAATCAGGTTTATTTCGCCTTTTCGATGATTCTCACAAGGCGCCATCTTTTATTCTTGGAAAGGGGTCTGGTTTCCATGATCTCAACCTTGTCACCAACACCGCACTCGTTGTTCTCATCGTGAGCCATGAACTTCACGGTCTGCTTGATGATCTTAGAGTAGAGGGGGTGCTTTACGTTGTCCTCGATTGCAACCACGATGGTCTTATCGGTAGCATTGGAAACGACCTTTCCTACACGGGTCTTTCTAAGGTTTCTATCCATGATCATAATTCTCCTTTAATTACTGAGCGGAGTCTTTATCGGCCTGGATTTCCTTCTCGCGGATCACAGTCATCAGGCGGGCAATGGTCTTGCGGGCCTCTACGATCTTCTGAGGGTTCTCAAGCTGATTGATGGCGTGCTGGAAGCGGAGGTTGAAAAGCTCTTCTTTCTTTGCTACAAGCTCTGCATTCAACTCGTCAATATTCTTTTCTCTGATTTCGTTAAGTTTCATCACAGTGTATCCTCCTTAACTTCCTTGGTTACGAATTTACACTTGATCGGAAGCTTATGAGAAGCAAGACGCATTGCTTCCTTTGCAACTTCTTCGCTGATGCCGTCCATCTCGAACATTACTCTGCCGGGCTTCACAACTGCAACCCAATACTCGGGAGAACCTTTACCGGAACCCATTCGAGTTTCTGCAGGCTTTTCGGTGATGGGCTTGTCAGGGAAGATCTTGATCCAAACCTGACCGCCACGCTTGATGTAACGGGTCATTGCAATACGGGCAGCCTCGATCTGGTTGGAGGTGATCCAAGCGGGCTCGAGTGCCATCAGACCGTAGGTACCGTTGGTAACCTTGTTGCCTCTATAAGCCTTACCGGTCAATCTTCCACGGTGAACGCGACGGAATTTTACTCTCTTAGGCATTAACATTTCTGCGTCCTCCTTCTCTGGAAGAATTGTTGAAACGAGGCCCGCCTCTGCGGTCGCCGGGCTTTCTATCGCCACGGGGACGACGATCCTGACGGAAATCGTTTCTTCTGGGGTTGGTACGGTTTACAGTCTGGAGAACCTCGCCTCTGTAGATCCAGATCTTCACGCCAACCTTACCGTAGGTGGTATTGGCTTCGGCAAAGCCGTAGTCAATGTCGGCACGAATGGTCTGCAGCGGGATGGTACCCTCGTGATAGTGCTCGGTACGGGCGATTTCTGCACCGCCGATACGGCCGGAGCCGCATACCTTGATACCACGTGCGCCCAGTCTCATGGTTCTGCCGATGGCAAGCTTTACGGCACGGCGGAAGGAAATTCTTCTCTCCAGCTGACCGGCAATGTTCTCGGCAACGAGCTGTGCGTTCATATCGGGCATTTTAACTTCGGCAACGTTGACAGCAACGGACTTGCCGAGCATCTTCTCAAGCTCTGCACGGAGCTTTTCGATCTCTGCGCCGCCACGGCCGATGATGATACCGGGCTTTGCACAGTGAATGGTAACACGAACCTTGGTAGCGGTTCTTTCGATTTCGATCTTGGGAACGCCTGCAGCCTGCAGCTTTTCCTTCAGATACTTTCTAAGCTTGTAGTCGGAAACAAGAGTGTCGCCGAAATCTTCATCCTTAGCAAACCATCTGGAGTCCCAATCCTTGATGACACCGACTCTAAGGCCGTGGGGATTTACTTTCTGTCCCATCTCTTAATTTCCTCCTTTCTCTTCTACTGCGATGGTGATGTGAGAAGCTCTCTTCAGAATGCGGAATGCTCTGCCCTGTGCGCGGGGTCTGATGCGCTTCAGGGTGGTGCCTGCGGTGGCGTAGCACTCAGCAACAAAAAGCTTTTCCTTGTCCATCTGGAAATTGTTTTCAGCGTTTGCACACGCTTCGTTCAAAAGTTTCAAAATAGGCTCTGCGGCACTCTTGGTGGTGTTCTTCAGAATTCCCTTTGCCAGCTCAGCGTCTTTTCCTCTGATGAGGTCCAGCACGATCTGAACTTTTCTCGGAGAAATCCGGACTTCGTTTCTGTGTGCCACGGCTCTTTTCTTTGCCGTTTCGTTCATTTGTCAGTTTCCTCCTTTAAGATTAGCTGTTGGCTACCTTGGAACCGGAATGTCCCTTGAAGGTACGGGTCAGAGCGAACTCACCCAGCTTGTGGCCTACCATATCCTCGGTAACATATACCGGAACATGCTTTCTGCCATCGTAAACAGCAATGGTGTGACCGATGAATTCGGGGAAGATGGTGGAAGAACGGGACCAGGTCTTGATAACCTTCTTTTCGTTCTTGTTGTTCATCTCAACGATTGCTGCAAAAAGTTTTTCTTGGACGAAAGGTCCTTTTTTAACACTTCTAGACATAATCAGTATCTCCTCTCTCAGCGATCGTTACGGCGCTTTACAATAAACTTATTGGTGCGCGCCTTCTTGTTTCTGGTCTTGTAACCCATGGTGGGCTTGCCCCAGGGAGTAACAGGAGTGGGACGACCGATGGGAGAACGACCTTCACCACCACCGTGGGGGTGATCACAGGGGTTCATAACGGAACCGCGAACGGTAGGACGGATGCCCATGTGTCTGGTCTTACCGGCCTTACCGACCTTTACGTTCTCATGCTCCAGATTACCAACCTGACCGATGGTTGCGATGCAGTCCAGACGGACATAACGAACCTCGGAGGAGGGGAGTCTGACCTGAGCCATACCGTTTTCCTTTGCCATGAGCTGAGCCATAGCACCTGCGCTTCTAACCATCTGTGCGCCACGGCCGGGGTAAAGCTCAATGTTGTGAATGAGAGTACCTACGGGGATGTTGGCGATGGGCAGAGCGTTACCGGGCTTAATATCGGACTCGGCACCGGAGGTGATCACATCACCGACCTTCAGGTCTACGGGAGCGATGATGTAGCTCTTCTTGCCGTCTTCGTACTGGATCAGTGCGATATTAGCGGTTCTGTTGGGATCGTACTCCAGAGCAATTACGGTTGCGGGGTTCTGATTTGCTCTCTTGAAGTCGATGACTCTGTACTTTCTTCTGTTACCGCCGCCGTGATGACGAACGGTGATGCGGCCGGTGTTGTTGCGGCCTGCGTGCTTCTTCAGAGGCTCGAGCAGGCTCTTCTCGGGAGCCTTCTTGGTGAGCTCGGCAAAGCTCTGCACGCTCATATTTCTTCTGCCGGGTGTAGTCGGCTTATAGATCTTTACAGGCATTTACCGTACCTCCTTACATCATACCATCGAAGAACTCGATGGTCTTGGAGCCCTCGGTCAAGGTTACAATGGCCTTCTTCCACTCGCTGGTTCTACCCAGGTGAACGCCCATTCTCTTTGCCTTGGACTTCATGGAAACCGTATTTACGGACTTCACTTCTACTTTGAACAACTCTTCAACAGCGCGAGCGATCTCGATCTTGGTGGCATCGCCTGCTACACGGAAGGTGTATTTCTTCTGAGCAGCGGTGGCGGTCATGGAAGCCTCGGTGATCACCGGCTTTAAGATAATATCGTAAGCTGTTTTCATGCCTTATAAACCTCCTCCATTACTTCAACGGCCTCTTTGGAGATAATAAGCTTCTTGTGGTTGAGGATCTGGTATACGTTGAGGTTGTTGGCCTGGCAGGTGGTTGCGCCGGGGATGTTGGCAAAGCTCTTGATCAGAACCTTGTCGATCTCAGGCAGAACGACCAGAGGCTTTCTCTCGGCTTCCAGGGCACGGAGCATCTCCACCATGGGGCGGGTCTTGTACTCGGTGGCCTTGAGGCCTTCAACAACGAGGATCTCATTATCTGCAAGCTTGGCAGCAAGAGCGCTCTTGAGAGCGATTCTCTTGACCTTCTTGTTTACGTTTACATGGAAGGTGCGGGGCTTGGGTCCCAGAGCAATACCGCCGTGAGTCCACTGAGGAGAACGGGTAGAACCCTGACGAGCTCTGCCGGTACCCTTCTGTTTCCAAGGCTTCTTACCGCCGCCGGAAACTTCGCTGCGGGTCTTGGTAGACTGAGTACCCTGTCTTTGATTGATCAGATATGCGCGGACAACGCTGTGCAAAACGCTCTTATTGATTTCTGCGCCGAAGAGCTCCTCGGAAAGGGCGATTTCACCGGTTACCTGTCCTGCCATATCATAAACTTTTACGTTAGGCATCTTGTTTTTCTCCCTTCTCTTGGATTAAGCTTTTACGCTGTCACGGATGAACACGATACCGTTCTTTGCGCCGGGGATGGCACCACGAACTGCGATGATGTTCTTTTCCGCGTCGATTTTTGCAACTTTCAGGTTCAGAACAGTGACCTGCTCGTTACCATACTGACCTGCCATCTTCTTGTTCTTGAAGATTCTGGCGGGGTCGATAACACCCATGGAACCGGGCTGACGGTGAACAGGGCCGGTACCGTGAGTCATACGGAGACGGTGATGACCCCATCTCTTAATAACACCGCTGTATCCACGGCCTTTGGTGATACCGGTTACGTCTACGCTCTCGCCTTCCTCGAACACGGAAGCGGAGATGGTATCGCCAACATTCATTTCTTCGGCGTTCTCAAGGCGGAACTCCTTGAGGTACTTCTTGTAAACTACGCCGCTCTTCTTAAAGTGTCCCTTAACGGGGTTGGTGAGCTTTCTTTCTGCAACGTCGGAAAAACCGAGCTGAAGTGCGCTGTAACCGTCCTTGTCCATGGTTTTCTTCTGAACTACTGCACAGGGACCGGCTTCAATAAGGGTTACGGGAATCACAGCGCCGTTTTCAGTAAAGATCTGAGTCATTCCGAGTTTTTTGCCAATGATTGCTTTCTTCATTTTTTCCTCCTAAAAACATGTTATTGGTTGGGATTTTCCCAACATGACTCGTTTTCCGGGTGAATGGTTTACGCGAAGTGGTATTCCAATTCAACGCCGGCGGGGAGCTCGATCGACATGAGTGCATCTACAGTAGCCTTAGAGGGGTTCAACACATCGATGAGTCTCTTGTGGGTGCGAAGCTCGAACTGTTCGCGGGAATCCTTGTACTTGTGAACTGCACGCAAGATGGTCACGATTTCCTTCTCGGTGGGCAACGGGATGGGTCCGGACACCTTGGAACCCTGACGCTTTGCAGTCTCAACAATTTTTTCCGCGCTCTGGTCGATGATCGTGTGATCATACGCCTTGAGTCTGATGCGAATCTTTTCGTTCTTTGCCATTTTTTTGCCTCCTATATTTATTTTATTTGCTCCTCCCTTGTGGAGAAGCAGCTCGCTTGATGGGAAGCGCAAGCGTAATACGCTCTCGGGTGTTTCTTTTCTTTCTCAGTAAACGACTCCGCCTCAGGCAAGGCCCCAGGCGGAGAAAGCAGCATACGCTCGCTTTCGCCCGATTTGTCGGACATACTCTGCGGAAAAACCTGCGATTTCGCGCAGCAACCTCCCGCTTCAACGCACATCAAGCTCGACAATTATACATTTTTAATGATATAGAATCAATATGTTTTTGAAATTGTTAAAGAAATATTTACAATTTCAGGGCAAAAATTCCGCAAAATAAGCATTTTTTTAGGATAACCCCCTCCTTTTCGGTAGAAAATAGGAAGAAAAATGCAGGGAGGTATTTATGAAAAAGCGTTTGAACCCTTGGATTCTTCTTTTTTTCTTGGGATTTATCCTTTATCCTACGCTTGAGATCCTGTATCGGGGGTATTCTCACCCCTCCATGGCCCTTTTGGGCGGGATCTGCCTTGTTCTGATCCGCTTGGTGGATCTTTGGGGCGGCAGGCTTCGGCCCGTTTGGAAGGCACTGCTCTCAGCCGTGATCATTACCCAGCTGGAATTCATTTTCGGTGTGGTTCTCAATCTTGGCTTGGGGCTCGGGGTTTGGGATTATTCCGCTCTCCCCTTTCAGCTGGCAGGGCAGATCTCTCTTCTCTTTTCCTTCTACTGGTTTCTTTTGGCACGATTTGCGATTTTTCTTTTTCGCCGGATTCCCCATTTGCAGATCAGGCCAAAAGGCGCTTCCAAGGGTTCCTGACACAAACTATATTATATATAGAAAGAAAAAAGACAAGGAATTGCTTCCTTGTCTTTTTTCGTCAGATGATATCCACCATAACTTTTTTGTTCTGTTTGGTTGCACAAGCCTTCATAACGGAACGGATCGCCTTGGCGATTCTTCCCTGCTTGCCGATCACCTTACCCATATCTTCAGGCGCCACGCTGAGCTCCAGATGGAGAACGTTTCCATCCTGACGCTCAACCACAACAACCTCTTCGGGCTTCGAAACCAGCGCCTTAGCGATATCAATGAGTATTTGTTTCATACCTTACTCCTTGATTATTCAATTGCGCCGCTCTTCTTGAGGATGCTCTTTGCGGTCTCGGTAGGCTGAGCGCCGTTTGCGATCCACTTCTTTGCAGCCTCTACGTCGATATTGATTGCAGGGGGATCCATGAGAGGATTGTAAGTACCGATCTCTTCGATGAATCTGCCATCACGGGGATAGCGGGAATCTGCAACAACAACACGGTAGAAGGGAGCCTTCTTTGCACCCATTCTTCTGAGTCTGATCTTAACTGCCATGATTTCACCTCCTTTTATATAGAAAACCCTTAAAACGGGAATTTCATTCTACCGAATTTTCCTTTTTTGCCGGTCAACTGCTTCATCATTTTGTTCATGGCCTCAAACTGCTTCAAAAGGCGGTTCACATCCTCCACCGTTTGACCGCAGCCTGCGGCAATTCTCTTTTTTCGAGAAGAGTTAATGATATCGGGCTTTTGCCTTTCCCTTGGCGTCATAGACTGAATGATGGCTCGAGTCCGATCCAGCTGCCGCTCGTCGATCTTGGCATCCTTCAGGGCGCCCGCATTCATTCCGGGGATCATTCCCATCAGCTGCTCCAGCGAGCCCATATTCTTCAGCTGCTCGAACTGCTCCATATAATCTTCCAAGGTAAAGGAATTATGACGGAGCTTTTGCTCCATTTCCTTGGCCTTCTTTTCATCGAAAGCATCTTGCGCCTTATCAATGAGAGTGAGCACATCGCCCATTCCGATGATGCGGCTTGCCATACGGTCGGGATAAAAGGGCTCAAGCTGATCCAGCTTTTCTCCCACGCCGATAAACTTAATGGGCTTTCCCGTTACATAGCGAACGGAAAGGGCCGCACCGCCTCGGGTGTCGCCATCCAGCTTTGTGAGGATCACGCCGGTGACATCCAAAAGATTGTTAAAGCTTTCGGCCACATTGACGGCATCCTGACCGGTCATGGAGTCAACCACCAGAAGGATCTCGGTGGGGTTCACCGTTTCCTTCACCCTTCTGAGCTCCTCCATCAGCTCTTCGTCCACATGGAGTCGGCCTGCGGTATCCAAAATGACAAGGTCGTGAGCATTTTTTTCGGCGAAGGCCACGCCCTCCCGAGCGATGCGGACGACATCCTTGCAATCGTCAATGGAAAAGACGGGGGTCTCCACCTGCTCTCCCACAACCTTCAGCTGTGTGATAGCGGCGGGACGGTACACGTCACAAGCCACCAGAAGGGGTCTCTTCCCTTGCTTCTTCATCCATTTGGCCAATTTTGCCGAATGGGTGGTTTTACCGCTACCCTGAAGGCCACACATCATCACCACCGTAGGCGGCTTGGGAGAAATGGTGAGCTTCTCGTTTCGTTCACCCATAATGGCCACAAGCTCTTCCCGCACGATCTTGACGATCTGCTGATGGGGCAAAAGGCTTTCCAGCACTTCGGAGCCGACGGCTCTTTCGCTGACTCGGTTCACAAATTCCTTGACGACCTTAAAGTTTACATCAGCCTCAAGAAGCGCCAGCTTGATCTGCCGCATCCCCACTTTCACATCGGCGGGGGTTAATTTACCTTTGTTTTTAAAGGACTGAAAGGCATTTGCCATTTTGTCCATTAAGCTTTGGAACAAAAACCCACCTCCTAAATGATTTCTCGCAAATTCTTTACGATAGGGGCGATCTCCTCTTCTGTGGCTTTTTCCAGCTTGTCACAAAGGAGGAGAAGCTCTCTTCTTTTTTGACCCAAGCCGATCTTTTCCTCGTACCCCAAAAGCTCCTGCTTGGTACGGTTCACAAGATCGCGCACGGCCTGACGACTGGTTCCCGTTTCCTCGGAAATTTCCGCGAGGGAAAGATCCGACAGGAAGTAAGCCTCAAACACTTCTCTCTTTTTCTCGGAAAGAAGGGAGGAATACAGATCATACAAAAGAGAAAGGGATAGATCTTTTTCAAACATACCGCTTCCCCCTTCGGTGTAAATATTTTTTCTTTACACCAACTCATTATATCAAAGATTATCCATTTGTCAAGAGTAAAAAGAAAAAAAGACTCAAAAAAGAGTCTTTTTCAATCGTATTCCCAAGGCTTTCTTTTATGAATATAATTCTTTTCTCCGGTCAATTGCTTAAAGAAAGCGGAAAGGGACAGGAGATAGTAGAATTTATAGACCTCTTCCCCATTGTCCAAATAGATCTTACTGCCGCCTCGAACAGCAGTAACCTCCTTAGCAATGGGATAAAAGAGAATGATCTTCACATCCTCCGAGGGAACCTGAGCCTCCAGATCGATTTGGAAGGGTCTTGTGAAAACAGCAAGGTTCGCACTTTTCTTTTTCGGGTTTCTTCCGCCCTTTTTCATTCTCCCCACCTTTAACGCCCGATTGACCTGCAGAGTATCGGAAGAAACGAAGCAGTGCTCCCGATAGCGATACCGAGCGGAAAGAATGGCCACATGGTATTTCTTCTCCCCTGTTTGCACGGTGAAATCGAATTTACAGTCTTTTTTCTTCATAGACTCCAAGGGATCACGGAGCCAGGTGATCTCAAAGCCCTTCTTGCGGCAAAAGCGCTCCAATTTCCCTTTCAAGGACAGGCGCTTGAGCCAATACGGGAAAAAGCTGAGGCAAAACAAAACAATGGGTACCAGCAAAATGGCCACGATCAAAATAAGAGCACTTTGCATAAAAGGTAAACCGCCCATAAAATACCTCCGAAATTCAATACTATTATTATAAAACCGAGCGAAGGATCTGTCAAGAACAGATCCCCCTTTTTACAGAACTCCCGAAAAGATCAAAAACGCCAGAACAAAGACCGAAAGGAGCGCCACACCAATCCAGACAAAACCCAATCGGAAGGGCTTTTCCCCTGTTTTATTCGTCTTTTCCACCAGCCCTGTTCTGCGCAGAGCCGTCACCAACGGCTTATACAAGACCAGCGTAAGTCCGGCATTGATTCCGCCCTTAATCAAATTAAAGGGGAAAAACACGGGAAGCAGCATTTCTGCCACCACCGATCGGGGGGTGAGCATATAAAAGGGAGTAATGATATAATTCCACAGGACCATAAACACCGTCATAAAGCCAACGCCTGCCGCAAGACCCAAAAGAGCGCCCTTGTAGGAGCGTTTTTTCTGATAGAAAACGGCGGCAGGAAAAGCAAAAGCGGCCGTGGAAAGAAAATTCATAATCATCCCATACAAACCCGTGGAGCTGATGGAAACCATTTCCACCAGAGAAACGATCAGAGAAAGAATCAGGGTCATGGGAGGGCCAAAAAGAAATCCGGCGATGGCGATCACCGAATCCTTGGGATCGTAGCTTAAAAATCCCGCTACATTGGGGATCCATTTGCCCAAAAGGACTGCCGCAAAGGCAAGAGCTGAAAACATAGCAGTGACAGCAAGTCTCTGCACCGATATTTTTTTCATAATACCTCCGAAAGGAAAAAGCACCCCTGCGAAAAATCGCAGGGGTGCCGATAGCGCAACAAAAGTTACGGTTCGATCTTCTACCATCCGGACTTTACCGTCGGTACAGGAATTTCGCCTGTTCAGCCTTGCGGCTCGTGGACTTTACCACCGGTGTGGAATTACACCAACCCCTGAAGATCTGTATTCAATTAGCCGAGAATCTCGGTAACAACGCCGGAACCAACGGTTCTGCCGCCTTCACGGATAGCGAAGCGGAGACCCTTTTCAATTGCGATGGGAGCGATCAGCTCAACGTTCATATCAACGTTGTCG
Source organism: Eubacteriales bacterium (assembly GCA_045543495.1). GTDB lineage: Bacteria > Bacillota > Clostridia > Oscillospirales > SIG627 > RGIG5579. The sequence goes on along the minus strand of JAZQMO010000010.1, from coordinate 96 downwards.
CCGGGTGCGCACATCTCAACGTCAGCGGGAAGGCTGATAACGCCGGTAACGTCGGTAGTTCTGAAGTAGAACTGAGGTCTGTAGTTGTTGAAGAAA
>JAZQMO010000009.1:0-4444 GCA_045543495.1 Eubacteriales bacterium | reverse complement strand
AATAGATGGCCAAAGCCCCCTCTCACCGCCCATGGCGGAGCTCCCCCATCGGGGGAGCCTTATGTGGTGGGAATTACAATTTTGCATACAGAAATTTATTTTGATCAAAAGAGAATTTTTTTGCGGGCCGTCGGGGGGAGCGATGGGAGCGCCGCCGGTGGCGGATGGAGCGACTTGAGCGAGTGGCCGTGGTCGCCAAGGCCCCCGAGGGTACGAGGGGAAGCCGTGGCGGGTACCACAACAGGACCGTCGGCCCCTACGGGTTGGTGTAAATTTCAAATTTTGCAAACAGGGATTTATTTTGCAAAATAGATGATTTTATCAAGGAGGATTGAAATAAGGGGCGAAAATTTTAATATGGTAGGGGAGGGGCCCCATCCTCCCGTTTTATCTTTGCAAAAAAAGAAAGTAATATCAAGGTTGGTTAGAAATATGAGGCAAAAATGATATCAAATTTGTAGGGGCCGACGTCCCCGACGGCCCGCAAAAAAATTCTCTTTTGATCAAAATAAATTTCTGTATGCAAAATTGTAATTCCCACCACATAAGGCTCCCCCGATGGGGGAGCTCCGCCATGGGCGGTGAGAGGGAAGTCGGATCGTAGCCATGTCGTTCTGTGAGCCAAGGAGTTGAAAAATGATGTTGTCTTCCTAAGCCCGCTTGGCCTCCGACTTCGGGGGCCTTGGCGACCACGGCCACTCGCTCAAGTCGCTTCATCCGCCACCGGCGGCGCTCCCATCGCTCCCCCCGACGGCCCGAGGGAGGTTGTCTTTTTTACAAAACAAATTTCTGTTTGTAAAATTTGAAATTTACACCAACCCGTAGGGGCCGACGTCCTCGACGGCCCGAGGGAGGTTGTCTTTTTTACAAAACAAATTCCTGTTTGTAAAATTTGAAATTTACACCAACCCGTAGGGACCGACGGTCCTGTTGTGGTACCCGCCACGGCTTCCCCTCGTACCCTCGGGGGCCTTGGCGACCACGGCCACTCGCTCAAGTCGCTTCCTTGCCACCATTCGGTGACACACTCCTTGATACCGGGATTTTATCATCGCCATTCGGCTCGATAAAATCGGGTATCGGCGGTCGAAAACACATCGAAAAAGACACCCCGTGTCTTTTTCTCGGTTTCCGCCCCCGGCGGCGCTCCCATCGCTCCCCCCGACGGCCCGAGGGAGGTTGTGTTTTGATCAAAGCAAATTCCTATTGTTTCTTTTTCTTTTCCCTTACCTAAAAGTTTTGAAAGGGTTTGGGAAAACTTTTTCAAAAGTTTTCCCTTATACCCCTCTGCGAGGGGTGGACTTTTGGAAAAAAATGTGGTAAAATGGATTATCTATTTCTTTTTGCGGAGGGAAAAGCGAATGATCGAGAGAACTTCCAAGGAAAATTATTATCTGGATATCGCCCAGACCGTGGCGGAGCGAGGCACCTGCCTGAGAAAAAAATACGGCGCCATTATTGTGAAAAACGATGTGATCGTATCCACAGGCTATGTGGGAGCGCCCCGTGGCCGACAGAACTGCTGCGACTTGAATTTTTGTCTGCGTGAGAAAATGAACATTCCCCGTGGGGAGCGGTACGAGCTCTGCCGCAGTGTTCACGCCGAGCAAAACGCCATCATCAACGCCTCCCGTGACCAGATGATCGGCAGTACCATGTACCTGTGCGGCGTGGATGTGAAAACAGGGGAATTCGTGGAAAATTCCTCCAGCTGTCAGCTGTGTAAAAGAATGATCATCAATGCGGGCATCGAAAAGGTGGTTGTCCGTGATACCAAAGAAAAATACCGTGTGATCTACGTCAGCGAGTGGGTCGAGAATGACGATTCCCTCGGCACCGTAGGATATTGACAAAGGAGAAGCTATGGCCCGAGCAAATGTACCCGAATATTTCGGATCCCTGGTCTTTAACGACCCCGAAATGAAAAAATATCTTCCCGAGGAGGTCTACCTTGCCCTGAAGAGCACGGTGGCCCGCGGGAAAAAATTGGATGTTAAGATCGCCGATCAGGTCGCGGTGGGAATGAGAGACTGGGCCCTTTCCAAGGGTGCCACCCACTTTACTCATTGGTTCCAGCCCATGACGGGAACCACCGCCGAGAAGCACGATTCCTTCGTGCGCCCCGTCAATGACAGTCAGGTCATTATGGAGTTTTCCGGCAAGAATCTGGTCTCCGGCGAGGCCGATGCCTCCTCCTTCCCCTCGGGCGGTCTGCGTGCCACCTTCGAGGCCAGAGGCTATTCCGCCTGGGATCCCACCTCCTACGCCTTCGTGAAGGACAATACCCTGTGTATTCCCACCGCCTTCTGCTCCTACCGAGGAGAGAGTCTGGATAAAAAGACTCCCCTGCTCCGTTCCATGGAGGCCATTGATCGGGAGGGGCGCAGGCTCTTAAAGCTCTTTGGCTATACCGATGTCAAGCAGGTCTATGCCAATGTGGGCGCCGAGCAGGAGTATTTTCTCATTGACGATACCATGTGGAGCAGTCGGCCCGATCTGGTCTACTGCGGCAGAACCCTTTTCGGGGCACGCCCCCCCAAGGGTCAGGAAATGGACGATCACTATTACGGTCAGATCAAGCCCCGTGTTCACGCCTTCATGCAGGAATTGGATGAGGAATTGTGGAAGCTTGGGATCCTGGCCAACACGGAGCACAACGAGGTGGCTCCCTCTCAGCACGAGCTGGCGCCCATTTTCGCCACGGCCAACATTGCCACGGATCACAACCAGTTGACCATGGAAATGATGAAGAAGATCGCCGCCCGCCACGGCCTTGCCTGCCTGCTTCACGAGAAGCCCTTTCAGGGGGTCAGCGGCAGCGGCAAGCACAACAACTGGTCCCTTTCCACCGACACGGGTGTGCAGCTGTTAAAGCCCGGCAAGACCCCCGGTCAGAACGCTCTGTTTTTGCTCACCCTCTCTGCGGTGATCAAGGCGGTGGACGAGAATCAGGATCTGCTTCGCATCAGTGTTTCCAGTGCGGGGAACGATCACCGCTTGGGCGGCCACGAGGCGCCCCCTGCGGTGCTTTCCATTTTCCTCGGAGATGAACTGCACTCCATTTTGGAGGATGTTATGGCAGGGGAAAAGCCCGAGGACAGACCCCGTACCAAGCTGAACATCGGTGCCTCCGTTTTGCCGGAATTGCCCTGTGACAGCACCGACCGTAACCGTACCAGCCCCTTTGCCTTTACGGGCAACAAGTTTGAATTCCGTATGCCCGGCTCCTCCTTCTCCATTGCCTGCCCCAATATGATTATGAACACCATTGTGGCAGAGAGTCTGTCGGAATTTGCCGATATTTTGGAGAAGAGCGAGGATTTCCATTCCGATCTGAACAAGCTCATTCACGATACCCTCATCGCCCACAAGAGGATCCTGTTCAACGGCAACAATTATTCCGAGGAGTGGCGCAAAGAGGCCAAGGCCCGTGGGCTGACGGAGTTTTCCAACACGGTGGAGGCCATTGTGCACTACACCGATGAAAAGAATGTGCGCCTGTTTGAAAACCAGAAGGTGCTCTCCCGCACGGAGCTGGCTTCCCGTCAGGAGGTGCTTTTGGAGAGCTACGCCAAGACCATTATGGTGGAGGCTCTTACCATGGTGGAGCTTGTGAAGAAGGATATTCTTCCCGCAGTGCTCCGTTATCAGAATCTTTTGGCGGAGGATCGGAACCGCAAGGCGGCCACGGGCTTGGGGCTTTCCACCCTGCCTGAGGACAGTCTGCTTTCCCGTGTTTCCCAAAACGCCGAGACCCTCTTTCTCCGTTTGGAGAAATTGGAGGCCCATACGGAACAGGGCAGGGAGATCACCGAATCCCTTGCTGCGGCACAGTTTGCCCGCAAGACCCTCTTTGAGGATATGGCTTCTCTCCGTGAGGTGGTGGACTCCTTGGAGTGTCTTGTAGCCCGTGAGATCTGGCCCTTCCCCAGCTACGGCGAGATCCTTTACAGCGTAAAATAAGAATGTAATTGAAAAGAAGTAGGCTTTCCTGCGGGAAAGCCTATTTTTTGTTGTTGTCTTGGTTGTTGTCTTGGAGGGACTTTTGAAAAAGTCCCTCCAAACCTCCCCAAAACGTTTGGGGTAAGGAAAAAAACAAACAGGGCAACAGGAATTGGTTTTGCAAATGCTTCTTTGCCTGTTTTTTGTATGCGGGGGTCTTTTGAAAAAGCCCCCCACGCCCCTCAAAACGTTTGGGGTTTGGGAAAGAAATGGGACAACAGGGATTTGCCTTGTAAAAAAGAGAACCTTTTAAGGGTTGTGGCACAAAGAAAAGATTTCGCACCATAGAGCCTCGCCCCGTGGGAGAGGTGGCACGCTTGGCGTGACGGAGAGGGGGTTCTGTTGGAATAGATGGCCAAAGCCCCCTCTCACCGCCCATGGCGGAGCTCCCCCATCGGGGGAGCCTCTTGTGCGAGAATTTTACATTTTGCACATAGAAATT
>JAZQMO010000008.1:0-35801 GCA_045543495.1 Eubacteriales bacterium | reverse complement strand
AAAAAAAAAAAAAAAATTCTTTTTTTGAATTGACCCCCTCCCAATCGTCGTTTTCCGTTTATCCAACGACAGAAGAGTGACTGTAAATATAGAATTCCTCTTGGCTCGGCATCCACTTCTTTTCCTTAGGCGGGAATGTCGCATCAAAGGCTTCTACCGCGGCAATGTCCTCGCAGCAGTCGGCGGCGGTGGAGGGGATATACATCCACCTCTTGCTGTCAAGTGCGTTTGGTTTCAGCTCACAAACGAGAAGTGCGGTGGGAAAGTTTCCATCTGCCATAAAGCTGACATTCTTCTTTTTGCAGCTTACAAACCCACGGCTGACATAGTTTCCGGGATTCCCGAAGTTGATATTCACATCGTAGCCCATCTTTCGTGCAGCCTCAAAGGAATGTTCAATGAGAAGCTTCCCAAGCCTTTTTCTCTGATACTCGGGGGCAATGCAAAGGGGCCCGAAGGAAAGGATCTCCTTGCGGTTTCCGTTTTCGTCCTCAAGCCACGCCTTGGTATACATAATGTTGCCAATGATCCTGCCGTCCTTCTCCAGAACAAAAGCAAGCTCGGGAATAAAATCGGGGTGATTGCGCATTTGATGCACAAAATAATGCTCATCGGCACCGGGCTTGTAGACGTTCCAAAACGCCTCTCGGGTCAATTCTTCTACTGCTCTAAAGTCTTTTTCGGTCTCTAAACGTATCGTCAAATTTTTCATTTTTTTACCTCCAATACTATTGTGACGAAGCAATCCTACGAGAGGTTTCGTCTTATAGCAGAAAACCTCTCGGTTATGCTACAAGATCCAAGGTGTTGTTTTTCTTCAAACAGCATTCTCCCAAACATTATTCGGCTTTCGCCGTATTTTTACTATAACACAAATCAAAGTGCATTACAAGAGGCACAAATCCCTGAATTCTCAATATGCCTTCGGTTAAACTTCTGGGCTCTTCGGCCGGGGGAATAAATAATGGGATTGGATTGAAAAAACAAAATGGATATGCTATGATATAAAAAAGCATAAAAGGGGAGGGCAGAATGAAATCAATGCAGAAGGATCGGCCTTATATTATTTGCCACATGGTATCAAGCCTGGACGGGAAGGTAACGGGGGATTTTCTGTTTCAGCCTGAGTGTGCCGATGCCACCGAGATCTATTACCGCATCCATCGGGAAGAGAAGGCAGAGGGATTGATCTGTGGCCGTGTTACAATGGAGGAAAGCTTCACGGGCGGCTACTATCCCGATCTTACAAAATACAAGCCTGTGCATCACGATTTGGATATGAAAATGGACTTCATCGTCGATGATCTCAGCGGTTTTTACGCTGTCGCCTTTGATACCAACGGCAAGCTTGGGTGGAAGTCGAATCGGATCATAGACCCCGATGGCGATCCCGGCTATGACGGTGCGCAGATCATCGAGGTGCTTTCCGAGGAGGTGGACGAGCGCTATCTCGGCTATCTGGAATCGATGGAGATCCCCTATATTTTTGCGGGCGAGAAATCTATCGATGTGGAGCTTGCCTTATTTAAGCTGAAGAATATCATCGGATGCAACACCCTTCTTTTGGAGGGCGGAAGCATCCTCAACGGCTCCTTTGCGTGTTCCGGTGCAGTGGATGAAATCAGCCTTGTGATCGCTCCCGTTGTTGCGGGGCAAAATGCAAAGCCTTTGTTTGCAAAAGCCGATACGGCAAGCTTTGAGCTTGTAAAATGCGAGAGGGAGAAGGGGAATCTGATCCTGCGATATAAAAGAAAATAATCCGTAAAAATTGCCGCCAAGGAATCCTTGGCGGCTTTTGCGTTACTTTTTATTCAATCGATTGGTAAAATCCTGCATCATATTGCTGATCTTGATGCCTTGCGGGCAAACCTTTTCGCAGGCCTTGCACCCGATACAGGCGGAGGGCTTTTTCTCCTCGGGCAGGGAACGAACGATCATGGGAGTGAGGAATCCTCCCCCTGTGTAAACATAGTCGTTATAAAGAGAAACCAGCCTTGGAATATCAAGCTTTTTTTTGCAGTATTCGGTGCAGTAGCGGCAGGCGGTGCAGGGGAGAGTCACCTTGGAGGTCATTTCGTGAGCAATGCCAAGAAGCGTATCTGTTTCGGATTGGTTCAATGGCTTATCTTCGCTGAAAATGGCTATATTTTCCTTCAATTGAGCCATATTCGACATCCCCGATAGGGCAAGGGTGACCTGCGGCAGAGCTTGCAAGAAGCGGAACGCCCACTCCACGGCGCTCGCTTTAGGGCGAAGGGCCTTCAACGTAGCTTCGTATTTCGTCTCAAGGGTGGCAAGTTTTCCTCCTCGCAGTGGCTCCATGACCCAAACGGGAAGATTGAATTCCTTCAAAAGCACAAGCTTTTCCTTGGCATCCTGCAGCTCCCAATCCAGCCAATTCAACTGGATCTGACAAAACTCCATATGTGCTCCGTAGGCTTCTAAAAAGCGCCGCATGGTTTCCACACTGCCGTGAGCGGAGAAGCCCAGGTGACGGATGTGCCCCTTCTTTTTTTCCTCCAAAAGAGTCTCTAATATTTTGTACTCAGGGTCAAGGTATGCATCAATATTGATTTCGCTTACATTGTGAAACAAATAAAAATCAAAGTATTCCACGCCGCATTTGGCAAGCTGCTGAGGAAAGATCTCTTTTACCTTTGCCATATTGCTAAGGTCATAACCGGGAAATTTTGTAGCCAGAAGGTAGCTTTCTCTCGGATAATCCTTTAAGATCTCGCCAATGACCTTCTCGGAATTTCCCCCGTGGTAACCCCAGGCGGTATCGTAGTAGTTAATGCCGTTTTCCATGGCAAAGCGAACCATTTCTCTGACGGCATCCACATCAATTTCATTTGTGTTATTGTTTATGACGGGGAATCTCATACAGCCGAGTCCTAATGCAGATAGCTTCATCCCCTGAAATTCGTTGTAGATCATAGCGTCTCCTTTGCGTTTATCTTATTCTATCTTATACAAAATCAGCATCAAAGTCAATAGAAACCGAGAAAGGGAAATCTGCTTTTCTGCGTAAGAAAAATATAACAATTCACTAAAAAATGTTGCAAAAATAAAAACAATGTGTTAAACTTTTAAGAGAATGTAGAACAAAAATAGAAATCGGAAAGGCAGGAGGGGGAAGAAATGAATTCAAATTCTTCGGAAAAGTATTCACAAAACCGCTTCAGCGAAGCCGAAATGGCAGAAAGGGACAGCAACCGTTGGTTGATCGTTTTTTATGACAGTGTATTGTATCTGTTCTGCTGGATCATGTTCTTTGTCGCACATATATCCGTGAAAAGGCCCTTTCCCTTGGGTACCACTATATTTTACCTTGTTTTGGGAGCTCTGGTGTTCTTCGGCATTCATTTTTTGATGAAATGCTACCGCTTGATCTGGCGATACGGCTCAAGCCGTGCCATTTCCCGAGAATTCTTTGCTTCCTTCTCGGGCTTGGCCTTGTTTTTGATCGTTGGACTCTTTTTTACACGGGTCTTGCATCTGTTCGAGATTCGCTTCGTTATAATGATCTCCTTCGGTGCCAGCTTTTTGGTGGGAAGCTTTGCGGCAAGAATTGCCTACTTCAACCTGTACCGCTTTGCAGAACGGGATACGCTCATTTCTCCGCTTTTGCGCCGCCTTTTTGAAGTGATCCTTTTGGTGGATTTCACCTCCCAAAAGCCCGGTGCCGTGCTTTCTGCGCCCTTTGAGCACAGCACCTCATCGGATTCCCCCATCAATGAATTGCAGCATATTGCAGATCAGTTTGCCATCCGTGGCACGATTCAAAGCATCAAGCAGATCAAAACCGGCTATATCAACCGAACCTATCACTTGAAAACCCTTTCCGAAGCAGGGCATATTCATCAGTATACGCTGCAGCGGATCAATACCAATGTGTTTTGTGATGCTGACCGCTTGATGGCCAATTACAAATTGACCACAGAGCATCTTGCGCAAAAGCTTGTGATGCCCGGAGAGCATCAGCGTGGCAAGGTTCCCACGATCCGCCCCACGAGAGACGGAAAACTCTATTTTAAGGATGATTCCGGTCATTGGCGTGTTTTGACCTATTTTGACGGTGTCTATTCCATGGATATTCCCAAAAGTCCCGAGGTATTTTATTATGCAGGCGTGGCCTTCGGCAGCTTTTTGAAGGCTATGAGTGATGTGGACACCGATCAGATCCACGAGGTGATCCCCAATTTCCATAACACCCCAAGCCGTTATCGGGATCTGGAAAATGCCGTTATGCGCAATGCAAAATGCCGTGCGGAGGATGTGGAAAAAGAGATCGCCTTTGTTCGTGCCCGTGCCTCCTGTTTCGGTGTGATCAGCAGCGCCTTGGAATCCGGGATCATTCCCAAGAGAATTTGCCATAACGATACCAATTTGAATAACATTCTCTTTGATAAGAAGACCGATCTGCCCGTTGCCATTATCGATCTGGATACGGTAATGGCATCCTCGCCTCTGTACGATTTCGGTGACAGTATGCGCATCGGAACCAACACCGCAAAGGATGATGAAAAGGATCTTTCCAAGGTGTCCTGTGATCTGAATCTTTACGAGCAGTATGCCAGAGGGTATCTGGAGGCCTGCGGATCCATTTTGACCGAGGATGAATTGTCCCTTTTGCCTTATGCTGCCCTTGTGATCACGGCAGAGGATGGAATTCGCTTTTTGACCGATCATATCAATGGTGACGTGTATTATAATATTTTCTATCCCGGTCAAAATCTTGACCGTGCCAGAACACAGCTTCGTCTCCTGGAGGATATGGAACAAAAGCTGGATCGGATCAAAGAGATCCTCCGGAGGATCTATGAGGATCTTGGACTGCGGGCGGATGTGAACAAGTACCGTCTTGAGGAGGAATTGAAACAATGAAAGAACTGCGAGCCATTATTCCTGCGGCAGGGAAGGGAAAACGCCTGCAAAAGATCAGCGGCGATCTTCCAAAAGCCATGTTCCGTGTTTGCGGAAAGCCTATGCTTGAGATCGTTTTGGAAAACATTGGCTTTGTTCCCGAGGATCAGGTATATATTGTGGTCGGCTACAGAAAGGATCGGATCATCGAGCATTTCGGCCCCGACTTTCATTATGTGGAGCAGACAAAGCAGCTTGGCACGGGCCACGCCGTAATGGAATGTGCCTCGGAATTCGAGGGGTTTGACGGAAATGTTCTCATCACCTTCGGTGATATGCCTCTGTTTCGCCGTGAGGAAATGGAAAAAATGTGCCGTCAGCACGAAGAAAACGGAGCGGATTGCACTCTGATGACCGCCGAAAATCCCGAGCTTAGTATGTGGGCCCGTGTGCAAAGAGATGAAAACGGTGCTTTTTCTTCCATTGTGGAGGGAAAGGATTGCACTCCCGAGCAGGCTACCATCAAGGAGCTGTTCTCCGGCGTAATGGTATTCAATTCCCGTTCTCTGTTTCAAATGCTTCCCTTGGTGGGATGTGCCAATGTGCAGGGAGAGTATTATGTGACCGAGGTTCCCGAATTGATGGTGAAAAACGGAATGAAGGTGGAGACCTATTTCAATCCCAATGGTGACGATCTTCGAGGCATCAACACTCCCGAGGATCTTGAGGCCTGCGAGAGGATCTTGTCAAAGCGTTATACACTTGCATAATAAGGAGAGTACGCATTGCATCTGCGGTGCGTGCTTTCGTTTTTTTTTTAGGTAAAAACTTGCTTAAACGGTTGACAAGGGCTATTTCGTATAATAAAATGAAATCAATCAATAATGTGCGGAGGTTGAAGCACAATGGAAGAAAAGATTTTTTACGTAGGATATGCCAAAGAACGGATCACGCCTCCCATGGGAATCCATATTCCCGGTCATGGCGGAAAGTTCCGTCCTTCCAAGGGCATTGCGGATGATGTATACGCCTATGCGGTAGCATTTCAGTACGGCGAGAGCCGCGGTATTTTGTTTAATTGTGACGCCCTCGGAATTTATTCCTCCGGCGGTGAGGCCATGAGACAGCTTATTGCAGAGCGCTGTGAGATCCCCGTTGAATCGGTATACATCGCCTGCACCCATTGCCATACCGCAATGTTTCTCGGCGGCAAGGTTTCCGAAACTCCCGAGGGACTTTATAACGGCTATATCCGCGGCCTGTTCTGCGATCTTGCCCAGTTTGCCTTTGAGGATCTGAAGCCTGCCACCATCAAGGTTGCCCGTGGTGAGGTGAAGGGTGTGGGCTTCATCCGTCGCTTCAAAATGAAGGATGGCTCTATTAAAACCAATCCTCCCTATCAGGATCCCAACATCGTGGAAGCAGACGGAATTCAGGACGAAGGCTTGCAGTTGGTTCGCTTCGAGAGAGAAGGTGGCAAGGAGATCGTCCTTGTAAACTTCGGAACCCATCCTGATGTTGTCGGTGGCAGACTGTATGGCCCCGACTGGCCCGGTTACGTGGTTGACGTGGTGAAAGCAGGGCTTGAGGGGAACGCCGAGGTGGTAATGCTCAATGGCTTCGGGGGTGACTCCAACCACTGCGACCGCTCCCTTCCTCCCCCCGATAAGGAAAAGGGGATCAATTATTTCGGAATCCCTTTTGCCAAGCAGATCGCCCGCAAGATCGGCGGTGCGGCACTGAATATTTATGACGATGCCACCCCTCTGGAGCCCGGTGTGGTTCAGGGCTTTGTGGAATACGCTACCATTGAGAAAAACCCTTATGAAGAATGGGAGGTTCCCATCTGCGAGAAGATCGTGGCCTGCAAGGCCGTTACCGAAAATGATCTGCCCGATGAATTGAGAGCCTATAAGATCTCTTTGAAAAAAGCAAACCGTGTACTAAATAACCTGAAAGTAGAGGGTGATTTCAGCGTTCCCGTTTATGGCCTTCAGGTAGGCCCCCTTGCCTTCATCGGAATTCCCGGAGAGCCCTTCTCCGAAACGGGCTTGAACATTAAGAATCAAAGTCCCATGGCAATGACCATCCCCACCTGCCGCACCAACGGCAGCATGGGATATTTCCCCACCCGCCGCTGTTATACCGGCGGTGGCTATGAAAGAGACTATTCTCCTTACGGTCCCAACGGCGGCGAGGAGCTGGAGGCAGCTGCAGCCCGCATTTTCGACCGTATGGAAAAATAAATTTTAAGGAGAGAAAAATATGATTTGGGCACCTGTTTTAATCGCAATTGTTGTCCTGTTTATCCTTGCCAACGCAAAGATCGTTCCCCAGGCTCACGAATTTGTCATTGAGTTTTTGGGAAAGTATAAGACCACTTGGGCCGCAGGCTTTCATGTAAAGGTTCCTTTTCTTGAGAGAATTGCCAAAAAGGTAACCTTGAAGGAGCAGGTTCTGGATTCTCCTCCTCAGCCTGTGATCACCAAGGATAACGTTACCATGCAGATCGATACCGTGATCTATTACTCCATTTACGATGCCAAGCTCTATGCCTACGGCGCCGTAAATCCCATCAGCGCACTGGCAAACCTTGCCGCTACCACCCTTCGTAATATCGTGGGTGAAATGGAACTGGACGGAACTCTTACCTCCCGTGATACCATCAACGGTAAAATGACCGAGATCCTCGATGAAGCTACGGATAAATGGGGTATCAAGGTCAACCGTGTAGAGCTTCGCAATATCATTCCTCCCGCAGAGATTCAGAATGCCATGGAAAAGCAGATGAAGGCAGAGCGTGACCGCCGTGAGACTATGCTTCAGGCGGAGGGTCACAAGGCTGCCGCCATCACCCGTGCCGAGGGTGACAAGCAGGCTATGATCCTGGCGGCCGAGGGCGAAAGAGATGCCCGCATTGCCCGAGCCGAGGGTGAAGCCAAGGCGATCTTCCTTTCTAAAAAGGCCGAGGCAGACGGACTTCGTGCCCTGCGGGATGCAGGTGTGGATGCCGCTGTTCTGGAACTGAAAAAGTATGAGGCTCTGGTGGCTATGTCAAACGGCAAGGCTTCCAAGATCATCGTTCCCAGCGACGTGGTCAATATGACCAAGTCCAATGTGATCTTCTCCGAAACCTCCGGCATCGGAGACGTGACCGAGACCGCTCCTCCCGAGCCTGAAAAGCCCAAAAAGCCCGATCCCTGTTGCGAAGAATAATAGCATCTCAAGACCGCAAGCTCCTCTTGCGGTCTTTTTTCTTTGTATAGTTGGATTTATAGTTTGTATTTTGTTGAATTCATTGACAAAACAGGGTAACAATGGTAAAATACAGAAAGTACAATTGTACCTCTATGCGCATTTTTTAATTATTTGTTTTTCGCCGAAAAGGAGATGGAAACCGTGGCAGATCAAGCAATGAAACAAAAGAGAATATTGATGTTTTGCACCGGCTTTTTCGGTTATGACAAGCGCCTTGCAGGGGCCTTTCGCTCTGCAGGATATGAGGTGGATCTGTTTGATGAGCGCCCCGGCACGGGCTTTCTCCACAAAAGCTGTATCCGCTTCAATGTTTCCCTTTACCGCCCCGTCATCAGAAAATATATCCGTTCTGTTATTGAAAAGGTAAAGGAAAACGAATACGATTACATTTTTGTGGTAAAAGGGGAGGGCATTACCGAGGAAGCCATTGAAATGCTTCGGGAAGCATTCCCCAAAGCCAAAACCATTCTCTACCTTTGGGATTCCGTTCAGAACATCCCCGAGTGTGTGGACCGGATGCGTCATTATCATAAGGTATTCACCTTTGACCCCGAGGATGCAAAAAAGTATTCTCTCGGCTTTCGCCCTCTCTTCTATGCCGAGGAGTATGAATCGTACGACTCCGATAAGCCCGCTGAATATTGGTATGACGTCTCTTTTATCGGCACGGCTCACACAGATCGCCCCTATATAGTCAATGCTGTTTCTGATTTGTGTCAAAAGCAAAACAAAAAGTGTTTTTCATTTTTGTATTCTCCCCACATTATGGTTTATTACTTTAATCGACTTTTTAATCCGTATTATCGCAAGGTTAAAAAGGAGGATCTTTCTTTTTCACCTATGTCATCCGACAGGATTCGTGAGATTTACGACCATACTCGATGTGTTCTTGATGTGGAGCATTCCGGCCAAAGAGGTCTGACTATGCGTACCATTGAGTTGGTGGGAATGAAAAAGAAGATCATAACTACAAATCGCTTGATCCAAAACTATGATTTTTATCATCCCGCTAATGTGTGTATTCTGGATCGAGCCAATCCTGTGATTGATGAGTCCTTCTGGGAACAGGAGTACCAAAGCGTTCCGAAGAAAATTCAGGAACGTTATACGCTTCGTTCCTTCGTTCGTGAATTACTATCTTAGAGGAGTTTTATTATGAGTCACAACAGAGTTTTAATTACGGGTGCCAATGGCTACATCGGCACTCATTTGGTCTCTGAGTTTCTCCGTCGAGGATTTGAGGTTGTCGCTTGCGATTTGAATTTTGACCGTGTCCCTGAAGGGGCCGAGCGGCTTTCTGCCGATGTGTTTGATTCTGATATTGATGTGTTTCGCTTAAGTGGTGAACCGGATTATTTGGTTCATTTGGTTTGGAGAAACGGATTTCAGCATAATGCCGACTCCCATCTTTCGGATCTTTCTATGCATCTTGCCTTCCTGCAGAGAATGGTCGAGGCAGGGATAAAGCATCTTTCCGTAATGGGCACCATGCACGAGATTGGTTATTGGGAGGGAGCCATTCAAAATGATACTCCTGCCAATCCTCAATCATATTACGGAATCGCTAAAAATGCGCTTCGTCAAGCACTGGAGATCTACCTAAAAGGAAAAGAAATCTCTTATCATTGGATCCGCGGCTTTTATATCTATGGGGACGACGAAAGAAATCACTCTGTTTTAGCCAAGATCCTGTCGGCCGAAAAGGAAGGAAAGGAGTATTTCCCCTTTACATCGGGGAAGAATCTGTACGATTTTCTTTCTGTGGAAGAATTGGCACATCAGATTGCTGCCGCTACCGTTCAGGACACCTACTGCGGCGTGGTGAACTGCTGCAGCGGAGTTCCGATCAGTTTGGGAGAAATGGTCGAAAGATTCATTCGTGAGCGTGGTCTCAAAATTCGTTTGCAATACGGTGCTTTTCCCGATCGTCCTTACGATTCCCCCGGCGTTTGGGGGGATGCCGATCTGATCCGCAAGATCCTGCAAGAGGAGAATTTGTAATGCACTACAGCCCTTCCGAGTGGATCAAAAATTGTTACAGTCTTGTATTGACTAAGTTGTTTTATCGTCCCGCACGTCTGATCCGACGTCCTATTTACATTCGCGGTCGCAAGGGATTTGAATTTCACAAGGGATTTACCACTGGATATGGTTGTCGCATTGAGATTTTTTCCAAAAAAGATGAAAAAACGCTGAAGATCGGTGATAACTGTAAAATAGGAGACCGTGTTCATATTGTTGCATCCGAATCAGTTGTGATTGGTTCCGACTGCTTGATGGCCAGTCATATTTTTATCAGCGATACCAATCATGGGGACAATTTTTCCGACCCCACCGTACCGCCGGACGAAAGACCTCTTACCACCTCACCCGTTTCCATCGGGAATCAGGTTTGGATCGGTGAGGGGGCTGCAATTTTACCCGGCGCAACCATCGGAAACGGTTGCATTGTAGGGGCCCACGCCGTGGTAAAGGGACAGATCCCCGATTACTGCATTGTTGCGGGCGCACCCGCCAAGGTTATTAAAAAATATAATTTTGAATCAAAACAATGGGAGAGAGCTTGAATGTCTGCCTTAATCGACGTTATTGTACCGATCTATAATGCAAGTTGCCATATTTCCGGCATGCTTCAAAATTTTGAAAAACAGTTGTTTCGTGATTTTCGTGTCATTTTTGTGAATGATGGTTCTTCTGACGATTCTTTGGTCAGATTGGAGGAAGGATTAAAGCACGTGACCTTTCCTCATAAGGTGATTTCTCGTGAAAACGGCGGAGCCGCCGCTGCAAGAAATACCGGATTGAGACTTGCCGAAGCTCCCTGGACCGTTTGCATCGATTGCGATGATGTGTTTTTGCCCGAATTTCTTCTTTACCTTTACCGTGCCGCCTCGGAGAATAATGCGGATTTTGCTTACGCCCAGTATAAAATGGTTCCCGAAAACAAAGATCCCGGGCCTTGCTGTGTGGGAGAATTGGAGGCTAAGCCTATTTCTCCCGAGCTTTGTATGAAGGATCATTATACTGCTTGGTTTCCTCACGTATGTATGCTCTTCAATCGTGAGTTTTTTATAAAAAATGATCTTTTTTACGACGAAAATTGTCGCTATTGTGAAGACAATACCTTTGTTACTCGTGCGATTGCTTATGCCGATCGCATTATGCGGATCAGCAACGTGATTTATCTTTATTATTGCTATAGCAATTCTTTGAGCCATAGTGTGAATGTGGATAAATTTATGAGCGGTCTGGCAAGCTTTCGGAAAATGAATGAAGAGCTTAAAGGGTTGGATCGTCCGGCCGTTAAGATGTTTTTCTCTGTTTCAGCAGGTCGTTTTTATCTTTCCAGCTTTCGATTTTCAGCCTTACAGATGGAGTATAAGGCGTTTCGTCAGATCACGGATTCCGTATCTCCTGCGCTTTATCGGAATCAGATTTCCTGTCAACCCTTTATGACCAGGATGGCAGGGTACTTGCTTTTGTTTTCCAAACGGCTCTTTTATGTTGTGAGCCGTTTGATGTTTCGGAATTGATTAAAGGGGTGAAATCATTGACGACTGCAGTTGCGGTTTGTTTGTATAACGGTGAAAAGTTTCTGAAAGAGCAGTTGGATTCTCTTCGAAATCAAACGAGAAGGGCAGATCGTGTTGTGCTTTGTGATGATGGTTCCAAAGACAACACGGTTGCGCTCGTTCGTTCTTATATACTCGAAAATGGTTTACAGGATCATTGGTTTTTGTATGAAAATCCAGAAAATCTCGGATATATCCGTAATTTTTATCGTGCCATTTCCCTTTGTGAGGAGGATCTTGTCTTTCTTTCGGATCAGGACGATATTTGGAAGGAAGATAAAATAGAAAAAATGGCATCCTTGATGGAAAAGAGGGAAGAAATCAACCTTCTTTGCTGTCGTTACGGAATCATTGATTCCACCGGTGAAGAGCAGCACAGCTTAGTGGAGCCCAAGGCAAATCAGGATGAGAAGATCGTTCCCGTTTCAATGCAGCAGGTGGTGAGAGCTTATCGCTGGCCCGGAATGCTGATGTGCTTGAGAAACAGCTATTATCGAGATCTGATTGCCAAGGCAAACGATTGCAAGGTGGCACACGATTTTGTTTTGGTTTCCCTTGCGTGTGATTCGGATAGTTTTTACGAATATCATTATCTTGGTGCTTACCACAGAAGACATGAAAATAATACAGCAAGAGAAGAACATCGAGTTTCCAAACTGTTGAATTTGGATCGAAAATTAAAGGATATTGCCGATTATCGGAAGTTATGCGAGAATTTTGTTGAATTTGATCTCCCGGTTGGAGACAAAACAAAAATGATCGTGGAAGAGCGTCTGTTACTTGTTCGTGAACGAGAGCGTGCTCTGAATGAAAAAAGCTTAAAAAAAGTAATCAGCCTTTATTGCGGTAAAAAAGGAAAGAACCTGCGGTTCAAGTCATTTATCTGCGATCTGTGGCTTGTATTGTTCGGCGCATAAAGCGTCTCGGAGGATTGGTTTCATATGCTGTTTTACAAGAGTGAGATGTTTAAACGATTGATGCCGGCGTTTGTTGGATTTTTCTTGGTTGCGTTTTGTGCATTTCTTAATCCAATCAATCATTTTTTGTGCTCACTGGTTTTATTTATTGGTGCACTTTTTGGCTACTTTTATATCGTGTTTTGCTTGACTGACCGAAATTGGATGGATATCCGAGCGATCTTTTTTGCAGTTTGGCTTTTGACTCTTTCTTTAGCCTCCTTGAGATTAACCGATTATCAAAAGCAGTGGGAAAGCGCAACCTGGATCCTTTCTGCAGCAGGATTCGGTTGTTTTCAACTGGGAGCTCTGGCGGGCATTCGTTTTGGAGAAAGAAAGATCGGTGGCATAGCGAGTAGAATCAAAGAAAGATTCCGTTCGTTTCATTTCGAAGGAAAACGAATTTTTTGGATCTGTTTGATTGTTGGGGCTGTGGGGATTGCTTGCTTTAGTATTAATGTGTGGATCAAGGGTTTTCTTCCTTGCTTCTCAAATGATATTTATGCATACCGCAATTTTTACACAAAATTTCACATTTTTTCCGTGGCTGCAACAACAATTTCCGGTCTTTGCTATTACTGCCTGAGATCTCAGCCGCTGGCTTTGTGGAAAAAGATCGTTCTTTGGGTTCTCATTTTTTACAATGTGATTCTGTTTCCCATTTTGGTAGTATCTCGCGGAGTTTTTGTAATCAGTGCACTTGTGTTTTCCACAGTATTCTTTTACACCCACAAAAAGAGTCTTGTTGCTTTGATTTTCTGTATAGTGGCGATTATGGCCGTATATTTGTTTGCCTCCAATCTTCGCTCCTATACCGATGATTATTTGAGTATTGTTTTCGCTCCCACTAAAATTGAGCTTGGGGAGAATAATGAAAGTGAGACGGTAACCTCAGAGGATATTTCATATTCTTACTTTCAATTGCCCCCCAAGGTTGCTTTTCTGTATGGGTATTTAACCGTAAGCCACGATAACTTTAATGAGGCAGTGTTACACTCTAAGGAATGTACATACGGCCTGCGCCAGTTAAAGCCGTTTAATGTTCTTCTGCGTTCCGATCAGCTTGAAAAGCGGCTTGAGAATGCAGAGTATTACCAAGTTTCACCTCATTTGAATACGACCAACTTTTTCGGTATTTTTTACTATGATTTTCACGCTCTCGGAGTTGTTTTTTTCTCTTTTTTGTGGGCATTTGTATTTGGTCTGTTTCAAAGCGCTTATTCTCATTTAAAAGGACCTTTTTCCTTAATGGCGTTAGGTAACGCAATGAATCCTGTTGTTCTTGCATTCTTTTCGGGATGGATCGATCAATTTGAAATTTGGATGTTTTGGGGAACGATTTTTCTTATGTTTTTAGCTTCCTCTGTACATTTTGTATCTAAAAAGAAAAGTAAGGAGTAGAGATGATGAAAGGTATTATTCTCGCCGGAGGCTCCGGCACAAGACTTTATCCCTTGACCAAGGTCACCTCCAAGCAGCTTCTTCCCATTTATGATAAGCCTATGATCTATTATCCTATGTCCGTTCTCATGAGCGCAGGCATTCGTGATATTCTGATCATTTCCACTCCCCAGGATACCCCCCGCTTTCAGGATCTTTTGGGAGACGGTCATCAGTTTGGCGTAAAATTAAGCTATGCCATTCAGCCCTCACCCGACGGATTGGCACAGGCCTTTATCATCGGTGCCGATTTTATCGGAAACGATACTGCCGCCATGGTGCTGGGAGATAACATTTTCGCAGGTCACGGCTTGAAAAAGAGATTGCAGAACGCCGTTGAAAATGCAGAAAACGGAAAAGGCGCCACCGTATTCGGCTATTATGTGGATGACCCCGAACGCTTCGGTATTGTGGAATTTGATGCCGAGGGCAGAGCTGTTTCCATTGAAGAAAAGCCTCAGAAGCCCAAGAGCAATTACTGCGTAACCGGCCTTTATTTCTATGATAACCGTGTGGTAGAATATGCCAAGGGACTCAAGCCCTCCGCCCGTGGAGAGCTTGAGATCACTGATCTGAACCGTATTTATCTCGAGCAGGGCGAATTGAACGTGGAGCTTTTGGGTCAAGGCTTTACCTGGCTGGATACCGGCACCCACGAAAGCCTTGTGGAGGCTACAAACTTTGTAATGACTATGGAAAAGCATCAGCACCGCAAGCTTGCTTGTTTGGAGGATATTGCCTATTCCAACGGCTGGATCACCCGAGAAGAAGTGATGGCTACGTATGAAGTAATGAAAAAGAATCAGTACGGGCAATATCTCAAGGATGTGTTGGACGGAAAATATGTTGATAAGATCAAGAAAGACTGAGAGGTAAGCAATATGACGATCATTGTAACCGGCGGCGCCGGATTCATCGGAAGCAACTTTGTATTCCATATGCTGAAAAAATATCCTGATTATCGCATTATCTGCTTGGATAAGCTTACCTATGCAGGCAATCTTTCCACCCTTGCTCCCGTGATGGACAATCCCAATTTCCGCTTTGTAAAGGCTGACATTTGTGACCGCAAGGCCGTTTATGCTCTGTTTGAGGAAGAGAAGATCGACGTGGTGGTGAACTTTGCTGCCGAGAGCCACGTGGATCGCTCCATTGAGAATCCCGAGGTCTTTTTGCAGACCAATATTCTCGGCACTCAGGTTTTGATGGATGCTTGCCGCAAGTACGGCATTACCCGTTATCATCAGGTATCTACCGACGAGGTGTACGGTGACCTTCCCTTGGACCGTCCCGACCTGTTCTTTACAGAGGAGACCCCCATTCATACCAGCAGCCCCTATTCCTCCTCTAAGGCAGGTGCCGACCTTTTGGTTCTCGCTTATCACAGAACCTTCGGCCTTCCCGTTACCATCAGCCGTTGCTCCAACAACTACGGCCCCTATCATTTCCCCGAAAAGCTGATCCCTCTGATGATCGCCAATGCCTTGAACGATAAGCCCCTTCCCGTATACGGCGAGGGCCTCAACGTTCGTGACTGGCTGTATGTTGAGGATCACTGCAAGGCCATTGACCTTATTATTCATAAGGGCAGAGTAGGGGAGGTCTATAATATCGGCGGCCATAATGAAATGAAGAATATTGATATCGTGAAGATCATCTGCAAGGCTTTGGGGAAGCCCGAAAGCCTCATTACCTATGTAGCAGACCGCAAGGGTCACGATATGCGCTACGCCATTGATCCCACTAAGATCCACAGCGAGCTTGGATGGCTTCCCGAAACCAAGTTTGTGGACGGGATTCAAAAGACCATTCAGTGGTATCTGGATAACCGTGAGTGGTGGGAAACCATCATTTCCGGTGAATATCAGAACTACTACGAAAAAATGTATTCCAACCGCTAATCGGAGGCAGTATGAAGTTTTTTGTTACCGGCGTTGCCGGGCAACTGGGACACGATGTTCTCTTGGAGCTGAAAAAAAGAGGCTATGAGGGAGTTGGAAGCGATCTGGCGCCCGTTTACAGCGGCATCGCAGGGACAGGTGTAGACCAAATGCCCTATGTTTCTATGGATATTACCGATGCCGAGAGCGTTGGAGCTGTGATCGGGGAGATTAAGCCCGATGTCATCGTTCACTGCGCCGCTTGGACTGCGGTGGATCTTGCCGAGGCAGAGGAAAACCGAGGCAAGGTGTTTGCCATCAATGCCGACGGTACGAACAATCTTGCTCTTGCCGCCAAGAAGGCAGGCACCAAAATGATCTACTTGAGCACCGATTATGTGTTTGACGGTCAGGGCGAAGTGCCTTGGCTTCCCGATCAGAAGGATTATGCCCCCTTGAATGTATACGGTGAGTCCAAGCTTGCCGGCGAAATAGCGGTAAGAGATGCTTTGAAGGAGCATTTTATTGTTCGTATTGCATGGGCCTTTGGAATAAATGGTCAAAATTTCGTAAAAACCATGTTGCATGTTGGAAAAAAATATGATACAGTCCGTGTAGTTTCCGATCAGATCGGTACTCCCACTTATATGCCTGATCTTGCACGACTTTTGGTGGATATGGCAGAAACCGAAAAATACGGTACTTATCACGCCACCAATGAGGGAGGCTACATTTCTTGGTACGATTTCACTTGTGAGATCTTCCGGCAGGCCGGATATGATACCAAGGTGGTCCCCGTCACCACGGAGGAGTACGGCCTGTCTGCCGCCGCAAGACCTCGCAACAGCCGCTTGGATAAATCCAAGCTTTTGGAAAAGGGTTTTTGCCCGCTTCCTGCCTGGCAGGATGCTCTGACAAGATATTTAAGGGAGATCAAGGAGTAATTATGGGTCAGATCAAAGTAGAAAAATGCCCCATTGAGGGTCTTTATATCATCGAGCCTGCCGTTCACGGGGATAACCGTGGGTACTTTGTGGAAACCTACAATCAGCGTGATATGCAGGAAAACGGGCTGAATATGGTCTTTGTGCAGGACAATCAGTCTATGTCCGTCAAGGGCGTACTTCGCGGTCTTCATTTTCAGAAGGAGTTTCCTCAGGGAAAATTGGTTCGTGTCATCAAAGGCAGAGTGTTTGATGTAGCCGTTGACCTGCGCTCCGGCTCTGAAACCTACGGTAAGTGGTTTGGGGTGGAATTGACTGAGGAGAATAAAAAGCAGTTTTACATCTCCGAGGGCTTCGCTCACGGCTTTTTGGTTCTTTCCGATACTGCGGAGTTTTGCTACAAGGTGACGGATTTTTACCATCCCGGGGATGAGGGCGGCCTTGCCTGGAACGATCCCGAGATCGGTATTGAGTGGCCAGAGCTTTTGGGCGAGTATCAAAACAGTGCTTCTGCCGAAGGCTATACCATGTCCGACGGAACGCCTCTGAACCTGAGCGAAAAGGATCAGAAATGGTCCGGCTTAAAGGATACCTTCCATTTTTAAGAATTGACTTATGATTTTGTATTGATCGGATTTTAAGGAAAGGAGTACCTGTGACAAAAACGAAGAAAACATCGTTGACCATAAATTATTTGATGAATGTCCTTTTGACAATGTCAAATATGATTTTTCATGTGGTCACCTTCCCTTATATTTCCCGAATTTTGCAGGCGGAAGGAATCGGTAAGGTAGAGCTTGCTATTTCCGTAATTGCTTATTTTACTCTGTTTTCACAGCTTGGAATTCCTACCTACGGGATCCGTGCGTGTGCAGCGGTCAGGGAAGATCGCCAAGCTCTCTCCCGAACGGTTCATGAGCTTTGTTTCATTCAAGCGGTGACAACGGTGATCTCCTTTGCAGCACTGTTTATCTGCATCGAATCGGTTCCTAAATTTGAAGGAGAAAGAACGCTTTATTGGATTACGGGAATTTCGGTTTTGCTCGGTGCTTTTGGCATGGAGTGGTTGTTTAAGTCTTTGGAGCAGTACCGATACATCACCTTGCGATCCGTAGCGTTTAAGGCCGTGGCACTTGTTGCCATGTTCTTGTTTGTAAAAGATCCGCAGGATTATTTGATCTATGCAGCGATCAATGTTTTTGCTTCCTCCGGCTCCTATCTTTTGAATTTGACACAGTTGTCAAAATATGTGGAGCTTCGTCCTTTGGGACAATATGATGTGAAGAAGCACTTAAAACCCGTATTTATCTTGTTTTTCTATGTTTGTGCTACAACAGTCTATACACATTTGGATTCGGTGATGCTCGGCTTTATGAGATCGGATGCAGATGTTGGCTATTATAATGTTTCTGTCAAAGTAAAACTAATGCTTGTCAGCGTTGTTACTGCGTTGGGGGCGTCCTTACTGCCGAGAGCTTCCTTTTATTTTAAAAAGCAGCAAATGGATGAGTTTTGGAAAATTGCTTATAAAGCGCTGCGTGTTGTTTTGCTTATGTCTGTTCCTTTTTCAGCATATTTTATGATCTTTGCAAAACCGTGTGTGCTTTTTTTGGCGGGAGAAGGGTATGATGAGGCTATTTTGTCAATGGTTGCCATCACTCCCTCTATCGTCTGCATTGGTATTACCAGCGTAACGGGTGTGCAGATTTTGATTCCCACCAATCGGGAAAATGTTGTTCTGTTAGCTTCTGTTATGGGAGCTGTGGTGGATTTTGTTTTGAATTTGATACTGATTCCGATTCTTGGTGTTACCGGTGCCGCAATTGGTACTTTTTCTGCGGAATTGGTCGGCGTTTTGGTTCATTGCTATGTGCTTAGAGAGGATATCGTTCCTATTTTCAAACAAATAAATTTGTGGAAAATTGTTTTGGCAACGCTTGCCGCCTGCCTCTCATCCTTCTGGGTGCCTCGCTTGGGCTACGGGGATTTTGTTACCCTTGCCATTTCCGCGGTGATCTTCTTCGGCGTTTACGGGATTTTCCTTTGTATTGCCAAGGATCCCGATGCCCGCTATATTTTGAAAAAAATTCATCTTGTGAAGTAAAAAAGACAGGCTTTTTGCCTGTCTTTTTTGCAAAGATCGGTAATATATGATAGAAGCACTTCTTTACAAGGAGGAAAAAAGGTTGTATAATGGAGAAAAGGAGGGAAAACGATGAATTCCGTGATCCTGAATCCAATGGAGGAATACAAAACAAAGCTGTCCTCTCTCCATTTGGAAAACACCAATCAGTTTTTTGATCAGCTTGTGAAACAGTCCGGTGTGGATATCAAGGCCAATCAAGAGACCGTCAAGCTTTATCACCGCTATCGGGATGAATTAACGAAATTGAAGCGAAAGCGATTTTGGCTGAAATTTTTAAGAGTCGTTCTCTGTATCACCCTTGTCGGGATCCCTTTTGTGATCTGGCTTCTAACTCCGAAAATCAGGACCCTTCAAAAGGAAGTGGACGAGGCTGATGCAAAGGCCGAAGAGCAGCTTTCTCTTGCGCAAAGGCAAATGCTTCCTCTGAATTCTCTTTTTACCGACCGTGACGGGATCACCCTCATTGAAAAAACCGTTCCCTCGCTTTCCTTTGCTCCAAGCTTTTCGGTAGAGCAGGAGTCCGATATGAGAATCAATTACGATTTCGATGATGGTGAGGATCCCAACCAATCCTCCTTGGAGGTCTTAGCAGGGCATTACAACGAAAACCCCTTTTTGTTTGAAAATGTTTTGGTGCATACCATGGGAAGTGAAACCTATCACGGTCATAAAACCATCTTTTGGACCGAGACTTACCGTGACAGCAACGGAAAAAGGCAGACCCGAACCCGTAGCGAGACCCTCCACGCCACCGTTACCAAGCCAAAACCCTTTTACAATACCCGTGTGATTCTTCATTATTGCGCTCAAGGCGGGCCCGAGCTTTCCTTCTCCCGTGATGCCACCAATCTGGATGAAAAAAGCGAGAAGCAAATTGATCGCTATGTGAAGCGAGGGGAGAAGAAGCTGAGAAAGAAAACGGAAAAGGCTTTGAAAAACAATCAGGATTTTCAGAGTATGTCCAATTCCGAATTTGAGGTTTTGTTTGATGCCCTGAACCGTACGGATGAGGTTCAGTTCCGCACGCTGTTCACCCCTCTTG
Organism: Eubacteriales bacterium; assembly: GCA_045543495.1. Classification (GTDB taxonomy): domain Bacteria; phylum Bacillota; class Clostridia; order Oscillospirales; family SIG627; genus RGIG5579. The sequence goes on along the minus strand of JAZQMO010000008.1, from coordinate 15,697 downwards.
CACAGACCAATATGGTGGATCTTCTTTTGTCCCGTGTGGGCTTTGGAGACGATTTTCACTTTGTGAAAAATCGCCGTACCAATCACATTGTCAGCGAGCACAGCCAAGGGCGTGAGCTTTGGCTTTCGGCAAAGAATTACCCTTCCTATTCTTTTGATATTGTGAAAAGCAATTTCGTGGAGAAAAACCTTGCATTTTTCAAGGCCGTGTATTTTGACTTTGCGCCCCTTTGGGCGATCCCTATGTATCAGGAACGGCCCGTACATTCCTTGAAGCCCATTCCCTCGTATGACCGTTTGTATTCCTTCAAGGAATATGAAAATTTGGTCAACCGAGCGGATGCAAGGCACTTTGTTCACCCCGATACCAAAACACAGGCAATTATAAAGCCCGCCTACCTCAGCACCGCAAACGGGGCGGATAAAACCCGTATCAAAGCATATTCATACGATATTGAGAAGCGACTCACCTATGTTTCCGTGCACGGTGGTGACGGCCGCTTCCACGATGTTCCCGTGGAGTGGGATGAGTATCTGCCCTTGGAGCAGGAAGGCTATTTCTATATTACCAATACCACCCACGAAATGGGGCGTTTTTCATTGGCAAAGCGTGGCGATGCTTGCATCTGCCCCTTGGATTGATAAATTGAAAGGAGATCAATTATGGCAAATCAGTTAGACGAATGTAATCCCGTCATGAAGGAAGAGGGACTTGACACCAATGTGATCGCAAAGCAGCTTCCCGTCGAGGTAGGGGCAGGCTCCAAGTTTTTTGAAATTATGCTTTGGGTCTGCGGTATCCTTCCCGGTGTGATCTTTTTGTTTATGAAGATCAATGCGCAAAAGCACTTTGATCAGCTTCAGCAAAAGATTCAGAGAAATGCTTCTCAGATCGACAATTTCTTAGAGCAGCGTGTTGTAGTTCTGCAAAACTGTGCCCGCCTGCTTGATAAGGCCATTGATCTGGATAAGAGCACCTTTGAAAATATTGCCAAGTACCGTTCCGGCAGTGGCGTGCACGACGATGCGGAGCGCAATGAGGTCAGCGGCAATATGGAAACCATTTCCAGAAATATCAATGTGGCAGTGGAGCAGTATCCCGAGCTTGCCGCTCACCGTGAAATTGCCGATGCCATGCAGCAGAATATGTACCTGCAAAGAGAGATCACCGCTGCCCGTGAGCTTTATAACGATACCATTGATCAGTGGAACCGTGATGTGTTCGCTTGGCCTACCAAAAAGATCGTGGCTGCGAAAAACGGATATACCACAAGAATTCCCTTTATTGCTTCCCGAGAGATCAAGGAAAAAGCAAAGAGCGTATTCTTTTAATGAAACAAAAAAACGAACGGATGAAAATGAAAATCCGTTCGTTTTTTGTTTTAATATTTTCGGTTTTGCTTGGCAAGCCATTCTTTGTGGTACTCGGTGGAAACGGTTTCTTCCTTGAGAACCTTGAAACGCTTTGCCATTTCATAAATACCGTCCTCGGAGATGGCACGGGCGATGGTGGGGCTGAAATAATACTCGTTGCATCCCTCGTAGGAATTGGGGAAATCTGCGCCCCAGGCGAGGGGGCTTGAGATCTTGTTTTGACTCAATAGGTCAAAGCGATGAACGCTGGCTCCGCTTTCTGCTTGGATCAGGTCAAGATCGCAGGTTCCGGGAGCAAAGTGATAAGCCTTTGCGGTTTCCCGAATGTCGGCGTGGCCGCCACCCTTCATCTGATCAATGTAATCCTGCAGGCCGGCACGGTCCTCATCGGTGAGATAGGAAAAGCGCTCCTTGTCCGACAGGATCCGTTCCATGATCTCTCTGCCGCTTCCTCCTGTTGAGGTATGGAAGATCAAGGCTTCGGGATTCTTTTCCAGCATCCCTCTCACAAACAGACCGAGCATACTGCTGTTTCCGCCGTGAGAGTTGACAAACAGAATTTTCTTAAATCCGTTACGGAAGATCTCGTTGCAGGTCTCCTGAAAAATGGCCCAGCGGGTCTCCACGCTGAAAATAACCGTACCTTTCCACTCTCCCGAGCCGCTCTTTTCTCCAAAGTACATGGTGGGGAATACGACACAGGGCTCAATTTCCGCCGCACGAACGCAGGTCTCCTCGGCAATGATGGTGTCGGTTCCCAAAGGAGAGTGTGCACCGTGGCGCTCCAAGCATCCGATCGGAACAACGCAGACTCCCTTGGATTCTTCAATGGCTTTTTCAAATTCGGGCTCTCTCAAATAATCCCAACGCATTGTAATACTCCTTCTCCTCATTTTTTTGTATTGTAACACACCGAGAAAAAAAGTCAAGGGAATCTGTTTTTTTTCTGACGGATTTCTGCTTTTTTCTGTCTCTGAGGTTTACTTGCTTATCTTTTTGTGGTATAATAACTATAATTATGGATTGATAGAGAAGGGAGGCGTTTTGATGGATCATTTTGACCTTGTCAGCGAATATAGACCCACGGGAGATCAGCCCGAAGCCATTGAGAAATTGGTGCAAGGCCTTAACAGCGGTCTGAAAGAGCAGGTGCTTTTGGGCGTTACCGGCTCGGGTAAGACCTTTACCATGGCCAATATCATCGCCAAGGCCAATCGCCCCACCCTCATTCTCGCTCATAATAAGACCCTCGCCGCTCAGCTCTGCTCTGAAATGCGGGAGTTTTTCCCCAACAATGCGGTAGAGTACTTTGTATCCTATTACGATTATTATCAGCCCGAGGCCTACATTCCGGGAAAGGATGTCTATATAGAAAAGGACTCTGCCATCAATGAGGAGATCGATAAGCTGCGCCACAGTGCAACCTCCGCTCTGTTTGAGAGAAGAGATGTGATCATCGTTTCCTCCGTTTCCTGCATCTACACCCTCGGTGACCCTAAGGAATATTCCTCTATGACCGTCTCGCTCCGCCCCGGAATGGAGCTTTCCCGTGATGAGCTGCTCCGAAGGCTGGTGGAGATCCAGTACGAGAGAAACGATGTAAATTTTGTTCGTAATAAATTCCGTGTCCGTGGGGATGTGGTGGATATTTTTCCCGCAGGCAACAGTGAAACCGCCGTTCGTGTGGAGTTTTTCGGGGAGGAGATCGACCGCATCACCGAGTTTCACGCCCTTACGGGAACGAGTGTGGCAAGTCTCAATCACATTGTGATCTATCCTGCCAGCCACTATACCACAAGCCTTGAAAAGAGAGAAAAGGCCATTCGGGAGATCGAGGCAGAATTGCAGGAGCGTGTTCGTTATTTTGAAGGGCAGGGAAGAGTGCTGGAAGCACAAAGGCTTCGGGATCGTGTCAATTACGATATGGAAATGGTTCGTGAGATCGGCTATTGCAGCGGCATTGAAAACTATTCCCGTGTCTTTGCGGGCAATCCTCCCGGAAGCACCCCCTTCACTCTTTTGGATTATTTTCCCGAGGATTTTATTTTGATGATTGATGAGTCCCACGTTACCGTGCCTCAGGTTCGTGCCATGAGTGCAGGGGACCGTGCGAGAAAAGAGAATTTGGTGGAATACGGCTTCCGTCTCCCCAGCGCCTATGACAACCGCCCTCTCCGCTTTGATGAATTTGAAAATAAGATCGGGCAGACCCTATATGTGTCTGCCACACCGGCAGAATTTGAATTAGACCGTGCAGAGCAGGTGGTGGAGCAGATCATTCGTCCCACGGGGCTTTTGGATCCCGAGTGTGAGGTGCGCCCAACGGAAGGTCAGATCGACGATCTCATCGGTGAGATCCACGAAAGGATCGCCAAAAAAGAGCGTGTATTGGTGGTAACTCTGACCAAAAAAATGGCAGAGGATCTGACCGAGTATCTGACAGAAAAGGAGATCCGTGTTCGCTATATGCACCACAATGTGGAAACCATGGAGCGTGTGGAGCTGTTAAAGGATCTTCGTTTGGGTAAATTTGATGTCCTTGTGGGTATCAACCTTCTCCGTGAGGGCTTGGATCTGCCCGAGGTTTCCCTCATCGCCATTTTGGATGCTGATAAGGAAGGCTTTTTGAGAAGCGAGCGAAGCCTCATTCAGATCATCGGCCGTGCCGCCCGTCACGTGGAGGGCAAGGTCATACTGTACGCCGACCATATCACGGAATCCATGTCAAAAGCCATGGAGGAGACCGCCCGCCGACGCACCTTACAGGATGAATACAACAAGGCCCACGGGATTACGCCCCGCGGCATCGTGAAAAAGCTTCAGTCCTTGCCTGCCGTAACGGAAAAGCCCGAGGCGGAGCCGAAAAAGGAACGAACGAAGAAAATGACTGCGACCCAAAAGGCACGGCTTTGCGAGAAGCTTCGCTTCGAAATGATGGCGGCTGCCAAGCGGCTTGATTTTGAAACGGCTGCTGCCCTGCGGGATCAGCTGAAAGAATTGCAAAAGGAAGAATAAGGAAGAAGAACGTGGCAAGAGAAAACATTTCCATTAAGGGTGCCCGCGTGCACAATCTGAAAAATGTAGATCTGGAGATCCCCCGTGATAAGCTTGTGGTATTCACGGGTCTTTCGGGAAGCGGAAAATCCTCCCTGGCCTTTGATACCATTTTTGCCGAGGGAAACCGCCGCTTTGTGGAGTCCCTCTCCTCCTATGCGAGAATGTTTCTCGGTCAGGTGGATAAGCCCGATGTGGATAGCATTGAGGGATTATCCCCCTGTATTTCCATTGATCAGAAGACCACCTCCAAGAACCCCCGCTCCACCGTGGGCACCGTGACGGAGATCTACGATTACCTCCGTCTCCTATATGCCCGTGTGGGGATTCCGCACTGTCCCGTATGCGGCAAGGAGATCCGAGCCCAGTCTATCGATCAGATCGTAGACCGCATTATGGAGCTTGGGGAGGGAACCCGCTTTATGGTGCTCTCTCCTGTGGTTCGGGGCAAAAAGGGAATGCACGAAAAGGTGCTGGATCAGGCTCGGGAGGGCGGTTTTGTTCGTGTTAAGGTAGACGGAACCGTTTATGACATCACCGAGGTTCCTGCTCTTGAAAAAAATAAAAAGCACGAAATAGAGATCGTGGTGGATCGCCTTGTTATGAAGCCTGATCTGCAGCTTCGTCTTACTGGCTCTGTGGAAACTGCCCTGAAGCTTTCGGGCGGCGGTGTTGTCATTGATCAGGTTTCTCTGGAGGAGTCGGATCCTTCCAAATACCTGTATTTTTCTACCGCCTTTGCCTGTGAGGAGCACAATTTCAGCATCGGGGAGCTTCAGCCCCGTATGTTTTCCTTTAATAACCCCTACGGCGCCTGTGAGGAATGTGACGGTCTCGGAGTCAAGCCCACCGTTTCCCCGCAACGGGTGATTCCCGATCTGACCCGCTCCTTGGCAGACGGGGGAATTCAGTGCAACGGATTTAAAACCATGAAGGAGGATAACTGGTCGGGCATTCTCTATAAGCAGGTCATTGAGCCTTGGGGTCTTAGCTTGAACACCCCCTTCAGCGAGTACCCCGAGGAGGCTATGCAGACCCTCCTTTACGGAACGGGGGAAGCAAAATACGTGGTTCCCTTTAAGGAGGGCGGTGTTTTGCAGAATTATGTCACCCGCTTTCCCGGTGTGATCAATAAGATCTTAGAGCGCTACCGTATGTCAAAGGACAGCTATTACGAGGAGTTCTTTGAGGATGTGGTCTGCTCCTGTTGTGGCGGCCGTCGCTTAAAAAAGGAGATTTTGGCCGTTACCGTGGGCGGCATCAACATTGCCGAGTTTTGCGAAATGAGCGTGGAGCGTGAGCTTGATTTTTTGAACGGCCTCACCTTCACCGAAAAGGAAGGGATCATTTCCAAGGAGATCATCAAGGAGATCCGTTCCCGCTTGGAGTTCTTAAAGAGCGTGGGCCTCGGCTATTTGACCCTTGCCCGAAAATCGGGCTCTCTTTCCGGTGGTGAAAGTCAAAGAATCAGACTTGCCACCCAAATCGGCTCAAGCCTTATGGGAGTGCTGTATATTTTGGATGAGCCCAGCATCGGTCTACACCAAAGAGATAATACCAAGCTGATCCGCACCTTGGAAAAACTGCGGGATGCAGGCAATACCGTTATCGTGGTAGAGCACGATACGGAGACCATGGAAAGCGCTGACTTTATTGTGGATATCGGCCCCGGCGCAGGAGTCGGCGGCGGCAAGGTGGTAGCGGCAGGTACCTTAGAGGAGATCTGCGCCTGTGAGAAGTCTCTTACAGGTCAGTATCTGTCGGGTAAGAAATGCATTGAAATCCCCGAAAAGCGCAGAGAAGGAAACGGAAAAAGCCTGACCATTCGTAATGCTCGGCAAAATAACCTGAAGGGGATCGATGTTTCCATCCCCCTTGGTAAGCTTGTCTGTGTAACGGGCGTTTCCGGCAGCGGAAAAAGCTCCCTTATCAACGGGATCCTCTATCCCTATCTTGCGAAGAAATTAAACCGTGCCAATTCCATTCTCGGCTCCTTCGGCTCCATTGAGGGAGTGGAAGAGCTGGATAAGGTCATTGCCATCGATCAGTCTCCCATCGGCAGAACCCCCCGCTCCAATCCCGCAACCTATACGGGGCTTTTTACCGAGATCCGTAATGTATTTGCCAAAACTCAGGATGCTAAAATGCGTGCCTTCGGGCCCGATCGCTTCTCCTTTAACCTGAAGGGCGGTCGCTGTGAGGCCTGTCAGGGAGACGGCACCGTGAAGATCGAGATGCACTTCTTGCCCGATGTCTATGTCAACTGCGACGTTTGCCACGGCAAGCGGTATAACCGTGAGACCTTGGAGGTCAAATACAAGGGGAAATCCATTGCCGATGTATTGGATATGACCGTTTCAGAGGCCCTGTGCTTCTTTGAGGCCATTCCCTCCATTGCAAGAAAATTGCAGACCTTGCAGGATGTGGGCCTCGGCTATGTGAAATTGGGGCAATCCTCCACCACCCTCTCGGGTGGCGAAGCCCAAAGAGTAAAGCTTTCCTGTGAGCTGTCCCGCCGTGATACGGGCAGGACCTGTTATATTTTGGACGAGCCTACCACAGGGCTTCACGCTGATGATGTCAATAAGCTCTGCTCGGTTTTGGATCGCCTTGCCGATGCGGGCAATACCGTCATCGTCATTGAGCACAATTTGGATGTGATCAAGCGTGCCGATCATATTATTGATCTTGGCCCCGAAGGGGGAGACGCAGGCGGCAGCGTTGTGATCTGCGGTACTCCCGAGGAGGTTGCAAAATGCAAAAAATCCTATACGGGTCAGTATCTTCGTCCCATTCTGAAGAAAAAATGATTTGGGCCGATCTGCATACTCACACCGAATATTCTCATGACTCGGTCTGTCCCGTCAGGGAAATGGCCCTTGCTCAAAGAGAAAGAGGCGCGGCACTGTTTGCCGTGACCGATCACTTTGATACCCACTCCTATCTTCGCTATGATGTGCACACCCCGATCCTCAGATCCTGTCTTGAGGCTCAGGAATTAAATGAAGAATTGGGCCCGGATTTTCGTGTTTTGAAGGGGGTCGAGATCAGCGAGGGCTTCTGGCATCCCGAGGTGTACCGAAGCCTGATGGAGTCCGTTTCCTTTGATGTGGTTTTGGGCTCCGTTCATTTGGTTCGCTTTAAGGGGATGGAGACTGCCTATTCAGGCCTTGATTTTTCCCGTTGTGAGCCATCGGTGGTATCTTCTTATACGGATGCCTATTTTGATGATGTTTTGACCCTTTTGGATACGGTGGATTTTGATGTCCTGTGTCATCTGACTTGCCCGTTAAAATACATTCGGGGAAGGTACGGCATCGTGCTTGAGGAAGAGAGATATCTTGGGAAGATTCACCGCATTTTGGAGAAGGTCATTAAAAAGGGTGTGGCACTTGAGGTCAATACCTCTGCACTGTCGATCCTTGGCGATTTGATGCCGAAGGAAAGCATTTTGAAGCTCTATTACGATTTGGGAGGAAGGCTTGTGACCCTCGGGTCGGATGCCCACACGGCGGGCCGTGCCTCTGAAGGAATTGCAACTGCCGTGAATGTATTAAAGAAAATCGGCTTTTCCCATACTTATTACTTTTTGGAAAGAAAGCCCGTTGCCATTCCCTTGGAATGATGTTATAATAATTTTTACTGAATGAAAACCGTGGAAAGGATATTGTATGATTCCGAAGAAACTGGAAGCCTTTTTGGATCAAGTGGAAAAGCCCGGCCGATATATCGGCGGGGAGTTTAATGAAATCATCAAAGAAAAAGAAGGAAAGACAAGAGTTGCCTTTTGCTTCCCCGATACCTATGAGATCGGAATGTCAAACCTTGGTATGAAGATCCTTTACGGCGTGCTGAACAAGATGGAAAATGTTTGGTGCGAGCGTTGCTTTGCTCCTTGGCCCGATATGGGGGAGCTTTTGCGCCGAGAGAAGATTCCGCTTTATGCCTTGGAGAGCGGGGACAGCCTGAAGGACTTTGATTTTTGTGCCTTCACCATGCAGTATGAGCTTTGCTATACCACCGTGCTTTATATGCTCTCTTTGGCAGGAATCCCGTTTTACGCCAAGGACCGCTCCGAGGAGGATCCCATTTTGCTTGGCGGCGGCCCCTGTGCCTACAACCCCGAGCCCTTTGCAGACTTTTTTGATGTGATCTCCATCGGAGAAGGCGAGGAGGCGCTCCCCGAGCTTGTCACCCTTTATCAGAATTGCAAGAAGGAAGGGAAGACCAAAGCGGAGTTTTTACGCCTTGTCTCTCATCTTGACGGCTTTTATGTTCCTTCTCTTTATGAAGTAACTTATCATGAGGACGGAACCATTTCCTCCTTTGAACCGAAATTTGAGGATGTTCCCAAAAAGATCGTCAAGCGCATCGTAAAGGATTTTGAACATTCCTTCTATCCCACCGAGCCTGTGGTGCCTCACGTGGAGGCCGTTCACGACAGAACGGTTCTTGAAGTGTTCCGTGGTTGCATCCGTGGGTGCCGCTTCTGTCAGGCGGGAATGACCTGCCGCCCCATTCGTGAGAGAAGTGCGGAAAAATTAAATGAGCTTGCTTACCGTGCAACCCGTGGCACCGGCTTTTCCGAGATCTCCATGTGCGCCCTTTCCATTTCCGATTATTCCGAACTTTCCTCTATGTGTGAAAAGCTTCTGTCCTGGTGTCCCGAGGAAAAGGTTCGTCTGAGTCTCCCTTCTATGCGAGTGGATAGCTTTTCCCAAAAAATTATGGATGAAATACCCGGCTTGAAGAAGGGCTCCTTTACCTTTGCCCCCGAGGCGGGCACCCAGCGCCTCCGTGATGTGATCCATAAGGGAGTTACGGAGGAGGATATTACCCGTACTATGAAATATGTCTTCGGTGCGGGAATGACGGCAGTCAAGCTCTATTTCATTGACGGTCTCCCCAATGAAAAGGATGAGGATGTGGTGGGGATTGCAAACCTCGCCCAAAGGATCGTCAATCTCTATTATCAGAATCCCGATAAGCCCAAGGGCAAAAGCGTCAATGTTAACATCAGCGTTTCCTGCTTTATCCCCAAGCCTCAGACCCCCTTCCAGTGGGCAGGGCAGAATGTGCTTGACGAGGTGGAGCGCAAGCAGAAGCTGGTTCGGGAAAACATCACCAGCCGCAAGATCAGCTACAGCTGGCACGATGCTCGCTCCAGCCGTATCGAGGCGGTCTTGGCAAGAGGGGACAGAAGATTGTCCCGTGCTCTGGTTCTCGCTTTTGAAAAGGGGCAGATGTTCGACTCCTGGGATGAATTCTTCCATCTGGATCGTTGGGAGGAGGCCATTTCAGAGGCAGGGCTTGATTCCTCCTTCTACGCCAACCGTGAGATCCCCACGGATGAGATCCTTCCTTGGGATCACATTTCCGTTCGTGTTTCCAAGGCCTATCTTGTAAGCGAATACCAAAAGGCTATGAACATTTTGTAAATTTTTCCTCTTTTTCTACTTATCATAAATATTATTCTTGATTTTCCTGCGAGTTTGTGTTACAATCGCTTGAAAAAATAAATTCACACACGGTCTTTTTTCGGCAAAGAGGGTCGGCGAAAGCTGTTCTTTGTTTGGGCCGTGGCGGGTAAAACCCGGAAAGGAAACAACATGAGCAACATCATCTCTATGAAGCAGCTCCTGGAAGCAGGAGTTCACTTCGGACACCAGACCAGAAGATGGAACCCCAAAATGGCAGAGTACATCTTCACCCAGAGAAACGGTATTCATATCGTTGACCTGCAGAAGACCCTGAAGAAGGTTGAGGAAGCTTACGCTTTCGTTCGTGACCTGGCTCAGGAGGGCGGCAACATTCTGTTTGTCGGCACCAAGAAGCAGGCTCAGGATGCCATCAAGGAAGAGGCCCTGCGCTGCGGTATGTACTATGTAAACGTTCGTTGGCCCGGCGGTATGCTGACCAACTTCAAGACCATCAAGAAGAGCATCGCCAGACTCAACAAGCTCAAGAAGTTTGAGGAAGACGGCACCTTTGATCTTCTCCCCAAGAAGGAAGTTCTCGAGCACAAGAAGGAGATCGCCGATCTGGAAAAGAACTACGGCGGTATTAAGGAAATGGAAGGCCTTCCCAGCGCAATCTTCGTGGTTGACCCCAAGAAGGAAAGAAACGCTGTTCTGGAAGCCAAGAAGCTCGGTATCCCCATGATTGCCATCGTTGACACCAACTGCGATCCCGATGAAGCTGATTACATCATCCCCGGTAACGATGACGCCATCCGTGCCATCCGTCTGATCGCTTCCGTTATGGCAAACGCCGTAATCGAAGGCCACCAGGGTGACGATGCTTTTGCTCCCGAGCAGAGCGAAGAGGTTCAGGAAGCTGCTGCTGAAGAAGCAAAGGCTGAAGAGACCACCGAAGCATAATCGAGAAAGGAATATTGTTATGGAAATCAGTGCTAAGACAGTTGCCGCTCTCAGAGCGAAGACCGGTATCGGTATGATGGACTGCAAGAAAGCTCTTGTGGAAGCCAACGGAAATGAAGAAGAAGCCATCAAGATCCTCCGTGAAAGAGGACTTGCTGTTGCCGCAAAGAAGTCTTCCCGTATTGCAGCAGAGGGTCTCGTTTCCATCCTTTTGGATGCTCAGACTCACACTGCCGCTATGATCGAGGTAAACATTGAGACTGACTTTGCCGCTAAGAACGCTGTATTCGGCGAATTCGTAAACGATCTTTTGAAGATCATTCTCAAGACTCGTCCCGCAAGCGTGGAGGAGCTTTTGAAGAAGGATTTTGCTGACGGTCTCGATGTTGAGGCTGCCCTCAAGGATAAGATCTTCACCATCGGCGAGAATATGAACATCCGCCGCTTCGTGATCATCGAGAATGCTGCTGCATCCTATGTTCACGGTAAGGGTAACATCGGCGTTGTTACCAAGATGACCAAGGTTCTGGATAACGAGCTGTTCGCAGAGGCTGCCAAGAACGTATGTCTTCAGGCTGCCGCTATGAACCCCCTGTATCTGGATCCCGCTTCCGTTCCCGCTGATGTGATCGCAAACGAGAAGGCTATCATTGAGAACCAGATCAAGAACGATCCCGCCAATGCCAAGAAGCCCGAGAAGGTGATCGGTATGATGGTAGAGGGTAAGCTCAAGAAGTTCTACACCACCAACTGCTTGACCGAGCAGGCTTATGTTAAGGATGACAAGATGACCGTTGGCAAGTACATTGCATCTGTCGCCAAGGAGCTCGGTGATGATTTTGCTATCGCTCAGTTCGTTCGTTACGAGAAGGGCGAGGGTCTCGAGAAGAAGGAAGACAACTTCGCAGAAGAGATCGCAAAGCTGACCCAGAAATAAGTAAAACAGAAAATTCCCGACTTCGGTCGGGAATTTTTTTATGCCTTTTTGTCATTCTGTATTTGTATTCCGAAAAAGCAAATATCTTCTTTTCAAACTCAAAAAAACAAAGAGTAGTAATCATTGACAAAAAAATGGGAAAGTGGTAAAGTTAATATAATGTTGATCTCTTGATATATAAGGAGAAATAAAATGAAAAAATATCTTTCTATCACCCTCGGTATTTTCTTTGCCTTGGCGCTGTCTTTTCTTCTGGTGCCCGATGTTTTAGAAACTCCGGTCTCAGCGGCTACGTTTTTTAATTATACGTATGATGTTATTGGTGAAAAGGCATATATCAAAAGCGTATCCGGTTTGAAAGGAGATGTTGTAATTCCTGCCAATATAGGGGGATATCAAGTTGTAATAGGGGGGAATTCTTTTAAAAACCAAACTGAGATCACCTCAATTACCATCTCGGAAGGAATTGAGACCATCGACGGTGGTTATGCGTTTGCGGGATGTACCGGCCTAAAATCCGTAGCTTTTCCAGGAAGCCTTACTTCTTTACCGTCATCGGCTTTTAATGGGTGTACTGCGCTGACCTCAGTTACCATTCCCGGTAGCTTAAAAACGGTGGGAGTAAGTGCTTTTGCGGGGTGTTCTTCGTTGGAAACCGTTGTTATTTCTAATGGTGTAACCACGCTTGGCCAAGGTGCATTTCGTAACTGTACCTCTTTGAAGGAGATTGTAGTTCCAGATTCTGTAACTCAAATACAGGGTTCTGTTTTTGACGGTTGTACGTCTCTTGAAAAATTGACGATTCCTTTTATCGGCAGATCGATGTCTGCCAAAAATGCTCCTTACAGTTCTTTAGGTTATCTTTTTGGAAGTGGTAGTCGCTATGAAAACGATACGAAGGTTCCCTCTTCATTGAAAGAGGTGGTGGTTACCAAGGATACCACCATCGGTGAAGATGCCTTTTATAAATGCACCAATCTTTCTACCATTGTCCTTCCTGAAGAGATTACGTGGATGGGTGCCAATGCTTTTGATGACACTCCTTGGTACCGATCCCAGCCGGAAGGGATTGTCTATTATAAGGGTATTGCTTGCGATATCAAAGGGGAGTGTCCTGCGAAAGTAGAGATTCGCGAAGGAACTTGGATGATCGCAGATGGTTTGTTTAGTTTTTGCAGAGGGCTTGAGGACGTTATCATTCCAGATACGGTAACCACTCTCGGTGAGCAGGTTTTTTACAGTTGTCTTGCTTTAAAGGAGTTAGTGATTCCGAGTTCTGTTAAGTTCGCATCCAAGTCTCTTTATGAATGTACTAATTTAGAAAAACTGACCACCGGCATTTCAATACTTAGTTATTTATTTGGAGAAGCACCACCCGTCACCTTGAAGGAAGTCATCCTTACGGGAGACAGCGTTGTTGAGTCTGCTTTTGCGAAGTGCCCAAATATTGTTACTGTTGTGTTGGAGGATTCTGTAAAATCCATCGGATCTTATGCCTTCAAAAACTGTACCGCTCTTACAAATGTTGTAATTTCCAATTCACTGGAATCAATTGGAGTGGAGGCTTTTGATAACACTCCGTGGCTTGAAACCTTGCCGATAGGTGAGAATTATCTCGGAAAAGTTTTTTATCGAATGAAGGGAATGAATTCTGAAAACATTCAGCTCCGAGAAGGGACTCTGGAGATTTCCTCAAATGCATTCGAGGGATGCGTGTCCTTGTGTCAGGTGGAAATTCCTGATTCTTTGCTGAGAATCGGCAAATTTGCTTTTGCGGGGTGTACTAATCTATCTCGAATTGAGATTCCCGATTCTGTGGAAAGAATTGAAGATGGTACTTTTAATGGTTGCACCGCCCTTTCGGAGGTGATAATTTCTCATGGGGTTCATATCATCGGTTCGGAAGCATTCCGTGGGTGTAGCGCACTTAAAGAAGTGATATTCCCCGATTCTATTGTGGCGATTGGCAATGGAAGCCTTCAGGACTGCACTGCTTTGATAAAAATTACTATTCCTTTTGCAGGAGCTGAACGATATTTGTCGTATATTTTTGGGGCGAGTTCACCTGAACAATCTGTGTCATATGTACCCCAAAGTCTAAAAGAGGTTGTGGTTACAAAAACAATTGGAGAAAACGCATTTTATAACTGTTCTTACCTAACTAAAATTACTTTGCCCACAGATTTAACAGAAATTCCGCCGTATGCTTTTGCAGGATGCGCATCTCTCGCCTCCATTACTATTCCCGAAGGAGTAACTTCTATTGGAGAGGGAGCGTTTACCGCTTGCTTTGGAATCCAATTTTTCCAACTACCTTCTGGAGTTGAAGTGATTGGTCCCGGTGCTTTTGCGTATTGTATTTCTCTTGCCTCTTTTGTTCTCCCGCAGGAGGTAAAAGTGATTCCCGAGTTGGCTTTTATGGAGTGTTCTTCGTTGACTTCTATTACACTTCATAATTCCATTACCAGTGTAAATGCTGGTGCATTTGCATACTGCATCTCTCTTTCATCGATTGAAATCCCTGAGGGGGTAATGTTAATCGGTGGAAGTGCTTTTGAAGGGTGTGAAAAACTTGAAAAAATCAGTCTTCCTTCTTCTCTTCAAGCAATTTCCGAATGGGCGTTTTACCTATGTCCGACATTAACTGAGGTTAGCTATTATGGTTCTCCTTTGCAGTGGAGCGGAGTTTTTGTGCAAGAAGGAAATGAAGATCTTACCAAGATCGGAATGCGGTTTATATATGCTTGGGTACAGGAAGGCGAAAAATGGGCATTCTACCGCAATGGCGAGAAGATCAAAAATGAGTGGATGAATGACTCTGCCGGATGGTGTTACCTTGGGGAAGATGGCTATATGATGACCAATGCCTGGATTCCTGATAGTGTTGGTATCTGCCGAGTAGACGGCAGCGGCTATATGGTATATAACCAGTGGATCCACGACGGAATCCAGTGGAGATTTGTGGATGCCAGAGGTTACGTGCTTTGCAATGCTTGGCAGAAAGACTCCATTGGTTGGTGCTACGTTGGGGAAGACGGCTATATGTACGCCGACAGATGGCACTATGACTCCATCGGCCTTTGCTACATTGGAGAGGGCGGATACTGCGAAACCAACGTATGGAAAGAATATCAGGGCAAGTGGGTGTACCTTGATGCCAACGGTAGCCAAGCGAAGAACACTTGGATGCAAAAAGGATCTGATTGGCTCTACCTCGGCTCCGACGGCTTTCCGCTGAAGAATCAGTGGATGAACGATTCCGCAGGTTGGTGCTACCTCGGAGAAGACGGCATTATGATGACAAATGCTTGGATTCCCGATTCTCAAGGCATTTGCCGAGTAGATGCAAGCGGATACATGGTATATAGCACCTGGATCCTCGATGAAATTGGCTGGAGATATGTGGATGCCCGAGGCTACGTACTTTGCAACGCTTGGCAGAAAGACTCCCTTGGTTGGTGCTACGTTGGCGAAGACGGCTATATGTACGCCGACAGATGGCACTATGACTCTGTGGGTCTTTGCTACATTGGTGCAGAAGGCTACTGCCTCACCAATACCATGAAGCAATATACTAACGGCAAATGGGTTTACCTGGATGCCAACGGAAGCCAAGTGAAAAACGCTTGGGTGGAATTCGAAGGCAACCGCTACTTTGTGGATGAAGAAGGCTTCCGCGTATAATCAATCATAGTTATCCGAAAAGTTAACCTCGGTCAAACAATGAAATAACGTTTCATTCTAACTACCCGATGAAGCCATCGGGTAGTTTTTTTTGTATTCCGAAAACCACGCGATAGTCGCGTGGTTCAGTGAAGGTTAACCGGTGAAGAAGACAAAAAACTCCTGATATGGTAAGATAGAGTTGTGACCTGCCAGTTACAACAAAAACCATATCAGGAGGACATTAAAATGCAAGAGCAAAATAATGCCACACATAGTTTAGCACATAC
>JAZQMO010000007.1:0-29386 GCA_045543495.1 Eubacteriales bacterium | reverse complement strand
GATGAATTAAAAAAATATATTTATTATTACAACAACGAAAGAATTTCCTTAAAACTAAAAGGAATGAGCCCGGTGCAATACCGAACTCATTCACAAGCAATTTAATATTTAATTTTGTCTAAACTTTGGGGTTCACTTCATTTCATCATCCTGTCTCGCTTTTTTTCGTTTGCTTTTTTCTATTACAATTGCGCTCATTCGTTGACTTTTTTCGGTGCAGGGGATATAATAAAGCCAACAAGAAAAAGGTGGAAAAACAAAATGAAGCAAGTTGTGTTTCCTTACGGAAAAGAAAAGATCGCTTACGATTTTGATGAGAGGGAATTGACCGCAGTTCTGGAATCGGAGCTTAATCGCTATACCCCCGAGGCGAACCCCGCGGAATTGATCCAAAGGGCCATGGCCTCTCCTGTGGGAGGCGTTCCTCTTTGGAAAATGGCAGAGGGGAAAAAGAATGTGGTGGTCATTGCCAGTGACCATACCCGCCCCGTTCCCAGCCGTCTCATTATTCCGCCTATGCTTTCCGAGATCCGCCGTGGAAATCCCGAGGCGCAGATCACTCTGCTGATTGCCACGGGCTGTCACCGTGATACCACGAAGGAGGAGCTTTGTCATAAGTTCGGCCCCGAGCTCGTGGAAAATGAGAATATTTATGTTCACAACTGAGACGAAAGAGAAAAACTGATTCGCCTTGGCACCTTACCCTCGGGCGGTGTGTGCGAGATCAATTCTCTTGCCGCCAAGGCCGATCTTTTGGTGGCAGAGGGCTTCATTGAACCCCATTTCTTTGCAGGCTTCTCGGGTGGCAGAAAGAGCGTTCTGCCCGGTGTAGCGGGGCGCAGCACCGTTCTTGCCAACCACTGCTCCGAGTTTATCGATCATCCTGCCGCCAGAACGGGCGTGCTGGAAAACAACCCCATCCATCGGGATATGCTCTGGGCCGCCAAAGCCGCAGGCCTTTCTTATGTGGTCAATGTGGTGCTCAATTCCGAAAAGGAAGTGATCTTTGCCACAGCAGGAGAACCGGAGGCGGCGCATAAGGTGGGAACCGATTTTCTATCCTCCCTGTGCGGCGTCAATGCGGTGGAGGCCGATGTTGTCATTTCCACCAACGGCGGCTATCCCTTGGATCAGAATGTATATCAGGCCGTGAAGGGAATGACCGCGGCAGAAGCCACGGTGAAAAAGGACGGCGTCATCATTATGCTGGCCCGCTCGGGAGATGGCATCGGCGGCGATCATTTTTACCATCAGCTTGCCGATGAAAAGGATATTACCAAAACCATGCAGCTCTTTCTTGCAAGAGGAAGAGGGGAGACCGTGCCCGATCAGTGGCAGACTCAGATCCTTTTGCGGATCCTGATGCACGCCCGAGTCATCTACGTTTCCGAAATGCCCGATGATCTCATTGAGAAAATGCACATGACCCCCGCACATTCCTTGGAGGAGGCCGTGGCCTTGGCCAAGAAAATGCTTGGAAAAGAGAAGGTGAAGATCGCTGCCATTCCCGATGGTGTATCGGTCATCGTCAGAAAAGGAGAAACCAAATGAAAGTTGTAATCGCCATTGACTCCTTTAAGGGGAGTCTTTCCTCCCTGACGGCAGGGGAAACGGTCAAGGAGGCCATTCTCGCTCTTGACCCCAAGGCCGAGGTTCGGGTCAGCCCCTTGGCAGACGGAGGAGAGGGCACCGTGGAGGCCTTGTATGAGGGGCTTGGCGGTGAAATGATCCGCCCTGCGGTGCAGGGGCCCTTGGGGCAAAATGTGATCGCCCCCTACTGCATCGTGGGAGGAGATACTGCGGTGATGGAAATGAGCGCCGCCGCAGGGATCACGCTCCTTTCTCCCGAGGAAAGAAACCCTCTTGAAACCACCACCTTCGGTGTGGGTGAAATGATCGTGGATGCGATGCAGCGGGGATGCCGCCGCTTTATTATGGGCATTGGCGGCAGTGCCACCAACGATGGCGGCCTTGGAATGCTCTCTGCCTTGGGCTATGAATTTTTGGATGCCGAGGGGCAAAAGGTCTCCCCTTGCGGCAAGGGCCTTGAAAGGATCGCTTCCATCAAAACCGACAAGGTGCACCCCGCCCTGAAGGACTGCTTTTTCAAGGTGGCGTGCGATGTAACCAATCCCCTCTGCGGCGAGAAGGGCTGCAGTGCCGTGTTCGGCCCGCAAAAGGGTGCCACCCCCGAAATGATTCGAGAGATGGATGCCTGGCTTTCCTCCTTTGCCTCTCTTGCCGCTCAGGTGAGCCCCAAGGCGAATGCCGAGCTCCCCGGTGCAGGGGCGGCAGGCGGTCTTGGCTTTGCCTTTTCTGCCTTTTTGCCCGCCCGCTTGGAATCGGGCATCGGCATTATTTTGGAGGAGATCCGATTGGAAGAAAAAATCAAGGACTGCGACCTTGTGGTAACGGGTGAGGGAAGATTGGATTCCCAAACCGCTATGGGAAAGGCTCCCATCGGCGTGGCAAAATTGGCCAAGCAATACGGTAAAAAGGTCATTGCCTTCTCGGGCTGTGTCACGAAAGATGCCATGGTGTTAAATGACCACGGGATCGATGCCTTTTTCCCCATTGTCCCCGGAGCCGTTCCCCTCGAGGAGGCTATGGATCTCGCCAACGCCCGTGAAAATCTGTTCAGAACCGCAACGCAGGTGTTTCGCTTGCTCAAATAAAAGGAGGTTTGTATGCTTGATCTGATCATTCAAAACTGCCGTGTCATAGACGGCACGGGAGCCCCCGCCTTTCCCGCCGATATCGGGGTGAAGGATGGAAAAATCGCCGCCGTAGGGTTTCATTTGGGCGAGGCCAAAAAGATCATAGACGCCAAGGGACTTGTGATCACCCCCGGCTTTATTGATTCTCATAGCCATAGCGACAAGGCACTGTATGATTCTCCCGAGGTGAAGGAAAAGATCGAGCAGGGCATTACCACCGCCGTTGCAGGCCAGTGCGGCGGCTCTGCCGCACCCAACTATTTTGACCCTGCAAAAGACCCTCAAAAAAGCGAGGTTCACGCCACCTTCCCCGCCTTTGTTGGTGCAATGAAGGGGGAATTCTTCGGCGCCAATCACGTCCTTCTCCTCGGTGCAGGAAACGTGAGAAAAACGGTTATGGGAATGGATCAGTCCCACCCCACCCCCGATCAGCTCGAAGAGATGAAAAGCATTGTTCGCTCGGCAATGGAAAGCGGCGCCAAGGGAATTTCCTTCGGCCTCATCTATCCTCCCGGATGCTATTTTACAGAGGATGAAATGGTAGCCCTTGCCAAGGTGGTTGCCGAATATCAGGGCTTTGTAGCCTGCCACATACGAAATGAAGGCGAAAATGTACTGAAGGCGCAGGAGGAGTTTATTTCCGTCCTTCGCCGAAGCGGTTGCCGCGGTGTTCATTCTCACCTCAAATCCGCAGGCTCTCCCGCCTGCCGCGGCAAGGTAAAGACCTTGCTTGAAAACATAGACCGAGCCAATGCCGAGGGCATTGAAATGTATTTTGACGTATACCCCTATATCGCCTCTCACACCACCCTTTCGGTGCGCCTTGTTCCCGATTGCGGAAGAGATCTTCTTCGCCGTCTTGAAGACCCCGCCGAGCGGGAAAAGATCCGCCGTTGGAACGAGGAGGAGGCCTATTGGAAGGGAGATCTTTCCTGGATCCTCGTTGTGCGCTGTGCCGCCCATCCCGAATACGAGGGAAAATTCATCAGCGAAATCGCCGAGGCCCGTGGGGTCTCTCACATTGAAGCGGGTATGGATATGATCCTGGATAGCAAAAATGCTTGCAGTGCTTGCTATTTCACGATGGATGAGAGCGATGTCAAGGCGGCCATCTCCCACCCCCGCGGTATGATCTGTACCGACTCCTCCGTAGCACAGAAAAGCACGGTGTATCACCCCCGCCTGAGAGCCTCCTTCCCCCGAGCGCTGGCTCGCTACACCCGTCGGGAGGGACTTCCCTCCTTGGAGGAAATGGTGCGCAAGATCACCTCGCTTCCCGCCCGTGTTTACGGCCTTGAAACAAAGGGCGTGATCCGTGTGGGAATGGATGCAGACCTTTGCCTCTTCCACCCCGACAAATTGGAGGATCAGGCCACCTTTGCTTCTCCCACCCTCCCTGCAAAGGGGCTGGAGTATGTCATCGTGGCAGGGGAGATCGCCGCAGAAGGCGCCGTCTCAACAGGAGTGAAAAAAGGAACCCTGATCCTGCGCTGAATTGGCTTTATAAAAAATACCCGTAGGGAAAACACTTTCTTTCGTGTCTCCCAACGGGTGTTTTTTTAGAATTTGGTAAATTTTTTTGTGATCTTGTGGGCCGCCTTGAAAACGGGACCCTCCATTTCCTTTGCCGCTTCCTTTAAGAGCCTTGGAATGGGAAGGGCCTGAGGACAGTGCTTTTCGCATTTTCCGCAGCCGATGCAGCCACTTGCCACGGAAGCATTTTTCCGAAGGGCGGTGCACATAAAGTAATCAATGAGGCCGTGGATCTTCCCCTCGGAAAAGCGGCGGTTGTAGGCCGCAAAGGTGCCGGGAATATCCACTCCCTTGGGACAGGGAACACAGTAGCCGCAGCCGGTGCAGCCCACCTTCATTTTCTCCTGAATGGCCGAAACCACTCTTTGGAGCATTTCTTTGTCCTCCTCGGTCAGATCTCCCACCCTGCTCATTTCGGCACAGGCGATGTTTTTTTGGAGCATTTCAAGACTGTTCATGCCCGAAAGCACCACCGAGACCTCCTTTTGATCCCAAAGCCAGCGGAAGGCCCAATCGGCAGGGGAGAGCCCCTTTCCGTTTTTGGCAAAGATCTCCCTTGCTTTTTGCGGAAGATTGTTCACAAGCTTTCCGCCCCGCAAGGGCTCCATGATCATCACGGGAAGCCCCTTTTGGTGGGCGTATTTTAGACCCGTGCGCCCCGCCTGAGAGTGCTCGTCCATATAATTGTATTGGATCATACAAAAATCCCAATCCCAAGCATCCACAAGACGGCAGAAGGCGTGGGAATTGCCGTGGTAGGAAAAGCCGATCTGACGGATCTGCCCCGATTCCTTCTTCTCCAGGATCCAATCTCGGATCCCCATTTCCACCAAATTTTGCCAGGTATCGGTATCCGTGAGCATATGCATCAGGTAATAATCAATGTGATCGGTCCTCAGCCTTTTCAATTCCTCCTGAAAGAGCTTTTCCGCCCCCTCACGGCTTCGGATCAGGTAATGGGGAAGCTTGGTTGCGATCTTCACCTTGTCCCGCAATCCGTTTTTCTCCAAGATCTCTCCCAGCGCCGCCTCGCTTCCGGGGTAAATATAGGCGGTGTCAAAATAATTGATTCCCTTTTCAATGGCATACAGAATCTGCTCCTCGGTCTTTTCCATATCCACCTTGCCCATTTTGCGGGCAAAGCGCATACAGCCGAAGCCGAGAATGGAAAGCTCGTTTCCATGCTTGTCCTTTCGGTAATTCATAAGCGCCTCCTTGTGATCTGAAAAAAGTATATCACAGTTTTTCTCTATGGGCAAGAAAAAAGCACCCGAAGGTGCTTTTTAGTTTGGTTTTTATCAGTCCCAATCTACCTTGTGGGGAACCTGCTTTGCCTTCCATTCCTTCAGGTATTCATCGGAAATTCTTTCCTCACGAAGGAATTTGAATACATTGGTGGTCAATTCCACGGTTCTCTGTGCCAGAGCCTTGGCAATGCCGGGGGTCACGTGCTCGTAGGGAACCACGCCCGAGGAGCCCAGAGAGTTGGGATGATTTGCCATCCAGGCAAAGGGAGTGGAGATCTTCAGTGAGTCAAACTGAGCAAAGCGCTTGGTGCTCTTGCCGTCCAGCGTGTTCATATTGGGAAGATCGATCAATTCGGGGCATACGTCGTAAAGGTTTGCGGTCTCTACAAAGCAGCCGTGGCTGGCATTTTTCACACCCTTGTCGACGGCCTCCTGCAAATAGCCCCATTCCTCCTTTGTCAGGTAGGGATATTTTTCAGGCTCCTCCAAGAGTGCGGCCGGGCCCTGCATTTCCTGATAATAGTGGAACACCATAAAGTCGGGGTTCTTGGTCAGCATATAGCGGGTGAAGGTGCCCACAAAGCCCTTGTTTCCGCCGTGGCTTGTTACCAGAACGATCTTCTTAAAGCCGTTGCGGGCGATCTCATAGCAGGTCTGCTCCAAAACCTTAAACAGCAGGGGGGTGGGGAAGATGATGGTGCCGGGATACTCTCCTGCGCCGCTCTTTTCACCGAAATACATTCCGGGGAATACCATAACGGGCTCGATCTCGGCGGCACGCTTGGTAAATTCAATGGCTTTCAGAGTGTCACAAGCCAAGGGCAGATGTCTGCCGTGTGCCTCCACGCAACCGATGGGAACTGCGCATACGCCTTTACATTCCTTGACTGCGTCCAGAAAATTACAGGACAAAAGATTTTCCCACAACATAATTTTATCCTCCTCTAAGTATCAATTTGTTCGGGATCCCGAGAGGGAAACGTACCCTTTCGGTTTTCGGTTTATTTTATCACGCTTTTTCTTCTTTGTAAAATACAAAATCATATATAATCAGTATACATTCTATTGTATACCTAAAGCCAAAGCTATCTTGCAAAATGACAAGTATGTTTTCCATCGAGAGGAGATAATTGTTAATTTTGATCCCGTTGTTGACACAAAACGAAAAAAACGATAAAATATGAGAAGAGAAATCGAAAGGAGATCAAACGATGCAGTGCCCGTTTTGTTTTCAAGAAATCCCCCGGGGGACAAAAAAGTGTCCCATTTGCCAAAAAGAATTGCTGGAAAGCACAATAAATGACGATTTGGTTTTGGATCCCGATGCCCCCGAGGCCACCTCTGAGTCCGTTCCCCCTGCCCCTCACGAAATTATGAAGGAGGAAGGAGCGTTTGAGGAAAAGATCGCCCCCGTGCCCGATAATGCGCAGGTGATTTTGGAGGCTCCTCCCAAAAGAGGAAAGGCCGCCGTGGTCCTTGCCGTTTTGGGTGTTTTCATTGCCCTTGCCGCTGTTTTGTTCTTCTTAAAGGATAGCATCACAGGTCTGGTGCTCCGTAATTTTTCCGAGCCCGTTACCTATTTTTCCTATGTGGAGGGCAAGTCCTTCGGCGATGCGGTAGGCGATTGGTTTGAGGCCAAGGCCGAGACCGAACGGGAAAATAAAAACAAAGGTATGATCACCACGCATACCCTGAAGATCAGCGAGGATATCAGCCTTTTAGCAGAGGATCTGGATGAGAGCGTTGCCGATCTGATCCATTGGCTGGATGATTTCGGGATCACGCTGGATACCGATCATAACAACGGTGTTACCTCCACCAAGGTCTCCTTGAAGTCCAAGGGGCTTGGTATTTTGGATCTGATCGCCACTGCGGAAGGGGATTCTATGATCCTCACCGCTCCCGAAATGACCGACAAGGCTCTTTTGTACCGTTTGGAAAACGGTGCAAAGCTGAATCCCTTCGAGCTTTTGCCCGAGGATCGGGTGGCAGAGGAAATGATCCGCCGCTACTATACTATTCTCTTTGATCATCTGACCGATGTTACGGGAGAGGAGGGCGTTTATACCCGTCAGGATGGGGTAGAGGAGGAAGCCTTCGTTCTCACCGTCCGTGTAACCGAAAAGCAGCTTCACAATATTCTCTCCGCTCTGGTTGCCGAAGCCAAGGAGGATGCCGAGCTGAAAAAACTCTATGAAAGCCTTGCGGATTATTATGTAGCACTTGAGGTTGCGGACAAGGATGAGGTAAAGGATTGGGACAGAGTCATTGCCGATCTTGAGGATGAATTGGCAGAGGCCAAGGATTCTTTTGAAGGCGAAGGAGAAGAGCTTTTTGTTCTCACCGACTATGTGAATTCCGATCACGAGGTCATCGGCAGGAAAATCACCACCTGTCAGGAGGAATCCTTCCTGTTCTCTTATTATAAAGACGAAAGGGATGTGGATTTCATTCTCCGCGGAGAAGAGGTTTGTCTCACCCTTGCCGGCGAGGTAGTGGATGACCACGCCGTGGTTTCCGGCGAGCTTGTGATTTCCGATACCCGTGTGCTGGATATTAAATTGAACTGGGGCGAGGAGGATCTCTCCCTGCGCTTGGATCTGTCTGATGAAATGCAGAAGAGCTTGGTTCAGTTTTTGGGCGGCGAGGAAAGCCTCGGTCAGTTCAAAAACTATATGGATCTGGGCCTTCAGCTGGATGTGGACACCGATGACAATTTGGTAGAATCTGAAATCGGTCTTTACGCCTCCGATAAGCGAAAGATCGCCATTGAAAGTGAAATTCAGGTGGGCGAAGCCGAAAAGGTGGAAATGCCCAAGGTTCAGGATCCTTTGGATCTCAAGGATGCGGATGACATCGAAGAATTCATCACCTCCTTTGATACGGAAAAATTGATGAAAGCTCTGAAGGATGCGGGCTTCCCCGATGGCATCCTGTAAAACAAATCCCCTGTGGCATGATTGCCGCAGGGGATTGTTTTATGAAAAGGCCTTTTTCAGCTTTTCTACCAGCTTAGGGTAGGACATTTTTCTTATGTTATCAATCAAAACAAGCTTCATTTCCTTGGCACGGGTGCGCACGGAAGGGGTGGCACCGTAGGAGGAAAGGAGCATGGGGGTTGCATAATACCCGCCGTAGTGACTTGCCATGGTGGAAATCTCATAGAGATGATCGTTTTTGGGAAGGGTGTTTTTACAGCTTGCCAAAATGGGGAGATTGTTTTTCATTAAAATCAGATCGATCTCGTTTCGGGGATCGGGCCTTGCGGGAGCGGAAAATACACCGTTCCAATCTACCTGCACTCCCACGCAAATATCGTGAAACAGGCCCGTGTCAAAGGCGGCCATGGCAGTATACATTTCCAAAAGATTTCCCGCCTTTTCGTAAAGAAAAAGGGCTTCCTTGGGAACATCCAGATCAAAGCGAGCCGTGGTTCTTCCGTTTTGCACCTTGATTTCCTCACAGACCATAATACCTGCCGCCTTCAGGCTTTCAGAGATGGTAAGATAGCTTTTCTGCAAGCCCTTTTCCCCCGGGATCCTTTTCTCCAAAAGGTTTGTTTTTCCGCCCTCCTCGGCGGAAAAGGCGCAGAAGCGGTTCCAGTCCTTCAGGTGATGGCATACGGCATTCCAAAGCCGTGTGATCTCACCTCGCAAGGGGCCGCGGGAAAAGTGAAATCGGGGTGCGGAAAGAGGAGGTGTCCCGTTGAGGCTCAAAAGGTGGGAGGCCTTTAAGTATTTGGGAAAGGGGGCGTCCTCGCCGCTTTCGTTTGCGGGATGATCCGTCATTTCCTGCGTGAAAATATCGTGGTGGCGCAGGATCACGGTGCGATCCGTTTTCTCTTGGGCAAACATACCCGATGCGGCAATGAAGATCTCGTTTCCTCCCGTAATATCGATCACATAGTGCTCGCCCGCCCTTGTGATCCTGTCAAGGGAAGCCAAAACCGAAGCAATATCAGCCCTTTCGATCTCCACAAAATCCACGCCAAAGCCAAACAGATCCTCTACCACACGGTTCAGCTGGGTGCGGATGGAGGAGGGAGGAGGGCTTTTTTTCTGAAAGTATAAAAACCAAATTCCGTCAAAGCGGTCCTTCAACAGGGAGATCAGGTTTTCAGGCGCCCGTTTGGAATAGAATTCGATCAGATAACGCTTCATTATTTGTCCCTCCTTTGTTTTCTCCATTATAATTCTTCCCGCCTTTTTTGTCAATTTGCAGAAAACAAAGACGGGAAAAGCTTCCATTCTCTTTGTGCAATTTTAACAAAAATTTTGCCGAAAATGAATATTACAAACAAAATATACAATTGTTTTGGAATAATTGACAAATTGAACCAAAATATGCAAATTCAAAATCAAAATATCCGCAAAATATTTTTTTCTTTTCCATTCTGTATCTGATTTTACCAAAGCCTTCTTGAAAAGCAATTTCTTGTAAACTTGTTTTGTGAAAAACACCAAGAATGGCGAAAAAACGCCGTTTTCCCCCTCTTGACAATTTTCTTTTTGGAGGTATACTCCTTCTTGCGACTATGAACGGGAGAGAAATTGTAATGGAAAAAACGCTGTATGAAAAGAGCATTTCGGTCAGGGAAAGTAAGTATTGCTACCGCCTGTTTTCCTGCGAGGATCAAATGAAACTGACGGCCGTTGTCCAAGGCACCGAAGCAAAGGGCTTTACTCTTCGTCTGGATCTATCCGGCTTTTCTTCCGGGCGTATGATTTCGTTTCTGAATACCCTTTGCGAAAGCCAAACCCACCCGAGAGAATTTCTCTCCCTGCTGGAGGAAAATGTGGATTTTTTCTATACCGTGGAGGAAAATTCGTGGGAGTAGAAAAGAAAACATCACCCTCGATAAAAAGGGTGATGTTAAGTGGTACTGTAGCAGATGTCTATTTGTTTTCCGAATGGAAAAAGCCAAAAATTGCCATTCCCAATCCCACAAGACCAATGCTTGTGGTAATGTATGAAAAATGGCCCTCCCAGGATACCTCCAGACAAATAGCAAATAAAAGAATCGCAATTCCGAGCCCGATCTTTTTCATTTTGCTTCCTCCTTTTGCTTACATTCATTCGTCAAATTCTTTTACAAATAGATTATACCACAACTTCGATGCGAAGAGCGACAGGGCGAAGCCCCAAAGGCCACACGCCTTTGCAATTGTGATTCAATAAACTCTTGGGCGTCGAAATCTTTGATTTCGTTTACGCCGTGAGGTTATTATACCACAAATATAACCTGTTTGTAAATAAGTGATAAGTGATGTCGCTTTGCTGTGATAAGTGATGCGATGCGTTCTTACCACGCGCCGAAGGCGTGCATCACAGGCGAAGCCTGCATCACGCAGGTCGTGCGCATCACGTTCCGCAGGAACGCATCACTCAAAAAAGCCCCCTTTTGTCTACCAGACAAAAGGGGCTTTTTTGTTGGTCCACCCCAGGAGGTTCGAACTCCCAACCTTCAGAATCGGAATCTGATGCTCTATCCAGTTGCGCTAAGGGTGGATATGCAGTGCCGCATTGCGGCACTGTTATTTTATTCGGAAACAGACGGAATGATGACGGGGATCATCCAAAGAATTTGATAGATCAAGGCAAAAAGCCCCGAGATCTTCGTCAGGTTTTCAATGAAGAAGAGGAACAGTACGATACCTGCACCCACCAAAAGGGAAAGAAGCTTGATCACCACATTGGCTCCGATCAGGTGACGCAGGGCATCGGAAAGGGAGAAGCCGTAAAGGAGATTGGCAATGGAGGAGGTGCAGACAACACCGCTCTCACAGCGCTCCATCACAGGGGCATCCTTCATGGCATCGCTTGTTTTGATAATCCCTGCGGGGATCTTGTCATTGTCCAAAAGGGTGCGGAACAGATCGGAATCAATGTTGGGATCGCAGGTCTTAACAGCGGGACAAATGCCGGATTTGAAGAGGGACAGGATCGTTTTTTGGAAACGCTTGCTGATGGAATAGCGAATGTAAAACTTGGCAGCCAATTCGTTTCCAATGACCATATACATAATTTTGCCCGAATTTTGCTCAAAGCTTTCATCAATTTCGTCCTTGGTGTAGCCGAAATCGTAGGAAAGCAGATAATTCTTGTTTCCGACGAAAATGCTCTTCCCATCGATCTTGGCACACATACCGTCTGCCGTGATCTCAAGAAAATCAAAGTTTTCGGGGATTTCGGAGCAAACGCCCGAAATGGTCTTTTTGAATACTTGAGAAAGGGGACCTCCCAGCTTTTGGAAGATCATGGCACCGTACAGGATCGCCTTGTCAATGCGGGTCTGTCCGTAGGTGCGGATGGTGGTGATCTTCACACTCTTGGGAGGGAAGATCTCACGGTCCGTAAAGGAGACCACATCGCAATCGGCACATTCCTCGGCGCTTTTTGCACTTAAAATTGCACAGTCCTTCTTTTCTGCCTTTTTGGAAAGGTGAGAGAAGGGAAGCGCTACGGTCATAATGCCCGATAAGGGCAGGGTCATAACCGCCATGGTGGCAAATCGGGTGAAGGTCAGGCCGAGATTCGGCTCCTTCCAATAGGAAAAGCCCGCAAATGCAAGAGAGAGAAGGAAGGAAAGGGTCAGGGCAACGCCAAAGGCCTTTTCCTTGCGGGAGGGGGCTTCCACCTTGGCAAAGAATCCGTCAATAAAGCCGGCCTTTTGCACGGAATAAAACTTGGGCTCGCCCTCCAGCTGATCACGGAAGGCCTCTGCCTCGGGAGTATCCTGATTCAATTCCTGAGCCACCAATTTATCCCCGCGTCTTGCAAAAATGCGGAAGGTGCGGTAGATGCGCTTGGCTTCCAAGGAATTGGAAAAAGCGGAGAACAGATGGAACAGAGAGGCCACCACGCCAAAGAGGGGGTACTGAGTCACACCCAAGGCCAGCATGGAGATGGAATGAGCCAGCGCCACCAGCGTGATCAAGGCAGAAAAGCTGTGGCGGTTTGGTTTTCCCGTAAAGATCCCCTTGAAGCCCTCGCCCAAGGAGGAGAGAACCAAAAGCGAGGAAATGAGAATGGCCTGGATGTCCACCAAAAGGTAGATCATATTGTAGATCCCGCCGGGCTTTAAGAACTCGGGGTGATAAATGCGGGAGAAGGTGGCGCTTTCCAAATAAAGCACCAAAAGGAAGGCGAGAAGGGACCAGGCACAGGAAACCACCGTTTTGAAATTGCGGTTTCTCAAATGCTCTGCAAATTCATCGTACTCCTCGGGGGAGGTGAACTCCTCGGGAAGGATGGCTCTCTTTTCCCGCTTCTCCTCGAATTCATCGTAGGTATCGCTGTAAGGGTTATCGTGATCGGGAACCTGCACCTCGTCTGCCACGGGAGGAACGCTTTGAGAAGCCTCATCTGCCTCCATCTGCCCCAATTCCTTTTCAAAGGAGAAGGTGGCGTGGTATTCCTTGGTGGATTCCTCTTGGGAATCGTGAATGGCGATGTATTCGCCGTTTTCCTCATCCCCCTGTTCCCGAGCCTCCTGCAAAGCTTCCTGCAGGGTCTTGGTCTTGGGAGCGTCGGTCTCGGCGTTTTTCTCACCCTTTTTCTTTGGGTCCTCGGAGCCGAACACCTCTTTTAAGATACCGGTGATCCGATCGTATTCTTCCTTGCTGGTTTCCGAGCCGATGACTCCGCCGGTCTGTAAAAAGACCTCATCCAGCTTTTTTTCGTCTGCGTGATTTTCGCTGAGGGCACGGATCAGATCCTCGGGAATTGCTCGGGTCTTTTCGGCCTCCGGGGAAATTTCCCGTGTGTCAAAATTCTCCTTGTCCTCGCTTGTCTTGGAAAGATCGGAAAGAGAGAAGGCGCGGGTGTCCTCCAGGCTTTCTTCCTTCTCGGGCTCGGGCTTCTTTTCTTCTGCCGCCTCTTTTGTGACAATCTCGCTTTCTTCTTGCTCTTGTATTACCGTCTCTTCGGCACAAGCAAGGGGAGCGCTTGATTCGGGCTCTGCCTCCGTGGGCTTCTGCTCCGCTTCATTGGGGCCATCTTCCGTCTCTTCTCCGAAAAGGAGGGGGAAGAAATCGTCCTGAGAGGAGGATTTTTCTTTTTCCGTTTGGTCTTTTTTACTTTTTCTTGAGAATTTGTAGGTGAAAGCCATAAAAAATCCTTTCGAAAAAATTATCGGGTCTTTGCAGCCTCGTACAAAATAATACTGCCCGCGCAGGAAACGTTGAGCGAATTGACCTTGCCTCGCATGGGAAGGGAAATGACAAAGTCACTCTTTTCCTTCAAAATACGGGATACGCCAAAGCCCTCCGAGCCTAATATAATGCCGATGGGCCCCTTGTAGTCTGCCTTGTCGTAGGGGGTGCCGTCTGCCTCACAGGCGAAGATCCAAAGGCCTCTTTCCTTCAAAATATCAAGAGTCTGGCTCAAATTGGAAACTCGGCATACCGCCAAATGCTCTGCGGCCCCCGCCGAGGATTTGATCACCGTGGGGGTCAGGCCTACCGCTCCCGCCTTGGGAATGATGATCCCGTGCGCCCCCGCTCCCTCGCAGGAACGAATGAGGGCACCCAGATTGTGGGGATCCTCCACACCGTCAGCCAAAACAAAGAAGGGAGCCTCGCCCCGCTCCTCGGCAATGGCAAACAGCTGCTCGAGCGTAGCGTATTCCTTTTCTGCCGCCAGCGCCACAGCCCCTTGGTGAAAGGTGCCGCCGCACAGAGCGATCAGCTTGGATTTATCGGCAAAGGAAATGGGAATCTTTCTTTCCTTGGCAAGGGAAAGAATTTTTTTGTATGAGCCTTCGCCGTCTTTTTGTAAAAAGATCTTTTCAATGCTGCGGGGCGATCTAAGCAGCTCCAAAACGGCATTTCTGCCGGCAACCACTCTTCCGTCCGAAGGATCACGGTCGGAAAAATCCCGCTTCGACTTGAATTCGTTTGTTTTCATAAATAAGATTATATCACAGAAAAATAAAAATGTATAGCCTTTTTTTGATTTTTTTGAAAAAACAGGCGATTTTTCCTCGTCTTTCGGTAAAAAAATAATTTTTCTTCTATATATTTTAAAATAAATGGAAAAAAATCTTGCAATTTTACCCCCTTTTGGTATATGATAGAAAATATGGTAAAATGAAAGGAGTTTGGTATGGACTGGAAGCTGATCGAAAGCCGCCAAAACGAAGCGGTGAAATTGGCCGCTTCTCTTTGCGACAAAAAAGCAAGAGATAAAACGGGTCTCTTCCTTGCCGAGGGTACTACTCTTTTCTTTGACCTTGTGCGCCAAGGGATCTGTCCCGAGGCGGTGTTTCTGGCAAAGCACGCCGAGCGCTTGATGCCCGAGGTGGAAAAGGCGCTGGGAGCGCTTTCGTGCAAGGCCTATTTGGTTTCGGATCAGGCCTTTGAAAAGGTCAGCACCGAAAAGGGAAGCCAGGGCATTGTGACCCTCTTTTCCCAAAAAGCGGTTTTTTCAGGTCTTGAACCGAAGAAAAGCGGGCGATGGGTAGCGCTGGAAAACGTGCAGGATCCCGGCAATGTGGGAACGGTTCTGCGCTCCGCGTCAGCCTTCGGCTTTGAGGGCGTTTTGCTCTCGGGCTGTGCCGACCCCTATTCCCCCAAGGCCATTCGCTCCTCTATGGGAGCCGTGGCGCATATCCCCGTTCACATTTTTTCGGATACGGCAAAGCTCTTTGACTTTTTGGAAGAAAAGAAGATCCGCTCGGTCGCTGCCGCTCTCTGCGAGGGGGCGCTCCCCATCGGCGAGACCGATCTTTCTTCCCCCGTTTGTATTCTCATCGGAAACGAAGGAAAGGGGCTTTCTCCCGAGGCCCTCGGGCGTTCCGAGGCAAAGAGCATCATTCCCATTTCCTCTATGGAAAGCCTCAACGCCGCCGTGGCCGCCTCCGTATATTTTTATGAAATCGCAAGGAGGGAAAAATGAAGGACAAGGAGCTTCTCTATTGGCTTTGGCTTTCTCTTGTCTGCCGTCCCGGCTCGGTTCTGCCTTCCACCCTCTTAAAATTCTTTGGCTCGGCCAAAGGGGTGTATGAAGCCACCGAATCCGATTACAGCCAGATCGATACTCCCTTCTACGGCCACGAAAAGGATCTTTTGGAAAAGGATCTGGAAAAGGCCGAGAGGATCTTATCCTATTGCAAAAAGGAAAAGATCGGGATCATGACCCCCGAGGATTATTTTTATCCCGACCGATTCCGTGTTTTGCCCAATAAGCCCATTTTGCTTTACTATTTGGGCAACTTCTGTGATTTTGACAATCGCTTTACCGTGGGCGTGGTAGGCAGTCGGGAGCCCAGTGAATACGGTCTCCACGCCGCCAAGCGCATTTCCTATGACCTGTCCCGTGCGGGAGCGGTCATTGCCTCAGGCCTTGCCTCGGGGATCGACGGTGCCGCTCACCGGGCCGCTCTTTACAACGAAGGGTTCACCGTGGGGATTTTAGGCTGTGGGATCGATCGGGTCTACCCCAAGGAAAACGCCTCTCTTTATGAGGAGGTGATCCGCAAGGGTCTTGTGATCACGGAGTACCCACCCGGAACAGCACCCATAGGGCGGAATTTTCCCACCCGAAACCGCCTGATCTCCGCCATTTCCGATGCGGTCTGCGTCATTGAGGGCAGTGAGCAAAGCGGCTCTCTGATCACGGCGGAGGATGCCCTCAAGCAGGGCAAGGGACTTTATGCCGTGCCCGGCTCCATTTTCTCCCGCAGCTCAGCCGGCAGCAACTTTTTGCTCAAGGTGGGGGCAAAGCCCTGCCTTTCCGCCTATGATCTGGTGGAGGATTACCGAACCAAATATCCTTCTTTGGAGGGGGCTCTTCCTCTGTTTGGGAAAAAGGAGGAGAAAAAGCCCAAGAAAAAGGCAGCTCCCAATTTGAAAAAGAAGTTTCGCTCCTATGTCTTCCCCGGTCAAAGGGAGGAAAAGGAGGAGGCGCTTCCCAAGGAATATGAATTTGTTATGATCTCCGACCTTCCCGACGAGAGCGAGGGAGGGGCGGAAAAGGAAAAATTGGCATCCCCGCTCCCCGGAATGAAGCCCGAGGAGATCAGGATCTATTCCGCCTTGGGCTTTGAGCCCGTCTCGGCGGACAGTCTCGTCAGCGACACCGATCGGGTGTCCGACGTGATGCGCATTTTAACGAAATTAGAAATCAAAGGGCTTGTGCGTAAGGTGGCAGGCGGAAAATATGTCCTGACCGACCGAGCAGAAGCGTGAAAGGAACCTATATGGCATCAAATCTTGTGATCGTAGAGTCACCCACCAAAGCAACCACCATCAAAAGCTTCTTGGGAAGCGGCTATAAGGTATTGGCCTGTCAGGGTCATATCCGTGACCTGCCCAAAAGCACCCTTGGCGTGGATCTGGAAAATGAATTCACCCCCAAATATATCAACATCCGAGGCAAGGGCGACCTTATCGCCCAGCTGAAAAAGGAAGCCAAAAGTGCCGACAAGGTCTTTCTGGCAAGCGACCCTGACCGTGAAGGAGAGGCCATCAGCTGGCATCTGTATCAGGTTTTGGAGCTGGAAGGGAAGGGCGGCGGCCGTATTTCCTTCAATGAAATTACAAAGTCTGCCGTCAAGAGCGCCATTGCCAAGCCTCGCCCCATTGATATGGCCTTGGTGGATTCTCAGCAGACCCGACGGATCCTGGATCGTATCGTCGGCTACAAATTGAGCCCTCTCTTGTGGAAGAATGTGCAAAACGGCCTCTCTGCAGGGCGTGTGCAGTCCGTTGCCACAAGACTGATCGTAGACCGTGAAAGGGAGATCCGTGCCTTTGTTCCCGAGGAATATTGGACCATGTCCGTTCTTTTGGCCACTCCTCAGGGCAAGGAATTTGTTGCCCGCTTCCACGGCAGCTCTCAAAAGAAAATATCCCTTCCCAATCAGGAGGCGGCCGACAAGGTGTTGGAAAGCCTGAAGGGCGCCACCTTCTCCGTTTTGAAGGTGGACATCAGCTCCAAGGTGAAAAATCCACCCCCTCCCTTTACCACCTCCCAGCTGCAGCAGGAGGCCTTCAAGCGTTTGGGCTTCCAGTCCAAGCGTACCATGCACATTGCACAGTCTCTGTACGAAGGTATGAATCTGGGCAAGAACGAGGAGCACGGTCTGATCACCTATATGAGAACCGACTCTCTTCGTATCTCCAATGAGGCGCAGCTTGCCGCCAAGGAAATGATCCTTGCTAAATACGGCGAGAAGTTCTATCCCGCAAAGCCCAGAGTCTATAAGTCCAAGGGCTCCAGTCAGGATGCTCACGAAGCCATCCGTCCCACCGATCCCTCCAAGACCCCCGAATCCCTCAAGGATGTCCTTTCCTACGAGCAGTACCGTCTGTATAAGCTCATTTGGGATCGCTTCACCGCAAGCCAAATGGCAAGCGCCAAGATCGATGTGCAGAATGTGGATATTGAGGCCCTCTGTCCCGACGGAAAGAAATACCGCTTCAAGGCAAGCGGCGAGGCGATTCGTTTCCACGGCTTTTTGAAGGTTTACGGAGAGATCCGTGAGGAGGATGAAAAGGACAATCAGCCCACGGGCAAGCTTCCTCCCTTGAATGAAAAGGATCCTTTGGAAAATAAGGATATGATTTCCAAGCAGAATTTCACCCAGCCCCCTCGCCGCTACAACGAGGCAAGTCTGGTGGATGAAATGGAAAGCCGCGGCATCGGTCGTCCCAGTACCTATGCCCCCACCATTGATACCATTATCAACCGTGGCTATATTTCCCGTGATAAGAAGCAGTTTGTTCCCACAAAGCTGGGCGAGGTGACCAATGACATTATGGAAAAGCACTTCGCTACGGTGGTGGACTATGAATTTACCGCCAATTTGGAAAAGAAACTGGATGATATTGCCGAGAGCAAGGAAGAATACAAGTCGGTTCTTTCCGAATTCTACAAAGAATTTGCCTTCCTCCTCGGCGAAGCGGAAACCACCCTTGCAGAAAAAGGAAAGGTTCAGCTTCCTCAGGAGGAATTGGACGTGGTTTGTCCCAATTGCGGCAGAAAAATGATCGTAAAATCGGGTCGCTTCGGCAAATTTGCCGCTTGCCCCGCCTATCCCGAGTGTAAGACCACCATGGCGCTGGACCGTGACGGAAAGGTTCGCCCCGCTCCCGAAAAGGAAGAAGAAAAGCCTGTGGAGGGAATGGTCTGCGAGATCTGCGGCAGCCCCGTGGTTCTGAAAAAGGGCCGCTTCGGTGAGTTTTACGCCTGTCAGAATTATCCCAAGTGTCGCTTCACCCGCCAGAAGGCACGGAAGATCGGCGTAGCCTGTCCCAAGTGCGGGGCCGACATTGTGGAAAAGCACAGCAGAAAGAGCACCTTCTACGGCTGTGACAATTATCCCAACTGTGACTTTTCTCTTTGGGATGAGCCCATCGGCAAGGATTGTCCCGTTTGCGGGCAGATGCTGGTGAAAAAGAAAAACGGCACGGTGGTCTGCTCCTCCAAGGAGTGTAAATACAGAGAAAGCTAAGGGTTTAAGATGAAACTGATTGTAGATGCCATGGGTGGCGATCACGCTCCCGACCAAATCGTTTTGGGGGCCATGGAGGCAAAGGAGGATCTTGAGGATCTGGAGCTTGTTTTCACGGGTGATGAAAAGGCCATCCGCGAGGTGATGAAGAAAAACGGTCTGGATCCCGATTCGGTCAGGATCGTGGATGCCCCCGATACCATTTCCATGGAGGAGGATCCTCTTTGCATTTTGAAAAGCAAGCGGAATTCCTCTATGGCCAAGGGCCTTTGCCTTTTGCGGGACGGCCAGGGGGATGCCTTCCTTTCCGCAGGCTCCACAGGTGCCTTGGTGGTGGGCTCCTCCAGCCGTATTTATAAGGTGAAGATCCCCGGTGTTCGCCGTGTGGCCATCGGCTCGGTGCTTCCCCTTACAAACCCCACTCTTTTAATGGACAGCGGCGCAAATTTGGAGCTCAGTCCCGAGGAAATGGTGCAGTTTGCCCACATGGGCAATGCCTATATGAAGGGGGTCTACGGGCTGAAAAAGCCGAAGATCGCCTTAGTGAACAACGGTGCAGAGGAAACCAAGGGAACCGCCCTTTATGCGGAAAGCCACCGCCTTTTGAAAAAGGAAGAGTCCCTTCGCTTCGTGGGCAATATTGAAGGAAGAGACATTCCCTTGGGCAAGGCCGATGTGATCCTTTGTGACGGCTTTGTGGGCAATGTGATCCTAAAGCTCTCCGAGGGCTTCGGAAAATTCATCAGCAAGGAATTGAAGGGGATGCTCGGCCACGGCCTGAAAGGAAAGCTGGCAGGGCTTCTCATCCTTTCCGATCTGAAGAAATTCAAATCCCGCCTTTCTTATGAAAAGCACGGCGGCGCTCCCATTTTGGGTACGGTCCGCCCCGTCATCAAGGCCCACGGCTCCTCCAAGAAAAAAGCCATTGAAAATGCGGTGAAGCAGGCCGAGCGTTGCCACAAGTCAGGTCTTTGCCGTGTCATCGCCGAAGCAGTGGCTCGGGGCGAAGGAGAAGCGTGATGGAAGCCGTTATCGCACGGGAGCAGGATTATCCCCGCCATTTTCTGAAAGGTCTTTCCCGTTTGGAGGAGGTTATCGGATATCACTTTCAAAACCGCAAGTATCTGATGATCGCCCTGACCCATTCCTCCTTTTCCAACGAGAAAAGAAACCGTATTTTTTACGAGCACAACGAAAGACAGGAATTTTTGGGGGATTCCGTTCTGTCCCTGATCATTTCTCGGCACATTTTTGCCGATTCCAATGTGTTCCCCGAGGGCACCCTGACAAAGCTTCGTGCCGCATCCGTTTGTGCGGAGGCCTTGTTTGAGTATGCAGAGAAGATCTCCTTGGGGGACTATATGCTCCTCAATCACGGATTGGAGGAGGCAGGCGGCCGCCATCAGAAAAACATTTTGGCCGATTGCTTTGAAGCCCTGATCGCCGCCATATATCTGGATTCCGATTTTGAGACCTGTGAGAGATTTGTCCTCCCCCTTGCCGAGGAAAGAATGCACCGCATCGTGCAGGGCGGCAAGATTCGGGATGATGATTATAAGAGCCTCTTGCAGGAAAAGGTGCAAACCAGCCCCGGCGAAAAGGTGGAATACCGCCTCATCGGAGAAAGGGGCCCCGATCACCACAAGGAATTTACCGTTCAGGTCTGTCTCAATTCCAATGTGATCGGCAAGGGCACGGGCAAGAGCAAGCGGGAAGCGGAGCAGGAAGCCGCCCGCATCGCCCTGTCCACCTGGTTTGGCGAAGAAGGAAAAAAAGAATAGAAGAGAGAAAATTATGTACTTAAAAACACTGGAGCTGCAAGGATTCAAATCCTTCCCCGATAAAACGGTCATTGAATTTGATAAGGGAATGACTGCCATCGTCGGCGCCAACGGTAGCGGAAAAAGCAATATTTCCGATGCGGTTCGGTGGGTTTTGGGCGAAATGAGCGCCAAAAGCCTGAGAGGAAGCAAAATGGAGGATGTTATTTTCAACGGCTCCTCCAAGCGTAAGCCCGCCTCCTTTGCCGAGGTCGTGATGACCATTGACAATTCCGACTATCTCATGAAGATCGATTACGATGAGGTCAGCGTGGGAAGAAGACTCTACCGCAGCGGTGAGAGTGAATATTATCTGAATAAAAAGCAGGTTCGCCTGAAGGATATTGTGGATCTGTTTCTCAATACCGGTATCGGACGGGAGGGATATTCCGTCATCAGTCAGGGTAAGATCGCCGAGATCATTTCCCTGAAGGGCAACGAGAGAAGAGAGCTGTTTGAGGAGGCGGCGGGGATTTCCCGTTTCCGCTACCGTAAGCACGAAGCCGGCTTAAAGCTTCAGTCTGTCAATGAAAACGCCGTCCGTATCAACGATATCCTTTCCGAGGTGCAGGGCAGACTTCCCCGTCTGGAGGCTCAAAGCGCCAAGGCGCAGGCATACCTTGCCATTGCGGGAGAAAAGAAAAATCTGGAAATGGGTCTTTGGTCCCGCCGCATCCAAAAGCTGGAGAATTTCGCCCGTGATGGCGGCGCACAGTATGAAAAAGAGGATCGGGAATTGACCGAGCTCTCCCGCAAGATCGATGAGCAGGATCGTATCATTGACTCCCTTTATATTGAATCTCAGGAAAAAAATGTAAAAAGCGAAATCCTGCGAGGTGAGGTGACAAGCCTTGCCACCGAGGATTCCGATCTTGCCTCCGCCCTGTCCGTTTTGGAAAACGAAGTGCACCATATGGAATTGAAGCGGGATGAGATCCTGTCGCTCGGGGAGCAAAACGGCACCCGTGAAAAGGAATTGACCGAGCAGAAAAACGCCATTATGGAGCGTTTTACGGCGGCGCAGGAGGCTTTGGGTGCTGTGGAGGATTCCTTTGCCCAAAACCGAGCTGAGCAAAACAAGATCGCCCTTTCCTACACCGCTCTGGTGGAGAAGGAGGAGGCCCTCTTGGAGGAAAAGGATGCCATAACCACCCAAAAGGCGGCCATCGCACTTTCCCTGAAGGAGGACGAGGCCTTCAATGCCGCAGGACTTGAGCGCAAAAAGGAATTGGAGGAGAGACTTTCCGGCGGTGACGAAAAGGATGAAGCCCTCCGTGCGCGCCTTGCCGAGGTGATGGAGAAGGCGGAGCGTGTCAAGGCGGAAAAGGCCGACGCCGAGGGAGAAAACGGAAAGATCAATCTGGCCCTGTATCATTTGGGCGAGGAAATTGAAGAAAACGCCGCCCTCATTCAAAAAAAGCGTCTGGAAAAAATGGATCTGGAGCAGAGGAGAGATACTCTGCTTCGTATGGAGCGCCTTTTGGAGGGCTTTTCCGAGTCTGTCAAAGAGGTGATGAACGCCTCGGGCGAGGAGCTTTCCGGCATTTGCGGCCCCGTTTCCAAATTGATCTCCACCGATGAGGAATATGTTCTCGCCGTGGAGACCGCCCTTGGCGGCGGCGTGCAAAACATCGTGGTAGACGGCGAAGCCGATGCCAAGGCCGCCATTGAATTTTTGAAGAAAAACCGCTTGGGCAGAGCAACCTTCCTTCCGCTGGATACCCTGCGGGTCAGCCTGTATCAAACCTCGGACATTCGGGAAGAGGGCTTTGTGGGCTTGGCGTCAGAGCTTTGCCGCAGTGAGAAAAAATATACTCCCGCCGTGGAATTTTTGCTTGGTAAGACCTTGGTTTGCCGTGATATTGAATCCGCATCCCGCCTTGCCAAAAAGGAAAAATACGGTGTTCGTATCGTCACGCTGGATGGACAGATCATCCACGCAGGCGGCTCCTTTACGGGCGGTCAGGCCCTGAATCTGACGGGCGTTCTCTCCCGCTCGGGGGATCTTGCCCGCTTGAAGGAAGGCATCGATGCGCTGGAGGAAAAGCTTTCTGCCCTTCGCAAAAAGGCCGATGAGATGGAGGAGGAGCGTACCGCTCTCCGAGGCCGTGCCAAGGAAAGCGAAGAGAAAATTGCCGCCCTTCGCCTTGCCGTGGGAGAGGCGCAAAATGCTCTTACCTTGGAAACTGAGCGTGCCGATGCGGCCAAGTCCGAGGCTCTCCTGATCCAAAAGGAGATCTTGGAGATCGAAGAAAAGATCCGTCAAAGACTTGCCCGAGCCGATGCACTGGGTGCCGACTCCAAGGAAAAGGAGGCCCGTGAAGCGGCCATTTCAGAGGAGCTTTCCGCCATCCGTGAGGAGAAGGAAACCGGAGAAAAGGAAAGGGAGAAGCTGATCATCACCCAGGGCGAGATTCTGGCAGAGAGAGGTCAGGCTCAGCTTCGCCTGGAGCAGGAGGCCGTTCGCCTGAGCGAAAACGAAGAGGCCTTCCGCATGCTCCGAGAGGGCGAAAAGAATAAGGAAAGCCTTTTGGCCGAATTGGAGGAGGGCAAGAAAAACGCTCTCGCCTCCATTGAGGAGATCAAAAAGCAAAGAGAAGAAAAAAAGCGCCTGATGGGCGAGAAAAAGGCCGAGGTTGCCGCTCTGCAGGAGCGAGTGGGTGCGGCAGGCGAGGAAAGTGCCCGCATCCGTGTTCAGCAGAAGGAGCATCAAGCGGAAAAGGAAAAGCGGATGGAGGCCTTCTCCCGCTTGGCATCCCGTTTGCAGGGAGCCGCCAAGGAAAAGGAAAATCTGGTTCGTTCTCTTCTGGAGGAGTACGAAATGGATGTGGAATCCGAGGAATTCCGTGCTGCTGCCGAAATGGATGTAGAAGCCCTTGGCGGGGAAGCGAGACTGACTGCCCTGCGAGGAGAGCTCCGCCGCATCGGCCCTGTGAATTTGGAGTCCGTTCAGGAGCTTGAGGAAGCCAGGGAGCGCTTCACCTTCTTGAATACGCAGTTCTCCGATATTACCAAATCCAAAGAGGAATTGGAAAAGCTCATTGCCGATCTGGAAGGCACCATGCGGGAAATGTTCACCGAAACCTTTGAAGAGATCCGCTATACCTTCCGTCAGATCTTTACCGAGCTGTTCGGTGGCGGCTCTGCCGACATTGAATTGACCGATAAAGAGGATCTTTTGAATTGCGGCGTGGAGATCAAGGTTCAGCCTCCCGGAAAGGTGATCAAAAATCTGTCCCTTCTCTCGGGCGGTGAGCAGGCCTTTGTGGCCATTGCCCTTTATATGTCTCTGCTTCGCATCAATCCCAGCCCCTTCTGTATCTTTGATGAGATCGAATCGGCGCTGGATGAAGCCAATGTACGCCGCTTTGCGGAATACATCAAAAAGCATAACGAAAAAACACAGTTCATCGTCATCACCCACCGCCGCGGTACTATGGAGGAGGCAGATACCCTCTACGGCATCACCATGCAGGAAAAGGGTGTCAGCGATTTTATTCGTCTGGATGCTTCGGAATCGAGTCGGTTCGCTTCGGACGGAAAGTGAGGGAATATGGGATTCTTTGAAAAATTAAAGCTTGGCCTTTCCAAAACGAAAAATGCCATTCTTCACCGCACCGATGCTCTGTTCCGTGCTCTCTCGGGAGAGATCGATGAGGATTTCTATGAGGAATTGGAGGAAATTCTGATCCTGGCCGATTTCGGTGCCGAAACCGCCATGGAGATCATTGATCAGCTGCGGGATAAGGTGACAGAGGATCGCATTATGGACGGAACCGAGGCCAAAAAGGCCCTTCGTGAGATTTTGGTCTCTCTCTTGCAGAAGGAGGGCTTGGAGCTGAAGCTTGGCACCGCCCCCTCTGCCATTTTGGTCATCGGGGTCAACGGTGTGGGCAAAACCACCTCCATTGCCAAAATTTCCAACTTCCTGAAGGGAGAGGGAAAGAGAGTGATTCTGGCTGCGGGAGATACCTTCCGAGCCGCCGCCTGCGAGCAGCTTGCGGTGTGGGCGGATCGCATCGGGGTGGAACTGATCAGCCAAAGCGAGGGAGCAGATCCCGCCGCCGTGGTCTTTGATGCGGCCGCCGCCGCCAAAAAGCGTCAGGCCGATGTTCTCATTGTAGATACTGCAGGCCGCCTTCACAATAAAAAGAATCTGATGGATGAACTCAGCAAGATCAACCGTGTGCTGGATCGGGAATTGGAGGGCTGTGACCGTGAGACCCTTCTGGTACTGGATGCTACCACAGGGCAGAACGCCGTCAGTCAGGCCAAGGAATTTGCCCGCAGTGCGGGGATCACAGGCCTTGTTCTCACCAAACTCGACGGCACCGCCAAGGGCGGCATCGTATTCTCCCTGAAAAAGGAATTGGGAATCCCCGTGAAGTTTGTGGGAGTAGGGGAGGGGGTAGACGATCTGCGCCCCTTCGATCCCGTGGAGTTTGTCAATGCACTCTTTGATGAAGCGTAAGGTCGGTATCTTCGGCGGCGCCTTCAATCCGCCCCATCGGGGCCATGAGAAGGCTCTGGAGACCTTCCTTCGTGTCACCGAAGCCGATGTGGTGTACGTGATCCCGTCGGGCTTGCCGCCTCATAAGGCCATTGCAGGCAATGTCAAGGATGAGGACCGCCTCGAAATGGCACGTCTTGCTTTTTCTCCCCTGTCGGATCGGGTTCGGGTTTCGGATCTTGAGATCGCCTCTCCCGAAACCTCCTATACCTGCCTGACCGTGGAAAAGATCCGTGCCCTTCACCCCGATGCAGAGATCCTTCTCTTCATCGGAACCGATCAGCTTTTGAGCTTTGAAACCTGGCGAAACATCGGGTATTTGTTCGAACAAACCACCCTTTGCGTTATGGACCGATTTGAGGATGAGGCTCCCGTCAAGGAGAAAATTCGTCAGCTTTCCGAAAAATATCACGCCCGCTTCTTGCTTTTAGAGGAAAAAGCATATATAATATCTTCCACTGAGATCCGTTTTGAAATCGAGGATCGTGGCTTTTCCGAAAGCCTTTCTCCCACCGTCAATTCTTATATCGGCTTAAAGGGGCTTTACCGAAGGGCAGACCCCGTTCGGGAAAAGCTTTTGGCCCGTGCGGCAAAGGAGCTTTCACCCGCACGCCTTTCTCATACCCTTGCGGTGGAGCGGGAATGTATCCGTCTGTGTCGGCTTTTGGCGTGTGGTGAGGAAAGGGAATTGTCCCTTGCCGCCCTCTGTCACGATCTGACAAAGGAGAAGGATACCGCCGAGCAGATTGCCCTTCTGGCAAAATTCGGCCGAGAGCCGAAAAAAGAGGATCTTCTTTCACCCGCCGTTCTCCACGGCATGACCGCTTCTCTCCTTGCCAAAGGGGAGCCTTGGGCAAGCGAGGGCGCCGTTTCCGCCATTTTCTACCATACCACGGGAAAGGAAAATATGACCCTTTCGGAGAAAATTCTCTATCTTGCGGATTATATGGAGGAAACAAGAAGGCACCCCGAGTGCATCGCCCTGCGATGTGATTTTTATCTTCATTTGCCCCCCTCTCTTTCGGAGCGAAGGGCGCATTTGGATCGCTATGTAAAACGGGCGATGGAAAACACCATTCTATATTTAAAGGAAAAAAATTTGCCGATCCACCCGCTCACCCTTCGGGCGGCAGAGGATCTTGACGGAAAGGAAGTATATGACATCACTTGAAAAAGCAAAAAAGCTCGCCACGGTGCTGGATGAGAAAAAGGGTCGTAAGGTCACCATCCTGAAGGTTCTGGATCAAACCGTGATCACCGACTATTTCGTCATTGCCACCGCAACCAGCTCCACCCACCTAAAGGCTCTTTGCGATGAAGCGGAGTATCGCCTTCGGGAGGAGGACGGCATCTTGCCCGCCCGCATTGAGGGGTATCGTGGCGGCGGCTGGATCCTGGTGGATTTCGGCGATGTGATCGTTCACCTGTTTGACGCCGCAGGCCGTGAATATTTTCAGCTGGAAAAGCTGTGGAACGGTGCGGAAGAAATAGAATTTGAGCAAAAAGAAGATTAGCAAATAGATAAGAGGACAAAAAAATGGAGTACAATTTCAAATTAACAGAGAAAAAATGGCAGGATATTTGGGATGAAAAGGAGACCTTCCGTGTCAGCGACGATTATTCCAAGCCCAAGTTTTACGCATTGGTTGAGTTTCCTTATCCCTCAGGACAGGGACTTCACGTAGGACATCCCCGTTCCTACACGGCGCTGGATATCGTCTGCCGCAAGAAGAGACTTGAGGGGTACAATGTATTGTATCCCATGGGCTGGGATGCCTTCGGTCTTCCCACCGAGAACTTTGCCATCAAGAACCACATTCATCCCTCCATCGTAACGGAAAAGAACGTGGCTCATTTCAAGGAGCAGCTGAAATCCCTCGGCTTTTCCTTTGATTGGTCCAAGGAGATCAACACCACCGATCCCAATTATTATAAGTGGACTCAGTGGATCTTCCTTCAGCTCTTCCGTGAGGGCCTTGCCTACAAGAAGGAGATGGCGGTCAACTGGTGCCCCTCCTGTAAGTGTGTTCTTGCCAATGAAGAGGCCGCAGGCGGCGTTTGTGAGCGTTGCGGCAGTCAGGTCATCCGCAAGGTTAAGAGTCAGTGGATGCTGAAGATCACCGATTATGCCGAAAAGCTTTTGAACGGTCTGGATGATGTCAACTTCATCGAGCGTGTCAAGACTCAGCAGAGAAACTGGATCGGCCGCTCCACCGGTGCACAGGTGAAATTCACCACCACCGCAGGTGATGTTTTGGAGGTCTATACCACTCGTCCCGATACCCTCTTCGGTGCCACCTATATGGTTATGGCTCCCGAGCACGCTCTCATTGAAAAGTGGCAGGAGAAATTGACCAATATGGAGGCCATCCGTGCTTATCAGAATGCCGCCGCCCGTAAGAGCGACTTTGAAAGAACCGAGGTGGTCAAGGAAAAGACCGGTGTTCGTCTGGAGGGCGTTTCCGCGATCAATCCCGTCAACGGAAAAGAGATCCCCATCTTTATTTCCGATTATGTTCTCGCTTCCTACGGTACCGGTGCCATTATGGCCGTTCCCGCTCACGATGAAAGAGACTACGACTTTGCCAAGGTCTTCGGCCTTCCCATCGTTGAGGTGGTCAAGGGCGGCGATGTGGAAAAGGAAGCCTTTGTGGATTGCGATACCGGCGTGATGACCAATTCCGGCTTTTTGGACGGTATGAGCGTGGAAGAAGCCAAAAAGGCTATCATTGAGTACCTGACCGAAAAGGGCCTTGGGGAAAAGAAGGTCAATTATAAGCTTCGTGACTGGGTGTTCTCCCGTCAGCGTTACTGGGGTGAGCCCATTCCCATCGTGCATTGTCCTCACTGCGGCGCAGTGGCTCTGCCCGAGGATCAGCTTCCCTTGGTTCTGCCCGAGGTT
This sequence comes from Eubacteriales bacterium, assembly GCA_045543495.1. Classification (GTDB taxonomy): domain Bacteria; phylum Bacillota; class Clostridia; order Oscillospirales; family SIG627; genus RGIG5579. The sequence continues at coordinate 1,201 of JAZQMO010000007.1, read as the reverse complement.
TCCTCCTATGAGCCCACCGAAACGGGCGAGTCTCCTTTGGCAAAGATGACCGATTGGGTCAATACCACTTGTCCCAAGTGCGGCGCTCCCGCTCAGCGTGAGACCGATACCATGCCTCAGTGGGCAGGCTCCTCTTGGTACTTTTTGCGTTACATTGATCCCGATAACAAGAACGCCATCGCTTCCCGTGAGGCGATGGAGTACTGGCTCCCCCTAGACTGGTACAACGGCGGTATGGAGCATACTACCCTGCACCTGCTTTACAGCCGCTTCTGGCATAAATTCCTGTATGATATCAATGCCGTTTCCTGCCCCGAGCCTTACGCCAAGCGTACCAGCCACGGTATGATCTTGGGTGAAAACGGTGAAAAAATGAGTAAGTCCCGCGGAAACGTAGTCAACCCCGACGATATCGTCAACGAATACGGCGCCGATACCATGCGCTTGTATGAAATGTTCATCGGTGACTTTGAAAAGGCCGCTCCTTGGAACTCCGCCTCCATTAAGGGCTGTAAGAGATTTTTGGACCGTGTTTGGGCTCTGTCGGAGAATGTAACCGAGGGCGAGATCCGTCCCGAGCTTATGACCGCCTTCCATAAGACCATCCGCAAGGTGACTGAGGATATCGAAGGCCTGAAGATGAACACCGCCATCGCCGCTATGATGGCACTTCTCAATGAGGTAGCCGCCACCGGCAGTGTTACCAAGGAGGAGATTCGCATCTTCCTGATGCTGCTCAACCCCTTCGCTCCTCACCTGACCGAGGAAATGTGGGTGCAGCTTGGCTTTGAGGGAATGCTCAATCAGGCCACCTGGCCCGGCTATGACGAAGCAAAATGCGTGGATGCCAGCGTTGAGATCGCCATTCAGATCTGCGGCAAGGTGAGAGCAAAACTCAATATCCCCGTGGATGCCGAGGCAAGCGATGTGATCGCTCAGGCTAAGGCTGAGCCCGCCATTGCTTCCTTGCTGGCAGGCAAGACCATCATTAAGGAGATCTATGTTCCCAAAAAGCTTGTGAACATCGTAGCAAAATAAAAATGAGAAAAAACCGTCTGAGGTGAAATGATATAATGTTGGTAGACACAAAAAAAGTGTCTACCAACATTTTTGTATAGGAGGAAAAAGAGATGGGACGGCCCAAGGGAGGAAAGAACCGAAGTCATAGCAAGGCGGAGAAGTTGTCGCTGGTGAAAAGAAA
>JAZQMO010000006.1:0-11646 GCA_045543495.1 Eubacteriales bacterium | reverse complement strand
TTTCTTTTCACCAGCGACAACTTCTCCGCCTTGCTATGACTTCGGTTCTTTCCTCCCTTGGGCCGTCCCATCTCTTTTTCCTCCTATACAAAAATGTTGGTAGACACTTTTTTTGTGTCTACCAACATTATATCATTTCACTTCGGCAAGTCTTTTTGTATGGTGGAATGAAGCGTTCCCTTACGGGAACATTAAGCAGCCTTCGGCTATGAAGACGCTTACGCTAATGAAGTGTGCCTTCGGCACGATAAGGAAATGAAACACTTAACTTCACTTTGTGCAAAGCATAAAACTTCACTGTCTATATAAATTGATTTTCAAAAATATTGCGTCACACATCTTGTTTCTTTTGTCGATTTATGCTATATTGAAACAACAGTTATGAAAAATAAACAATATAAGTGAGAAATAATGTATGAAAAAACCTGATGAACTGTTGAAATCTGTATTGTCCACCAAGAAAAATCCTCGAATCAAGCTGCTCGGTGATTCCATTACCCACGGCTTTGGCGGCACGGGCTTCAAAATGAATGAAGTACCTTTTATCGGTAAATTCGGCCGAAATGACAACGGCTATTGCTGGGCTAATAGATTCAAGCACTTTTTAGAAGAAAAATACGGTTGCACCGTGGTAAACAATGGATGCAACGGTACAAAGATCGAATATGTCATTGAGAATTTTGATGCTTTGGTTGACAAGGAGGATGATTTTATCCTTTGCACGATCGGCACCAACAACCGCCATGTCTATATTAATACCGGCTACAAGCCGAGCCGAGAGGAGCTTGGAGAGGCCTTTTATCGCAATGTGGAAAAGCTGTATGAGCTCTTGACCGCAACAGGGAAAGAGTTCGTGCTTGTTGCCAACATTCCTGCTGCACAGTTCAAGGAAGAGAGCGGTGAAAAGTTTTGGCGCATTTTGCATATGGATGATATCAATGCCATTTATAAAAAGGCTGCCGAAAAATACGGCTTTGCGTTTATCAGTATGTATGATCTCTTTACCGAATATTGCAAAACCAATCAAATCACCGTGGATTCCTTGCTTGGCGATGGTTTGCATCCCAACGATCAAGGTTACGATGTGATGTATGACCTTCTCCTTTCGGAATTCAAACTCAATGAAGCATAATTCATTTGTTTTGTGATCGAAAGACCTTGTCAAAAAACAAGGTCTTTTGTATTTTTTCTTGTCTCGTTTCCATTTTTATGGTACAATGATGAAAAGGCGGTGAACGATTATGAAAAAAAGTATCAAAATTCTTTGCATCGGAAATAGCTTTTCTCACGATACCACAAGATTTGTTCCTCAAATTGCATTGTCTTGCGGATATGATGAAATCGTAATTGCGAATCTATACATCGGGGGTTGTCCGATCCAAAAGCACTTGGAAACCTTAAAGGAAGACCTTCCTTTATACCGTTTTGAGCGTGATGACGGATCAGGCTGGAGTCAAACGCCTGAATACAAGAGCCGCGATGCCATCCTTTCCGAAAATTGGGATTGGATCAGCATTCAGCACGGCTCCTCTTACGGTGGCTTCTACACCAAGGAAGAAAGCTACAAAGATTTGCCCGAGCTGGTCGAAAGGGTTCGCTCGCTTACGGGGCCTTGCACAAAAATTGCTTTTAATATGACCTGGGTGGGAGAGCCTTGGAAGGATCGACCCGAAATGATTGAGTTTGAGCGGGATCAGCTTCGTTATTTTGAAGCCATTTGTCACCTGACCAAGACCCTTGTGGCCAAAACGGATGGAATCGATCTCATCGTTCCTACGGGTACTGCGATCCAAAATGCCAGAACCACAGATTTGGGCCTTAAAATGAATCGGGACGGATTCCACTTAAGCCTTGAATGCGGGCGCTATCTTGCGGGGCTGACCTTTTTCTGTTTTCTTACCGAAACAGATCCCGAAAAGGTGGAGTGGAAGCCGGAAGAGATCGGAGAGGAAGAGTATAAGATCCTTCAAAGAGCGGCAAAGCTTGCCACTACAATCCCTTATTCTGTTACCGAAATCTTGTAAGTGATAAAATGAAGAACGTTACCCGTTGCAAGTGGTGTAATTTGAAGAATCCCCTTTATGTGGAATACCATGACAGGGAGTGGGGAGTTCCTCGATTTGACGATGCTTGCTTATTTGAAATGCTTTTTTTGGAGTCCTTTCAGGCAGGGCTTTCCTGGGAGTGTGTTCTGAATAAAAGAGAAAATTTCAGAATTGTCTTCGATGGCTTTGATGCCCACAAGATCGCTCTCTACGATGAAAGCAAAATTGAGTCTTTGATGAGTACCTCCGGAATCATACGGAACAGAAGAAAGATCTGCGCCGCTGTCAAGAACAGCCGGGTCTTTCTTGCGATCGTGGAGGAATACGGTTCCTTCTATGATTATTTGAAAACCTTTGCGGGAGAGGGGACGATTTATGAAACGGGCCGCACCGCAAGCACCGTTTCCGATGCCATTTCCAAAGATCTGAGAAAACGAGGAATGGGGTTTGTCGGTTCTGTGATCATTTATTCCTATTTGCAGGCAATCGGGATCATATCCTCTCACGAAGAGGGGTGTTTTTTACATCAAGTACAACAGAAAGGGGAGCGGGAATGAAGCTTTTTCTTCAAGCGATTGTTAAATTTATCCTTGGCGTGATTTTAGTTGGGGCTTTGATCTTTTTGCCTGCAGGCACCTTCTCTTTCCTGAACGGGTGGCTATTTATGGGTATTTTATTCATACCCATGCTTTTCGCGGGGCTTATTATGCTGCGCTTTAATCCTGCTTTATTAAAAAAGCGATTGGAGGCCAAGGAGCAGTCACGGGAGCAAAGCCTTGTAATCAAGCTGAGCGGGCTGATGTTTCTTGCGGGCTTTGTGGTTACAGGCTTCGGCTACCGTTTCGGGTGGTACTGTTTGCCCAAGGGTGTCGTCATCGCCGCTACGGTCATTTTTCTTCTTTCTTACCTTCTTTATGCCGAGGTTTTACGGGAAAATGCATATCTTGCCCGCACCATTACCGTGCAGGAGGGACAAAAGGTTATTGACACCGGTCTATACGGTGTTGTCAGACATCCCATGTATAGTACCACGTTGTTTTTGTTTTTATCAATGCCGCTGATTCTCGGCTCTCTGTATGCCTTTTTTATCTTCTTGATGTATCCAGTTCTCATTGTGATGCGCATTCGACACGAGGAACGTTTTTTGGAAGATCATTTGTCGGGGTACACGGCCTATAAAAAGAAAGTGAGATACCGTCTGATTCCCTTTGTGTGGTAAGGAGGTCAAAATGGATTGGAAAAAGAAAAAACAAGGGCTTGATCTTTTGATGAATCAATTAACCTTTCCCAAGGAAGCGATGAATTGCTTACAGAATTCTTTGGATGTTATAATTCAAAATCCCCACGCTTCCTTGCGCTTTCAAAGGCTCATAGAGCAATATGAGTTAACGGAGCATTGCCCTTACCTTGATATGGTTGAGGAAGCGGAGAGGGTGGGGAAGATCGTTGACGTTCATCCTTATACAGCCTCCTTTTTAATGTATTTGTGTATGGCGCAAAAGCTGCGTTCTCGTTATGCCGAGCGAGGCTTTTCAGAGCGTCTTTTTTATGATTCTATGATGGATCTTCGATATAAGCTGGAGGAATGCCGCTTGGTTTACGGTGTTGTGGGCTCCTTTGTTTGTAAGTGGTTCCGAAGATTTTTTGATTTGTCACGCTTTGCCCTCGGCCGTCTTCAGTTTGAGACTGTGGAAACCAAGGAGAACTATATTTTGTTCGGAAAAACCGTCTTGGCGGGAAGTCCTGCCATCAATGTTCACATTCCCCGAACGGGAACGGGACTTGACCGTGACGAGGTTCTTGCTTCATACTGTCTTGCTGAAGATTTTTTTAAGCCGCTGTTTTCAGACGGCCCGATACTTTTTACCTGTAATTCGTGGCTTTTGGATCCATGGAACGAAACAGTATTGAAGCCTGAATCTAATTTAGCAAGGTTTGCCAAGGATTTTATCATTGTGAAATCGGGTTTGTATGAAAATTATGATGAAGCATGGCGCTTGTTTGATTGCAAGTTCAACGGTGATGTCACCGAGCTTCCGCAGGACTCTTCTCTTCGCCGTGCTTACGCCCGCCGAATCGGAAACGGTGAAAAAATGGGGTGGGGAATCGGTCTTTTTCTGTTTCAAAATGGAAAGTTCATTCATAATTTTAATAACAACTGATTTATTTTAAGTTTTTGCAAGGCTTCGGTTGACCTTTTTACAAAATTGTGGTAAAATTGTTGCATATTTTTTTCGGAGGTATCATTATGGATCAAAATACCGTACAGATTTTGATCGCTATGGTCATTTATATGACTGTTGTAATCGGAATCGGTATTCTTTATGCAAAGAGAGCAAATCAAAACTCCGAGGAGTATTTTCTCGGTGGTCGTTCTCTCGGCCCTTGGGTAACCGCTATGAGTGCAGAGGCCTCTGATATGAGCGGATGGCTTTTGATGGGTCTGCCCGGTGTTGCTTATTGGTGTGGCTTGGCCGATGCCTTTTGGACGGCTCTCGGTCTTGCGGTCGGAACCTATTTTAACTGGCTGATCATCTCTAAAAGACTTCGCCGTTACAGCGTTCGTGCCAACAACTCCATTACTCTTCCTGAGTTCTTCTCCAACCGTTTCCGTGAAACCAAGAAGACCATTATGCTTCTTGCGGCCGCCTTTATTCTGATCTTCTTTACCGTTTACGCATCCAGCTGCTTTGTAACCTGCGGAAAGCTCTTTTCCACCTTGTTTGGCGCTTCCTACACTTCTATGATGATCGTGGGTGCTGTTTTTGTTCTTATTTATACCATTCTCGGTGGTTTTTTGGCAGAGAGCGCTTCTGACTTTATGCAGGCCATCGTGATGATCCTTGCTCTGGCGCTCATTGTTGTGCTGGGTGTCAATCAAGCCGGCGGAATTGGCGCCGTTATGGAAAACGCTAAGTCCATTCCCGGCTTTATGGAGTTCTTCGGTCTTGCCAGTCCTGTGTTGGATGAAGCGGGCAAGCAGGTCGTAGAAGCGGGCAAGCCCCTGTTTGGTGATGCCGCTCCTTACGGTCTTTTAACCGTTTGCTCTATGTTTGCTTGGGGGCTCGGATACTTCGGTATGCCTCAGGTTCTTCTTCGCTTTATGGCGATCCGTAGCGAAAAGGAGCTTGGCCGTTCCCGTCGCATTGCAATGGTTTGGGTCATCATTTCCCTTGGCGTTGCCGTGTTTATCGGTATTGTGGGACGTCAGCTGTTCCCCGTGGAGCACCTGACCAAATCTGCATCCGAGAATATCTTTATCACCTTGGCAACTCATTCCTTGCCTCCGATTTTGGCAGGCTTTGTAATGGCGGGAATTCTTGCCGCTACCATCAGCTCTTCCGACTCTTATCTTTTGATCGCGGCCTCCGCCTTTGCAAAGAATATCTATCAGGGCATTGCTAAGAAGAATGCGACTGATAAGCAGGTTATGCTTGTAACCCGAATCACCCTCCTTGTCCTGGCGCTCATTGGTATCGTCATCGCTTTTGATGAGGACAGTGTCATCTTCCAGATCGTGTCCTTTGCGTGGGCGGGCTTCGGTGCCACCTTCGGTCCCCTTGTGATCTTCTCTTTGTTCTGGAAGAGGATCAATAAAGCAGGTGCTATTGCCGGAATGATCGGCGGCGCAGGAATGGTATTTCTTTGGAAGCTTGTCATCAGCAAGCTCGGCGGTGTATTTGCCATTTATGAGCTTCTTCCCGCATTCCTGTTCTCCTGCATTTGCATCGTCGTTGTTTCTCTTATGACTCCTGCTCCTTCTAAGGAGATTCAGGATGATTTTGAAGCGGTGCGAAGCGGCGCTGTGACCGAGACTTAAAATCATAAACCAAGCACTCCGAAAATTTTTTCGGAGTGCTTTTTTGTATCCGTTTCTCACAAAAATTTTTGTTAATAATTGTGCAATCTTTGCATTTACAAGGTCACTTAAAAAAGTTATAATACTGATATAAAGTAAGGTGGTATAAAATGTTTTGCGATCATAACGGAGATTTCTATTTTAAGGTGGCGCTTCACCTTCACTCTACTGTTTCGGACGGGCGACTTTCTCCCGATGAGATTGTGTCTTTATACCGCAGGGGCGGGTTTGATGCCATCGCCATCACCGATCATTGGAAATTTCAAGGCGAGCGAAACTTTGATGATTTTCTTGTCCTGTCAGGCTGTGAATACAATGTAGGCGGAAGAAGAAAAGCGATGCATTTGGTTGGCCTTGGTATGAAAAGCGAGCCGAAGCTTGACCGTGATGCATCAAAGCAGGAGATTATAGACGCCATTCATTCTGCTTCCGGAATTGCGGTGTTGGCTCACCCTGCTTGGTCTCTCAACAGCTTGGAGGAAGCAAAAGCCCTGCAGGGGATCGATGCCACCGAGATCTATAATTCCGTTTCCGAATGCGGCGAGAGCCTTCGTGCTTATTCGGATCATTTTGTGGATCTGTGCGCAAGAAATAATTTGCACTTCGGCATTTTGGCAACGGATGATGCACATTACTACGGTGGGATCGATGATCAAAAGGGATGGGTGATGGTTCGTGCCAAATCTCTTTCCTCCGATTCTATTTTGAAAGCGATCCGAGAGCGAGACTTTTATGCTACACAAGGACCTCATCTTTCTGTACAAAAAAGAGGGGACAAGATTGTGATCGATACCTCTCCTTGCTGTATTATCGCTGTTCTTTCCGATGCGGCGCATATAAAAGGTCATACCGTTCGTGGTGAGAATTTGACCCATTTTGAGTATCCCATTCACGAGGAAGACGGATGGATCCGAGTGGAGGCAAGAGATGGGGACGGAAAACGTGCTTGGAGTAATATAATCGCTTTGTGAAAAGTGTTATCATTTTTTTATGGAGGTTTTTATGAAAAGAAAGGGACTCATTTCTACCGTGATTTCACTGCTTCTTTTCTGCGCCTTGATTGCAGGGGTTTTGGTAACTGCGGTTCAGGCTCAGGAAGCAACCGTGATCTACACGATCGGAGACTTGGGCGTAAAGGATGCCATCGTGGTGGATGAGCTTGCCGATGCGCTGGGTGCTCTGAATGCCAAAAACAGAATTTGGAAGGCTAATGATACGGTTGAGATCCGTTTTCAGGGAACCATTCCCGGTGGCGTTGAAAACGGACTTCTCTTTGGTCAAACGACCGTTTGGAGAGAGGACGGAACAAAACTCCCCATTACCATTCGCGGCGTTGATACCAAAGCCGAAAGAGATGCAACGGTATTTTTGGATCCCATTGGCGGATACTACGCCTGCGCCAATGATTATCATTTCATCAATCTGACTCTGCCCATCGGCGATCAGAAGACAAGCTTTTATGCCGGATCCGGCAACATTCGCTTTGATGATGTGAATTTCATGAGCAGTGCCGATATCGTCATTAAGAACCGTGAAGATCAGATGGGCATGCAGTGGATGACCAGAAAGATCGCTGACACGGTGGTTGCCGATCTTGCGGATGAGATCAAGCCCAATGTTTCCATGGTTCCCGCTGGTGATGCTTGGGAGTTGGTTCGTCAGAGAAATGAAGAGATCGGTCAAGGCCTCAACGGTACTCCCAGTAACTACTATGGCGACTATGTTCACGACGGTGACATCGGCGGCGGTCAGTATATCAACGGATGTGTATATTTTGAGGTTCTCACCGGTATTTCCTGTGTTGGAAATACTTGGGTACCCGATTATGCACTCCCTACAAAATATATCCCCGTTCTTCAGCAAGCGGCTCACGATGCAGTTCTTGCCGTTTATGGAGAAGATCATTACAAAAATCCCAGAACCGATATCCTCGGGGATGACGGTGTGTTTAATCTTTTGATCCTGGGTAGCAGTAACAACGCTTACCTTTACGAGGAAGTGTATAACATTGCCAAGGCAGCCGGCGTTGATATGCGTGTTTGCCACGCCTATTCCTCCGGTATTCTGATTTCTGCTCAGTGGTCTTGGATTCAAAACAACAACGGAAGCTATTCCTTCCGTAACTATTATAACAATTCCCAAAAGACCACAGAAAAGCAGAAGATCACCGATTTTCTGGATGATTACAATTGGGATGCCATCGTTACCTATCAGTCCTCCAACGGTATTGAGGATTATGGCTTTGACGAAGAGGCTTATCAGAAGACCTGGGCCAAGTGCGAAAAGGTTGACGATTTCTACAACTGGATCTGGGAGTGGAATGACGGCGCTCTCCAAAATGCCGAGTATTACTGGTATGAGGTAACGGCATACCCCATCGGTGCCCCCGGCCCTACCTCTGATTTTTTAGGTGGAGTCTATGCCGATAACTGCACCAATGCCGTATATTCCGGCTGGACCGAAGAGGATGTTGCCAATGAAACGGCTCGCGGAGACGGCAAGATCGTCTCTTCTCTCACTCTCGGTAATAACTGTGTTTTGACCACTTCTCGCCTTGCCGCCAAGGGCTACATTTCCGAACGGAATGTAACCGCTCATTGGACTGAGGAAGAAGCCCGTGCTATTCAGTTTATTCAAACTCCCGGTGTTGAAAATGCACCTGATATTCGTCCTATCGATACTCATGCGAAGCTGATTATCGACGGGGATAAGGCATCGGCAGGTCGTCTCTTTGCAGTGGAGGGCTATTCTCCTGCCGCGGTCACCCTCCATCTGAAGCGTGGCGGCGCTATCAACTTCGGTACTCACGATAACTATCCCTCCATTCCCGCTGCCGAAACCCCTTATATTTACGGTGATGTGAATTTGATCATTTCCGGCGGCGGTATCGCAAAGACCATTGAGGGTCTCGCTTCTTGCTATATCAAGGGTGATTTGAAATTTGATATTTCCCCTGTCGATGGTCCTGTTACCATTTCCGAATATGTTCGTATGGGATGGGGTAAAAACGGGGTAACCGGAGATCTGACTCTTTCCATTTGTAATGTCGACGTTTCTGCTGTTTTTTCCGGCGGTAACGTGGAAGGTACCAGCACCACAACCATAAAGAATACCACCATTGGTGCTTCCTACTACGGTGTGCGTGAGGGAGCTGCAAACCATATTATCAATGATTTTGAAAATGTGACGATAAACGGGCATTTCTTTGGCGGTAATTATTTCAATACTGCCAGCGGTCCCATTGAAAACCGAATGAAGAATGTAACCGTTACGGGCTCCTATCACGGTGCGAGCTTCAATTCCGGTCAATCCTCCAGTGATGGAGTGAAATCAGGCATTATCAATGTAGGCGGTAAGGATATGACCCTTGCTGTGTACAACAAGATTGACGGATTGAATATTACCGGAGAATTTGTTGATGCCAAGAATCCCGTGGGCAACTTTGTTGGCGGTATGAAATGCGGAACCACCAACGGTGGGATCTATAATGACGTAAAAAATATTACCGCTATAAATTATATCGGCGGTACGGCTTGGGGAACCATTAAGGGCGATGTTACCAATATTGTTGAAAACGGTAATGCGACCAATTTCTGCGGAGTTGCTTCTTCTCCTGCGACGAACGTGACTGTAAACGGCAGTGTCTGTAACACCATTATCGGTGGTACCTATGAAAAAATTGCCGGCTTTGTTATTGCTCCCACCAAGGCTGATAAATCCGCAACCGTAAAGGGAGATCTGGTCAACATTCTGGAAGGTGATCTGGTAGCGACCAAGGGCTTCTCGGGCGTTGCCTCTTCTACCGATTCTGCTTATACCAATATGACGGTACAAGGAACGGTTACCAACCGCATTCGCAAAGCTGGCGGGAAAGAGCCTGTCTTGGGAACCGTAGGTGATTCCAATTTCTCATTTTACGGTGTCGGCCACCACGGTCTTGCTCTTGGCGGCATTATCAACTACATTGAAGCAGGTGTGTTTAATACCTACTACGCCGGCGGCGCTTTCTCCGTACTTGCAGGAAAAGAGATTGGAAAATGCATCGCAGACGAATATAAGGATTATTCCGTTGTCAATATCGTAAGCGGCGGAACCTTCAGTGCGGTCTTCCAAGGTGGATTTGTAAGCAATAGCGGTACCATTTCCGGCGGTTTTTACAATATTATCTCCGGTGGTACCTTCAACAACCTTTATAACGGCGGTTGTCGTGGATTTGCGCTTGGAGAAAACAACCCGGTTAAGAACGAAATTTCCGGTGGTACCTTCAATAGTACTGTATATCTTGCTTCTATGGTTCATTCTGCAAAGTCTCAGTCTCAGAAGCTGGTTGCAAAATGTGAATCCATCATCAGCGGCGGCTCATTCAAGAAGCTTTTTGCCGCTTGCCGTGACGGCGGCGATGTTACTGACTGTACACTCACCATCAACGGCGGTGTATTCAATCAGGTTTATGCCGGATCTGATGCGTTGACGTTAACAGATAACACAACCAACGGTTATAACACGTCGACTACCACTCTTACCATTGCTCCTACGGCGGCAGATATCGTGCTGAATAAGCTGATTTCTCCCAGAGGGGACAATGAGATCATCAAGCTTTCCGGCGGAGACAAGAAGATCATTCTTTCCGCAGAGGGCGGTGTGATCGCAACGCAATACGATAAGGTTCCCCTGACCGTTCAGCAGAACAACGCGTGGACACAGGATCGTGTCTACATTCAGGTTCCCGGTGTGGATTCCAATACGATTTCCTTCGTAAAGAGCGAGGGCGTACAGGGCAATGTGAAACTTACCGTTGGGGAGAGCGCAACGCAGTGGATCGGTACTGCCGATGAGCACGCTTACAGCGGCATCTGCGATGCAAGCTGTAATACCTGCGGAACCCTTCGTGTTGCCGAAGATCACGCTTACGAAAACGATTGCGACACCACTTGTAACAATTGCGGCGAGATCCGTGAGGTGGAGGGTCATACCTACGATAACGCTTGCGACACCACCTGTAACGAGTGCGGCGAGATCCGTCAGGTAGAGGATCACAAATACGATCACGATTGCGACACCGATTGCAACGAATGCGGTGCCATTCGTGAGGTTGAGGGTCACGCTTACGATCACGTTTGTGACACCACCTGTAATAAGTGCGGCGAGATCCGTCAGGTGGAGGGTCATACCTACGATAACGCTTGCGACACCACCTGTAATAAGTGTAATGAAATTCGTCAGGTAGAGCCTCACGCTTACGACAATGCTTGCGATACCACCTGTAACAATTGCGGTGCCATTCGTGAGGTTGAGGGTCACACTTATGACAACGCCTGCGACACCACCTGTAATAAGTGCGGCGAGATCCGTCAGGCAGAGGATCATCAGTACGATCACGGTTGTGATACCACCTGTAATATCTGTGGCGCCATCCGTGAGGTGAATGACCACAAGTACGATCACGGATGTGATAAGGACTGCAATGTTTGCGGCGAGATCCGTCAGGTAGAGAATCATCAGTATGACAACGGCTGTGATAAGGACTGCAATGTTTGCGGCGAGATCCGTGAGGTCAACGATCATCAGTATGACAACGGCTGCGACAAGGATTGCAACGTGTGCGGAGCTGTTCGTGAAGCCAATGACCACGCTTATGACAACTGGCAGGATGCTACCTGTAACAACTGCGGAGAGGTAAGACCCATTTACGACGGTTGGGTACAGATCGGCGAGGATTGGGCCTTCTACCAAGAGGGCGAA
>JAZQMO010000005.1:0-3899 GCA_045543495.1 Eubacteriales bacterium | reverse complement strand
TGACGGTTATCTTGTAACAAGCGCTTGGATCGACGATGGAATCGGCTGGAGATATGTTGACGGAAACGGCCATGTTCTTTGCAACGCTTGGCAGCTTGACTCCCAGGGCTGGTGCTATGTAGGTGAGGATGGCTATATGCTCGCCGACACTTGGCACTATGATTCTCAGGGTCTGTGCTACATCGGAGAGGCGGGCTACTGCGAAATTAACACCTGGAAGGTATACGAAGGCAAGAAGCTGTATCTGGACGGCAACGGCAGTCAGGTGAAGAACACTTGGATGCAGGATGATACCGATTGGCTCTATCTCGGCGCCGATGGCTTTGCTCTCACCAATCAATGGATGAACGATTCCGCAGGCTGGTGCTATCTCGGCGAGGACGGATACATGGTTCGCAGCTCCTTTGTGGCAGATTCCGCAGGCATTTGCTATGTGGATGAATCCGGCTATATGCTCTCCAGCACTTGGCTGGAGGACGGCGTGGGCTACGGTTACCTGAAGGCCTCGGGTCATTTGGCCATTGATGAATGGATCCACGATGGAATCGGCTGGTGCTTCATCGGTGAGGACGGCTATCAGGTATTCTTCGCTTGGATCGAAGACGGAAACGGCATTTGCCGTGTGGATGACAGCGGATATATGGTCTACAACTCCTGGATCCACGATGGAATCCAGTGGAGATTTGTGGATGCAAAAGGCTATGTTCTCAAAAGCGCTTGGCAGCTTGACTCCCAGGGCTGGTGCTATGTAGGGGAGGACGGCTATATGCTCGCCGACACCTGGCACACCGACTCTCAGGGTCTGTGCTACATCGGAGAGGCGGGCTACTGCCTGACAAATACCTTCAAGCAGCACGAAAACGGCTGGGTATATCTGGATGCCAACGGCAGCCAGACAAAGAGCGCTTGGGTTCTGATCGGCTCTGATTGGTATTATCTGAATGCCGAAGGCTTCCGGGTAGAAAACACCACCGTGAACATCGGCGGCGTGGACTACAGCTTTAACGAAAACGGCGTTTGGATCGCATAAGACAAAAAAGGCTTCCCTTCGGGGAAGCCTTTTTTGAGTGAAGAGAGAAGAGAGAAGAGAAATGGTAGGCTTTCCTGTGGGAAAGCCTATTTTGCGCGTGAAAAATCCCCATTCGGTAGAACCGGATTGGTTCATACCGAATGGGGAAGAGGGGATTATCTCATCATTTCTTTTGAAATGACATCCAGCACTTTTTGATAGCAACCACCGCAACCGGTAGAGCAATGGGTAACATCCTTGACATGATCAAAGGCGCCCAAAACACTGCTGAAATTGGTGGTGCTATGCAGGGCATCGACAATATCCTGATAATAAACGTTTTTACAATTACAGATTTTGATGTTTTCCATAATACACCTTCTTATAAGGAATTAGCCGAAATATCTCTTCAAGAGACCTTCAAATGCTCTGCCGTGGCGAGCCTCGTCCTTTGCCATTTCGTGAACGGTATCGTGAATGGCATCAAGACCCTGCTCCTTTGCCATTTTGGCAAGCTCAAATTTTCCTGCACAAGCGCCGTTTTCTGCTTCAACACGCATTTTCAGGTTCTTTTCGGAAGAAGCGGTTACAACCTCGCCGAGCATCTCTGCAAAGCGGGAAGCGTGATCTGCTTCTTCGTAAGCAGCAGTCTTCCAGTACTCGCCGATCTCAGGATATCCTTCACGGAAAGCAACACGGCTCATGGCCAGATACATACCGACCTCGGTGCACTCGCCAATAAAGTTTGCACGAAGACCCTCTACGATCTCGGGGCTCACACCTTCAATGATACCAACCTCGTGCTCAGTAGCCCAAGTGATCTCTTCATTCTGAATCTCATTAAATTTTTCGCCGGGCTGCTTGCAAAGGGGGCAAACCTCAGGTCTTACATCGCTTTCTACAATCTCGCCGCAAACGCTGCATCTCCATTTTTTCATTATTGTATTCTCCTTCAAAAAATGTTAATAGGAATTGTTCCTGATACGAGTATATCAGCAGTTCCAAGTTTTGTCAAGTGTTTTTTTAAATATTGCTTCAATTTTAATTTTGTGCTATAATGAACCCATACTTATTGTTAGGAGCTTATTATGCATATTCCGAAAGGGTCCACAAGGGACGTTGAGGTGCTTCGTTTTCAGGAAGCTTTGATGGGAAGCGAGCATAAGGACTATGATGTAAATAAATGGTTATACGTTCCTGATTTTTATTCCGAATACCGTTATATTTTGGGAACTAGAGGAGAGAAGCCTCTGATTTGTATAGGAATCAATCCCTCTACGGCAGAGCCTGATCATTTGGATAATACCTTATCCTCTGTTCAGCGCATTGCATTACACAACGGATTTGATTCCTTTATTATGTTTAATGTATATGCACAGCGTGCAACGGATCCCGATCACATGGAGCCTGTTTGCAATCCCATTCTCCATCAGGAGAATATGCTCGCATTTGAATATGTTTTGAATTCTTGCTCTAAGGAGCCACCGGCTATTTGGGCCGCTTGGGGAACCATTATTGAAAAAAGAGTGTACCTTTCCGAGTGTGTGATGGATATGATTCGCCTTGGTAAAAAATACGGTGCAAATTGGTTTACGGCGGGTTCTCGCTCCAAAAAATGCGGTCATCCCCATCATCCGCTGTATTTGAAAAAGGATTCTGTTTTAGATCTCTTTGATGTGGAAGAATATTTGAAAGGATTGAATCAATGAAGCGTATTATCACTGTTCTCATTTTATTGATCACAGTTCTGATGGCATCTTGCTCTAAGGTGGCCATTCCAAATTCGTCTCAAGCGGAAGAAAAATTGGAGAATTTGGGCTACAATGTAACGATTAAAGTATTTTACGGAGAAGATGCTGCTGTTGTCGGAGTTACTCAAATGACTCAGCTGACTGCAGAAAAGGATGGCGACTATTTTCAAGCTTACTTTTTTGCCAATGAAGAGGATACCGATACCTTTTATTCTGCTAAGGCCACCAGTCTTTCCAAGGATGTAGATGTGTTAAAGAAGAATAAGTATTCCATTTATCGCGGCAGCAAAAGTGCCGAAGCAGATTTTTTGAGTTGAGGAATTATGGCAAAAGATGATAAGACCAATGTGACAAGGCTTTTGTCACAGGTAAAAATTGATTTTTCGATCAAAACATACGACCCGGATATAACCGATGGTGAGCTTGTTGCTCTTGCAGTGGGAACTGAGCCCTTGGAAACCTTCAAAACCCTTGTAACGGTCGCAGACAGCGGAAAGAATTATGTGTTTGTAATACCTGTTTGCAAGGAGCTTGATCTGAAGGCCTGCGCCCGCGCAGTGGGAGAGAAGAGCATTTCTATGCTTCCGCAAAAGCAGCTGTTTCCTTTAACAGGTTATGTCCACGGCGGTTGCTCACCGGTGGGAATGAAAAAGAAGCTTGTTACCGTTCTTGATTCTTCTTGCTTATCTCTTGAAAAAATGACTCTCAGTGCAGGAAAGCGTGGGATGCAAATTACCGTTTCTCCCTCCGAGCTGATTTCATTTCTCGGCTGCAAAACAGATTCTTTGACTCGTGAAAAGACCCCGAAATCTTGACAAAGATTTGAGGAATGGTTATAATTCTATCAGCATCTCATTTCAATGCCTCCATAGTTAAATGGATATAATAAACCCCTCCTAAGGGTTAGTTATGGGTTCGATTCCCGTTGGGGGTGCCAAAAAAGAAGTAACTTTTGTTTATCAAAAGTTACTTCTTTTTTTATCCAAGCCGCAGGCTTGGCATATCATCAGCCCCAACGGGGCTGTATATCATCCATCGCTTTGCGATGGTATATCATCACGCGTCAGCGTGTATCTCATCAGCTCCTTTGGAGCTGTATATCATCACGGCAAAGCCGTGTATAATTCCTCCTGCGGCTT
>JAZQMO010000004.1:0-24735 GCA_045543495.1 Eubacteriales bacterium | reverse complement strand
CTCGATACCCTAATCGGTTCTCTCGCATGTCCATTATAACACCTATTTTAAATTCTGCGCTATAAACTTTATTTTTGCTACCTTTTTTACACATAAAAATATGCACCTCCAAAAGTGTCTAACTTTTGGGGTGCATATCAAAAAACCCCTGTCTCAATATGGAATATTTTAGACTAAAACTTTTTATCGGGAAATGAATAAAGCCATTCTGATGGCTCATAGGCAGGGGGTCCAATTCCCCGTGTCCGTACCCATCCTCGATGGCTTTGTTAATAGTATATCCAAAAATTCAAAACTTGTCAATAGCCTTTTTGAAAAGCTCCTTTCCTCTTACAAATCGGGATCCGATGAAGCCATTGCCATCGGAAGCCTTGCCGAATCATCCGTCAAGAAGCTGGAGGCCATCCGAGAGCAAATTGGCCCTTGCGGTGGATTCCGGGAATGCCAAAGACGAAGAGTTTTTCCGCAATCGTGTGGATCGTCTTTCCAAAAGTCTGAACAGGATTCAAAAGAGCCTTACTAAATTGGAAGAGTCCAATGAACTAAAGAGCATTGTTCGCCGTGAAAAAGCCGAAACCAAAAAGCAGACGAAGCGGGAAGGCGTGGAAAAACTCAGATCCCAAAGAAAAAGGACAGAGAACTCAAAAGTTCTCCGTCCTTTTTTGTTGGCAATAGGTTCTGCCATAAAGCAGATATGCAAAAACAGTTCTTCGGGAGCTATGCGGCCGAAGGGGCCTTCTCCACGGCAGCAAGGATCCTTTTGCGATCCCGATGGGCGGCGGAGAGAACAAACTGCTGAACGATCACCACAAAGACCATCAGAATGGCGAAAACGAGAAAGGCGATACGGTAGGAGCCGAAAATGTCATAGCAAAGATTGCCGAAGGGGGATCCCACGGCAAAGCCCACCTGACTGACGGAAACGAAAATGCCGACGGTGCGGTCAAAGGACTTGTTGCCGAAAAACTCCGCCGCAAAAATGGGGAGCATAATGGTATCCAAGGGGGTGGCAAAAGAGCCGATGAAGGTGCGGCACCAGGACAGGATCTGACCAAAGAGAGAATTCTCCACAAAAACCAAGGTAAACACGGAAAAGAGCGCCGCCAAAAAGCAGATGTTCATGGTAATGCGCATTCCCAAGTGATCGTAAAAGAAGCCGGTGAGAAACTTGGTACCGGTGAGAATGAGACCGCCCACACTGACGAGCAGGGCAACGAACTCCACGCTCAGACCCACATCGTACATATGAGGGACGGCAATGCCGCCCAGCCCCTGAAGGGTCATACCGGTCAGGAAAACGCAAAAGAGGGACAGGTAAAAATAGGGCTTGCGGATCACCTCTTCAAACTCCATACCGATCCAGCCCTCTCCACGGACCTTTTTCTTCTTTTTGACAACCTCCTCCTTTTGTTCCTTGGGAGGATTGCGGTACAGCACCAAAACCAAAAACAGGACCACGGCCAAAACCGCCGCAACGATGAGATAGGACTTGCGATAGCCGAAGGGGTTTCCTTCTTCGAAAATAATGGGAGAGAGGATCTGCACGGCAATGGCGCCGCCGATTCCGTTGGCCGCCAAAACGGCCCCCGTGAAGGTGGCTTTGTTTTCCTTGCACCAAAGATTGATGACGGTGCTGACCATAGTGGTGGTGGTCCAGGCAAGACCGATCCCCAAAATGATCCCCGCAATGTAAAAGCCCAAAAGGCTTGTGGTATAGGCATTGATGAGGGCAAAGGCGATCAGGCAAAGAAAGCCTGCGCAAATGAGCTTTTTGGTGCCGAAGCGAGCCACCAATCTACCGAAAAAGAGATTGGTCACGGCGGCGGCCGCAAAGCGGAAGGTATTGTTGAGAGAAAAGGCGCCTCGGGGGAGTCCAAGGGCATTGGTAATGGCGGTGAGATACAGGGTTCTGCCGCTGCTGCAAAGGCCAAGACTGGTAAACACGATGAGAAAGCTCAGGCCGAGGATCACCCAGGAATAATTTGCCTTTTTGAAAAATGCTTTGATCTTTTGCATTGCGCTGCTCCTTTTTGATTTCAACCCATTATAGCACGGCTCCCCTTGAATCCAATGGAAAGAAACCAACAATATGGAAAAATCGCAACAAAATTCTCCATTTCTCTTCCCTTTCCTCTTTTTTTGTGATAGGATGGAGAAAAAGACAAAAGCAAGGAGAAAGGGTATGTTTGAAGGGATCAGAAATGTAGAAATCGTGGCCACCTTTCACAAGGTGGGGGATCCGTTTAAAAAAGTGGAGAACCGCAAACACCATTTTTTTGCCATTCGCAGAAGCGGGAGCGTCCGATACGAATATGAAGAAGGATCTCTTTGCTCCGAGGCGGGTTCTTTGGTCTATTTGCCCAAGGGACTAAGCTACACAGCCACAGCCCTGACCGAGACCCACAGCTTTACCTCCATTCATTTTGAGGCGGATTTTTCCGCTCCCCTGTCCCCCGCTCTCTTTTCTCTGGAAAACTTTATGGATGCAGACTATATGGGGGAGCGCTTCGCCGATCTGTGGAATTTCGGCGGAGAAGCGGAAAAGTACCAATGCCTTTCCCTGTTCTATTCCCTGCTCTCTCACCTTGCCGCCGAGGAAAGCAAGGCTCTCTCCCCTTCGGGAAAGAGCCGTCTGATCGATCCTGCAATGGAATATTTGAAAGAGCATCTTTACGATTGCAATTTGAAAACAGAGAAGCTTTATCGCCTGTGCGGGATCTCGGGAACCTATTTCAGAAGGATCTTTTTTGCCCGCTTCGGCACCACCCCGCAAAACTATATTTGCACCAAGCGGCTTTCCCACGCCAAGACCATGCTGGACAGCGGCGACTTTCTCTCCATCGGGGAGGTTTCCCAAGCCGTCGGCTTTTCCGATCCTCTGTATTTCAGCAAGGCCTTCAAAAAAGCCTTCGGTCTGTCCCCCACGGAGGAGATCTTAAAGGAACACTAAAGAAGACAGATGCTTTCTCAAAGCATCTGTCTTCTTAATTAAGAGCAGTTTATTCTTTTTTTCGTCTGCGTTTGATCAGCCACCAAGTCCCCCATGAAAGCCCACAGGGCACAAGAAGACACAAGGCCCAGAGAGCAAGGAACAGAAAACCAATGCTGTCCCACCCGTCAAACACAAAGGCGAGAGCGCCAAAACTCAGCGCCGCACAGGTTAGGAGCGAAACAGGAAGCAGGCGAAGCCATCTTCTTTTCACCCGAAAACAAAGAAAGCATTGAAGGAGAAAAAGGAGCACGGCACAAAAGAACAGAAACACATCTGTTCCGATGTCGAGCAGGCCAAAATGCAGCATTTCTTCCTCACCTCGTCAAAAAATGATTTATTTTGCAAAATCCTCGCCGTAAACGGCAGACACGGCGCTATGCGCCATTTCCTGAAGAAGGGCGATCTTTTCCGAGGTCAAGGGATACTGCAATTCGCCGCCCGGAGTGGGAACGAAGGAATTGCCCACACAGCTTGTTTGGAAGATGCACTCAAAGAACACGCAGGCGTTCAGATACTGGCCGCCGCTTTCTCCGTCGTGATAATGATCCTCCTTATGGTTGCCGTTGAACCAGCGCTCGGTCAGGTGCTGACCGAAAATGGGGTTGGCTCGGGCAAGCTGCCAGGCATCTCCCACGGGGATCAGGCCGATCTTGTTCTGCTGACAGATCAGGCGAGAGGCAAGCTTGATGTTTTCGTGGTTTGTATTCTGCCGTTCCAAGGTGGTCATATGTTCCGCTTCGTTGTCGCTGCTGACCCAGCCGATCTCATAGGAATAGCCCTGATACCAAAAGAGGGCGGCATTGGGCTGCTTAGCCCTGATGTAATCATAGATCCGTTTGGCATCCTCCACGGTATTTTTATACATAGCCTCGTAGGTATCGCACTTTTTGGGGCGCACGCTTTCATTCATCACGATGACATCCCAATCGGTATAGGAAATGGCGGCATCGAGAGTGGTTTTTCTTCCGATCTGCTTGCGGGTGCCCGCAGAGGTTTTGTAAAGCTTATAATCATTTTTGGCAGAATTGTTTTTATTTACCGTAAGATTATCCCAATGGGCATCCACCTGATTGCCGGAGGCCAGAGAATAATAGGCGTTATAGACATCGACCTGATACCCTGCGGCAGAGGCGATCCCCTCCAATTCATCCATAAAATAATAAGCGCAGGAATTTCCGATGACCAAAATGTTGAGAATGTTTCTCTTTTTCTGCGGTCTTTCCAGAGGAGTATCCTCGGGGAAAATCGCTTCGCTTTCCTGAATCACAGGCTTTTTTGTGTTATGTTCCGTCACGCTTTCTTCCGTTGCGGAAACGCTTGTGTTATGTTCCGTCACGCTTTCTTCCGTTGCGGAAACGCTTTCGGACTCAAGGGTCGTTTCGGGAGCGGTCTCGCTTTCATCCTCTGTTAAGGGGATGGATAATTCCGAGGAGCACCCGCACAGAATCAGGGAAAAAATCAAAAGGATCGCTACCGAGAAAATGCAAAGTCGTTTCACGCAATAAAACTCCCTTCCAAATATTATTTCTGTTTACAGTATAAAAGAAATCACAGCTCTTGTCAACACTTCTCTCCCGCAGAAGGAAAACGATGAGGAAATACAAAAAAGGGGTTGAACCTCTCGGGATTTGATGATATAATCAAGAAAATATGACCTTTTGGGAGGAAACAGGATGCTCCGAAACAAAAACCGATCCCACCCAAGCGCTCGGGTGCGGAAGGCACTCCTTCTTGCCCTGTCACTTTGTTTGCTGACAGGCTGCGGGCAGGAAGACCCCGCAAAAAGCAGCGAAACCCTGACTCAAACCAAAGAAGAGGAGACCGAAATGAAGGAGCTTGATCACATTCAGGTGGGCGACACCGTTTCCTTCGGTGCCGTTTCCAAAAACGGACAGCATGAAAAGGAGGCCTTGCAGTGGCGTGTTCTTGCCGTGGAAGAAAAGAAGGCCCTTTTGATCACCGAGGAAGGGGTGGATTCCCAGCAATACAACATAGAAGCAATTGCAACGGATTGGGAGAGATGCTCCTTGAGAGAATGGCTGAACGGTAAGTTTTTTGCCGAAGCCTTTACGGAAAAGGAGGCCGAAAAGATCCTCCTCACAAGCCTGGCTTGGGAGGCAAATCCCTCCTATTCTCACACCGAGGGGAAAGCCGCAGAGGATAAGCTCTTTCTCTTGAGTATTTTGGAGGCAGAGAAATATTTTTCTTCCGATGAAGAGAGGCTTTGCAAGCCCGCACCCCTTGCCCTTGACCACGGGGTATATACCGAGGAAGAAACGGGCTCTTGCCCTTGGTGGCTGAGAAATCAGGGAAGTGTTCCCGAGTGCGCCGCCTTGGTGACGGAATTCGGAGAGGTGGATCACAGCGGAGACGGGGTCTATTGCGAGGGCATGGCGGTGCGCCCCGCTATGTGGATCCGACTGCCGTAAAACAACGTGATATTGTTCATTTCGAAAAAAGAACGATGCTTTGCAAAGCATCGGTCTTTTTTCGAAACACTATTCTGCAAACAAAGTATTGATCCTCTGAAGGGTCTGACGAACCAACTGCTCACCGCCTGCGTGACCCACCTGACCGGAGGACAGGAAGGCGCTGTAATGACCGCCCTTTTCTGCCTTTTCCGTAGGAAGATAGCCTTCCGTACCGTTGGCAAGCTGAATCAGGAAGGTCTGCTCTGCCAAGGAGCGGGCCTTGATCTGATTTCCGTAATCCAGGAACAATTCAAAGGGATTGGTGGCAATAGCGATGGTACCCAGGCGCATAATATGCACCTCTACGGGCATGACATCCACGTGATCCTGCTGTTGGAAGCGCTTGAGCATTCCCAAATGTCTCTGAAGACGGGCGGCATCGTTATAATCCACATCGGTTTTGTCTTGCAGGTATTCTTTGATTGCCTTTTTGGCAATCTCCACCTCCGTGAGAGTGGCACGGCGGATGGGAAGCTGCAGCCAATGAACCTCGTGGACGAATTCAACCTTCTCCTGAGCCTCATCAAGCCCCTCTTCATAGACATCAATGATCTCTCTTGCAATGCGCTTGCCCGTTTTTCTCATTCCTGCCAAGTCAAACATAGAAGGATCGGCTTTTCTCTTGGGAGGATCATCTCGCTCGCAGTTGGGATCGTTGATGGGGCTTTCGGGGTTCACCCAGCGCACCAGGTCTACGGGGCACTGATCCCCTGCCGCACTGCAAAGAGGAAGCATAAACAGCTTATCTCCGAAATGCTGACGCAAAAGCACCTTAACCTCTCCCCAGAAATCGGGAGACACGAAATGACGGTGCTGAACACACTGAGCGGGGCAAGCCAGGTTGGCAACAACGCCCGTCAGCTCTTTCTTTTCATCCAATACATACATCAATTCAATTCCCGAATCGTTGCCGCCCTCCAATGCTTCAAACACGGCGGTATTGGTATCGCCCCACATTTGGGCGGTGCCATCGGAATAAACGGCACGGCGGCACATTCCCACTGCGGCACGGCCAAAGGCGTTGGCAAAGGAGCCTGCACGGCGGTTTTCCCATGCATCCAGGGTCACCTTACTGATTCTGTCGATCAAGAACAGGAAGGTGTCCTCCGAGCTGATAATGTCGGGATTTTGGACGATCTTGGCACTCTCCACATATCTCTGACCGGGGCGGAGCATACTTTCCAGCGTGTAGCGGGAGCTGTTGGACATAAAGTGTCCGCCGCTGCGCTGAGTACGGGGGTAAATGGGGCCCGTGTGGGTATGGATCGCCGAGAAAACGACCTTTGCGGGGTCAAGTCCCACCGTGTTGCCCTTTAAGGTTTCGCGAATTGCATCTACCAGATTGCAAGCCACGCCTACCAGGTCACAGCTCACCAGCACCATCTGCTCCTCGCCCACCTGCACTGCCATGGCGGTTGCAGTCAGTTCTTTTTCTACGTGAGTTGAAATTCTTTCGGCAAACTGACCGGAAAGAGATACCTTTTTGTCGGGCGTGATGCTGATCTCAGACCAGCCGATCATCATTTTATTCATATTCATTCTCTCCTTGATTGATTTTTATGAATTTGTTTTATGGGATTTCAAGAGTACAACCGTATTGGGGGCAAGGGGGATACTGCTTCTCTCCAAACCTCGTAGTTGTTGATAGATTCGTTAGAGAGGGCATGGGCAGGGCCGTTGTTCACCGCATGCATGGGTTTCATAGGGCCCATTGCCTGTTCAAAGCGAATGGATACTGTGCACATAATGTATTACCTCCTGATGAGGTCATTATAGCAACGCCGTGACGGAAAGTCAACGAAACGGAAAGCGAAACTTTTTCGAAAATTGTTGACGGAGGGCTTTATCCATGGTATAATCCCGACGAGGTGTTTTTTTATGACCATGAAGGAATTGGCAAAGCTGGCCAATGTATCGGTATCTACCGTTTCCAAAGCATTCAGCGAGGCGGATGATGTCAGCGAGGAAACCAAAAAGCATATCTTTCGTTTGGCAAAGGAGTATGGCTGTTATAACCGTTTTTTCAAGGGAAAATATCACAAAAAGGTGGTTGCCATTATCTGCTCCGAGCTGATCAGCAACTATTACGCCTGCTTTATTAACAGCCTGCGGGAGCTGATCGAGGAGGCCGACGGGATGTGCGTGGTATCGGAGGATCATTTCAGCCCGTCAAAGCAGGCGGAGCTGATCGACTACTACATTGCCTATCTCAAGGTGGACGGGCTGATCGTTTTCAATCTGAAAGCCCCCATCAAAAAGGCTTATGACAGACCCATTGTTGCCCTCTTTTCCAACCAAGCATCCTATGTGGACTTTGTGAAGGTGGATCTTAGAGGAGCGCTGGATCAGGCGGTAGCGCATCTGATGGATTGCGGGCACACCAAGATCGCCTTTCTCGGCGAGATGCTGACAACGGTCAAGGAAGGATACTTTCTGGAGGCGGTCGCAGGGCGCGGCTGTAGGGAAACGGCGGTGATCAAAAGCCCGTTCCGTTTTGAGAAAGCAGGAGAGGACGGGATCTGCCGTCTGCTGGAGGAAAGACCGGATACCACGGCCATCATTTGTGCCTATGACAGCATTGCCTACGGTGCGATCCGTCAGCTGAAATCGGCGGGACTTGAGGTACCGCAGGATGTCTCTGTGGTTGGTATTAACAACATCAGCACAAGCGAATACACAAAGCCTTCCCTGACCACCATTGATACCAAGCCCCAAGAGGTGTGTCAGATCGCTTGGGAGCTTTTGCAAAAGAAGATGCAGAATTCAGGCTTCGGGGTCCGACAGACCATCGTCATTCAGACCCGACTGATCCCAAGAGACAGCGTGGCAAGGATCTGATCCCGCTCGGGAGGAGAAAGCTGCAAACAAAAAGACACCGTTGACAAGCGGTGTCTTTTTGTTTGGCAAATGACCCTAATTTTGATACAAATGCACCCCCTTTTGAAGCAAGGGGGTGCAAAGTCATTTTAGGGGGTGCATTTTGAGTAAGGGGGTGCAAATTGGATTTAGGGGGGTGCATTTTACTAAAAAGCTAATTCATCTCGTTATAAAGAAAATGTATAGTGCAAGCGGAAGAACACAGAATAGCCAATCAAATATAGTGGCAAATCTTCGGCTTTTTCCGTTGAGTCCCTTGAACACCTTAAAGAACACAAAAGCTTGCCCAACATCTTCAATATTTGTATATATTAAAGATTTGAAGTACACAGGAATGGTGGCTAATCCCAATAAGATACCAATAATCATAACGGGTATTTTCAAAACCGAGATCCACGAAAAAGGAAAAACAATCAAAAATGCAATCAGGCAAAATAAATAAATTAAGTTGAGGTAATATAAAGCTCCGAGATTATTGTTTTTATGGAGCTGTGAATACAACCAAAAATTTGAGATTCCTTTTGTGTTCTTGCGAATATAGCTCTTGCTCATTTTTGATGTCCTGCAATACGCATAGACTCCATTTCTAAAATGCATATATGTAAACAATCCAAATAAGAGCAGAACTAAATTCGATACAGGAAATAGCATATGATCACCGCCTTTTCTTTATTATACCATAAAAAGAAAATAACCGCAACCTTGTATCAAGATCACGGTGGAATTTTTTCGTTTGGTGGATGAATTTGAACGGTTGCAGAAATGAAGCATCGACTTCGTCGATATGATGCATTGCGCTACGCACAATATGAAGCACTCGCATTCGCTCCCGTGAAGCAAAGCGCACTTTTTGCTCCCCATGTGCCGAAGGCGCGCTTCATAGCCAAAGGCGACTTCATTCTTCATACACCTTCAGGTGCGCTTCATTCCACCAAACAAAAAACCACCCGATCGGGTGGTTTTTTGTTTGGTGGAGACAGAGGGGATCGAACCCCCGACCTTACGGATGTGAACCGTACGCTCTAACCAGCTGAGCTATGTCTCCGAACAAAGGGGAGTATATCACAGGAAAGGAAAAAAATCAAGTGGTTCAAAATGTTTTTATGAAAAAAATTTCTTTTGCAGGGAGAATTTAATGTTTTTTCTTGACTTTTCCCTTGGGCTGTGCTACAATCCACTCAACGGATGGACGTTTGTCCCGCCCATACGGAGGTATAGCCCAGCTGGTAGAGCATTCGCTTGACGTGCGAAGGGTCAGGGGTTCGAGTCCCTTTGCCTCCACCAACGGTGAATCCATTTGGATTCACCTTTTCTTTTTTAATTTTAAAGAGAACGGAGTGAAACAATGGCAAGAAGCGTAAAAGAGATCATGCAAATGATCGAAGACAACGGAATTCTGATGGTAGACTTTAAAATGGTTGACATTCACGGTCAATTCCGTCACGTAACCATTCCTGCTGAAAACTTTTCCGAGGATACCATGAAGGAGGGCATCGGCTTTGATGCTTCCAACTACGGCTACGCTGTGGTAGAAAAGAGCGATATGGTATTCATTCCCGATCCCGACACTGCGGTGATCGATCCCTTCTGCGATATTCCCACCCTTTCCATGACGGGCAACGCCATGATCATTGGCCATCCCGACAACCGCCCCTTGGCACAGTACCCCAGAAACATTGTTTTGGCGGCTGAAAAGTATATGCAGGACAGCGGCATTGCCGACACCATGCTGATTCTGCCCGAATTTGAATTTTACCTGTTTGATCAGGTGGGCTGGAATGTTCACCCCTCCGACATCAGCATGAATCTGGATGTCAATCAGGCACATTGGAACGGAGCCAACGAGGGAATGGGCGTTGTGGTACCCAAGCAGAAGAACTACCACATTGCCAAGCCCTTTGATCCCACCTACGAATGTCGAAGCGAAATGTGTCTGCACATGGCTGATGCGGGCATCAAGATCAAGTACCATCACCCCGAGGTGGGCGCCGCAGGTCAGTTTGAGATCGAGCCTCAGCTTGGCAAGATGAGCGAAATGGCCGACGCCTCCATGATGATCAAGTACATCATTCGCAACACCGCTCTGCGCCACGGCAAGACCGCAACCTTTATGCCCAAGCCCGTATACGGCGAGGCAGGCAACGGAATGCACGTGCACATTCTTCTTATGAAGGACGGCAAGCCCGTATTCAGCGATGACAACGGTTATTCTCACCTGAGCCGTGAGGCACACTACTTTATGGGCGGTCTCTTGAAGCACATCGCCTCTCTGTGCGCCATCACCAACCCCAGCACCAACTCCTTCAAGAGACTGGTGCCCGGCTTTGAGGCTCCCGTTACCGTGGGCTATGCTACCAGCAACCGCAGTGCAGTCATTCGTATTCCCGCTTACGCCAAGACCCCCAATATGCGCCGCTTTGAGATCCGCAACCCCGATGCTACCTGTAACCCCTATTTCTGCTATGCGGCACTTCTCATGGCAGGTCTTGACGGTATCAAGAACAAGATCGATCCCCACGAAAACGGATGGGGCCCGTACGATGTAAACCTTTACACCCTCCCCGAGGAGGAAAAGGCCAAGCTGAAGGGTCTGCCCACCAGTCTGGATGCCGCTTTGGATGCACTGGAAGCCGATCATGACTACCTGACCGCAGGCGGTGTATTCCCCGAGGAGCTGCTGCAAAATCTGATCAAGGCCAAGAGAGCCGAGTGCCGTGAGCTTTCTCAGATCCCCCACCCCGCCGAATTTGAAAAATACTACAATCTGTAAAGAAAAAAACTGCTCGAAAAGTGAAATAGTATAAAGATGGTAGACACGAAAAAAACCGTGTCTACCATCTTTTTTTATGTTAAGATAAAGAAAAGGATGTGCCTGTTTTTTATACATTCAAAAGGGCCAAGACGGCTTCTTTCGGGGGAACGGATTCCATTCCGCCGTTTTGGGTGGTAGAGAGGCCTGCGGCGGCATTGGCAAAGCGAAGGGCCTTTTGCAAAAAGGCTTCGTCCAGCTCCGAGGGGGTTTTTCCTGCCGCAATGATCTCGGAAAGGAGAGAGCCGAAAAAGATATCCCCTGCTCCCGTGGTATCCACCGCCGTGACGGGAAAGGCGGGAACAAAGCCCCGAGCCAAGGCAGTTTGATACCAAACGCCCTTTTCGCCCCCTGTGACGAACACGCCGCTGACACCGAACTGCTCGGCAATATGGCGGGCACCATCTTCAGGCTCCAGACCAAAGAGGAACTGCACCTCCTCGTGGCTGATCTTTACAAGATCGCAATGTCGAAGGCCCCAGAGCATTGCCTCTCGTGCATCGTCCAAGCTCTCCCAAAGAGGTGGGCGAAGGTTGGGGTCAAAGGTGATGAATTTGCCTTTCTTCTTGGCGTATTCCACCGCCCTTTGGGTGGCGCTTTTGGCGGGCTCGTGGGTCAGGGACAGGGTGCCGTGGTGAAAAAAGCGGGCGGAATCCAAAAGGGCGAGGTCAATTTCCTCATACGAAAGGGTGGTATCCGCACCGGGCTTGCGGGCAAAGGAAAAATCCCGTGCTCCGTTTGCCCCAAGGGTTACAAAGGCCAGGGTGGTAAAGGCTTGATCGGTCATTAAAATGCCCTCGGTGCCAATGCCGAAGGACTCGCAACGATGAATCAAAATTTCTCCGAAGCGATCCCGCCCCACCTTTGCCATCAGGGCGCCCCTTCCCCCATAGCGGGACAGGGCGGCCAAAAGATTGGGCGGGGCACCGCCACCGTGGGCCTCCAGAACGGGAAGGCCCCCTTCCCCCTCGGAAACAGGGGTAAAATCAATAAGCAGCTCTCCCAGAGCAACAAGATCGTATTTCATACTTTTCTCCTTTGGAAGGTGACGGTGACGGGGCTCTCATACACCGCCCCTTTTTCCAGACAGATCAGATCCTCTTTTTTCTCCAGTGTCTCCACCACGCCGTCTCTCCCCGGAAGAGAGGACCAAGGCTCAATGCAGACGTAGCCTGCACGGGAGTGGGGCAGCTGCCAAATGCCGAGGTAGGGCATATTGGGGTAGGAGACCGTAATGCTGTGGCCGCTGACACGGGAATACAGGGTGACCGAGCGGGAGATGCCGCGAAACACGAGGGCATCCCGATCAAAGAGCTCGTGGCGAAGGGGAAGGTATTTCTCCTCTGCAAGAGGATATTCCTCCTCCTTTCCGCTACGGAGGAGAGAATCGGTAAAGTCAATCAGGGTGGGACGGCAAGGGGGATCCCATTCCAAAACGGCATCCTCAAAGCCCTCCCCCTCCTCAAAGGGCAGGGCAAAGCCGGGGTGTGCTCCCACGGCAAAATACATGGCGTTCTCTCCCCTGTTTTCCACCTCGTAGAGGATCCTCACGCTGTTTTCCGTCAGGGTGAAGGTAATGCGAAGGAGGAAGGGAAATGGATAGACCGCAAGGGTTTCGGGGCTATCCTTCAACTCCAAAGAAAGCTCGGTATCGGAGCAACGAACCACGGAAAACTCCTTTGCATAAGCAAAGCCGTGGAGGGTCATGGGATAGGTTTTTCCCTTGTAGGTATAGGCCTTTTGATACAGGCGGGCGATAAAGGGAAAGAGGGTGGGAGCGCTTTCGTTCCAAATGGAGGCCTCCCTCTGCCACAGGGTCTCTCTGCCCTGATAGGTCAGGCTCATCATTTGTGCGCCGAGAGACTCCACCTGAAGGACGAGATCTCCTTTTTTCAAAGCATAAATCATAGTTTCACCTTCCGTTTCGGAATTTGCAAAAAGTGACCCTTTTGCTCAATTTACAAAAGGATCACTTTTTGATGTAAGGCAAGATAGGTAAACAGGCACTGACAAAACAGGATGCCTGCGGTGCCGATCCCCTGCGCCGCAAGGGAAAAATAGGGGTAGGCAAAGGGCACAAACAGGGCGACCAAAAGGAAGATCAAAAGAGAGGCAGAGACAAGGCACCGTCTCACCTTTCCTCTCCCACAACGTCCCAAAAAGAAGAAAAAGGCGGGAATGAGAAAATCCAAGGCCAAAAAGACGATTTTCATTTTGCTTTTCTCCTTTCATAGATCCTGTAGACAAGGCGTGCCAAGGACAGGCCGACAAGACAGGCGGTAAAATCGATCATCACATCGGTCAGGCGGCTTCCTCTCCCCTGCCCGAGACTTTGCAGATATTCATCCGCAAGACCCACGAAAAGACAGGTGTACTTGATCTGAAACAGATCCACCCGCTCCTTGGTGTGGATATAAAAGGCAGAAAAGGTCAAGAGAAAGGAAAACAGGGTGTACTCAAACACGTGAGCCAATTTTGCGGGAACGATGGACTTGCGATCCAGCTCGATCTTCTGATCCGTTACCGCTTCCACTACTTTTTCCACAGAGGTCAAAAGCTTATCTTGCTTTTTTTCTGTTTCGCTATAAGTAAGAAGCGAATTGGAGAAGATATACAGTAAAGAAAGAACGGTCAACAGAGGTAAAAGCCATTTCAAAAGCTTATTCACTCCGACTCCTCCTTGAATTTTCCCTGCATGCAAAAGCCCTCAAAATTCCATTGGCGCAAGACCTCATAGGAGGCGATGGCCACGGAATTGGACAGATTCAAGCTTCTGATCTCGGGATGCATGGGCAGTCGCACGGCGCGGGAAAGATTTTCCAGAATCAATTTTTCATCCAGACCACGGGTCTCCTTGCCGAAGAAAAGATAGACCTTTCCCTCATACTGCTTTTCGTGATAGGAATATTTCCCCTTGGTGGTGAAAAAGAAAAAATTGCCCTGATTTTTGGCGAAGAAATCCTCCAGATCAGGATGGATCTCCAATTTCAAATACTGCCAGTAATCCAGACCCGCCCGCTTCAAATAGCGGTCGCTGATCTCAAAGCCCAAAGGCTCTATAAGGTGCAAAACTGCGCCGATGGCGGCGCAGGTTCTTGCAATATTTCCTGTATTTTGCGGGATCTCGGGTTCTACCAGTACGATATGCAGCTCCCGATCAGGCATGGCTTGCGATGTAATCGCAAAGGTCCTGAACGGTCAGGATCTTGTGAATATCCTCTTCCTCAATTTCGGCACCGAACTTATCCTCACACATCACGATAAAATCGGCGATCTCCAGAGAATTCAGCTTCAGATCGTTGACAAACTCTGCTTCGGGCACCACCAGTGCAGGATCCACATTCAATTCTTCGGTCAAAATAGATTTCAGTTCTTCAAACATAATAAGCTCCTATTTGATTTTGTATCGGATAATTTTTTTCGAGGTATTCTTCTCAAATTCGGTGCGACGCATTTCGATGCCACGAATTTGCTTGAAGGACGGGAGAGTGCGGTTGAGCGATGCGATCTCATCCTTGATCACCTTGCCAACCTCATTGATATCCTCGGGAAGGCCCATTTCCTGAGCACGGAGAAAATCGGGGAAGATCAGGGCGGTGACCACCACGGTGCCGTCCTCGGCGGTTCTGCCGATGACCACGCACTCCTTGATGAGCTCGATCTTGCCCAAGTACTCTTCAATTTCCTCGGGGAATACGTTTTTACCGTTGTTGAGAACGATGACGTTTTTCTTTCTGCCGGTGATATAGAGGAAGCCGTCTTCATCCATATAGCCGTAGTCTCCGGTTCTGAACCAAGAGCCGCTCATAACCTCAGAAGTGGCCTCGGGATCCTGAAAATAGCCCTTCATCACATTGGGGCCCTTGACCATGATCTCACCGATCTGATGGCCGTTTTCCTCTTCCTCCACATCGATCTTTGCGGTCAGGCCGGGGATGGTGGGGCCGACGGAGCCGGCACGGTTATCCTCCTCGGGCGCCACGCTGATGAGGGGGGCACACTCAGTAATGCCGTAGCCCTGACAAAGCTTGATGCCGAAGGTATCAAACCGAGCCACAAGATCCGCAGGCATGGGAGCGCCGCCGCAGATGATCCTCTTCAATCTGCCGCCGAACACCTCCTGCACGCTCCTGAACAGCAGCTTTGCAGGATCCACCTTGACCTTTTTCAAGGCTCCTGCTACCGCCATACTGCCACGGAGCAGCTTTTCACGGCCCGTTTTTCTGGCGTTTTCCCAAATCTTCTTATAAACGGTGGTGACAAACAGGGGCACCAAAACAAGGCCCGTGGGACGGAACAGCTGGAAATTGCGAACGATGTATTTCATAGAATCGTTGATGCAGACTGTTGCCCCCAGATACAGGGGAGTCAAAATGCCGCAGGTCATCTCATAGGTGTGATGAATGGGCAAAACGGAAACCACCGTATCCTCGCTTGTAAAGCCGGTGCAGAGATGGGAGCCGTTGACGGCGTGGATCAGATTCTTTTGAGAAAGCATAACACCCTTGGAGGTGCCTGTGGTGCCGGAGGTAAAGATCACGGCGCACATTTTCTCAAGATCCACGGGGAAGGCATCGTACTCACGGCTGCCTGCTTCTGCGAGACTTCTGCCGTAATGGAGAAGATTCAAAAAGTCCACAAAGCCCTTTTCGGGTTTGTCAGAGGAGACCTCCTCCTCGGCATTCATGGAAAATTCCGCAAAATACTCTACTGTGGGATAATCCTCTGCCCCGTTTTCAAAAAGCTCCTTGTGCTTGCGGGAATAGACCACCGCACTGCACCCGACCTTTCCGATAAAGCCGCAGACGGCCTCACGGGAGAGCTCCTTATCCAAGGGGACGATCACGCCGCCGGAAATCACGGTGGCAAGATAGGTAATGATCCAATGGGGGCTGGTCTCACCGATAACGGCAACGCTTTTCCCTGCCAGACCCAAGCTGTAAAAGGCCTCGCAGAGGGCGCGCACCCTTTCCTCCAAGCCGGAGAAGGTGACGGATTCCAAGCCGCCTGCCTTTTTGTATACCAAATAATCCTTTTCAGGAAAGCGGAGCGCAGACTTTTCGATCATACTGCGAAGATCGTAAGCAGGCTCCATAAAAAGTTTCGATTGATTTGCCATAGTAACCTCGTTTTATTTTTTGCCTCGGGGTGTTTTTGAAAATTATGACAGGGACGATTATAGACCATTTCCCCCGATTTGTCAACCGAGATACAAAATCAAAGCTCTCCCGCTTCGGCACGATCAATGAGCTTGCGGGTGTTTTCACGGAAGCTTTCCAGGTCTCCGTCATTGAACAAAAACAGGTCTGCCATTGCGATGGGGCCGCCCTTTTCCATCTTTTCGATCTCGGCCGTATCACGGCTCTCCGCCTCGGCGGGAGTCAGGGGGCGGATCACACGCTGAGAAATTCTCTCGTATCTCTTTTTCCGCTCCGCAACAATGGCAACCACGCAAAGCTCCTCACCGAAGGCCTCGCGCAGAACCTTCAATTCCGACCAGGAATACAGCCCGTCCAAACAAACGGGGGCCTTTTCTCTTTTTTCGCGAATCTGATCCTTCAGGAGAATCGCAAAGGCGGCGGGGCCGTAGGTGGCACGCAGCTCCTCCCGAACGCTTCTCTCATTGGCTTCGTTTCTCTCCAGCCCTCTTTTTTTCAATTCCTGCATGGTAACGCCGCCGAAATAGACGTACTCCCAGCCACGGGCCTTGAATTCCTCACAGCACACGCTTTTTCCGCTGCCGCACATTCCCACCAAAGCAATAATCTGATTCATAATATTCCTCCCATAAGAGTTCTTATCCCTATTTTACTCCACGGGGAGCAAAAAAACAAGTCTTGGAGGAAAAAAGTCCCGTTAAAACTTTTCTTGACTTTTTCCCGAGAGGGGGATATATTGGAAGCACAAGTAGTTTTCCCGAAAAGGAGCAAGGAATGAAAACAAAGGATTGCCCCGCGCTCTCTCTTCTTCCGAAAAGAAAGAAGGAGCGGGCACGGGTCATTGGTGAAAAGTTAAAAGAATTATACCCCGATGCGGTATGCGCACTGGAATTTATGGGCGATCCCTTCCGCCTTTTGGTGATGGCAAGGCTTTCCGCTCAATGCACGGACAAGCGGGTCAACGAGGTTTCCCGCCCCTTGTTTGAGGCCTTTCCCGACATCAAGGCCTTTGCCGAGGCAGACATCGGCGAGCTGGAGGAGGCGGTGCGCCCCTGCGGTCTGTATCGCACCAAGGCGGCGCAGATCAAGGAAATGAGCCGTGTTCTGACGGAGCAATACGGGGGAAGGGTTCCCGAGACCAAGGAGGAGCTTATGGCTCTGCCCGGCGTGGGAGAGAAGATCGCCAATCTGATGCTGGGGGATGTGTTCGGGGATCCGCAGATCGTGGCTGATACCCACTGCATTCGTCTGGCGGGAAGATTTCACCTCACGGAAAGCACCCTGCCCTCCCGTGTGGTGAAGGATCTGGAAAAGCTTGTTCCGAAAGAAGAGCGTGCCGATTTTTGCCATCGGATCATCCTTTTGGGCAGAGAATACTGCAAGGCTCCCTCCCCTCGCTGCGGAGCGTGCCCTTTTTGCAAAGCAGAGTCCTGATTTTCAGGGCTCTTTTTTTTGTGAAAAACGCCGAAATATGAACCAAAAAATCGGCAAATATTACCCTTTGATTTCGGTTGAAAATATAATGTAGATTTGTTATAATATCTGTATATCTCCGTGTGAATTCATACAAAAAGAAAAAGAGAGGAATAAGCCATGAAAAGAAACACCCTGTGGAAGCTTGGGGCGGGCGCCCTTTTACTTGCCCTGCTTCTGCCCATCTTTTCAGCCCTGACCCCCCTGCAGGTCAGCGCTACGACCACGGCTCCCTTGCCTTACGCAATGGAAACCTTCGGTCAAAGCCACGGTCAGATCTATCTGACGGCATCTCCCACCCTTGACGGAGTCAAGGATGCCTCCTATGCTCTGCTGGAATCCTACAATCAGCAAAGCGGAACGGGCGAGGGAATTTTTGTCTCCGGAGCAAAGGACGGATCCACTCCCATTTTGGGTGCAACCACCGAGTATTTGCCCCAGAGTCTGGATCTGTACGCCACCTACACCGCTGACGCCGTGTATTTCTATGTGGAGGCAGTCTCCCGAAAGACCGATTCCACACAGTATGAATTGGAGGCCTCCCTGGGCTTCAATTTCGGCCAAAAGCAGACGGATGCCTTCACTCTGAAGGATGCTCTGTCCCTTTCCACCGCTTCCCTTGAGGGCGAGGGCTATAAGGTGGTAAGCGGGGATGCCGAGGACGGCACAGACTCCTCCGGCACCTATGCACAGACCAAGAGCATTTACGAATTCAAGCTTTCTCTGGAAAATATGCCGGCAGGAGCAGACCGAGTTTACCTGACCTTCTCCTACGAATTTTATACCGGCAGCGAAATCCTTTACTGGATCCTGGGAACCCCCAACAATCTGACCCTTCCCGGAGAAGAAAAGCCCTTAAAGCTTGGGGATGCTTTTTCGGAAGAGTTTGATCTGGCAGGGGAATACACCCCCGCCGTTTTGGAATTGATGGGTGTAAGATCCGATTCCGAATTCACCGCAAGACCCACTCTTTCGGTGACACGCAAGGATGAAAACAAAACCTACGATCGCACCTTCACCGCCGCTCTCTCCCTGTCGGGAGTAGCGGCAAAGAACGTGAAGGAGGCAGGCGTATTGTTTGCCCCCGATGCCTCCGCCATCGCTCACACCAACTTAAAATGGACCGAGGCAAACACCCTGAAGACCGAAACGAGCACCGGCACGGACAAGCTGAATTTTGCCGTGGACTACACCACCGAGGCGGAAAACTACTCCAAGTTCTATGCACTTCGTCCCTACGTGGTTTACAGCGATGACCACGTGGAGTACGGCGACTATTACAGCTACTCTCCCTATTATTATGACACCGCCAACGTGGGCTATGTGGACGAGATCTACGTTCTCATGTTCGGCTCCAGCTTCTGTACCTACTATCTGGACGAATTGGTGGAGATCGCCAAGGCAGACCGAATCCATCTGACCGCCGCAAGAGTCTACTACTCCGGCGGACATATGGACGAGCACTGGGCTTGGCTGATGAACGATTTCGTGGATGCCAGCGACGGTATCGCCTATGAGGAATACACCCCCGAAAAGCCCAACGGCAGCGGAAAAAACAAGTCTCTGACTCTGAAGGATATTCTGGCAAAGCACGATTGGGATCACATTTCTCTGCAGGATTATGTGAACACCGACAACTCCAAGGATATGACTACGCTCTTTGCCGAGAACTTCCCCTATGTTCCCAACTTCGTCCGTTATCTTGAGGTCAATCATCCCAATGCCGAGGTTTACTGGCACGAGACCTGGGGCTTCCAGATCGGTTGGGGCTATAAATTTGCTGATCTGACCATCAATGAAAACGGCAGTGTTGCCGTAGATGAAAACGGCGTTGTCATCGGAAATCCCGAAAAGACCAAGACCAACCCCTGTGACTCCGTGGCAACCCAGACCAAGGTCTATATGGCAAACCAGATCCTGGCCAATTACATGACAAAGAACACGGGCGCCTATAAGATCCCCTCCGGTACCGCTTGGCAGATCGCCCGAGCCAATCCCCTTGTGGGAGATACCCTTTGCGGTAAATCCGACCGTAACGGCGGCATCGGCGACTTCTACCACGACGGTGACGTAGGCGGCGGTCAGTACCTGAACGCCTGCAACTACTACGAGGCCATTACCGGTAACTCCTGTGTGGGCAACACCTGGAGACCCACCGGCTACACCTTGGCCGAGGAAAAGATCCCCGTGCTTCAGGCGGCGGCTCATCAGGCCGTTCAGGAAGCAAGAGACGCAGGGCTTCTCAAGGCTCTGAGTGAATATTAAGGAAAGGAGAAGCAAAATGAAACACGGACTGAATAAAATCCTTGCTTTGGCACTGAGTGCCGTTCTTCTCCTCTCCGGCACGGTGCTTGCTTTTGCGGCACTCTCCTCTCCCCTTCCCGGTCAAAGGGAATTGGGCATTGCTCAGGTGCAGACCCGTCCCGTGATGGACGGTCAGGTCACGGGAGCCGAATACGGCCTTTCCTATCCTCAGCTGCGCCTGAAGCTGGGCGAGGGCTTTTGGGCTGAGGATGCCTCGGGCAACCGAATCACCTCCTCTTCTCTCGTTCCCGAATATGTGGATGTTCATTTGGCAAGAGACAACGGTGCCGTTTACGTGGCAGTCAGCTTTCCCGAAATGGAATCCACGGAATATCAGGCATACGAATTGACCACCTTCCTGGGCTTCGGCTCCTCTGAGTCCTCCCACACCATGAATTCCGGTGCCTCGACCACCTTCCGCACCTATCGAAGCACAAGCGGTGTCCGTCTTTTGGAATCCTGGTGGCGCAGTAAGATCGCCGCTCTTTCGGCCAAGGCCTACAATGCCGACGGAAGCGAAAAGGCAGTGAGCCGCCTTTACAATTTGGCCCTTACCGTGCCCAACGCCAAGGATCTGAGCACGGTGGATCAGGAAGCCATCTGCTACTATCCTCTTCCCTATTGGGGCGAAGTTAAAAACGGGATCGCCTGCATTGAGGGCGAATTGAATCTGGAGGATTCCGTTGTTTCCAGCGGCGAGACCTGGAACAAGGATTCTCTCCCCTCCAAGGGCTACTTTGCCTTTGATCTGGCAGTATTTGCCAATGCTTCGGCAAAAACCCCCAAGTGCACCCTGCATTTTAATGCAGATCTTTCCGGTGCGGCTCTGGAGGAGGAATCCCCCGCCGAGACCGTTCCCCACGCTCTGTATCTGAACCGTGAGCCCGACACCAGCGAAAACAATGCAGGGCTCGCCGCCATCACCGCTACGAGCAAGGACGGTCAGACCTCCTACCGCGTTTCCCCCTCTGTTTCCGAAAACAGAACCGAATATGAGATCGAGGTTTTGGACGGAACCACCGAAATTTTGCTTTCGGCCACTCCCATTGTGGAAGGAGCCAAGGTGAAGGTAAGCGGTACGGACAACCTTTCTCCCACAGGAAACCACACCATCACCATTGAGGTGACCGCCAAGGGCGGATATCAGAGAACCTACACGGTCAATGTGGTATGGAATGCCACCTTGGCAAGAGATTTCTATGTAGACTGCAATCAGGGCAATGACGAAACGGGACTGGGAACCCAGGAGGCTCCTTATAAATCCATCGAAAAGGCCATGGAAAAGGTCAGCGAGATTGCCGAAACCGTGGGCTGGAATTCCACCGAGGCCGCCCGCATCAATTTCGTCGGAACCAATCTTTCCAATCCCACCGATGCCGACACGGTCCTCTTCGGTGCCAAGACCGTATTCAACAAAGAAGGCAAGAAGCTTCCCATTGTGATCTGCGGCGAAAATCAGGATGACTCCGTTCTGAAATTTTCTGCGACAAAGGTAGCCTGTGCCAACGATTACACCTTCCAAAATCTCTCCTTCCCTCTCAGTGACAGTGAGGTGAAGCTGTTTGCGGGTTGCGGCGAAATTGAATTCAAGAGCTGTACTCTCAACGGCAGCCGTGCGGGAGATTATACCCGCGGCTTCCTCTTCGGTGACAATTTCACCCAAAAGGTTTTCGAGGGCTGGACCGAAGAGAATTTCAAGAAGGCGAAAAACGAAAAGGGCAAGCTGGTCACGGGTGTGACCCTCGGCAGCCTGACGGAATTTGATTCCACCGTAGGAGGAGATCTTCTTCCCAGCCTTGCGGCAGTGGGCGCAGACCTTGCCGAACAGGAAAAGGTGCAGGGAGTGGAGCTTGATCCCTCCGATACGGTAGCCTATCTTGTGGTCGACGGAGCCACGGTTGGCCGAGTCTCTGCAAGAGAGGGCAACGCCGATGTATCCCACGCCACCATTGAGCTGAAGGACGGCATCGTTCAGCAGCTGGTGGGCGGCGACGGCCTGAACAAGACCGCAAGACCCGAAAAGGCCACGGTAAACGGTGATATCACCATTGCCGTCAGCGGCGGTAAAGCTGCTGCCACCGACAGCATCGTCGTGATGAACAATGCAGACCTTGTGGGCAACCTTGAGGTAAACATTTCCGGCGGTACCTTGTCTAACATTCGCTACTCCCCCATTAACAGTGCGATCCACTCCATTTACGGTGACGCCATCTTCAATATGTCAGGCGGTACCATCGGAGCGGCAGTGCTCGGACCTACCACCGATTCTTATACCTCCAATATGGAAAAAGCCGTCATCAGCGGTAAGGTGGAAAACAACATTTCCGGCGGTACCATTTCCAATGTGTTCTACTCCTTCTACTGCGGCAAGGTAACCAGTGCCGATAAGAAGATCGTGAACAACATTTCCGGCGGTACCTTGGGCGGCACCATCTATCTGGGCGGCGGCTGCCACACCTGGAAGCAATCCTCTGCCCCCAACATTGTCAACAACATCACCGGCGGTACCTTCACCGGTGTAGTGCAGTGCGGTGCGGCTTATGCCTATATCGACTCTCTGGAAAACAACATTTCCGGCAACCCCGTATTTGAAAAAGAATTGTATCTTGGCCACAACACCTACCTATACAACGATCTGGTCAACACCTTGGAGGGAGGAACCTTCAAGGAAGCAGTATACTGCGGTACCTATTCCGGTAGCAATGCTGTGACCAATGTCACCAACCATTTCAAAGGCGGCACCTTTAACAAGGCGGTTTACGGCTCCGAGCCTCCCCTGAATTACAAGGGCGAGGTCAGAAGCGTTACCGGTTCTACCATCACCAACATTTTGACGGGAGGAACCTTCAAGGCTGCCTTCTACGGCGGACGAAACAGTACCCTTGCCACAGCCAACATCATCAACAGATTCGGCGATGCCACCATGAGCACCGTGTTCGGCGGAAGCAATACCGGCGATATTGTAGGCAACATTCACAACACCTTCTCCGGCACTCATTTCGGCGGCAGCGTCAACGGCGCCTCCCGAGGAAATTCGGAGGATGATCCCGCTACGGTAGACGGAAGCGTAACCAACATCGTTGAGCCTACCTTTGTGACCACCGCTACCTTCTCCGGTAGTACGAACCTGAATCTCGGCAGCGAGATCACAGGAAAGCTTTGGAATGTGATCCAAAAGGGTGAGGACGGCAAGGTTCCTCAGTTCTCCAAGACCCAGCAGTTCACCTGCTATCTGGGCGGATATAGGACCGTTGTGGGCGGCGGCATCGTCAACGATATCTACGGCGGCGATATGCCCGAGGTCGTCTTCGGTGCTCCCCGTAGCATTTCCGCAGGGCAGCTTGGTGCAGATCCTGCCACCGGCTACAGTGTTGTCACCAATATTTACGATGGGGTCAAGATCGGCTACGGAACCCAAACCAGCATCGGCTTCCACGGCTGCGGCTGGGGCGGCTCTGTCCTCCCTGCAGGGGCCATTCAAAACAATATTTACGGCGGTGAGATCACCGGCTTTATCGGCGGATACCGCTCCGGCTCTGCCAACATCTCCATCGAAAACAACATTTACGGCGGAACCTTCTTTGCCGAGGACGGTTGGGATGACATTTGCTTCTTTGGTGCTACCAAGGGTGTCAACTCCTCTCAGCAGGGCTCTCTGATCGCCTCCGTTGTTACCACCATTACGGGCGGTACCTTCGAGGGTAAGGTTTACAACGGCGGTATAGGCGCCGCTCCCGTAACCAATTCTCAGCTCATCATCAAGGGCGGCACCTTCAAGAATCTTGTTTCCGCTCATTCCGTATCAGCCAATGCAACCACCGATGCAAAGGCTACTTTGACTCTGCATCCCGAAACCAATGACATTATCCTGAAGGTCAGCCCCTTGGTTCGCTCTACCTCCTACGATTCCCTCAAGCTTTTGGGCGGAAACGGCAGAATCAAGCTGGATGCCGATACAAGCTTCATTGCAACCAGCTACGATAAGGCTCCCCTTATCATCGAGCAGACCGAAAACTGGGTAACCGATACCGCTTATGTCACCGTTCCGGGAACGGATATGAACACCATTGCCTTTACCGCCGCTCAGGGGATACAGGGCAATGTGAAGATCACCGAATCCGAAACGGAAACGAAGTGGATCGGAACGGCAGACGAGCACAAGTACGAAAACGCTTGCGATCCCGATTGTGACACCTGCGGCACGCTCCGTCCCGCGGGAGAGCACAAGTACGCTGCCGACTGCGATAAGGATTGCAACGAATGCGGCGAGGTTCGTGATACCAATGCAAGTCACAGTTACTCCTCCGATTGCGATAAGGATTGCAACAATTGCGGCGAGGTTCGCATCACCAACGCAAATCACAGCTACTCCTCCGATTGTGACGAGGAATGTAACAACTGCGGCGAGAAGCGTGTGACAAGCGGTCACGCTTACGATCACGATTGTGACACCACCTGTAACAATTGCGGCGAGATCCGTCAGGTGGAGGGTCATACCTACGATAACGCTTGCGACACCACCTGTAACAAGTGTAATGAAATTCGTCAGGTAGAGCCTCACGCTTACGACAATGCTTGCGATACCACCTGTAACGAGTGCGGTGCCATTCGTGAGGTGGAGGGACACAAGTACGATCACGCTTGTGATAC
>JAZQMO010000003.1:0-2000 GCA_045543495.1 Eubacteriales bacterium | reverse complement strand
CTCGTACCCTCGGGGGCCTTGGCGACCACGGCCACTCGCTCAAGTCGCTTCCTTGCCACCATTCGGTGACACACTCCTTGATACCGGGATTTTATCATCGCCATTCGGCTCGATAAAATCGGGTATCGGCGGTCGAAAACGCATCGAAAAAGACTCCCCGTGTCTTTTTCTCGGTTTCCGCTCCCGGCGGCGCTCCCATCGCTCCCCTCGACGGTCCGCAAAACAAAGCAAAAGAGCAACAACAAATAAATCCCGATCCGCAAAACACAAATTCTCCGCCAACCTGTAGGGGCCGACGTCCCCGACGGCCCGAGCAAAATTCTCTTTTTTTCAAAATAGATTTCTATACGCAAAACACAAAATCCCCGCTTTACAAAGCAAATAATTAACACCAAATGAATTCCTGTTGTATCTTTTTTTCTTTCCCTTTGCGAAAAGTTTTGAGGGGTGTGGGGGGCTTTTTCAAAAGACCCCCACATAAAAATAGATAAAGAAGCTTTGAGTAAGGAAAAAATACAACAGAAATTTATCTTGATAAAAAGACAACCTCCCTCAACGGCCCGCGAGGCCTTATAAAAAACAAAAAGCAGTTGCTCTTGCGACTGCTTTTGTATTGCTATTTTTTGTTTTTCATAATCTTATCGGGGAAAACTGCGGCGCCGATCAGATCGGATGGATCGATTTCCAAGGCATCGGCAATGTTAAAAAACACATCCAAGGAAAAAGGGCGAACCAAGCCCGGTGCTTCAATGGCACTGATGTGGGAACGGCTGACATTCGCTTTGTCTGCCAGCATTTCCTGTGACAGTCCCCGCATTTTTCGCAGAGCGGCGATGGCGATCCCCAATTGGATAAAACGATCTCTATTTTTAAAGTCGATCTGTTTTGCCATTTCAATCCCCTCCCTCTTGTATTATTATACATAGTTCGCCCATTCTATTCTGCATTTATAATTGAGCACTTGACTAATATATAGAGCAAAAGTATAATGTATAAAGAATTTGTTAGATTGTTGAAGCTTTTGCAAAAGAGGTTGATAGAATTTTGAGAAAGGAGCAAAGAAACTTTTAGGGTAGGGGGAAAAAGAAAGACAGCAGAAAATGAATTTCTGTTGTCTTTTGCGAAAAATTATGATTTGTTTCTCAAAACTGCCTTGGTTGTCTTGATTACCTCAGCCAAGGAGCAAAGCTCCTCAGGAGAACAATCGGACAAGACCTCGCTGATCAATTTTGCAGTGACATGGGAGCTTTTGACCAAG
Organism: Eubacteriales bacterium; assembly: GCA_045543495.1. Taxonomy (GTDB): domain Bacteria; phylum Bacillota; class Clostridia; order Oscillospirales; family SIG627; genus RGIG5579. The sequence continues at coordinate 742 of JAZQMO010000003.1, read as the reverse complement.
CTGCCGAAGGCGATCTCATCCAAACTCACGCCCAGCGCATTGGCAATGTTGATCATGGTAGGCAAGCTGAGTTTTGTAGCGGCCCGCTCAATGTGAGAAATATTGGAGGGCTCGACTCCCGATTCCTCCGCAAGCTTTGCCTGTGTCCACCCCTTGGCTTTGCGCAATTCTCGTATTCGTTTTCCGATGGAATTGTAATCTATGCTCATAGCTTCCCTTCCCGTATGGATTATATCTTCACAAAGTTATTGTATATCCGAATCGGATATGTTAAAATAACGCATATATCCTATTCGGACACACAATAATAATTTGTAAAAGGGAGGGAAAATATGTGCGAAAAAAAGAACGGTATAGAAAGGACAGTGAGCTTTTTCGGGCATCGGGAAATTGAGAACCCCGAATTGGTGAAAGGCTGGCTTTTGAAAACGGTGCAGGAGCTTGTTTGTAACCGGAAGGTGGATACCTTTCTGTTCGGAAGTAAAAGTCAATTTGATCGCCTTGCCCTGGAGGTGGTGACAAAATGCAAGGAAACATATCCTCATTTGCGGCGCATTTATGTGCGGACAGAGTATCCCGATCTTGACGAGCGCTACAAGGCTTATCTTGCCGAGCGTTATGATGACAGCTATTTCCCCGAAGCCATCCGCAAAGCAGGCAAGGCGATCTATGTGGAACGAAATTGTGAAATGATCCGGCGTAGCGAATATTGCATTTTCTATTTTGATCCTACCAAGGCGGG
>JAZQMO010000002.1:0-2616 GCA_045543495.1 Eubacteriales bacterium | reverse complement strand
CCTGCGGGCCGTCGGGGACGTCGGCCCCTACCGATTGGCGGGGATTTTTTACCTAGCAAACACAAATCAATTTTTCAAAAAAGAAGATTTTGTCAAGGTTGGTTAGAAATATGAGGCAAAAATGATATCAAATATGTAGGGGCCGACGTCCTCGACGGCCCGAGCAAAATTCTCTTTTTTGCAAAATAGATTTCTATACGAAAAACACAAATTCCCCGCTTTACAAACCAAAAGACCAACACCAAAGAAATTTCTGTTGTATTCTTTTTTTCTCCCTTACCTAAAAGTTTTGGGGGGTGAGGGGGACTTTTTCAAAAGTCCCCCTCATATAAAACAAATAGGCTTTCCCGAGGGAAAGCCTACCACTTTTTTCTCTTTTCTCTTCTCTCTACCTTTATTTTGCGTAATCCTCGCCCCAGTATGCGGCCACGGCACGGTGGGCGGCATCCTGCAGCAGAGGGATCTTCGCTTCCTCCAAGGAGTAGGACTCGGGGCGCCAGGTGGAGCCCACACAGCTTTTTTGGAACAGCACCTCAAACCAAACGCAGGCGTTCAGGTATTGGCCACCGCCCACATCGCCATCGTGGAGGTTGTCACCGTATTCCTTCTCCTCGGTTCCCGTCAGTCGGTCACCGATCTGAGTCTCGGAGCGAATGATCTCCCAAGCGTCCCCCGCAGGAACCAAGTCCACCTTGTGCTGAGAAGCCATTTCACGGGCAACGGTATGGGAAGCATTGTGCATGGCAAGCTGCTTTTGCCGATCGGGGATACACTTTTCGGGATCCTCTGCGGTATATCCCACATTGATCCCCCAGATCTGATACCACATATAGCGGGCATCGGGGCACCTCTCCCGCAAAAATTCATAAAAGGCCTTGGCATAGATACAGCCCTGACGGCACTCCTCCACATCCCCCGTGCGAAAGCCCATAGGGGTCTGATGCACGCTGATCACATCCCAATCATAAAGGGACAGATAATCCACGATGCGCTTGCCCGTGGGACTGCGCATTTCCTTAATGTCACTTGTCTTGTGGAGATTGGGGGTGTAATCTCCCGTGTCGGCACGAAACCAATTCCACTGAGTGGCCAAGGTCAGGCCCGAGGCGTAGGCGTGATACACCCGCATGGAAACGCCCATTTCCTCTGCCATGGCGCAAAGCTCATCGGGAAAACGGTAGGCAAAGCTGGAGCCGATAAGAAGCACATTGAAAATTCCATCGTCCTCCTGCTCCGCCACGGTCTCAGTCGTGGAAACGGTATTCGGGATCTCCTCCGTTTCGGAATCCGAGGGGAGCTGAGGGGCGGAGCAAGCCGCCGTGGAAAGGAGCATAAAAACAACAAGTGCCAAGGACAAGGCACGAAGAAAGCGCTTTTTCATAACACCCTCACTGCAATTTATTTTTTTTATTGTAGCATACGAGGAGAAAATGTCAAGGGGGCGGCCAAAATTCACATCAATTTGATCTTTCCCCCTTATTCTTCTTTACATCCCACACGATTTGTGGTACAATCCAGAAAAACAAAAAAGAGGAAGCAATGGATAAAACACAACTGAAAAACGACCTGCGGGAGCTGATCTCCTCCTACGCAGCACCCTATAAGGAATTGATGGCCTATTACCGCTGCGCCATGATGGAGGTGGAAACCAAATTCCGTGTGCTCAGCGAGGAATTGAGTCTGGAATACGACAGAAACCCCATTGAAACCATAAAAACAAGGCTGAAAAGCCCCGAGAGCATTGCAGATAAATTGGAGCGAATGGGGCTTCCCGTTACGGTGGAGGCCATTGAGAAGAATCTCGCCGATGTGGCGGGAGTCCGAGTGATCTGCGGCTTTCCCGACGATATTTATCAGCTTTGCCACGCCTTTTTGAGTCAGGATGACATCACCCTCATTCGCAAAAAGGACTATATGGAAACCCCCAAGGAAAACGGATACCGAAGCCTGCACCTTATTGTGGAGATCCCCATTTTTCTCCACGATGAGAAAAAGCCCATGAAGGTGGAGGTGCAGTTCCGCACCATTTCCATGGATTGGTGGGCAAGCCTGGAGCACAAGATCCGCTACAAGAAGGATGTGGCCGTGCCCGAGGAGATTTCTCAGGAGCTGAAGCGTTGCGCTGACGATGCTGCCCGCCTGGATCTGCGCATGGAAAAGGTTCGTGCCCAGATCCAAGCCTTGAAATAGAATAAAAGAAGCAGGCTTTCCCTCGGGAAAGCCTATTTGTTTTTGCCCCTACTTTCTTTGAAAAGAAAGGTGGCAAAGAAACTTTCTGAGAATAGAGAAACAAGAAAAGGCAACAGAATTTGTTTTCCCGCTACTTTTCTCTTTTGTGCAAAACGGGCCGTCGGGACGCCGGTCCCTACAAATGTAAGACAAATTCGTACCCCGAACCAACGGCGGCAAAGGCCACGGCTTGCGGGCCGTCGAGGACGTCGGCCCCTACATATTTCAAAAAAATTCACCTCTTTGTCTCTAACCAATTTTAATAAAACCATCGTTTTTGCATCGATAATTTCTGTATGCTCGATAAAGTAATATCACAAATTCGTAGGGGAGGACTGTGTCCTCCCGTTTTACAGAGCAAAAAATAATACAAGGCAAATTCCTATT
>JAZQMO010000001.1:0-5906 GCA_045543495.1 Eubacteriales bacterium | reverse complement strand
GCCTTACAAGGTTTATAATATCCACAGAAAACTCCATTGATAGTTCTGCAAGCTTATTATCCTTCACAAAATCGCCTCCTTATACTTAATTATATCATAAAATTCAGGATATTTCAATGATGCATCGCCTGCGGCGACATGATGCATTTGCTTCGCAAATATGATGTTGCTCCCGTTGGTCGCAATGATGCGATGTTTGCCACAAAACATTAGGCGAAGCCGACATCATTAGCGTCAGCGGCATCATTAGTAAAACGACATCCTTTGCCGAAGGCAAACATCATTCAAAAAACGCACCTTTGTCTGGTAGACAAAAGTGCGTTTTTTGTTGGTGCCGGAAGCGGGGGTCGAACCCGCACGGTATCGCTACCACTGGATTTTGAGTCCAGCACGTCTGCCAATTCCATCATTCCGGCGCAGGGATTATTTTATCATAAAAAAATTAAAAATGCAACACCTTTTACAAAATTTCTTTTCATTGTCAAACGTTCTGATTTGTGGTAGAATATTTTTAAGAAAAAACTTGCGGGTTCTCCCGCTTCAGAGGAACAAATGCCCACGAAAGAATTTACCCAAAACATTATTTTATGGTTTCGGAAAAACGGCCGCACCCTGCCTTGGCGGGTTGGGCGGGATCCGTACCGCATCTGGATCTCCGAAATTATGCTGCAACAGACCCGAATCGAAGCGGTGATCCCCTATTACCACCGCTTTTTGGAGCGTCTGCCCACCATCGCTCATTTGGCCCATTGCCCCGAGGATGAGCTCTTAAAGCTTTGGGAGGGGCTGGGGTATTATTCCCGTGCCCGAAACCTGAAAAAGGCCGCCCTGCAGATCATATCTGCCTATGGCGGCACCCTCCCCGAGGAGGCGGCGGAACTGAAAAAGCTTCCCGGAATCGGGGATTATACCTCGGGGGCCATTGCCTCCATTGCTTACGGAAAAGGCGAGCCCGCTGTGGACGGAAACGTTCTGCGGGTGGTCACCCGCTTTTTGGGTGATCGGGAGGATATTATGCTCCCTGCCGTGCGAAAGAGATTGACCGAGCGCCTTCGCTTGGTGTACCCCGAGGGGGCCGATGCCGCCGACCTGACCGAGGGCATTATGGAATTGGGCGAGCGCATCTGTATTCCCAACGGCGCCCCTCTTTGCCACGACTGCCCCCTTCGTGAGGAATGTGTGGCGGGGCGGGAAGGGACTTGGGATCAGATTCCCGTCAAAAGCCCCAAGGCCGAGCGGAGGATCGAGCCCATGACGGTGTTCGTTCTATCCTGCGGGGATCGCTTTGCCCTGCAAAAAAGACCCGAAAAGGGCTTGCTTTCGGGAATGTGGGAGTTTTACCATACCCCCTCCCGCTTGACGGAGAAAAAGGCCGTATCCTTCCTTGAGGAGCAGGGCTTTTTGGTGGAAAAGGTGGAAAAGCTGGGCTCTGCCAAGCATATTTTCACCCACCTGGAATGGGATATGATCGGATACAGAGTCACCCTTTCCCAAGAAAAGGAGGGCTTTTCTTGGGTCACGGCCTCGGAGATCAAGGAGGCCTTTGCCATTCCCACCGCCTTCTCCCATTACCGCAAAAGGATCCAATAAAAAAAGAGGCATCAAGCCTCTTTTCGGATCAGTGCCTTTAACAGGGCCTTGCACCCTGCATCCACATCCCGATAGGTATCGTCAAAATTTCCCGTATACCAAGGGTCGGAAATGCCCCGCTCCACTCCCGTGTAGGACATCAGGGAGCGAACCTTGTGCCCGTTTTCCCCGAGGAAGGGGCGAAGGTTGCGGCGGTTGTTTTCATCCATTACGAGAATGAGATCCGCCTCGTCGCACTCCTTTTTGGTGATCTGCTGAGCGTATTTTCCCGAGCAGTCGATGCCAAGGGATTCAAGCACTCTGCGGGTGCCGGGATGAACGGGGTTTCCCAATTCCTCCGTGCTGGTGGCACGGGAGGTAATGTAAAATTCCTTTTCAAGGCCCGCCTTTTTCACCATATCACGGAACAGAAATTCCGCCATGGTACTGCGGCAAATATTGCCGTGGCAAACAAAGAGAATGTGTTTCATATAGATTCCTTTCTCATAGGCTGCTTTGGTCTGCATTTCGGATGGCACGGTAAAGAGCCCGGGCATTTTCGGCAAAGATCTTGCCGCCTGCCTCCCTCAGGCAATCCGGATCCCGAAAGCCCCAGGTCACGCTGATGCAGGGGATCCCCGCATTCTCTGCGGTGATAATATCCACATCGCTGTCCCCCACATAGAGGCAGTTTTCCCGCTCCTCGCCCATTTCTTCCATGGCAAAAAGGAGCATATCGGGCCAGGGCTTTCGCCTCAGGGGCTCCTGTTGCCCGATGGCAAATTCAATTTCGGGGAAATGCTCCCGCACCAGAGACTTTACCGCATCGTGGGGCTTGTTGGAGACCACTGCGATCTTGCGGCCCTCCCCGTGAAGGGCGGCGATCAGCTCTCTGATCCCCTCGTAGGGCGAGGTATGATCGGCCTTGTGCAGGGCGTAGTGCTCATTGTATAGGGAAAGGGCAAATTCGGCCTTCTCTTGGTTTTCTTCTCCCAAAATCAGGCGGATCAGATTTTTCACACCGTTTCCCACAAAGCGCCGCACCTCATCCTTGCCTCGCTCGGGAAGGGAAAGGGCTCTCAGGGTGTAATTGACGGAGGCTGTCAGATCCTGCAGGGTATCCAAAAGGGTGCCGTCTAAATCGAACAGTACGGTTTTCATTTGCTTCCTCTCCTTTGCAAAAGGATTTTACCATAATCGGAGGGAAAAAGCAAGGCGTTTCATATTCCGTTTACATAGGAATGATACAATTTCGGAAAAGAATGCTTGGAGGAGATATGTTTAAAATTTTGGTTGCGGAGGATGATCCCCATACTCGTCTTTTGTTCTGCAAGATCCTGGAGCAAAACGGTTATTTCCCCATTCCGGCCAAAAACGGAATGGATGCTTTGGAAAAAATGGATCACGAGCACGTGGATCTGATCCTTTTGGACGTTATGATGCCCGAAATGGACGGGCTGGAATTTGCCCGCACCCTGCGGGAGACCGATTGCAATCTGCCCATTCTTATGATCAGCGCCAAGGATGGCAAGCGGGATAAACGGGAGGGCTTTTTGGTGGGGACGGATGATTATATGACCAAGCCCGTGGATGAGGAGGAAATGCTCCTTCGCATTGCCGCCCTTCTGCGCCGCAGTCACATCAACGCCTCCCATCGGTTGGAGATCGGGGATACCGTTTTGAATTTTGATTCCCTGACCGTTTGCACCTCGGGGGAGGAGATCACCCTGCCCCAAAAGGAATTTTTGGTGCTGTTCAAGCTTCTTTCCTTCCAAAATAAGATCTTCACCCGCCGTCAGCTGATGGATGAGATCTGGAATTTTGATACGGAAAGTGACGAGCGAACGGTGGATGTGCACATTCACCGCTTGCGGGAGCGCTTTGAGGATAATTCCGATTTTGAAATTGTGACCATTCGCGGTCTGGGATATAAGGCGGTGAAGAAGAATGGCTAAGCCCTACCGATTTCGAAACCTGATCAGCCTGTTTGTGGTGGTGGTCATGGTGTCCTCCAGCCTTTTGACCATTTTGTGCCTGATCATACTAAGAGGACTTCGGCTTCTGCCCACGGTGTTTTTGGCCCACGTTTGGATGCCCATTATTCTGCTTCTTGTGGTGAATATCATCTCGGGCGTGGTTCACTTTTTGATGATGCCCCATGTCATTCGCCCCGTGGAGGAGGTCGTCGGAGCCACCAAAAAGGTGGCCAAGGGGGATTTTACCGTTCGGGTCTCCTCCGAGAATCTGACAGGCGAAATGAAGGAGCTGGTGGATAGCTTCAACGCCATGACGGAGGAATTGGGCGGAACGGAAATATTCCGCAGTGATTTCATCCGTGATTTTTCTCACGAATTCAAAACCCCTCTGGTATCCATGAAGGGCTTTGCGGGGCAGCTGAAAAACCCCGATCTGACCGATCGGGAGCGGCAGCAGTACTGCGATATCATCATTTCCGAATCGGAGCGCCTCTCCAAAATGAGCTCCAACATTCTTCTCCTTTCCCGCTTTGAAAATCAGCAGATCCTTTCCGATAAAAAGGAGTATCGGCTGGATGAGCAGCTGCGGGATGCCATTCTCCTTTTTGAAAAGGAGTGGGAAAAGAAGAATTTGGAATTGGAGTGCAGTCTTGAGGATATTACCGTGGAAAGCAATCCCGACGTGCTTTTGCACCTTTGGACCAATCTTTTGTCCAATGCGGTGAAATTTACCCCCGAGGGCGGGAAGATCAGCGTGAAAGCCTTGGAAAACATGGACTGCATTGTGGTTACCGTGCGGGATACGGGAATCGGAATGACCGAGGAGCAAATGAAGCACGCCTTTGATAAATGCTATCAGGCAGACCCCTCCCATACAGGCTCGGGCAACGGCCTCGGCCTTTGCATCGCCAAGCGGATCTGCACCTTGGCGGGAGGGAGCATCTCCGTTCGCTCCAAGATCGGGCAGGGCTCCGTCTTTACCGTGGTGCTCCCCCGATAAGAAAAAAAGACTTTGCGTTTTGCTGAAATGATATAATGTTGGTAGACACAAAAAAAGTGTCTACCAACATTTTTGTATAGGAGGAAAAAGAGATGGGACGGCCCAAGGGAGGAAAGAACCGAAGTCATAGCAAGGCGGAGAAGTTGTCGCTGGTGAAAAGAAATATAGAAGGAGAAGGAATAACAAGTTTAGCAAGGGAGAGTGGAATCAACAAATCACAGATACACAAATGGACGAAGCAATACTTAGGAGGCGGAGAATGTGCCCTTGAGAACAAGAGGAAGCCGGGGAATCCATTGTGTAAATACCAGAGCCGAAAAGAATTAACCCCCATGGAGCAATTGGAATACGAAAATGCACTGTTAAGAAGAGAATTGCTGAAGAAGAATGCGGAGTTAATACGGTTAAAAAAAGCGAAAGAACAAGAAGGGGGCGATGCCTGAAAAGCACAATTCAAGAAATGTATGCACAGATTGAAAAAGATAGCAATCAATACGCTGTACAAGAATTATGTGAGGCCTACGAAGTTTCCAGATCCGGTTACTACAAGTGGCTGAAACGGAAAGGAAAACTGAACCGATACGAGCTTTGGCACAGGAAGCTCGACGAGCTGGTGATGGATATTCATTCCCACTTTCCGGATCAAGGATATCGCACCGTAAACGATACTCTGCTGCTTCAAACGGGCCTTTGGGTTTCCGATCATGCCGTTTGGCGTTCCATGCAAAGGCTCGGTATTACAGGTTTTGTTCGCAAAAGCAAAAAGCCCCAACCTTCCGGTCGGGAGCACGTAGAGATCAAAAATGAGTTGAAGCGTCAATTTTACAGTGACAAGCCGCTTACAAAGATCGTTACGGATATTACCTACATTCGCCACAAAGGAAAATGGTATTTCCTTTCCTGTTTCTTAGATTTGTTTAACAATGAGATCATTGATTATGAATTGAGCGATTCTCTGGATAACTTTCTCGTGATCAATCCTGCCAAAAGGATCCTTAAAAACACAAAGAGTACTGCTACCCCTATCCTTTTCCACAGCGATCAGGGTTCCCAGTACTCATCGGCAGGTTACGTGAACCTGCTTAAATCTTACAACATAATTCAAAGTATGTCAAGAGCCGGTACTCCGAGGGACAACGCTGTGATGGAATCTTTCTTTGGGAGATTTAAAGACGTCCTACGTGCTCGCTTCCAGTACTGGAAGCATGATGACATTCATTCCGTTGTTGATCAAGCGATCCACTACTTTAATTACATCAGGCCTGTTCGTAAGCTTAACAGAAAACCACCAGTCCAATTTCGCATTGAACTGGCGGCTTAACTTTTTCTTTTTTTGTGTCTACCAACTATTGACTAGTTCA